>NZ_JBFRDB010000001.1:0-632043 GCF_052113365.1 Arthrobacter sp. YAF17 | reverse complement strand
CGTCCGCAACGGGCCGCGGCGGTGTGCTCGCCCGCGCCGAGGCGGCCGCCAAGGCCGCCTCCGCGCCCCACGTGACGTCCAGGCCGGCCGCGGGGAACCCCGCAGCAGCCCAGTCCGAAGAGGACTTCACGGACAGGACGCCCGTCGCGGCGAACTCGGCCTATGGTCTCGATCCCCTGGACGCGGCCACTGCCGGCCTCGGCAGGGCACGCCGCCTCCGGCTCGTGCAGCTGGCGGTGCTGGCTCTTGGAGTGATTGCCCTGATCGCCGGCATCACCCTGATCGTCACTGGCCTCGCCGGCTAGGCAGCTTCGTTTTGGCCCTGCTGACCTGTCAGGCGGCCATTCCACGTATTTTCAACAACACAAGATTTTCACCCAACAAGGAGTCCCGTGACTGCAACAGAATCAGCCATCGCCACAGCCCGCCACGCAGCCCGAGCCGCCGCGGAAAAACTCGCCGAGGACATCGTCGCCATGGACGTCAGCGAGCGGCTGGCCCTGGCCGACATCTTCCTGATTGCCTCGGCGCCGTCCGAGCGCCAGGTCAACGCCATCGTGGACGGCGTTGAGGACGAACTTTCCAAGTTCGAGCTCAAGCCGATCCGCCGCGAAGGACGCTCCGGCGGCCGCTGGGTCCTGCTGGACTACGGCGACATCGTCATCCACGTCCAGCACGAGGAAGACCGCGTGTTCTACGCCCTCGAGCGTCTCTGGAAGGACTGCCCCGTCGTAGACCTTCAGCTCGGGGACGACGCGTCCGCGAAGGCAGCAGCAGCTTCCGACTCCGAGTAGCGGCCGGGAGGAAACCGGAATATGCCCGATTTGGAATTTTCCGAAGGGCTGTTCTAAGATATTTGAGTTGCTTCGGAGAAATCCGGACAAAGTACCGGAGCCGAAAGCGCAAGCTGACGGGGTCGGAGCAACGAAAATTCGGGGCTGTGGCGCAGCTGGTAGCGCACCTGCATGGCATGCAGGGGGTCAGGGGTTCGAGTCCCCTCAGCTCCACCGGATAATCCGCCGGAATCGAAAGATTCCGGCGGATTTTTTTGTGCGGTTTTTGGGGGAAGATTTGGGCCAGCGGCCACGACGCGTATACCGCTGGCAGGTCCCGCCCGGCGGCTGCGGTCCGGGGGCACTTTGACACGGGCGCGCCGCGGACACCGGACCCAGGGGCAGGAATCGTGTCCAAAGGCGCCCCGGACGGCGAAGGCAATGCACGGGGCCCGGAAAAAGGTGAGGCCTCGCCGGACTTTTTCGCCCCAACGTATGCCGATTAGCGCGAACCGGAAATGTAGTTTAAGATAAACAGGTTGCTTCAGGGAAGACGGTCCTTCGCAGGAAAGATTCCCCAGCGATTTCGGGGCTGTGGCGCAGCTGGTAGCGCACCTGCATGGCATGCAGGGGGTCAGGGGTTCGAGTCCCCTCAGCTCCACCGAAGAGGTCCTGCTCACTGAGCAGGGCCTCCTTTGTTTTGTGGAGTCGGTGACCCCGGGTCAGCGGCGGCTCTGGGACTGTCGCCACGCCCGCCAGGCGCCTGTGGACCACAGCGCCCACACCACCAGGAGCGGCTGGAACAGCAGGCGGATCCCGCGGCTCTGGTCCGAATTGAGGCCGAACGAATCGGTGCCCGTGGCGAACTGCGAGATGTTGCCCGGGAAGACCGCCACGAAAAACGCCGCCACAATCCAGCCGAGCGCCACCCGCCGCCGCCTGAGCAGCAGCAGAGCCAGACCCAGGGCAATCTCCACCAGTCCGGACGCCACCACGGTGAAGTCCCTGTCCAGCGGCAGCCAGGGCGGCACCTGCGCGTAGAACGCTTCCCGGCTCCAGCCCAGGTGGCTGACCCCGGCAAAGACGAGGAACGCGCCCAACAGCAACCGGCCGGCAGTCCGCCAGCCGGAGCGCAGCCGGGATTCCCCGTCGGGGCCCCGGTCCCGGACGGGACCATGTGGCCGGACCGGGCCCTCTGACTGGCCTGGCCCCTCGGATTGAACTGGACTGTCGGCCATGCGGCGCCGCCTTCGCTGGGGTTACAGCAGCTTAGCAATGGGGTCTCGACGGCTGTCCGCGCCGGCCGCTCGACTAATATTGGGGACGTGGATGAGACCCTGCCCCCGTGCCCCGAATGCTCCAGCGAATACACGTACGAAATGGGGGCGCTCCTGGTCTGCCCCGAGTGCGCGCATGAGTGGTCGCCGGCCGCGGAGCCGGAGTCCGGGGACCAGGAAGTGAAGCCGGTCAAGGACGCCGTTGGCAACATCCTCGCCGACGGGGACACCGTCACGGTCGTCAAGGACCTCAAGATCAAGGGCAGTTCCACCGTTATCAAGGTCGGCACCAAGGTCCGCGGCATCCGGCTCGTCGACGGCGTCGGCGACCACGACATCGACTGCAAGGTCGACGGCGTCGGCCCCATGCAGCTGAAATCCAGCGTGGTCAAGAAGATCTGACCGGCATGTCTGCAGGGATTGACGGCACGGTCCGGGCCGCCGACGTCGTGGTGATCGGCGCCGGCCAGGCTGGGCTCTCCGCGGCCTACCACCTGCAGCGCCGCGGCTTTGTCCCGGCCCGCATTGTGCCGGAGGACCGGGATGAGGCCGCCGGGCCGGTCCGGAGCTACATCGTGCTCGACGCCGAGGACGGCCCCGGCGGCGCCTGGCGCCACCGCTGGAAGAGCCTCCTCATGGCCACCGTGAACGGCATCAGCGACCTGCCTGGCATCCCGCAGCCCGCCGTCGACCCGGAGGAAGCAAGTTCAAGTTTCCTGGCCCGCTACTTCGGCGGCTACGAGGACCAGCTGGCGCTGGCCATCGAACGTCCCGTCAAGGTCCGGTCCGTCGCCCGGGAAGACAACGACGACGGCGGGCGGCTGCGGATCGCCACCTCCCGCGGCGGCTGGTCGGCCCGGGCCATTATCAACGCGACCGGCACCTGGACCCGGCCGTTCTGGCCGATCTACCCGGGCCAGGCGTCTTTCCGCGGACGGCAGCTGCACGTTGCGGACTACGTCTCCGCCGAGGAGTTCAGCGGCCGGCACGTGATAGTGGTCGGCGGCGGCATCTCCGCCGTCGGCCTGCTGGACGAGATCTCCAAGGTCACCACCACCAGCTGGTTCACCCGCCGGGAACCGGTCTGGCGGGACGCCGCCTTCGACCGGCAGGCCGGGCACGACGCCGTCGCCCTCGTCGAGGAGCGCGTTCGGCAGGGCCTTCAGCCGCAAAGCGTCGTCGCGGTGACCGGGCTGATCTGGACCCCTGCGCTGCGGGCGGCCGCGGCCCGGGGCGTGCTGGAGCGCCGCCCCATGTTCACCGGCATCGAGCCCGGGGGAGTGCGGATGGCGGGCGGCAGCTTCCTGGCCGCCGATGTGATCCTCTGGGCCACCGGCTTCCGCGCGGAACTTGAACACCTCGCACCACTGCACCTCCGCGGCCCCGGCGGCGGGATCGCCATGGACGGCACCCAAGTGGCCGCCGAGCCGCGGGTCCACCTGGTCGGCTACGGACCGTCCTCGTCCACGATCGGCGCCAACCGGGCCGGCCGGGCAGCGGTGGCAGGCATCCTGCGTTTGTTGGAGGAGCAGGATAAGTTTGCAGGGGACCTCAACACCGGGGACCCGGACTCCCTGACCCACCCCTGACTCACAAAAGGCGGCAGCTCGCGCGTGGCGGACCATAATCTTGACTCCCATTTCTCCCGGCTGCGCAGGTTCCCGGATGTGGAGGCGGCCAACCTCCAGGCCTGGGACGCCACGGACAAGCTTCTCCTGGAAACCGCCGCGGACATGCTCGCGGCCGGATCCCTGCACCCCGGCTGCAGGCTTGCCGTCGTGGGGGACCGCTACGGTGCGCTGACGCTCGGTGCCCTGGCTCGCGACGATGCCGCCGGCAGCTGGAACGGCCCCGTCCGCGCGCACCAGGACCTCATCACCGGGGAGCAGGCCCTCCGGCTCAACGCAGAGACGCTGGGCGTGGCGGCCGGGTTCGAACAGCACCCGCTCGGGGCCGGGCTGCTGGCCGGGGCGAACGTGGTGCTCTTCCAGCTACCCAAGTCCCTTGCGGAGCTGGAGGAAATCGCCGACGCCGTCGCCCGCCACGCCGCCCCCGACGTCGTCCTGCTGGCCGGCGGCCGGGTGAAGCACATGAGCCTGGGCATGAACGCAGTGCTGGAGCGCTACTTCGGCGAAGTCCAGCCCCAGCTTGCCCGGCAAAAATCCCGGATCCTGCTGGCCCGCAACCCGCGGCCGGTTCCCGGCACGCCGCCGTTCCCGGTCAAAGACGTCAACAGCGAACTGGGACTGACCGTGTGCGCCCGCGGAGCCGTTTTTGCCGGCACCGGGCTGGATATCGGCACCAGGTTCCTGCTGGAGTTCCTGCCCCGGATCCCGTCGGCGCGGCACGCCGTCGACCTGGGCTGCGGCACCGGAATCCTCGCCGCCATGTACGCCCGCGCCAACCCCGGCTCCCGGGTCACGGCCACGGACCAGTCCGCGGCCGCCGTCGACTCCGCCGGCGCGACGGCGGCAGCCAACGGGCTCTCGGATCAGGTCACGGCGCTCCAGGACGACGCCATGGGCACGCTGCCGGACGCCAGCGCCGATTTGATCCTGCTCAACCCGCCCTTCCACGTCGGCGCGGCGGTTCATGCGGGGGCCGGCATCAAGCTGATTGAGGCGGCCGGACGGGTCCTGGCTCCGGGCGGGGAGCTCTGGACGGTGTTCAACAGCCACCTTCACTACCAGCCGGCGCTGCAGCGGCTGGTCGGCCCCACCCGCGAGGTCGGGCGGAACCCGAAATTCACGGTCACGGCCAGCACCCGGAAATCAGCGGGAGTGTGAAGCGCGGGGTGTGGGCGGTCACACGTGCGTAACGTACGATTCTGAAATAAGCAGTGCGTGGCCAAAGACGTTTAGGGGTTATCAGTGACTGAGATCCGCCAGCCCTCGCCGAGGCGCGGAACCAACTTGCCCCGGATGGGCGATTTCAACCTCACGGTGATCCTCGACGCCATCCGGCGTTCCCCGGCCGGCCTGAGCAGGGTCGAGCTGGCCCAGATCGTCGGGCTTTCCCCGCAGACGATCTCCAATATCTCCCGCAGACTGCTGGACCAGGACCTGATCTATGAGGCGGGCAAGGAAGGCACCGGGCCGGGCAAGCCGCGGACCATGCTCCGGCTCAATTCCTCCGGAATGTACGCCGTCGGTGTCCACCTGGATCCGGCGGTGACAACGTTCGTGGTGTTGGACCTGGTCGGGGCCGTGGTCAAGCATTCCCGGATCAAGACCCCGGCCGGCACCGACCCCGGGGCCGTCATCGACACCATCGCCGCCGAAATCAGGCAGCTCATCTCGGACTCCGGCGTCGACCCGGCCCGGATCGCCGGCCTGGGGATCGCCTCGCCCGGGCCGATCGACCTTGAAGAAGGCACGGTGGTGGACCCTCCGCTCCTCGTTGGCTGGGACCGCGTCCCGCTCCGCGACGCCCTGGCCGCGGCCACCGGCCTGACCACCATCGTGGACAAGGACGTGACCAGCGCCGCGGTGGCCGAGACCTGGGCGGGCGGCCCGAGCGGCGCCGGAAGCTTCGTCTTTATGTACATGGGCACCGGCATCGGCTGCGGAATCGTACTCAATGATGAGGTGGTGCGCGGGACCTCGGGGAATGCCGGTGAGATCGGGCATATCATCGTTGATCCTGACGGGGCACCCTGCGACTGCGGAATGCGCGGCTGCGTCAAGTCCTCGTGCATTCCCCAGGTGCTGGTGACCCGTGCCGTCGAAGCAGGAGTGCTGGACGGCCCGGTGGGCGCCGTGACCGGTCCCGCCCTCCAAGACAGCTTCGCCGCCCTGTGTGCCGCGGCCGGCGCCGGAGACCAAAGGGCGCAGGACATCATCGACAACTCCGCCGTGCTGGTGGCCCGGGCCGTCTCGGCCGTCACCAACGCCCTGGACGTGGACCGGGTGGTGTTCGGCGGACCGTTCTGGACCTGCCTCTCGGAGCGCTACCTGGAACGGATCCCGGATCTGGTCCGGGAAGGCAGCGCCACCCGGAAGATCCATGAGATCGAGGTGGTGGGCACCGGCGTCGGCGAGGACGTCGGCGCGATCGGCGCCGCCTGCCTCGTGCTGGAACACACGCTCGCGCCCCGCTCGCAGCGCCTCCTGCTGGAGGGCTAGGGCCGCAGGGTAGAACCGCGGGTCCCGTCGACAGGAT
This sequence comes from Arthrobacter sp. YAF17, assembly GCF_052113365.1. NCBI lineage: Bacteria > Bacillati > Actinomycetota > Actinomycetes > Micrococcales > Micrococcaceae > Arthrobacter > Arthrobacter sp. YAF17. The sequence goes on along the minus strand of NZ_JBFRDB010000001.1, from coordinate 625,832 downwards.
TTCCGCAACGACTCAGTCGATATCTTCCAGTATGGTGCCGAACGGGATGGTGTCATCCAGGTGCGCCTGGTGGCCGTGCGGAAGCACCAGAATCCGGACGCCGTGGCGTTTATCCGCGGCGGACTGCATCAGGATGGGCCGGACCGTGTTGATGAAACTCTCGCTCTTGCCGGCGAGATACTCCTGGTAACTGGCTGGAAGCTGGATCATGGCAAAAGGATAGTCCTGCGCGGGCACCTTGGGGAGTGGTGCGCCGGTAATGCCGGACCAGCCACAGACAGCCCCCGGCGGCACCCCGAGCGAAGAATATTCTGCCCGGGCATGAAATGTGCCGTAAAAGTGCGTCTTAATTCGGGAGGCGACTTGAACGCCTTCCCGGAGGGCCCGTAGAGTTCTAACCAAGTTACCTCAGTAACGTGTCAGCGATCCTCCGCTCAAGGCGGGCCCTTGGGAAATACCATGGCCAGCCCAGGGGGGTGTGGGTGCCCCCATGTGGGCCTGACATTTGCTCACGGACAACTTCGTATCAGGCGTAACAGTCGCGGCTGCGCCCTGCTGGAGTTTCCCCCGTGTTCCCCAAACTCAACTCACCGGCGGGTCCCGTTTCAGGGCAAATCCGTCAGTGTTCACAGCCAAGGACGCAAATGTCTCCACCCAGCCTTATTGACACCCACCCAAATCTTGCCGGCACGGCCCCTGTTGCCCTGTCCTATGAACTGTTCCCGCCCCGGTCGGCCGCGGCCGCGGAGTCGCTCTGGACCACCATTGGCGAACTGGAAAGCACGGACCCGGACTACGTCTCCGTGACCTACGGCGCCAGCGGCTCCAACCGGGACACCGCCGTCGAGCTCATCAACCGCCTCGTCCAGGAAACCACCCTGCGGCCACTGGCGCACCTGACCTGCGTGGGGAACTCCCCGCAGGAGCTCGCGGAGATCATCGGCGAACTGCTCGACGTCGGCGTGCGCGGCATCCTGGCTCTGCGCGGCGACCAGCCCAAGGACGGCGGCGTGCCTCCCGAGGGATCGCTGCGCTACGCCCAGGACCTGATCGAGCTCATCCGCCGCGTCGAACAACGCCGCTCCGCGCTGCTGTGCGCCGGCAAGGTGGCCGTCGGCGTCGCAGCGTACCCCACCCGGCACCCGGAATCCCCGAGTGAGGCGCACGACGTCGAGGTGCTGCTGGCCAAGCAGCGCTCCGGCGCCGACTTCGCCATCACCCAGGTCTTCTTCCACACCGAGCAGTACGCGGACCTGCTGACCCGGGCCCGCCGGGCCGGCGTCACCATCCCGATCATCCCGGGCGTTATGCCGCTCACCAGCATCCGCCGGCTCACCCGCCTCGGCGAGCTGACCGGCGTCGAACCGGCACCGGAACTCATCGAACGGCTCGCCGCCGCCGATTCCGACGCCGAACGCACCCGGATCGGGGTCAGCGCCACCGTGGACCTCGCCAATGCGGCCCTGGCCGCCGGAGCCCCCGGACTGCACCTCTACACCTTCAACGAACACACGGCCGCGCTCGACGTGCTGGACAAACTTGCCCTGGCCCGGCCTCGAAGAGGCAACCGGCACACCGCGGGCCGCCGCCAGCTCGCCAGCTAACCACCCCACCAAAACTTAGGACTTCCCATGACTGAAAAGAACACGCTCAACCCCACTCCGTTCCCGGCAGCCTCGATCCTCGGCTACCCGCGCATCGGCCGCCGCCGCGAACTGAAGAAGGCCGTCGAGGCCTACTGGGCCGGCAAGATCGACGCCGCCGCCCTGGACGCCGCCGCCAAGGAAATCCAGCTCGGCACCGCCAAGCGCCTCCAGGGCCTGGGCCTCACCGAAGCCGCCGCAGTCCCCGGCACCTTCTCCTACTACGACCAGGTGCTCGACGCCGCCGCCCACCTCGGCGCCGTGCCCGCACGCTTCGGAAACCTCCTCGACGCCGACGGCCAGCTCGACATTGACGGCTACTTCACCCTGGCCCGCGGCAACAAGGACCAGCAGCCGCTGGAAATGACCAAGTGGTTCGACACCAACTACCACTACCTCGTGCCGGAGATCGGCCCGGAAACCAGCTTCTCGCTGACCTCCAGCCGCATCGTCGAGGAATTCGAATACGCCCTCGCCAACGGTGTTGAGACCCGTCCGTACATCGTCGGCCCGGTCACGTTCCTCCTGCTGAGCAAGGCCTCCGACGACGCCCCGGCCGGCTTCAGCCCGCTGTCCCGCCTCGAGGACATCCTCCCCGTCTACACCGCCCTGCTGGAGAAGCTGGCCGCTGCCGGCGCCGGCTGGGTCCAGCTCGACGAGCCCGCCCTCGTGGTGGACCAGGACACCCCGGCCGGGGAAATCCAGGCCGCCGTCGCCCGCTCCTACGAGGTCTTCGCCGCCGCGGCCAAGCGTCCGCAGCTGTTCGTTTCCACCCCGTACGGCGCGCTCAACGGCCAGCTCGGCACCCTCGCCGCGACCGGCATCGACGCACTGCACCTGGACGTCTTCAAGGGCGAGGTCCCCTCCGCCGCGGCCCTGGCCGCCCTGGGCAACAAGACCCTGGTCGCCGGCGTCGTGGACGGCCACAACATCTGGCGCAACGACCTCGCCGCCTCCGCGGAGAAGATCGCCGAGCTGCAGAAGTCCGTCGCCAGGCTGGCCGTCAGCACCTCCACCTCCACCCAGCACGTCCCGCACGACGTCGACGAGGAAGTCCAGCTCTCCGCGCAGCTGCGCAGTTGGCTGGCCTTCGCAGACCAGAAGGCCACCGAGGTGGTTACCCTCGCCGGCCTGCTGACCGACCCTTCAGCAGTCCAGCCGGTCATTGATGAGGCCACCCGCATCATCGCCGACCGCGCCGCAGCCGACGGCGTCCGCCGCGCCGAGGTCCGGAACCGCACCGCGGCCCTCACCGACGCTGACTTCAGCCGCTCCGCCTACGCCGTCCGCGAGGCAGCCCAGGAGAAGGCCCTGCACCTGCCGCCGCTGCCCACCACCACCATCGGCTCCTTCCCGCAGACCTCGGAAATCCGCACCGCCCGTGCCCGCGCCAACAAGGGCGAACTGAGCACGGAGCAGTACGAGCAGCTCATGAAGGACGAGATCAAGCGCGTCGTGGAGCTGCAGGAAGAGCTCGGCTTCGACGTCCTGGTCCACGGCGAGCCCGAGCGCAACGACATGGTCCAGTACTTCGCCGAGAACCTCGAAGGCTTCGACGTCACCGTGCACGGCTGGGTCCAGTCCTACGGCTCCCGCTGCACCCGCCCCTCCATCCTGTGGGGCGACGTCACCCGCAGCGCCCCGATCACGGTGGAATGGGCGCGCTACGCGCAGTCCCTCACCAACAAGCCGATGAAGGGCATGCTCACCGGTCCGGTCACCATCCTCGCGTGGTCCTTCGTCCGCGACGACCAGCCCCTCGGCGAGACCGCCAACCAGGTGGCACTGGCCCTCCGGGACGAGATCGCGGACCTCGAGGCCGCCGGCATCCAGGTCATCCAGGTGGACGAGCCCGCCCTGCGCGAACTCCTGCCGCTGCGCAAGGCCGACCAGGCCGCGTACCTGGACTGGTCCGTGAAGTCGTTCCGCCTCGCCACCGCCGGCGCCGGGGACGCCACCCAGGTCCACACGCACCTGTGCTACTCCGAGTTCGGCGCCATCATCGACGCGATCGACGGCCTCGACGCCGACGTCACCTCGATCGAGGCCGCCCGCTCCCGCATGGAGGTGGTGCACGACCTCGAGTCCCACGGCTTCGGCCGCGGCGTCGGCCCGGGTGTCTACGACATCCACTCGCCGCGCGTCCCGGGCGAGCAGGAAGTCACCGAGCTGCTCAGCACCGCCGTCAAGCACGTCCCGTCCCGCCAGCTCTGGGTCAACCCGGACTGCGGCCTGAAGACCCGCGGCTACGCGGAGACCGAAGAGTCCCTGCGCAACCTGGTCACGGCCACCAGGACGGTCCGCGCGGAACTCCTCGAAGCAGCCAAGTAGCAACAACCGGCAGCTGGGGGAGCGGAAAATCCCTTCAGTGATTGAGCCTGTCGAAACCCCGGTTTCGACAGGCTCAATCACTGTGCACGGGGGATGGCACGTCGTCAGGCCGCCGGGCCTGCCCGCTCTTTCAACCGCCAGGCGCTGATAAGCAGCCACACTGTCCAGACGACGGTGAGGATTATCCCGAACAGCGTCGGCACCGCATTCGCGGCTGCGAACCCTTCGGCTCCGATGATCCATCCCTGCGCCAGATAGGACACGCCGGATAGCCCCATAAGGATGCCGATAGTGCGGGAGACCCGCCGTGTGGCCAGGATGACCACGCCGGAAATAATCAGGGCGCTCCCGAACAGGAAGCTGTAGTAGCTGCGCATTCCCCACTCCAGCCAGCGGATTCCTTCCGCGCTGACAAAGCGCATTGCCTTCTCCGGCTCTGCAGCGGACGCCCAGGCATTCACGGCGTGCTTCAGGGCGACGCCGTCCACGGCCTGGAGCGCGCCATAGAGCGCAATGGCAACCGCCGCGGAGAGGGCGCCGAAACGGGCTGTCAGGGCGAGGCCGCCCTGCGGCAGATTCAGGGCGGCCAGCAGCGCGATCATTCCGCCGGCGAAGAGCGCCATGCCTACGAACTGGCCCAGGTGCACCCCGATCCAGACGTCGCTTCGGGCATACTCGGTGAACGAGGCAACATGGTCGTTTGCGCTGGCCGCATCGGCATGAAATAAGCCGGCCACCAGTGAAATCACGACGCCGCCAAAGATCAGCATCGCGGCAATACGTAAAGCCCCTCTGTCCACCGTGCGCGATCCGGATGATTCAAGGGGGACCGAACGCGTGCTATCGCTGTCTCTTGGTTGGATAGCGTCCATGGTGGCCGCCTTTGTTCGGCGCCGGGAAAAAGCTGGATTCAGGATTCCCAGAGGATCTCGTCATCGACGACGCCGTCCTCGTCCGCGGAGGCCACCAGGACCTCGTCGGTGAAGTGCGACCCCAGAGTGAAGTCCAGGACGAAGTAGCGTTCCGGCTGGCCGGGGAAGATGCCCACATGGCCCAGCTTTAGTGCTTTGAGGAAAACCGCGTCGGTGAGCTGGCTCTTGTCCTCGACGCCGAACACCTTCCGCAGGTGCTCGTCCTTGATCGCGTTGCAGTGGAAATGCCGGTACTCCTGCGGGCTGGTGCCGTCCTGCTCCAGCTCCTCGGCGATCATTTCGCGGACCTGGTCCACGAGCTCGGGCAGGAAACGCAACCGGTAGTCAACTTTGTGCATGGCCGCTTCGTCGAAATGGTCATGCGCGTTGACATTCAGGTCGAGCTCCACGATCTGGCCCGCCAGTTCATGCTTGGCGGTGAGGTTGTGGTCCCGTCCGTGGTTGAGCTCGACCTCTCCGAAGTGCTTGCTCGCTACCTTGTTCATATCTTCAACATAGTCCTCAAAACCGGCCCGTTCCAGCATTCCCAAGGTTTTATCCGGCACTCCACCCGGGCGGGCGCCCGGTGCCGGTACATTGGGCGGATGCAAACAGTTGGCCCCGCCGTCGCCCGCGCCCGCGAACTCTACGACTCCGGAACGACGCGTCCGCTGGCCTGGCGGCTGGAGCAACTGCGCAGCCTGCGCCGGATGCTGGCCGAGCGCCGCACGGAGTTTGCCGAAGCATTGGGCGCCGACCTGGGCAAGCACGCCACCGAGTCCCTGCTGACAGAAATCGGCTTTGTCAGCGCCGAAGCCGCGCACCTGGAAAAGAACCTCGAGGCTTGGCTGCGGCCCCGCCCGGTGGCGGTGCCGCTCGCCGTCCAGCCGGCCAAGGCCTGGACGGAACTGACCCCGCTGGGCGTGGTGCTGGTGATCGGACCCTGGAACTACCCGCTGCAGCTGCTGCTCGCCCCGCTGGCCGGTGCCGTCGCCGCCGGCAACACCGTGGTGCTCAAGCCCAGCGAACACGCCCCTGCCACCTCGGCGGCTCTGGCTCGCTGGATCCCGGAGTACCTCGGCGGCGCGGCGGAGGTGGTCCAAGGCGGCATCCCGGAAACCACGGCCCTGCTGGCTCAGCGCTTCGACCACATCTTCTTCACCGGAGGCGAAACCGCGGCCAAGGTGGTGCTCCGCGCGGCGGCGGAGCACCTGACGCCGGTCACCCTGGAACTCGGCGGGAAGTCCCCGGCATACGTGGACTCCACGACGGACCTGGCCAAGGCGGCCAAACGGCTCGCGTGGGGCCGGTTCATGAACGCCGGGCAGACCTGCGTGGCGCCCGACTACATCCTGGCCACCGAGGACGTGCTGGTGCCGCTGGAGCGTGAGCTGGCCAAGGCGATCGGTGAGCTCTTTGGCCCGGACTCCTCCCGCAGCACGTCCTACGGCCGGATCGTCGACGACCGCCACTTCGCACGGATCGCCGCCCTCGCCGACGGCAGCACAGTGGTCCACGGCGGGGAACGGGACGCCGCTAGCCGCCACTTCGCCCCGACCCTGCTCCGGCCCGCCCCCGGGGACACGGTCATGGGGGAGGAGATCTTCGGGCCGCTGCTCCCTCTGGTCCCGGTCGCCGGACGGGACGAGGCCATCCGGATGATCAACGACGGCGCCAAGCCGCTGGCGCTGTACGTGTTCAGCAACGACGCCGGCACGCGCCGGGCCTTCGCCGAACGCACCTCCTCGGGGGCGCTGTGCTTCGACGTCCCGGCGGCGCACCTGATGGTCCCGGGCCTGCCCTTCGGCGGAGTCGGCGGCAGCGGCATGGGCGCATATCACGGGGAACACTCGCTGCGGACGTTCTCGCATGAGCGGGCCACCCTCGCCAAGCCGCAGCGCCCGGACACCCTCGCGCTGATCTACCCGCCCTACAGCCCGGCCAAACACCGGATCATCAGCGCCCTCGCCGGGATGGGAACGGGACTCCGCCAGCTGCTCCGCCGGCGCTGAGTCGACGCCTCAGTCCCGGGTCAGCCCTTGCGGGGGATGGCCTGCTTCAGGGTGGAGGAGTTGAACGTGTCGGCCAGCAGCTCGACGAACAGCTGGACCTGTGCGGTCTGTTTCTCGTTGATCAGCAGGGCAAAGACGTTGCGGGCCAGCCGGATCTCCGGAACGTCCAGCACCACCACCCCGGCCGGACGGTGCAGCAGGGCCAGCTCCGGAACCAGGGCCGCGCCCAGCCCGGCCGCGGCCATCTCGAGGCTCGCGTGGAAGTCATCGCTGTACGCGACCACGCGCGGGTGCAGGTTGCAGCTGGCGAAGAGCCGCTCAATCACGGTGGCGTCGGACGTTCCCGGGTGGTGCACAATCCACGGCATGTCGGACAGGTGGTCCGCCGCGACCTTGGACTCCGTGCCGATGCCCCAGGCCGCGGGCAGCACCACCCGGAAGTCGTCGTCGCCGATCCACTGCCGGTTCACGGTGTGCGGCCATGCGAGGCCGGACTGCCCCACCTGGTACACCAGGGCGACGTCGAGCTCGCCGCCGGCGCGCAGGCCCTGGATGGTCTGGGCTGGCTCCGCCACGGATACCCGCAGGTCGATGCCGAGTTTCTTCCAGGCCGGGTTTTCCAGGAGCCGCGGCAGCACATACGTGGCCAGGCTGGGGAAGATGCCGAGGCGGAGTTCCTGCCGGGCGGGATCCCCGGTGCGGGAGGCTGCCGCCATGAGGGTCTCGATGTCCGTGAGGACCTTGGCCGCATGCCGGGTCATGACCAGGGCCGCTTCGGTGGGGTGGATGCTGCGCGCCGAACGCTGGAACAGCTCGACGCCGGTGTCGCGTTCCAGCGCCGACATCTGCTGGGATACCGCCGACGCCGTGTAGCCGAGCCGCGTGGCGGCCGCCGCGAAGGATCCCAGCCGGGTCACTTCGACAAGGGTCCGCAGGTGAACGGGATTGATCAAAGTGCTGCCCTTCGCAGGTTCCGGTGAGGCGGGACCGCAATCCCGCTTCATTCTGGCACATTGGTGGGAAGCAGAATGTTGGAAAGTCGCACTCATCCGTCGGCCCCTCGGCGACGAATTGCCCATAGACGATTCACCAGGACGATTCAGGCGAAGCCAACAGGAGCAGATCAGTGTCAGATGCAGCAGGAATTCCCCAGGGCCGGCGAGTAGCCGTGATTGGCAGCGGCGTGGCGGGACTCACCGCCGCGTACGTCCTGAACCGGCAGGACACCGTCACCCTCTTCGAAGCCGATTCCCGGCTCGGCGGCCACGCCCACACCCACGACGTGCCGCAGGACGGAGGCCCGGTGCTGGGGATCGACACCGGCTTCATCGTCCACAACGAGCGGACCTACCCCACACTGCTGAGGCTCTTCGCCGAGCTGGGCATCGAAACCCAGGACTCGGAAATGAGCATGTCCGTCCGCTGCGACGGCTGCGGCCTGGAGTACGCCGGCGCCCGGGCCAAGGGCCGCGGCATCCTGCCCCGTCCCTCCACCGTGCTGCGCGGCCGCTACCTGCTGATGCTGCTCGAGGTGATGCGCTTCTACCGCAGGGCCCGCGCGCTGCTCGCCGAAGCGGCGCCCGCCGGGAAAAACCCGTCCGGGGAACCGGAACTGACCCTGGGGGAGTTCCTTGCCCGGGAGAAGTTCAGCAGCTACTTCATCTCGCACTTCATGACCCCGGTGGTGAGCGCGGTCTGGTCCTGCGACCCCACCACGGCGCTGGCCTACCCGGCGCGCTACCTCTTCACCTTCCTGGGCCACCACGGCCTCCTCGGCGTCTCGGGCTCGCCGCAGTGGCGCACCGTCACCGGCGGCTCGCGCACGTACGTGGACAAGCTCGCCGCCACGCTGCCGGACGTCCGCCTCTCCAGCCCGGTCACCGGAGTGCGCCGTCATGCGCACGGCGTCGAGCTGACGGTCAGTGAAGGGAACAGCGGCGTCCGCACCGAAAACTTCGACGCCGTCGTGATCGCCACCCACCCCGCCCAGGCACTGGGAATGCTCACCGACGCCTCGGACGCCGAGCGGGACGCGCTCGGCGGGATGCCGTACTCGGTCAACCACACCGTCTTCCACCGCGACGCCGCCGTGCTGCCGTCCAGCGACAACGCCAAGGCGTCCTGGAACTACCGCCTGCCCGCCTGCGACGCCCGGCCGGACAAGGTCCTGGTCAGCTACGACATGACGCGGCTGCAGCGGCTGGCCCCCGCGGACATGGGGCGCTACATCGTCAGCCTGGGCGAATCCGAGCTGATCGCCGACAACACGGTGATTGAGCGCATGGTCTACGAACACCCGCAGTACACCCCGGAATCCTTGAAGGCCCAGCAGCAGATCCTCGCGCTCGGCGACGGCCGCCTGGCCTTCGCCGGCGCCTATCACGGCTGGGGTTTCCACGAGGACGGCGCGCTCTCCGGCGTCAAGGCCGCCGAGCGGCTCGGACGTTCCTGGAACGGCCCCGCCGTCGAACTTAACGAGGAGTACCGCGCCGTCGCCGTCGACCCCGACCTGCAGACCGTCTCCGCGGAGGGCTCATGAGCACCACGGCCGCCATCTACCGCACCTCCATCGCGCACGTGCGGCGCACCCCTCTCAAGAACGCGTTCACGTACCGCAGCTACAGCTGGTACGTCGACGTCGACCGGCTGCCCGCGGTGCCCCGCCTGCTCCGGCCCCTCGCCGGCTTCAGTGTGGCGGACCACCTGGGCGACCCGGACGGCACCCTGCGCGGAAACGTTGAGGCGTTCCTGGCCGCCCGGGGGATAACCCTCGACGGCGGCCGGATCACCATGCTGGCCAGCGCCCGGGTGTTCGGCCACGTCTTCAACCCGCTGAGCCTGTTCTGGTGCCACGACGCCGCCGGGGAGCTGCGCTGCGTCCTCGCCGAAGTCCACAACACGTACGGCGAACGCCACTGCTACCTCCTCGAAACGGATGACGCCGGCCGGGCCAGCGTGCCCAAGGCGTTCTACGTCTCGCCGTTCAACGACGTCGAGGGCGAGTACCGGATGAAACTCCCGGAACCCGGCGAACGCCTCGCCGTCTCGATCGTCCTCGAGCGCGAGGGGCAGCGGCCCTTCGTCGCCAGCGTGGACGGCGAACGGCAYGACGCCACCGTGCGGAACATCCTCGCCGCGGCGCTCGCGGTCCCGCTGGCACCCCTGCGCGTCTCAGCTCAGATCCGCTGGCAGGGAATTAAGCTTTGGGCACGTCGGCTGCCCATCATCAAACGACCACACCACCCCTCACAGGAGGCAGTTCAGTGACAATGACCGAAGCGACCGGATCGGGCGCGGCGCGCCGGACGAACGAGGCCGCAGCCCCCTACACCGTCCCGCAGCCGCCCGCCGTCGTCGACGCCGCCATCTGGCCCAGCATCGCCACGGTCCCGTCCGGCCTGAAAACCGCCGTGGCCGGCCGCGTTGCCGAGGCCATCTTCAAAGCAGCCGTCCGCCGGCTTCCGCTCGAAGTCCGCTACCCCGACGGCACCGTCCTCGGCAAGGCGGCCGTGCCCGGCCGCACGTACCCCGTCATGACCATGAACCGTCCCGAGGCCTTCGCCGCGCGGCTCGGCGACGGCGGCCTGATCGGCCTGGGCGAGTCCTACATGGCCGGAGACTGGGACGCCGACAACCTCACCGCCGTGATGGAGGTCTTCGCCGCCCGCGTTGGGACCCTGGTGCCCGAGCCGCTGCAAAAACTGCGCGCGCTCTACCTGCCGCGCCAGCCGCGCAAGGAACGCAACACCGAGCAGAACACCCGCTCCAACATCTCCCGCCACTACGACCTTTCCAACGAGCTGTTCGGCACGTTCCTGGACCAGACCATGACGTACTCCAGTGCGCTGTTCCCCGAATCGGGGGAGGCGCTGAAGACCGTCGCCTGGGATGGCTTCGCCTCCGCGCAGCAGGCCAAAATCGATAGGCTGCTGGACAAGGCCGGCGTCGGACAGGGGACCCGGGTGTTGGAAATCGGCACCGGCTGGGGCGAGCTCGCCCTCCGGGCCGCCCAGCGCGGCGCCACCGTCTACTCCGTCACCCTCTCCAGCGAGCAGCAGGAACTGGCCCGCAAACGCGTCGCCGACGCCGGCTACACCGACGCCGTCACCATCGAGCTCAAGGACTACCGCGCCGTGGAAGGCGAGTACGACGCCGTCGTCTCCGTTGAGATGATCGAGGCCGTGGGCTTCGAGTACTGGGCCACCTACTTCCAGACGATCGAACGGGTCCTGGCCCCCGGCGGGAAGGTCGCCATCCAGGCCATCACCATCGCGCACGACCGGCTGCTGGCCACCCGCTCCAGCTACACCTGGGTGCACAAATACATCTTCCCGGGCGGCGTCATCCCCTCCGTGCGGGCCATCGAGGACATCACTGAGAAGCAGACCGGTCTCCGTGTCCGCGAACGCCTCGCCATGGGGGAGCACTACGCCCAGACGCTGCGGCTCTGGGAGGAACGGTTCATGGCCCGCTCCGCCGACGTCCAGGGACTGGGCTTCGACGAGATCTTCCAGCGCATGTGGCTGTTCTACCTCTGCTACTCCCGCGCGGGCTTCGAGACCGGCTACCTCGACGTGCAGCAGATCGTGCTGGACCGCCGGACGGCTGGCGAGGCGGCCGGCTGAGCGTCGCTGTAAGACTCCTCACGCCGTGGAAGGCGGGCACCCCCGGGGGTGCCCGCCTTCTTCGTGTCCCCTGACACTACATACGGTGTTTAACCACACCGCGGGCCACACCGCGACACGCCGTCTCCCACGCGACACGCAGGGCAGTTAATTGTGCAAAGGTACTCCACAGCCTGTGGATTTCGTCCGTCAAAATGGCGGAAACACGGACATTTTGAGGCACCCTGCCTGTGGACTGGCGGTGCATTAAATGACATACTTGTAATACATCATCTTGGGGTCCACATCGGGCTCTTGCACTACATGTAGTATCGACATACAGTTCCAGAGCAGCAGTAAGAGCAGCGGTTCAGGAGCAGCAGTGCCCGCCAGGTACGGCCAGTAACGGATAAGGATTCCTGTCCCGGACCGGCCCGCCCGGACAACTGGCACCAAAGACGCAGCAGAGACTCAGCTCAACAGCATCAGCTCCTACGCAGCCAACATTTTGCAGTACCAAAGACTTCAACAAAAAGGGGACAGGGACCATGACCGTTACGGTTTACACGAAGCCGGCCTGTGTTCAGTGCAACGCGACATACCGCGCGCTGGACAAGAAGGGCATCACCTACCAGAGCGTCGACATCTCGCAGGATGCGGATGCCCTCGAGCGACTGAAGGCCCTCGGCTACATGCAGGCTCCGGTCGTCGTCACGGACCAGGACCACTGGTCCGGTTTCCGCCCCGACAAGATCGAAGAACTGGCCCAGGCTTCCGCCGTCGCGGTGGCCTGAAACGCTTCGAACGAAGACAGTCAGATGAGGTGACTCCCATGGCACTGGCAACCGCCGGTACGACGCCGGCAGCAGACGCAGCGCCGCTGGCGGACGATGGCAGGAACCCGGACGCAGTCCGGACCTCCGGCAGCCACCTCATCTACTTCTCCTCCACCTCCGAGAACACCGCACGCTTCATCAGGAAGCTGGGCATCGACGCCGCCCGGATACCCCTCCACTCGAGGGAGTCCGCGCTCGTGGCCACCGAGCCCTACGTGCTGGTGCTTCCCACCTACGGAGGCACCGGGGGAGAGGGATCCGTTCCAAAGCAGGTCATCCGCTTCCTGAACGATCCACGCAACCGGCAACAGCTCCGGGGAGTGATCGGGGCGGGCAACACGAACTTCGGGGACAACTACTGCATGGCCGGCGACATCATCGCCGCCAAATGCCGGGTGCCCCACCTATATCGATTCGAACTCATGGGGACGCCGGAAGACGTCAGCCGAGTACAACAAGGATTGGAAGAATTTTGGACACGACTGTCGAAGACACCGAAGTGACCGGGGTTTCATCCCTCGGCTCCGCCGAGAAGACCAGCGCCGTCGAGAAGCACACCGTCCCCGGTGAGAAGCCGGCCATGCCGGCCGCCTACCAGGGCCTGGGCTACCACGAGCTCAACGCCATGCTGAACCTCTACGGCCCGAACGGGGAGATCCAGTTCGAGGCGGACCGCGAGGCGGCGCACCAGTACTTCCTGCAGCACGTGAACAACAACACCGTGTTCTTCCACGACCTCGAGGAAAAGCTCGACTACCTCGTCAAGAACGAGTACTACGAGCGCGAAACCCTCGACCAGTACACGATGAACTTCATCCGCGAGCTCTACAACCGCGCGTACAAGAAGAAGTTCCGTTTCGAGACCTTCCTGGGCGCGTTCAAGTTCTACACGTCCTACACGCTGAAGACGTTCGACGGGAAGCGCTTCCTGGAGCGCTACGAGGACCGCGTCTGCATGGTGGCCCTGCACCTGGCCCGCGGCGACGAAAAGCTTGCCACCGCGATGGTCGACGAGATCATCGAAGGCCGCTTCCAGCCGGCCACCCCCACGTTCCTGAACGCCGGCAAGAAGCAGCGCGGCGAGCTGGTCTCCTGCTTCCTGCTCCGCATCGAAGACAACATGGAGTCGATCGGCCGGTCCATCAACTCGGCGCTGCAGCTGTCCAAGCGCGGCGGCGGCGTGGCGTTCGCGCTGACCAACATCCGCGAGGTCGGCGCGCCGATCAAGCAGATCGAGAACCAGTCCTCCGGCGTCATCCCCGTGATGAAGCTCCTCGAGGACAGCTTCTCCTACGCCAACCAGCTCGGTGCCCGCCAGGGTGCGGGAGCGGTGTACCTGCACGCGCACCACCCGGACATCTACCGGTTCCTGGACACCAAGCGCGAGAACGCGGACGAGAAGATCCGCATCAAGACCCTCTCCCTCGGCGTCGTCATCCCGGACATCACCTTCGAGCTGGCCAAGAAGGACGAGGACATGTACCTGTTCTCGCCGTACGACGTCGAAAAGGTCTACGGCATGCCGTTCTCCGACGTCTCGGTCACCGAGAAGTACTACGAGATGGTGGACGATTCCCGGATCAAGAAGACCAAGATCAAGGCGCGCGAGTTCTTCCAGACCCTCGCCGAGATCCAGTTCGAATCCGGTTACCCGTACATCATGTTCGAGGACACCGTGAACCGGGAAAACCCGATCGACGGCAAGATCATCATGTCCAACCTGTGCTCCGAGATCCTCCAGGTCTCCCAGCCCACGACGTACCACGATGACCTGTCCTACGACCAGACCGGCAAGGACATTTCCTGCAACCTGGGCTCGCTGAACATCGCGAAGGCCATGGACTCGCCGGACTTCGGCCTGACCATCGAGACGGCCATCCGCGCGCTCTCGGCGGTCTCGGACATGTCCAACATCACCTCGGTGCCCTCGATCGCCCGCGGCAACGACCAGAGCCACGCGATCGGCCTGGGCCAGATGAACCTGCACGGCTACCTGGCCCGCGAGCGGGTCCACTACGGCTCCGAAGAGGGCCTGGACTTCACGAACATCTACTTCTACTCGGTGGTGTTCCATGCCGTCCGCGCCTCCAACCTGCTGGCCATCCAGACCGGGCAGACCTTCGGCGGCTTCGAGAAGTCCAAGTACGCCTCGGGCGAGTTCTTCGACAAGTACACGAACCGGGAATGGGTCCCGCAGACCGCCAAGGTCGCCGAGCTGTTCAAGAACATCCACATTCCGACGCAGGCCGACTGGCAGGAGCTGAAGGCTTCCGTCATGGAGCACGGCATCTACAACCAGAACCTGCAGGCTGTTCCGCCGACCGGCTCGATCAGCTACATCAACAACTCCACCTCCTCGATCCACCCGGTGGCGTCCAAGATCGAGATCCGCAAGGAAGGCAAGCTGGGCCGCGTGTACTACCCGGCGCCGTACCTGACGAACGACAACCTGGAGTACTACCAGGATGCGTACGAGATCGGCTACGAGAAGGTCATCGACACGTATGCCGCCGCGACGCAGCACGTGGACCAGGGCCTGTCCCTGACGCTGTTCTTCAAGGACACTGCCACCACGCGCGACATCAACAAGGCGCAGATCTACGCCTGGAAGAAGGGCATCAAGACCATCTACTACATCCGTCTCCGCCAGCTCGCGCTGGAAGGGACCGAGGTGGACGGCTGCGTCAGCTGCATGCTGTAACCGATATCGGTTGATTTTGCTTCAGTACGACGGCGGGCGCCCGCCCGCCGTCGTACGCTTTAACTAGAGAACCAACCCAACTTTTTAGGGGATGACATGACCGAAAAGGTCAAGCTGCTTAGCCACGTTGAAGCCATTAACTGGAACCGCATCCAGGACGACAAGGACGTTGACGTCTGGAACCGCCTGGTCAATAACTTCTGGCTGCCGGAGAAGATTCCGCTGTCCAACGACGTTCAGTCCTGGGCAACGCTGACCCCGGACGAGCAGCAGCTCACCATGCGCGTGTTCACGGGCTTGACCTTGCTGGACACCATCCAGGGCACCGTCGGCGCCGTCTCGCTGATCCCGGACGCGCTCACTCCGCATGAAGAGGCTGTCTACACGAACATCGCCTTCATGGAATCCGTGCACGCCAAGAGCTACTCCTCCATCTTCTCCACGCTGGCTTCCACCAAGGAGATCGACGAGGCATTCCGCTGGTCCACCGAGAACGTGAACCTGCAGAAGAAGGCCCAGATCGTCATGGACTACTACCAGGGCGACGATCCCCTGAAGCGCAAGGTGGCCTCCACGCTGCTGGAGAGCTTCCTGTTCTATTCCGGCTTCTACCTGCCGATGTACTGGTCCTCACGGGCCAAGCTGACGAACACGGCCGACCTGATCCGCCTGATCATCCGCGATGAGGCCGTCCACGGCTACTACATCGGCTACAAGTTCCAGAAGGGCCTGGAGGGCCTGTCCGAGGAGCGTAAGCAGGAAATCAAGGACTACACCTTCGAGCTGCTCTTTGAGCTGTACGAGAACGAGGTCCAGTACACGCACGACCTCTACGACTCCGTCGGCCTGGCCGAGGACGTCAAGAAGTTCCTGCACTACAACGCCAACAAGGCGCTGATGAACCTGGGCTACGAGGCCATGTTCCCGGCCTCTGTCACCGACGTGAACCCGGCCATCCTGTCGGCCCTGTCGCCCAACGCGGACGAGAACCACGACTTCTTCTCGGGTTCGGGTTCGTCTTATGTGATTGGCAAGGCTGTCAATACTGAGGATGACGACTGGGACTTCTAGTCCTTTGTGAGATGTCGACCAAATGGAAGAATGGCATTCTATTTGGAAGAAATGCATCTGTGTGTGAGATTCCGCGGTACCTGGCTTTGTGCCCCACTACTGTGATCGAGGCCGACCGAATTGCGTTTGTGAAGGCCGTCCAGATCGTCAAGCATGCGCCCCCCGAGAAGCCCCGGAGCAGAGACGCTGGGGCTTCCCGACTGGGCCAGGGCAGAGACCGGGGGATCGAACGCCTGCAGCGCGTCGGTGGCCCAGGCCGGTCCGCGGGCAGTGAGTTTCGCCCATGGACCTGCCAACGGATGGTCTTCGCTGAAAGAGGTCATCGGGCAGTCCGGGTCCGGCATCGCCAGACGCGTTTGGCCCACAGGAACCGAACGGGCCGGCCGAAACGGGTAATGTCATGGAGCCGGGCCTGGCGGCGGCCGCGGCCGATCGCTACGACACCGCAGTCCGGACAACCTGCGAGTTCCTCGCCAATTTCAACGCCCGGAACCAGGCCAGTCCCGGTTGCCGAGACGGAATGGACGTGGACACCCTCGATACCCAGCAACGCATCTGCACGCGTGCACCAGCAACCATAGGAGCAAGACATAAAGTTTTTTATGTCAGGGTCGCTTTTTGGTTGCTTGGTCGCTACCAATTCAAAGAGTCCCTGAGAACCCGTTCCTGCCGCATCACGCCGCCAGCACGGAATACCCACGCGACAGCGCCATCCTCAGACCCGGCATCTACGCTTATCTGCGAAGGCCCACTATTCTTCGTGTTCCCTAGAGCCCTCTAACCACCTCTTGAGGAATCATCAAAGCATCTCATTCGTCCAATGATTTTCTGCGACTTTTCGTCAAGTTCAGCACTGCGAAAGGTGGCACCGTAACGATCCTGATCGTCTGGTCAGGATCTACAACTCCACCTGTCCACATCTTGACAATCAAGATCCGTCACAATGTGGCACAAAGACAGCAGATGCAATCACGCCTTGATCCACGGGGCTGTGATATCGGCCAGTCATGAAGCTCCCGTCAGGTGCGATCACCTTCGGCTTGAAGCACATGTCCAACCGCACACCATCAGTTCTCACCAGTTCAAACATGAATTCACTGGTGTCCTGGCTCCCGGTCTTAAGATCCAGCTGCTCGCGCGAGGTCCTATCAACGACTCCGGTGACTGAAGCCCTCAGCATCCCCAAAGTGTCTGGTTCTAGCAGTGGTTTTAGACTCGTGAAGGCGGGCACCTGAGGGGCGTCATTCTCCGGGTCCTTAGTCGACCGCGAGTCCACATCAAATCCTGTAACAGCCATCGTCACCGCGGTCGCCCCACAACTCGGTTGAGCGAGCATATAGGTTTCAATTCGACCAGTGACCAGTTGTGCAACCTGGCCTTGGCCGATGTATTTTAGTTGTTGGTTGGCCCGATAACACGCTTTGCCGGCCTTATCCTTGAGGATGAAGTCGACAGTGACCGTTTCCCAATCGTAAGAACTGGTGTTCGTTACCGAACCGGTCACACGATTCGCGCCTGACGTGTACGTAATGAGCTCTACATCGCTGAGTACGTATTCCTTGGCAGACGGCGCGTGGAGATCGGATGGCGAACCAGCAGTCGAGACACCAAAACCAATCATGCTGAATAGCAGCGGAAATAGCACCGAAATTTTGAAGAGCGACAACACGAACGACCCAAGCGTCACTAACATCCCAGTTCTCGTCATCCAGGTAATTCCGAATACCGATTTTCGTGCCCCGACGTGCAGAGCAGTCACAACAGCCAACAGCAAGAAGAGAAGGATGCTGTCGGTGGGAAGCAACATGCCCATCGCCACGTCCCCCGCGCTTTGCTGCTTCACCAACTCCGCGTCATCGTAAGAGAGCCCGGCCGAATAACCGAAAACTTCGGAGACCCCGAAAGCCGTATAGATCGCATAAACAGCAATCAACATGCTGACAAGTCCAACACTCAACCACGACCAACGCCGACGAGAGCTATGAAGCGATTGATTTGGCTGTGGTGGATGTGGCACCCTCGTTTGTTGGCGCT
The DNA here is from genome assembly GCF_052113365.1 of Arthrobacter sp. YAF17. Classification (NCBI taxonomy): domain Bacteria; kingdom Bacillati; phylum Actinomycetota; class Actinomycetes; order Micrococcales; family Micrococcaceae; genus Arthrobacter; species Arthrobacter sp. YAF17. The sequence goes on along the minus strand of NZ_JBFRDB010000001.1, from coordinate 607,689 downwards.
GGGGTTCGAAGTAAACCAATGTCTCTGCTCTCAATGAAGTCCAAAAAAACTTAGGCATCTTTGCCATCTCTCCGGGGACGGCCAGTAGCGGATTGGCGGCTGTTTAAGCACAATGCACTACTCGGCGGTCAAAACGGCGTCTCGCCAGATGAGACGCCGTCGCCCGAGCCTCTATGTTACCCACGAGTTCGTCAACGAATGGGGCTGCCCCGGGTTTGCTTGACTGCTGAATCGTGAGGATTTGTTTTTTGCAGCGAGGATGTTCACATGCGGAAGCCTTTCTCGCGGGACTAACTCATTATTACCGGGGTATCCGGCGTTTTCATTTGGTAGTTCTCAGCTGCCGGGAATCGGTTGCTAAAGGTGATGGCGAAGGCGTTCAGAGCGGGCTTCCAACGAGCGGGCCATCGTGGACAAGGGGTCCCGAAAGGCGATCCGGTCACAGGAGGAAATTGCACGGAAAGGCCCCAGAGGCAGCTCCGGCGTAGTCACATGTCGGGCTGAGTTTTAGTGCAGGCCTCGGCCGGGAAAACCGGGAACGATGGCGGAACAGGAACCCCTTACCAGTGACCGGCCAGCCTCGCACTGACCCCCGCGGTCAAGGCCGCATCGTTCTCGTTCCTACCGGCCTCGGAACCGTTCCCGGGGTACAGATCTACCAATTCCGCGGCGGAGCCGCATCCTGGTTCGGCACCCAGTTCCTAGGAGCCCTGATCATGATCTGCACTCTTGGGATCTGCTACCCGTTTGCCATTGTTCTGATCGAACGGTGGAGGGCCAAGAACACCTATCTCCACGGCCGGCAGCTTCGGTTTATCGGCACGGGGTGGGGCATCTTCGGCCTGTGGCTCAAGTGGCTGCTGCTGAGCATCATCACGGTGGGCATCTATACCTTCTGGGTCTACCCGCGGATGATGCAGTGGAAGGTTGAGAACACCGTTCACGCGTAGGCGGAATGGCCCTGCGCACTCTGGCGTGCGGGGCTCTCTACTTTCGGTGGTACGGTCGTGCCGTTACCACCGTAGTGCGCCCGAGCTTGAATGCCGACACCTACGAGGGCGGTGGCCCTGCGCCGCCGTTCTTCCGAGCTCATCGGCCAGCTAAGTGAAGGCAACCCCGCCGCCGGGATGGTGCCAGAGCCGCCCTTCGAAATCGAGAGCATTCGGGACTAACCGGGGGGCCTACGACTTCGATATCGGTCTGGGCGACCGAGATCTCCTACGAACGGTCAGCCGACGTCGATCGGCTTGTCCGCGAGCTATCCCGTGAGGACGGCATCCACGAGGTCCACCGGGAACACCGGGAACTGATCCTGGTGCGGGCTCCATCGTGGAGCATCGACGCGCTCCACGAGTGGGTCTCACAGCGCATCTGATGGTCTGCTGCGCAGAACAACCGGCTTCCCGACGGCAGGCCGAGACCATGCCGACCAATGTGGCACACCTCCTACGTTCCTCAGAGTCCCGCCCCGACCCAGCGACGCCGGGCCGCGATGTGCTCGGCGGCCATGATCGTGGGGATGTTGGTGTTGGCCGACGGCGGTTCAGGAAGGATCGAGGCGTCGACCACCGAGAGGCCCGGCACTCCGTACACCCGTCCCGACGTGTCGACCACGGCGCCGGCCCGGGGGTCCGTTCCCATCGCACAGGTGCCCACGGGGTGATGGTAGGTCGTGGCCGTGGCCTTGATCCAGGCGCGAACGGCGACGGCGTCAGCCACCAGGTCCTGCCGGGGCGCGAGCCGGGAACCGCGAGTGATCCGGGTCAGGTGAGGGTGGGACGCGGCAGCGTCCGCGAGCTGCAGGCCCTCCACCAATCGGTCGATGTCCACCGAATTGCGGAAGTACCCGAGGTCGATGGCCGGTGCGGCGTTCGGGTCGAGCGTGTGCAGCCGCACCTCACCGCGCGACGCCGGCTTCAGCAATGCTGCGGCGAATGAGCAGTGGTACCCGTCCTCAAGCCGGTACGGTCCGCACACCATGAGCTGGAGATCCGGGGGATCCCCAGCGGACCTCAGGCTGCTCCGGGCTGTCGCCATCACCTGGAACAGCGGAGGGTCGCCCAGCGGTTGAAGACAGGGCAGGTCGATTGCCACCCAGGGGTGGTCGGCGAGATTCGACCCAACACCGGGCAGGTCCATCGTGACGGGCCTGCCCAATGCGGCTACGTCCGCGGCGGGGCCGATGCCAGACCGGATGAGCAGCGCGGGCGAGTGGTAGGCGCCAGCGCAGACGATCACCTCATCGGCCGTGACGATCTCTCCGTCGGAGGACCGGACGGCTATCGCACGCCCGTGACGAATCACGACCTCGGCGATCGGACAGGTCGCGCGGATCGTCAGGTTGGGTCGGGAGCGGATGGGATCCAGGTAGGCCCGCGCGGTGCTGACCCGGACGCCTCGCACGCAGTTGACTGGTAGCGCCGACAGGCCGACGGCGCCCGGGGCGTTGTGGTCTGGAATTCGCGGGATCCCCACGTCCGCGATGGCGTCCTCCATGGCGAGCGTGAGCTCGGACCGTTCGTCCCCCCGGTAGCGGCGGATCGGTACAGGGCCGTCCGTCCCGTGATAGGGCGAGGAACCGAAGTCCAGGTCATGCTCAAGGCGGAGGAAAGACGGCAGCACGTCGGCGAATGTCCATCCCGGCAAGGCCCAGCCGTCGTAATCGGCCGGATGCCCGCGCAGGGCGAAGGTGGCATTGACGGCCGACGAGCCCCCGGTCACCCGCCCTTGTGGAAGGCCCAGTGGAGGTCCGCCGGCGACACCCGTCCCATGAAGCCCCCAGTCGTGCGAGGCCGTGCTGGTGCCGTGGATGCCGTCCGCGAGGTCGGCCGGAAGGCTCGCCGCCGGGTAGTCCGGCCCCGCTTCGAACAGCACCACCTCGCGGTCGGCGTCCTCGCTCAGCCGCGAAGCCAACACGCAGCCTGCACTGCCCGCACCCACCACGGCCACGTCAAACCGGCTCTTCATCTCTTGCCCTCGCTTCCGATTCCAGTCTCGGACCGCGGCCGGGATATTTCCAGATCGAATTCGAACCGGACCGGAGAGGTCTCCGGGCTGCGATCAACGCCGACGGCGCGGATGTCACCCGGATCCCGCCCAATGACCGTAAGGAGGCCAGGTGCAGATCAACAGGTCTTCGATCGGCGCGGGTCTCTGCCCGGGAATATGCGTAGACAGCCGTGCGGCGTGGAGAGCGGCCAGCGTCTTTCTCCCCGGCTAGGCTGCAGCCACGTAGCCATTTGGGTGGGGGGACCTCAATGACAGATCTGCAGCACGCAGAGACAGCCGAACGCACAACGGAGTGGTCCCGGCGCTGCCGGCGGATGAACGTGGCCTACGTGATCACCGTCATTGTCGTCCAACTGCCGTTGGCTGCTGGGCTCTTCCTGGTCAGCTTCTGGCTCCTGAACGTCTGCGGGCCGCTCCTGCGGGGCGACGTCGCCTTCGGCCATCCTGCCTACGAGTATTTGCAGGAATCGAAGGATCTCCTTGCCACTGCACTTGGTGGACTGACCGCAATACTGATCCTCACCTCGGTCCTGCTGCATCGCTGGTGGAAACGCTCCGCAGCAGCACTGGGGCCAATGCCGGCAGAACTGCGTCCGACGACATTCAAGGCCTGGAACCGGCACAGGCGGATGATGCGGGGGAGCCACCTCGCGGGTGCGGCATCACTCCTGTGGTTATCCGCGCTGCTGGCGACCAGCATTGTTTCCGGAGTGCAGGAGTTCGAAGCATGGTCTGCCCGGGGCGGATCCGCTTACGACGATCCAGGCTACGATGAAGCGCACGCCCTGCTGGATATGTCCATCGTCCTGGGCTGTGCCGGTGGCATTGCCCTGATACTCCTTAGTGTTTCCATGTGGCGCAGTTACGGACGGGCCCAACAGTGGCTGGGCCCGCAGCCGGACCGGGTCGCAATCCGCGAGCTGGAGGACGGCACGGCGCCCTGGAGGAGCGACTAAGTGATTGGGTCCGTCGAAGGAAACATCGTTGCGGTGCGACGGCGACGCCGGATCAGCGGACGTTTCGCGGGCCTGGCTGTCATCGCCGGTGTCATAGCTTTGGCAGATCCAAGCAGCCACTCGAGCTACGTCCTCGTGCAAAACCTGAATCCGTATTTCATCGGCGCATTTTCCATCGCTGCGGCTGTTACTGCGGGGGCGTTCTCGTCGGGCCGGCTCAGCGAACGGTGGGCGGGGGGCATTTTACGCGGCTGCGTGGCAGTGGGCTTGCCGCATCCTCCCACCGACCGGGTGTCCGGTCACCGCGCTAAGGCCGAGTCTTATCCCACCGACAAGAAGGAGAGGCGCGGGCGCCGAGTGAGTCGGTGAGCGGATCTTCGCAGGCGGTACATTCCTTGCGCCGCTCAACCGTGCTTTCAGCGATCAGCCCCAGCCCGTCCGGGTATGCGCCAGGCCGGGTGGTACAGCGTGCCGGCATACGTCACGTAAACCAGTCCGGGCTCGAGCCGGGGGGATGCGGTGCACCCTCAACCGGCTCGGATGGACCTTGATGATCGGGCCAAGGTCCTGGGCGTCCTTGTGCGCCTGGCGGGCGTACCCACCCGGGACTTCGGACGATGCGGCGGCGGGGTGCGGTACCGCCGGTGCAGTTCGCGGATGTTGCCGGAAGAAACCGGGTCCTACAGGACCATCATTCGACGGTGATTTCTATGCCGGCGACCGCGCCCGTCCATGCGCCGCCGTCCGGGTGAAGTCGGATCAGATGCGCACTTACGGACCCTTCATTAAGGTGGACGACCTGCGATTGGGTTCCCTTGCAATCCAGCTGAAATTCCGTGTGTTCGATGCCTCCGACAATTTGCTGGGAGAGCCAGACGAGGGCTCGGGGAGCACCCACGCACGCGACCGTCACAGTGTGCGGGCCGGCGGTTGTCACCGTCGCGGACTTGCTGAATCCCACGCCGGTTCCGTCGGCCGGGCCGGAGACGGCCAGCAGCACCGGTTTGGCCGCGCCCGCCAGACGCTGCTCCAGCTCAGCATAGTTGCGCGTTTCCACCGCCAGTATGTCCGCCCCCTTCGAAGGCAAGATTGCCGCCGGCCGGACACTTGAGCTGGCTTCCGTTGGCGGCGGATTGCCCTCGTCCTCATAGGCGCACCCGGCCAGGGCAACGGCGGCTATCACACCAACGAGCACTAGAACACCGCGGACTATTCTCGTTCCCCCAGGACCAGCCATGGGCTGAGTCTACGTTCAGCCCACCGGTTGGCAAGCCATCCGCTCCGGTCGGGCCTGGTGGTGAACGTGATCCACCCCCACGAGCGGCGGGTCTCGCAAAAGCTAGGCTATTAAACACCGCCCTGCCCAGCCCCGCCGCTCCGCGAGGACAAGCGTAGGATCCTGAGTCATGTGAGGAGTCGGGGGCCTGTTCGCCGTGGCAGCGTTTCTGCTGGTGATGACAGGATGCGCGGAGAACTTTTCGGAGGATCAGAAGGTGCAGCTGCGGTCCGCCACCAGCCCGTACCAGCAAGAACCGCTTGCCGACCTCCGCGTCTCGGAGCAGGAGTATAGGGCGGCGGTATCCGAGGCCCACCGCTGCGTGGCGGCAAGCGGCGCCGTCCCTGACCCGGTGACCCAGGTGGACGACAGCCACCTGGGTTTCGGGTTCGCCGTTACCGCTCCCGACGAAGCTGCCGGGGCCAGAATCACTGACAAAGCACACCGCTGCCAGTCGGACTACATGGACGTCGTGGCGCGAATCTGGGGGTCCCAGCGGCAGCGCCTCACGGAGCAGTAGCCGCGCGAATCAGGCGGCGTGGGCCAGATACGCGATCGGGTGCTGCTGGAGCTCGGTCGGGTGGGTGCGGACGAGGGCGTCGATGGCCTGGAAATGGGTGTCGCCGTGCTGCTTGACGATGGTGAACCGGCCGAACGGCGAAATTGTCTTCAAAGCGCTGGGTGAGCGACTAGATGGGATTCCGTAGTCAGGTGGCCTACCTCTGGGGCACTCCGGCGGCGGCTTCGGCTACAGAAAGCGCCGTGCCGAACGCCGCCACGGCGGACTGGTAGTTCGCCGTGTTGCCTTCTGACTTCGCCTGTTCGGCCCTCCGCCTCGCCCTGATCATGGCCGCGGTGGCGGGGAAAGCAGTATCGGACATCGCCGGAAAATCGAACTGCAATTTCGGGTCCACCTCGTAGGCCAGCCACCGGCTGTCGAGAAGTTTGTGCCGGGCGGCAATTGAGCTGAAGGCCTGAGCGTCAATCAACGATACGCCGCTCAGGCTTCCGGGGGTCACGCCAGCGGCCTCCTCGGATTTCCGGGCGGCCTCTTGTTGACGCTGAAGTGCTTGTTCGGTCCCCAGCCCTCCGGAGCCCTTGAGCCGGTGCTTGAGAACCATGTTGTTCTCGTAGACCCGGACTTCCTCCGGGGTCATGCTGTCGAGCTCCGTAGCGCTTCGACTGACCACATCGGCAGGGCCCCTCCGGCTGGCGATGCTGCTGTCCGGGACGGGGAAGAGGTACTTGCCGCCCAGGAAGCCCCCGAGCAAAACACCCAAGACAGCCCAATCCGGCAGGTCTGCTGAGCCTGTCGACCCGGCAACAAAAAAGGCGCTCAGGTTGGTTATGCCCTGGCCTGTGGTGAAGGTCAGGCGGGTCTTTCCAAGGCGTCTGACCTTGCGGTGTCTGCTGCGCTGTTGGAAGTGAAATGAACGGGCTTTTGCGATCCAATCGCGTGCTCGGTTCACCAGTTGCGGGCTTTCAGTCATGATGACGAGGTTACCGGTCACCTCAGACACTCGACGGACGTCGTCCCTCGGCCTGTCTCCGGTCGAGGTGACACGGGAAGGGCTTTGCAGGAACCCGCAGGCTGGCCCAGCCGGCGTCGTTACCTTTGGGGCCGTGCCGCAGGCGGTCCGCCCGCGGCACCGGCTTCCATCACCCGGGAACCTGGCTGAGGAAGGCCGTGATTTGCTGCGCCATGGCCGGTGCCTGCGTCCAGTGGAGGTAGTGTCCGCCCGGGAGCACAACCACCGCATGCTGCCTGACGTTCTGTAGGCGCTCCTCGTGCACAGCGAGGTTCGGCGGGGATTCCTTGTCGCCGGCCAGGAATGTCAGGACGGGCAGATCGTCCGGGTAGCGGAGTCCCTGCACCTTGTGGGCATTCTCCGCGATCCGGTTTGTCTCGTCGGCGACGGCGGGATTGCCGTAGTTCCAGCTGGTCATCCGGCGCATCTGCTCACGTTCGGCCGCCGAGTATGCGTCGCCGTCCGGTTCGACCAGCGCGGGGGCAAGGGTGCTGGCCCAACGGACGATTCCCGTGGTGGAGAGCAGGCGGCCCCAGTTGACGCCGTCCGGAGCGGCCCCGGCGTCCGCATGACCGGCACCGACAGCGGGGACTGTGGGATCTATGCCGACGACGGCCGACACTTCCGTCCGGTACTTGTTGGCGTAGAAGAGGGTGTAGAAACCAGCGATGGAATGACCTGCGAGGATGTACGGTCCGCCGACGTGCACTTTCGACAGGGCTTCATGCAGTTCTGAGGTGATGTTCTCGACAGTCCGTTCCCTGGGGGACAGGTCGCTGTACCCGTAGCCGAATCCCTCGACGACCACCACGTCGTAACCGCCCAGCTCCCGGATAAGCGGCGCGAAGTCGAGGGCCGGTGCCGCAGTGCCCAGCCCGCTCAACAGCACGATGGTTTTGCCGGTGCCGGAGGTTCCCGCGCCCGGTTCGCCGGGTCCGCGGCCGACGGCGGTGCGGTAAACGTTCAGCGCTCCGTGGCTGACCTGCACCCTTTCCCCGTAGGGTGCGGTCGAGGAACGCTCGGCGTGTTCGATCACCAGGTTGGCCGTGGTGGACGCGGCAACCAGCCCGGCCAGGGTGGCCAGGACGACACAGAGGTTCCGGATTCTGCGTGATTTTCGGCTGGGGGAGGAGGCAGGGGCGGTGATGGTCATGACATTCCACTTTCAGGGCTGAACGTACGGTGGGGTGCGGGTGTTTTTGTGGTCGCCGTTTTGCGCCCGGCGGAGCGGATCAGTCCGGGGAGCGCGCCGATGCCGACCGCGGCCACCACCGCCAGAGCGCACAACCACAGGGAGCGGGTGTCCGTCGCGTCGGTGTGCAGCCGGAGCCCGGCCGTGGGGTAGTCAATAAATTTGGCCGTCGAAGYAGCCGCAGCGCTGCCCGCATGCCGGGACAACTCTTCGAGGGCCGCATCGAAGGCCGTGCCCTGGCGCGAACTTTGCGGCAGGGCGGTTGTGCCGAGGGACCATTTCGCTGCCCAGGCGGTGAGCCGCGCGTCGTCGGCGGCGGTGCCTGGCAGGATCAACCGGTCCATCGCCGGCCCGTCAGTGGACGGAAGCGTCGTGAGCAGGACCATGCCGTGTTTGGTGGTGATGGACGGCGTGGCGGCGACGGCAACCGTCCGCGCGGCACCGGAGACGGCGTACACCTCGAAGGGCGCGACGGCGTCGATCTCGCCGATTCCGTCGGTCAGGCCGATGCCGACGGTGGGCCGGAACCAGGGGAGTGCGGCGTTGAGCGCGACGGGCGCGTCGCTGGCGCTGAAAGCCTGTTCGGGGATGGCCGTGCTGCCCGACGGTGACCAGCCCGGATAACCGACCTCCGCACCGACCCGCGCAGCTTCCGCCGGCCCGGCGAGGTCGTGGATCAGCTGCAGTGCCCCGGGGACGCCGGAAGTCACGCCAGCCGTCGTCGTAATCCGGCCGTCCTGGACGAAGCGCTGGCCGCCCACCCACTGAACGCCCGGCCGACTCTTCTTCAGTGAACCGATCCGTGACCAGTGCGAGGTGGCGCGGTGCCCGTCGAGCACCCCGGTCTCGGCGAGCAGCACTGACCCGGCGCAGATCCCCAGGATATTGATGCCCCGGGCAGATTGCCGGGCGATCCAGGATCTTGTAGCGGCTTCGCTGTCCCCGGACGGGTTCTCGACGGCGGGCACCACCAGGAGATCCGGCGCGGACGCCGCACCGCTGTCCACCTCGGAGAAGGTGCTGGCGGGCACGACGGCGGGACCTCCCACCAGCTGGACGGGCAGCCTGGTTTCGGCAACTGTCGATACAGCGAATCTGGGCGACCGGGCGAAAACCTCATACGGGGCAAGCACATCGGCCGCCTCGGTCCCGCTTCGACCCAAAACGAAGGCAACGTGGATCGTCCCGGCGGCCGGGTGTAGGGCGCTGGCAGCAGCCTCGACGGGACCGGCCGCCGGAGCGTCCAGACCGTTGTCGTGCCTGATCACCGCGGTGCCGGCCAGCAGGACGGAGGCGAGGGTCGCGCCCGCGAGCGAGACGGCCAAGGCGGCGCGCCCCAGCCGGTGCAGTGCCTTTGAATATTTGTTCATAGGTCAACGCTGGCAGCTTTGGCCCGACCGTGAGAGTGGTAAAAACGCCTACGTTGAAAAGAATCCTGCTTTCGGGGCTTCCGGAGCCGGCCAGATAGGTACAGTAACTGCATGCATCATGTCGTTGCGCTGGCGCTGCCCGGGGTCGTCGCCTTCGACCTCGCCATTCCTGCGCAGGTCTTCGGCCACGAGGACGAACGGAAACGCTATTCGTTCCGGATCTGCGCGGCAGAGCCCGGCATGATTGCCACGACGTCGGGATTCTCCATCTACGCCGCAGAGGGACTCGACGCATTGGCTACTGCCGACTCGATCGTGGTGCCGGGGTTCGAACCCCTCAGCGACCCTCCTGAACTTGTGTGCGACGCGCTTCGCCGGGCAGCCGCCGGCGGGGCCAGGGTGGTCTCGGTGTGCACAGGTGCTTTTGCCCTGGCAGCTGCCGGGCTCCTGGATGGCAAACGGGCAACCACCCACTGGAGGAATGCGCAACAGCTCCAGACCCTGCACCCTGCGGTGGCAGTTGACCCGGAAGTCCTCTACGTCGACGACGGCGCCATCAGCACCAGCGCCGGCGTGGCCGCCGGCATCGACCTGTGCCTTCACCTGGTCCGCAAAGACTATGGAACAGAAGCGGCCAACCGCATCGCCCGGCGCATGGTTGTTGCGCCCCATCGCGAGGGCGGGCAGGCCCAGTTTATTGAACGTCCAGTTGCTGTGCCGCTGGCCCAATTCGGCCCAACCTGCACCTGGGCCCGCCAGCATCTGGCGGAGCCGCTCTCTGTGGGGGACATGGCCGCCCACGCCGGATGGGCGCCGAGCACGTTCGCCCGACGATTCCTCGCCGAGGCCGGGACGACGCCGCTGCGCTGGCTTACCGGCCAGCGGATCGCCGAGGCGTGCCAGCTGCTGGAGACCACCGATCTGACCATCGAAGCGGTCGCAGCCAGGACCGGGTTGGGAACGACGGCGAACTTCAGGCTGCACTTCATGCGTGAACTCAACACGACACCGTCCGGTTACCGGCGCCTTTACCGGGGCCGTACACGTACTTAGGACGCAGCCGAGGTTTCTGGACACTTGAACCTTCAAGTAAAACGGAGTACGATGATGTCATGACATCGACGCTCGAACTCCCTCCGGTTCTCTTCCTCAGCCATGGTGCGCCGCCGCTGGCCGACGACGCCACCTGGACCCGCGAACTCAACGAATGGTCCGGCACCTTCGACAAGCCCAAGGACATCCTTATGGTGTCCGCCCACTGGGAAAACGCCCCGGTCACGCTCAGCGCCACCGGACGCAACCCGGGACTGGTCTACGACTTCGGCGGCTTCCCCCAGAAGTACTACGACGTCACCTACGACGCCCCGCAGGCCCCCGGGCTGGCCACCGAGGTGGAGAAGCTCGTGGCCGGCCACGGCCACCACGTTGAGCGCGACGAGTACCGCGGCCTGGACCACGGCGCCTACGTCCCGCTCAAGGAGATGTTCCCCGACGCGGATGTACCGGTGGTGCAAATGTCCATGCCCACCCTTGATCCGCAGGGCCTGTTCGATCTGGGCAAGTCGCTGGCGCCGCTGCGCGACCGCGGCACGCTGATCGTCGGGTCGGGGTTCACCACGCACAATCTGCGCTGGTTCAACCCAGCCGGCGGACCCGACAGCACGCCGCCGTCGGTCTCCCGTGAGTTCGATCAATGGGCCGAGGAGGCGATGGCGCGCGGCGACGTCGACTCCATCCTGGACTTCCTGCACAAGGCCCCGGCAGCCCGCGAGGCCCACCCCCGCAGCGAACACTGGGCCCCGCTGTATGTCGCACTCGGTGCGGCTTACGAGTCCGGCGACCTGCACGCCAAAACCGCGATTGACGGGTTCTGGTTCGGCCTGTCAAAGCGTTCCTGGACCCTGACTTAAGGCACGGCGGCGGGCAGCGAGTCACCCGGCAGCGCAAACGCAAAAGCCCTGCACCCGGTTGGGTGCAGGGCTTTTCGCATCCGCCGCGGGTTGTCCAGCCAGGCTCAGGCGTATTTCAGGCTCAGCAGCAGGGCCTTGATCTGGGCGTACTGATCGGTCGCCATCCAGGCCTTGGCCGCGCCGTGGTTCGGGAAGCCGGGGTCGTTGAAATGAACGCGGGTGAAAAGGCCGCCGTTCGCCGTGGGGATCAGGTTGCACCAGGACGAGACGCCCTCTCCTTCCTTCAGCGACCGGGGATCGGTGAGTCCCATGAAATACGCCTCGCCGTTCCCATAGTTTTCCGCAACGAATCCGAAGCTGGGTTCCGTGCCGTTCGGGGCCTTCATTCCCGGAACCGACGCCTGGTCCAAGACCTGGCGCGACACGGGGCCGCCCGCGCACCCGGCGGTGACGCCGTTGGCCAGGGTCAGGAGTTCGTTTCCCGCGTCGTCAGCGACAATCGCTTCAACGCCGGGAAGCCCGGCTGGAGGGAGGACGGTCCGCACCGTCCACTTCTCCGGATAGGCGAACGAGATATGCCCGTCCGGGAAGGTGAAGGTCTTCAGCCCGGGTGTCACATGCTTCTGCGGTGAGGCGGGAACCTTCGACGCCGGCACCGCACCGGTGGCGGGGGCCTCCGGCGCCGCGGTGGACGTCGATGCGATGGTCAGCGTTGCCGTGCGGTCGGCCGTGCTACTTACGGCAGGGTTCGAGGCGGCGGCAGGACTGCCTGTCTGCGGCGCGCAGCCTGCAAGGGCCAGGCTGACGGCAAACCCCGCCATGGTGACGGTTGCGGCGAAGGCGGTGCGCTTGGATTTCATTGTGTAACCCCCATGTTCTTTGACGGCGGGCTGGTCGTCCCGCTCACTGACTAGGTTTCCCGGGCATGGCCCGGCATTACAGTCGGGGCGAAAGTTCTGCCCGCAACGCCATATGCTGTGACCGCAACCATCGCCAGCAGCACGGAATACCAGGGGGACCAATGTCGACCAGCCAGTACGGACCGCAATACGCGTATCGGAACCAGGACCAGCAACCAGTGACGATGGGTCAGCTGCGCTGGTACATGGAGGGCATGCGGCACGCCCGGCTGGCCACAGTGTTCGGCATCCTGTCGATCTTCAGCCTGGGGGTCCTGTTCGGGCCGTTGGCGATCGCCCGGTCGAAGAAGGCCGAGGCCTACGGCGTGCCTGCGCCCGAGGGGCGGGTGCTGGGTTGGGTGGGGATTGGCTTGTTCGTCCTGTGGGTGGTCTTCTTCATCATTTATATTGCCCTGATCTTCACGATCATCGGGAGCCTCCCGGAGTCGGGCAGGACGTCCGCGTAGAAAGATCCGGCGAGATACTCGGCCTGGGTCGCTAGGCCGTGAGGTCCATGGTTGTCAGGCGCAGCCAGAGCCAGAGGCGTTTCTGCGGGTCGTTTAGATCGATATCAAGATCCTTGGCAAGGCGCCCGACGCGGTAGCGGACCGTGTTGTTGTGCACGTGGAGCCGCTCCGCCATCGCGGAGATACTTCCGTTCGATTCCAGATACGACCGCAAGGTTTCCAGATAGTCGGTCTGCTGTTCGGCGTCGTGGGCCTGGATCCTGGTGATGTCGTCGACGTCGGAGAGCCCGGCGTCGGCGATGAAGGCCCCGATCTTCAGGAGATTCAGCGGGACCCGGTAGTCCTCGAAGAGCACCGCGGCCGCGGGGGATTGCCCGCCACTGGAACCCGGTCTGGCCGGGTGCCGGAGCAGATATTGCAAGGTATCCAGTGCTTCAGATCTGGACCGTGGCAGGTCCTCCACACCAAGGGCGATACCGCCAACGGCGGCGATGAGCGAGTAGGAGCTGATCGTGTGGGCGTACGCTCCGATCTCCTGGACTACGCGCCGATGCACGGCCCGGGGACTGGATCCTTCGCAGGGCAGCAGGGCGTAGACGACCGAGCCGATGAGGGCACTGTGGCCGGTGTTGAACTGGATATTGCAGACTGTCGTCACAAGATGAAGCAGCCGTCGGATTTCCCGCACTGTTTCAAGACTCCCGGTTTCGGGGCGGACGATCGAAAACGCCGCGACGGCGAGCCCGTGGGCTGCATCGAGTCCTAGCTGGGCCGCGGCAAATGAGGCATGGGCCGTGTCGTCCATGAGCGTGCGGATCAAGTCCCCGTTCCGGCGTTCGCCGAAGTCGGACGCCGAGCGCGCATGGAGCATGTGGAGTCCGGCCAGGGGGGCCATCCTGTCGAGCGCGTCCAGTGCGGCCCCACGCTTTTCTTCGCCCGGGTCGATGACCCAGATCGTGCCGAGCAGTTCCCCGCCGGCTCTGACCGCGAGGGCCAGCCGTGCCATTTCCTCGCCTGCCGCGGGGATGAGGACCGCGCTCGCGGATCCGTAGACGATTTTGAAGTCCGTATCGAATGCGGGCGGCTTGATCTCTTGCAGGGAGAGCGTCGTGACGCGGCGCAATTCATCGACGGGCTGGCCCGGCAGCGTGGAGTATCCGAGCACCCGTCCCAGCGGATCGACGATGCTGGTGGCGCCGCTGGTGATGGACGCCGCGGCGTTCGCGAAGGCGTAGAGGTCACCGAGCCGGACCCCTGAAACCGAATCTGCGGCCGCCCCCGTCACGGAGGCCCTGGCCAGTGCCACCAGGCGCGTCCAATCCAAGCTGTCCGGTGCCACCAGGACTGCCAGGCTGTGGCGGACGGCGGCGGATCGGAGCTGCTCCAGGGACGCCCCGTGGGCCTTGACAATGACTGCCGCCGCGTTGCTGTTCGAGGCCCGGTGGAGCAACTGGTCAAAATCCGCGGAACCGCAGGTCAGGCCCACCGCCAGGATGATGCGGTCATCGGCGCTGGTCCACTCGTCCAGCGGGTCGTACATGAGGACGTCAGAGACGGGGTGAGCGAGGTTCTCCGGGGTGGAATTTGCCTGCACCAGATCGGCCTGCATCAGCTCGAGGCAGTCCGAGAGCCGTACGACGGCCCGCTGGAGATCGGCCTCGGCCAAGTTCTGATTCTGGATATCCATACATGGAAGTTATCACAAGCTCAATGTCACTCTTTTGGTGAAATTCACATATAGACGAGAAGAGATCTACGTCACCATTGGGGAAGGAATCGACAGGCATTCCAGCAAGAACCAGAGGATACGGCGAATGAAATTCAAAGACATCAAGGCGCTGACCGCAGGGCAGGGACCGGCCCGGTCCGCGTCCGAGCGTTTGTCCCGGCGCTGCCACAGCGTCGAGGACATGCGGCTACTGGCCGCGAAACGCCTGCCCAAAAGCGTCTTCGAATACATCGAGGGCGGAGGGGAGGACGAGGTGTCCCTGCGACGCAACCGGTCATCGTTCGATGACTGGTCGTTCCTTCCCAAGTGGGGGTCGGTGGCGAACCATAGCCTCAGCTCAACGCTCCTGGGCGGCCCGGTCGCAATGCCACTGACACTTTCCCCCACGGGTGGCACGCGGCTCTTTCACCCCGACGGCGAGACCGCCGTCGCCCGGGCCGCGCTCGAAGCTGGCATCCCGTACGGGCTGGCACATCTGAGCACCACCACCATGGAAGCCGTCAGCGCCGCGGCGCCAGGGCTTCGGCGGTGGTTCAACCTCGAACCCATTGCGGACAAGGTCCTCCTGCAGGCTGTCCTGGACCGGGTCTCGAATGCCGGTTATGAGGCCCTCCTGGTCAACGTCGACTGCCGGGCCATCGGCCACAGGGAACGCGACTACCGCAACGGATTCACCGCACCGCCGTCGATCAAGCCCAGGACTGTCATCGAAGGGGCACTGCACCCCCGGTGGGCACTGGGGTTCCTTGCCAACGATGCGATCGCCTTCCCGAACCTGGACGCCGAGATTCCCGACGGCCCGCTCTCCAGCACTCCTGACATGTGGCGGACGCTGCTGGCGGGCTCGTACGAACCGACGGACTGGGATGACATCAAGGACCTCAGGGCGCGGTGGAACGGTCCCATCATCCTGAAGGGAATCGTCAACCCCCACGACGCCGTCACTGCGGCCGATATCGGCATCGATGCCATCCAGGTCAGCAATCACGGCGGCCGCCAGCTGGACCACATGGCCTCACCCCTGGATGTGCTCCCCGACATCGTGGACAAGACAGCCGGCCGGATCGAAATCATCGTCGACGGCGGCATCCGCCGGGGATCCGACATTGTCAAGGCTCTCGCCCTCGGCGCCGATGCCTGTTCCATCGGCCGGCCGTACCTCTACGGTCTGGCGGCCGCGAGCCAGGCCGGCGTCGCCCACGTCCTGAAAATGTTCGCTGCGGATATGACACGCACCATGATGCTCCTCGGGGTAACGACGGTCGAGGAACTGCGTGGTGAAGGCCGTGAGCTGATCCGGCACCGCAACGAAGTCTTTACCCGCACACTTCCCACCGAAATCCCCTCTGCCCAATTTCCCGCGGCCCAGCTGGCCTACTCCGATCTGAGGACTCCCTGATGAAAATCCCCCAAGCAGCTCCCATGAAGCGCAGTCGACGCGGTGTCCCCGCCGTCATGGCCACGGCCGCGCTCCTGCTCGCGGCCACCGCCTGTGCGCCAAGCACGGCCTCCGCACCGTCGACGCCGTCGGGAGACCCCGCCGGGAACGGCGCCGGGGTCCCCGCCCTCGCGGTCAACAATGCCGCAGCACAATTGCTCCCGGAACCGATCAGAGCAACAAAGGTCCTGCGCGTTGCGATTCCCACCAACGAGCCGCCGACACAGTTCTACCGCGAAGGAACCCAGGACATGACGGGGACCAACCCCGATATTGCCCGGCTGCTCGGCGAGGCCCTGGGCGTGAAGGTGGAGATCCAGGTGGCCAATTTCGACTCCATCATCCCGGGGATCGCCGCGGGCCGGTACGACATGACTGTCTCCTCGATGACCCCGACGGAAAAGCGCATGGAGGTCCTGGATTTCGTGGATTACATGCAGATGGGCAATTCCATTGCGGTGGCCAAAGGGAACCCGCAGGGGATCGCCGACCAACACGCCCTGTGCGGCAGGAAGTTGGGCCTCCTGACCGGGTCCTACCAGCTCACGGTCAATGTCCCCGAGTACGACGAGGCATGCACTGCGGCCGGTAAAGACACCATCCAGAGAAGCGAGTTCCAGGACACCCGACAGGCAATCTCCGCCCTCACCAGCGGGCGGCTGGACGCCGTACTGGCGGATTCGCCGATCCTGAACTTCGCCGCCACGCAGAACCCCCAGATCGAGATCGCCGCAAAATATGACTTCACGCCGGTCGGCGTTGGTATGCCCAAAGACTCCGGGCTGGTGAAATCCGTCTCCGCTGCGCTCTCCGGCGTCATCAAGAGTGACTCCTACCTCAAGGTGCTGGGCAAGTACGGCCTCGAATCCAGCGCCATCACCGACGCCCGCGTCAATTTCGCCCAATAGGAGGTGGCAACGATGCAGCAACAACACTCGCTCCCCGACACACGCCTGACCACGTCGGCTGCGCCGGGCGAATCCATCCCGGTGGTGCCGCTCAGGCACCCGGCCAGGCTGGCGATCGCCGTCGTCCTGATTCTGCTGGCGGCTGGCGCCGCCTGGGACGTGGCCGTGAACCAGCGGTACCACTGGGACGTCGTCGTCTCCTATCTTTTCGCCCCGCAGATCATCGCCGGGGCCGGGCTGACCGTCCTTCTTACCGTGGTGTCGATGGCCGTCGGTATCGGGCTGGGCACGGTCCTGGCGGTGATGCGGCTTTCGGCCAACCCGATCCTGAGCACCATCAGCCGGGGCTATATCTGGTTCTTCCGCGGCACACCCCTGCTGGTGCAGCTGATCTTCTGGTACAACATTGCGGCCCTGTACCCGGTGATCGCTTTCGGTCTTCCCTTTGGCGGTCCTTCTTTGGTCCTCGGATCGGCCAACGTCCTGATCTCCCCGCTTGCTGCAGCGCTGCTGGGACTGTCCCTTAACGAGGCCGCCTACATGGCCGAGATCATCCGGGGCGGCATCGGATCCGTGGACAAGGGCCAGTACGACGCGGGCCGGGCTCTGGGGATGAACAGCGGCAAGCTCATGCGCCGGGTCATCCTTCCGCAGGCCATGCGGGTGGTCCTGCCCCCGACCGGCAACCAGGTCATTTCCATGCTCAAGGGCACGTCCCTGGTCAGCGTCCTCGCGATCTCGGATCTGCTCTATTCGGCCCAGATCATCTACGCCAACAACTACCAGACGATCCCGCTGCTCATCGTCGCCAGCCTCTGGTACCTGCTGATGACAACCATCCTGAGCTTCTTCCAAACCAAACTCGAACGACGCTACGGCCGCGGCTTCGACGTTGCGCCGCGACCGACCCGCCGTTCGAAGAACCAGCCAAAGACTAGGACAGCATGATGAACACCGCGATGGTGGAAGCCCAGGGAGTCCGCAAGAGCTTCGGCTCCACGGAAATCCTCAAGGGCATAGATCTGAGGATCGAACGGGGGTCGGTGACCTGCCTGATCGGCCCGTCCGGTTCCGGGAAGACGACTTTCCTGCGGTGCATCAACCACCTGGAGAAGGTCGACGCCGGACGCCTGTACGTGGACGAACACCTCGTCGGCTATTCGGAGCGCAACGGACGGCTCTACGAAATGAGGGAACGGCAGACAGCGCGCTCCCGGCTGACGGCGGGAATGGTCTTCCAGCGCTTCAACCTCTTTCCCCACATGACCGTGCTGGAGAACATCGTGGAAGCACCCGTCCACGTGCTCGGCCGGCCCCGGAACGAAGTCACCGCCGAGGCGCAGACGCTTTTGGACCGCGTCGGACTTGGCAACCGGGGACATTCCTACCCCCGGGAACTCTCCGGCGGGCAGCAACAGCGGATCGCGATCGCACGGGCGCTGGCCATGAAACCGAAGCTCATTCTCTTCGACGAACCCACGTCCGCGCTCGATCCGGAGCTCGTCGGCGAGGTCCTCGACGTCATGAAGTCCCTGGCCGAGGCCGGGATGACGATGGTGGTGGTCACCCACGAACTCGGCTTCGCCCGCCAGGTCAGCGACCAGGTCGTCTTTATGGACCAGGGCGTGGTTGTCGAAAGTGGAGCCCCCGCGGACGTCCTTGGTTCACCCCGGCACGAACGCACCCAGGCCTTTCTTTCAAAGGTCCTCTAGAAGATCATCAAACAGGCAGGCGGCACCGCCTGCCACCAGAAAGGAACAGTCCCATGCCTCGACACCAGGTAACCACAGACCTCGCCCCCAGCCCGGCCGGCCCATACTCCCAGGGAATCGCCGCCAACGGCTTCCTCTTTACCGCGGGCCAGACACCCCACGACCCCGTCACCGGCCACACCGTCGGGACCACTATCGAGGAGCAGACAGTCCAGACGATGAAAAATCTGGCTGCCGTCCTGGCCGCGCACGGACTGGACTTCTCCCACGTCGTCAAAGCCACGGTGCACCTGCATCACCCCGGCCGGGACTTCGCAGGGTTCAACGCCAGCTACGAAGAGTTMGTGGAAGCCCCCTACCCGGCACGAACCACCGTGGGTTCGTTCCTGGGTGACTTCCTCGTGGAAATCGACGCCGTCGCTGCCATGCCCTGACGACCCGAGGAACGCCGAGCCCCCTCCCGGCACACTCGTCCACTGAACTTACCCGGCGGGCGACTACCTGTTGCTTGCCTTCGGCACTCCCATGCCTGGGTCGATTTTGTGGGGTCCGCTGGCGGAGGGCCGTACGTCGAAGTCGAAGACGGCTGTCGGAATGTAGACCGTGGAACACGAGTTCGGGATGTCCACCACCCCGGACAGGCGCCCCTCGATGGGGACGGCGCCGAGGATGACGTAGGCCTGCTCCCTGCTGTAGCCGAATTTGCTGAGGTAGTCGATGGCGTGGAGGCACGCCCGCTGGTAGGAAAGGTGCGAGTCGAGGTAGCGCTGTTCGCCGTCCAGGGTCACCGAGGTGCCGGAGAACGCCAGCCATTGGCTGAACTGGGGGTCGACGTTGCCGGGCATAAAGATAGCGTTTTCGCTCACGCCGTAGGTTTCCATTCCACCTTTGATGATCTCGACCCGGAGGTCTATGAAGCCGCCCATCTCGATCGCCCCGCAGAAGGTGATCTCGCCGTCGCCCTGCGAGAAGTGCAGGTCGCCCATGGACAGATTGGCTCCGTCGACGAACACGGGGTAGAAAATGCGGGTGCCCTTGGACATGTTCTTAATGTCCTGGTTGCCGCCGTTCTCCCGTGGAGGGGCGGTCCTGGCGGCTTCCGCGGCGACCCGGTCGAATTCCGACGGCGAAAGGTGCCCCAGCACCGCATGTCCGGCCTCGGGCGGCAGGGCCAGGGGAGGGACCCTGTTAGGGTTCGTCGCTATCAGGTCCCCTTCGCGTTTGTTCCATTTCGCGAGCAGTTGCGCCGAGGGGGCTGTTCCCATCAGACCGGGGTGGATCAGCCCGGTGAAGGAGACGCCCGGCACGTGCCGGGACGTCGCGGTTTGTCCGGTGAAGTCCCAGATGGCTTTGTAGGCGTCGGGAAACTGTTCGGTGAGGAAACCCCCGCCGTTGCTGGTAGCGAAAATGCCGGTGTAGCCCCAGCCCTGTCCGGCGAGTGGTCCGGAATCTTCCTGGGGGATGGGACCGACGTCGAGGATGTCGACCACCAGCAGGTCGCCGGGTTTGGCGCCCTCAACGGAGAAGGGGCCGCTCAGTTTATGGACTGTCAGCAGCGGGGCGTTGAGGACGTCCTCGGCGGAGTCGTCATTCACGATCGCGCCGTCGAACCATTCCCGGCAGTCCACGCGGAAGGATTCACCAGGTTTGATGGTTGCCACGGGGGGAATTTCAGGGTGCCACCGGTTGTGCCCGATCTTCTCCTGATCTTCGAACCTCTTGCTGGAGTCCAGGGTGAATTTCTTGGCTGGCATTTCATCTCCTTTGACTGGCGCCGCTTAGGTACTCGCTAGGGTCGCGGCAGCTTCCGGTGTGACGGGTTGGATGAATACGGCTGGACACGGCGGGGGCTTCCGGGGATCCGGGAAATCACGATCTCGGGTTCGGCCGCGCTGCGGTTGGTGGAGTCTATGAGCCGGAAGGCGGGCGATCCCGTCCTGGAAAGGTGCGGGGCGGTGATGACCCGGCGGGATGGTTCCCCGCAGGCGGGGCAGGGCGGGGCTTCCGGGGCCCGCCCGATTGGGTGCGATTCCTCGAAGTGTGTGCCGGCGGGGCAGCGGTACTGATAGGTGGCCATTGACCAGGTCCTCTCTTGTCCACGAACCAGAAGGTGCCGAATACCGGATGGGTGACCAAGGGGATCTGCAGGACCTCGATCACGCGGGCGGTGCAGGAAAACGCGAGGCGGGCAGATTGGAGCTGTACGCAGCTCCGGAACCAAGATGTCCTGTCAGAATAGACCCGGCCCGGGAACATGATCAGGGGCTTTGGGCCCTTCCCGGGCCGGCTCCGGGCGGCGGTCCGCTAAGGCCTAAGGCATCGCAGGGCGGTCCCCTTCACGCAGCCAATCGTCGAAGAACTTGTCGAGCTGCCGGCCCGAAGCCTTTTCCATGACCGCCTCGAAGTCCGCTGTCGTCGCCGTCGAGTCGTTGTGCTTGGTGAGCCACAACCGGGCGCCCGCGAGGAACGCCTTGTCTCCGATCTTTGCCCGCAAGGCGTAGAGAGCCGCGGCTCCGCGGAGATAGACCTGGCCGGCGAACAGGTTGTCACGGCCCGGGTCGGCAATGTTTAGCGCCCAGCGGTTTTCCGCATCGAGGTAATCGACAGCGTCCGAGAACTGCCGCGGCATCGTCGCCACGCCCTGGTGCTCGGCCCACAGCCATTCGAGGTAGGTGGCCCAGCCCTCGTTCAGCCAGATGTCCCGCCAGTCGGAGGGGCTCACGCTGTTCCCGAACCATTGGTGCCCCAGTTCGTGCAGTACCGTGTACTCCCTCGCGATTCCCGAGTAGACCGGCCGCGTCTGCGTCTCCAGCGCGTACTCGACCGTGTCGTCGTCGACAATCGCACCGAACGCTTCGAACGGGTACCGCCCGAACTGGTCCTCCAGGAACGCGATCATCTTCGGCTGCAAGGCGAGTGACGCCTTCGTCTCCGCCAATTCCGCGCCCGTCACGCCGGCGTCGATTGCGTTGATGATCGGCAGCCCGCGCGGGCCCTTGTCGTAGGACAGGGCAAAATCGCCGACGCTCGCCGTCGATAGGTAGCTGGCCATCGGGTCTGATGCTTTCCAGGTCCACGTCGTCCATCCGGCCTTCGTCGCCGGACGGCCGGAAGGCAGGCCGTTTGCCACGGCCGTCTTGCCTTCCGGCACCGTGATGCGGAACGTGTAGGTTGCCTTGTCTTCCGGGTCGTCGTTGACCGGATACCAGGTCGCGGCGCCCTCGGGCTCGTTGACGACCATCGTGCCGTCGGCAGTGGTGACCCAGCCGTACAGGGCTCCGGTGGTGTCGAGCGGCCGGCCGGTGGTCCCGCCGTACTCGATGACGATCGTCGTCTTTTGTCCGGCCTTCAGCTTCGGTTGCAGCCCGATGGTGAGTTCCCAGATGCGGTTCGCGTCGTCCTGCGTCTGGGACCATTCGGCGCCGCCCCCGCCCTGCGATATGCCCTGCTTCGCGGCCTTCCCGTCGACCCGGACCGACGTGACGTTGAGGCCCCGCAGGTCGAAATTGAGCGACTTCAGGTCCTGCTTCGCCCGAAGGGTGACGGTGGCGACGCCGGTGAGGTTACCTTCGAGCACTCCGGGATCCGCCGGCGGGGCGTAGCGGAGGGCGAGGTCATAATTCAGAACGTCGTAGCCGCCGTTGCCGGCATAGGGAAAGTACGCGTCGCCGCTGCCGGGCGCGCCCGCCACGTAACCGACACCGTCGTTCTTGGGGGCGGCCTGCGCCGTGCCGCTCACCGCACCTACCCCGGCTGCCGCCAGCACGGCGACGATCGCCGTTCGGCGCAGGCGGCCATTCCATCGATAGCTTCGGTTTTCGATCATCTGCCGGTCCTCTCACGCAGGGGGACGTCCAAGGTAGATCTGGACCATAGCCCTCCAGCGGTATCGAGCGGAAGGGGTCCCTCAAGCTGGAGGGAAATAGTCCGGGAGCCGGCGGCGTCCGTTCCACCCTGGAGTGGAGGGCAACCTTGCCTGGACACTTTGCGTAGCGGAGGACCGGTCCCCGTGCAACCATGGGGACTCACTGACATTGCACCGTGAGGGGGTTCGATGAAATCCAACGAACTGCTGCTTGACGCCTTCGGCCGGATCCATGAGACCGTGGCACGAACTCTTGAAGGGGCGGATGGCGAGACCCTGGTCCGACGGCCCGCGGGGAACGGAAACTCGATGGCTTGGCTGATCTGGCACCTCAGCCGGGTCGAGGATGCGCAGCTCTCTTCCGTCGCCGGCCTGGAACAGGTCTGGACCTCGCAGGGATATGCCGGACGCTTTGCTCTTCCGCTGCCCGAACGCGACACGGGTTACGGCCACTCAAGTGGCCAGGTCGACGCCGTGAAGGCCGCGCCGGAGCTGTTGCTCGCGTATTACGACGCCGTTCACCGTCAGACGGTGGCATTCCTGACGGACCTTGGCGACGACGACCTTGACCGCATCGTCGACAGGCGCTGGGATCCTCCCGTCACGCTAGGAGTGCGGCTGGTCAGCACCATTGCCGATTGCCTGCAGCACGTGGGGCAGGCCGGATACGCCAGGGGCTTGCACTCCGCGCCCCAAGCCTAGGACGCGGTGGCGCCGCCGCGGCCTGCATCTATTGCGGCGGCAACCAGGCGATCAAAACTATCGGTCCCGTTTTCGGGCGGGACCACGGTGAAGACAGCAAGCCATTTCTCGGGGGCGTTGTTGTCCAGCGATCCCATCCGCTCGACGTGCAGGTTCAACCCGGGCACCCCGTTGACGAGGAGCGGCCGCCGCTCGCCGCTCTTGACCATGCGCTGAAATTCCTTGACCGACAATTGGTCGCCAGGGGTGTTCGTCACCTCGGCAATGGTGTCGTTGACCCGTTTGGTCAGCCCGAACATAAATGTCCTCCGGCCCTTGACGGTGGGAACGGTGAGCAGGGCGGCGAAGAAAACTGTAAACAACGCGACGGCACCGAAATTCCTGAGGCCGGGAACAAACATCATGAGGACGAGGCACAGGATGAGGCCGAAGACGCTGAACAGCAGGAACTTGATCACGGGACTTTCGCCTGGCTTCCGCGACCACCGCACAAGAGCGACGGTGTTGTTGCGGGGCGGCTCGACCGGTGAATTTTCCATGATTTAGTACCCCTTCAATTCCATCAGCGCTTCGGCCAGGATGACTGCCTCGCGTGCTTCCCTAAGATCGCTCAGCAGCCCCGTATCCGGGTGGGCCGAGACGGCAACGGCCGAGCCGGCGAGTGCAGAAAAGATGCTGCTCAGCTTTTCCCGGTCCTGTGACAGCATCCGGGACGAGTTCAGTTTCAGCCGGCTCAGTTCAAGGTCCAGCAGCGACTTGTCGATGGCCTCCCGACGACCGTGCATCACCGCCAACTTGTCCTGGACGCGCTGGACCCGGCCGCGGAGCATCGATTCCATTTTTGCTGCCACGTCGTGGAGTTCGCTCAGCGCGGCGTGTGACTGCGGCGGCCCGGAGTGCCCGGCGAGCTGCTCGCCGACGTGGCGGCGCCGTCGTTCCCATTTCCGGACGGCGGATTCGTAAGGTCCCAAGAGCAATGAGACGGCTGCCAGCGCCTTGTCCAGGGCTCCGGCCCGCGTGCTCAGGCTTGTGGTGGCGGCATCCAGTCTCGACAGGAAGGCGTCGTAATTGTCAGGAGGCTGGGCGCTAGACGTATCCACGGGCCGCTCGCACGAAATGGCGCGATTCCCCTCGCCGGAACTTGCCCCCAACTCTCATGGCAAGAGAATAGAGGCTTCGGGCCCCGCGGCATAGGGTGCGGGCTGGAATCACGGCTTTGACCAACCGCAGGGTCATCGCTTCCTGCCCGCAGGCTCCGGCTGCTTCTTTGTCATGGAATCCGGCGGCGGGGGGAAAGACTTGGCAGGGTAGAGCCCTGCCACCTCGAGCATGTAGTTCGCCCACTGCGGACCGGCGAGCATGTAGCCATCAATGCCCCTGTAAAACTTGCCATTGATGGTGACGTTCTGGCCGGGCCGCTTCTGGCCTTCCAGGGTGTCTCCGAAGAAGGATGYGGTGGCCATGCCGGAGGTGTAGCCGACCACCCACGTCGCGCCGTTGTTGTTGGAGGTGCCGGTCTTCGCCGCCACTGGGAACTGGCTTTGGACCTTTGGCTTGATATAGACGCCAGACCCGCGTTTCAGCACGTCCTGGAGGACGGAGTTCACGCCGCGGGCAACGTCGGGCTTGACAGCATTGCGGCAGTCACTGGTCTCCGCCGGGAACTTCCGCCCCGCGGGGTCGGTCACCTCCACAATGGCGATCGGGGCGCAGTACTCGCCGTCGTTGGCGAACGTGGCGAACGCATTGGCAAGGTGGAGGGGCGCCACTCCAATGGCACCCAACAAGTTGCCCAGCTGGTGCATGTTGATCTGGGCGTTGTCCAAACCACTGTGGAGCCCGACGGTGTCGACCATCTTCTGGATGTTGCAGAAGTCCAGCTGTGCGGCCTCCGCGAAAGTTGCCGTGTTGATGGAGTTGTAGAGCCCGTAGTCAACGGGCATGCGGCGGTAGTATCCCTCGTCGTTGTTCTGGAGGTCGTCCGTGGCGTCGAGTCCGGCCCTTTTCTCCTTGGTGCTGTAGGCGCCGCGCACCTTCCCGCAGCTGGATTTCCACGGAAAATCGAGCGGATATGTTCTCTTGGAGGCGTCCACCATGGCCGTCAGGGTCTTCCCCGAGTTGAGCCATTCCGCGAACGTGAACGGTTTCATGGTGGATCCGGGCTGGAACCCGCCGGCGCCGTTCAGGTCATTGCCGTCCGCGTCCTTGGAATCGACGTTGAAGTTGAGCTGGGTATCAAATTTTCCGGGTTCGGGGAGGAACACGGTGTTCTGCGCCATCGCGAGGATCTTGCCCGTGCCGGGCACGACGGAAACCAACGCCGCACCCCATTTGTCCGGGTTGGCCCCGGCTGTGGCGTCCACCTGCGCCTGCGCGGCCAGCTGCAGCCTGCTGTCCAGGGTGGTGGTGATGGTGAGGCCTCCGCGGTACAGCTTCCGCTGCCGGGTGGCGAGGTCGACGCCGTAAGCCGGATTGTTGAGGATGAGGTGTGAAACGTAGTCGCAGAAGTAGGGTGCAATTTCCGCGCCGGCGCAGCCCTGCCGGCCCGGCGTGATCTTAAGGTCGACGCCGGTGGCGATGGCGGCGTCGTACTCGGCTTGGACGATCATCCTCTGGCTGAGCATCTTGGCCAGGACCTCGTCGCGGCGCCGGAGGGAGTTGTCCGGATAGACGGAGGGGTCGTAGAAGCTGGGGCTGTTCACCAGGCCGGCGAGCAGGGCGGCCTGCGGCAGGGTGAGGTCCTTGGCAGTGGTGCTGTAGAAGTAACGCGCCGCGGCCTCTATGCCGTAGGCATCCCGGTTGAAGAACACGATGTTGAGGTAGCCCTCGAGGATCTGATCCTTGCTGTAATTTTTCTCCAGTTCGATGGCCAGCTTGATCTCGCGAATCTTGTCCCCGACGGTCTTCTGGCCCCCGCGGATGACCTCGTCGCCGCGGTCCGCCGACACGAGGGACTCGGTGACGACGTTGGCGACGTACTGCTGGGTCAGTGTGGACGCGCCCTGCCGGCCGCCACCGGTCAGATTGGAGGACAGCGCCCGCAGTATCCCTTGGGGGTCTACGCCGGCATGTTCGTAGAAGCGTCGGTCCTCGACGGCGATGATCGCATCCTTGATGTACGGGGACATGTCGGCCAGGCTGACCCGCACACGGTTCTCTGCGTAGAAATTGGCGATCAGTTTCCCGTCCGCGCTCAGCACTTTGGTTGACTGCGACGGCGGATCAACCGTCAGCCCCGAGGGGAGCTGGTTGAAGAACTTGATCGAGTTGCTGCCGGCAACTCCGGCGGCGGCAACACCGGGGACCACCAGGCCGGCAACCAGGACGCCGCAGAGCGCGCTCACTGTGAAGTATCCGAGAATTGCCCAGAGAGCCACGGCGAGACGAGATCGGGTTCGTCTTCTCAGCTCCATCTTTCCCCCACTTGTCACGCTCTAAAATGTGGTCAAACATGCCCCGCTTCACCCCTGTCCGGATCGATTCAGATCCCGGAGCGCCTCACCGCCGTCGTCGGCTGTGGCGTTCCGCCCGGTGCCGCAGTAATCCCATGTCCATAACATAGGACCGCCTGGCCGGCCGGCGCCACACCCTGACCGGATGAACCAGACAGAACGCGCGGAGAACCCGTGTTCTCCGTGGTGATGCCTTGACACTGACTTTGGCCCACGCAGAAACTGAAAGGTCCAGGCTGCTCAGTGAAGCTAGGGAATGGAAAGACAATGGCCGGTACAGATTCGTTCGTGATTGTGGTTGGTTTTGACGGTTCCGAGAATTCTCAGAATGCGCTGACGTGGGCTGTGGATGAGGCCCGGCAGCGCAACGGCCAGATCCGTCTGGTCACGGCCTGGAGCAAGCCCCCGCTTGCCTGGTATGCGGCGGTCCTGGAAACGGCCGCCGGCGAAATCGTGGCAGAGGATTCCCCGCAAGGAATCGCGGAAGCCCTGCAGGCCGGGGCCCTAAAAACGGCCGAGGGCGCGGGAGTCGAAGCCACCGGGCAGGTCGTTCACAACGATTCACCGGCAGCAGCAGTAGTCGACGCCGCCAAGGATGCGGATCTGGTGGTGGTCGGCTTCCGCGGGCACGGCGGATTTCCCGGCCTGCACCTGGGCTCAGTCGCCACCCAGATCATCACCCACGCACCGTGTCCGGTCCTCGTCGTCCGTCCCAAAGCCGCCTGAGGCGCGGACCGTCGTCGTCCGCAGTCGCTTGTGCCACCGGGAGCCGGGGCGCGCAATGGCCTGCCTGCCGGGAGTCTTCAGCAACCGTTGAAAGGGCGCGGGGGAGCGCCTACGATGTGGCCACAACCCCATTCTGGGGACCAACTCCGGGACCCGCCGCCAAAGTGGCTTTGACACACTTTGCCTTGCCCGAGTCCTGGATATGACAGGACGGGAAGGGTCATGACTAAGTATCTGTTCGAAGCGAACTACGTGGGCGAGGGCATCAAGGGCCTCATGCGCGAAGGGGGAACGAAGCGCCGTGACGCGCTGGTCGATGCCCTCAAATCCGTGGGCGGATCGCTCGAATGCTTCTACTACGCCTTCGGGGAGAGGGACGTACTGGGGGTCTTCGAGGTCCCGTCGCCGTCCGATGCCGCCGCGCTTTCGCTTCTTATCAACTCATCGGGCTCTGTGAACGTTCGCCTGAAGCCGCTCCTGACGCCGGAGGATCTTGACGACGCGGCCAAGAAGACACCGACGTACCGGGCCCCCGGGCAGTAGGCGCCGGACCCAGCCGACACCGGACTTCGCTGCCCCGCGGTTACGGGGTAGACAGGGCACGACGGCGTCGGGCCACTTGGGTGCTGGGCGTCCCCGCCGCAGGATGCGAAACAATGGCCCCATGAGTGATGCCGGCGACTTCATCGACCTTGCGCTCCAGCGCGAGTCGTCGTGGGGCCGGGCCGAGGAGTCCGAGGCCAGGCACGGAAGTGGCCACGGGTACTACGGCGCATCGGTCGGAGCCGTGCGCGGAACTGTCCGCGATGCCCTCCGGCGCTATCCGGACCTCACGCACGATGACATCACGGCGCTTAGCTCCGAGCTGTGGCAGGTGGCGGTCTTCGAACGCCGCCTCGCTGCCGTCGTCCTCCTGCAATCGAGCGTCCGGCTGCTGACCAACACCGACCTGACGCGGATCGAAGGCTTCGTCCGGAGCGCACAGCTAAGCGCCCTGGTGGATCCGCTCGCCACCGACGTCGTCGGCCCCCTGATGGCGGGTCTCGACGTCGTCGGCAGGGTCCGCGCGGACAGCGTTCTGGACCGCTGGGGGAGGGATCCTGACGGCTGGCTGCGCCGCGCCGCCGAGATGGCCAGGCGCCGGCCCGAGCTGGATTCTGACCGCCCGTAACGCCAGGGCAAATTTCCCTAGCTTCCCGGCCGGCGCTCCACCACGGCGTAGGCCTTTTCGTCGAAGAACTCCCAGTCGGTGACCACCATGAAACCCAACGCGTCCACGCGGTCGTTGAGGACGTGGACATCGAAGCCGCCGTCACGGGGCTCAGCGTCCCAGGTGGAGACGTGGACCTCCCCGTTTTCCAGTACCAGCAGCTCGGTGTTGACGTTGAAGTCCTCCGGCGGTTCATTGCTCAGCTGGCAGATGGCAACGCAGTGCGTGTTGACGTCGGGATTGTTCATTTGGGGCCTCCGCTTCTGGGAACGGTGATGCCAATATCCTATTCCCGAATCGGCGTCTGGCGTGGGGAAAGACCGCCCGCAACACCTTCCCGCCGTTACCTCAATGTGACATGCCGTGATCATTCCGTTACCGTTGTTAGGTGCCTGTTGTTTCCGAGACGGGCTCTCCCCAGCCGATTGCCTAACTCTGCCGCGGCCGTGGGGATAACTCGCAGCAACGTCCGGCAGAGACGGGGAAACCACTTTTGACCCACTGTTAGTCAGGGGTCTTGGGGTGAAGCCGCACGGCCCGCAATGATCGGGCCCGAGTGCGGCCGGGTGCCTCCCATCCGAATCCGACAGCTCACCTCGCAGGCATTGGGAGAGGCTCCTTTTAATGATTTCCAGCAATACCCATGCGCCCAAGCGCGCCGATCTTCGCAGCAAACGCCGTACCGCCGGGACCATCGGCCGCCAGGCCGCAGTTCTCGTCGCCGCTTCCGGAATGGTGCTTAGCGGCGCCATGGCCGCCAACGCAGCCGATGCGCCGGCCAAGCGCGACGCCGCCCCGGCGTCGTCCGTTGACGTCAAGGGCCAGGTCGGCGCACCGGTCATGGCGGACTCCGCTGTCCAGATCACTTTCGAGCGCCCCGCCGTTGAGACGGCACCGGCGCCCGTGGTCGAGGCCCCCAAGCCCGCGGCCGCTCCGAAGGCCCCGGCAGCACCGGCCGCCGCAGCTCCTGCCGCGAAGGCGACGGTGAAGGTCCAGTCGGCCCCCGCCCCCGCCGCTGCCCCGGCAGCCGGTGGAGTCAACGCCACACTGCTGTCCATGGCATACGGCCAGATCGGCATCACCCAGGACTGCACCGCCATGGTGGAGAAGGCCCTGAACGCTGCCGGCATCCCGGTCGGCGACATCGGCCCGACGGCCTTCCTGAAGTACGGCCAGGTCGTCTCCACTCCGCAGCCCGGCGACATCATCGTCCAGTCCGGCCACGTTGCCATCTACGCCGGCAACGGCCAGGCAATCAGCGGCGGCATGAACGGCGTCAACGCCACCATGGCGCACCCGCTGTCCTGGCTGACGGCCACCGGTCCCGTGACGTTCGTCCGCGCCGGCTAAGCAGTACCGCTAACAGCACGCAGAAGACCGGTCGATCGGGTGCCTTGGGGGCAGCGGATCACCGGTCTTTTGCGTGTCCGCCATCCGGCTCGGCCGCGTACCGCAGCAGAATTACGCCGTTCCCGAAGGTGCGGCTCTCCAGCAGCCGGAGCGACGTCAGGCCATCCGTCTCCTTGAAGAGGGGCGTCCCGCGTCCAATCAGAACCGGATGGACGTAGATCCGGTACTCGTCGATCAGGCCGAGCAGTCGGAACGCCGCCGAGAGGTTGGCGCCGCCGAGTGCGAGGTCGCCGCCGGGCTGGTCCTTGAGTTTCATGACGTCCCCGACGACGACGTCGCGCACCACCTCGGTATTCCAGCCCGCCTTCGCAAGTGTCCTGGAGTAGACGATCTTGGGCATGTCCCGCCAGATTCCGGCGAACTCGCTCTCGGGGGCTGAGTTCGAGGGGTCCAGGTCCGCCGTCGGCCAGTACTCGGCCATCATCTCGTAGGTGACCCGGCCGTCCAGAAAGCCGCCCATCGTCCGCAGCAAGTCGTTGAAGTGGGTGTGCAGTTCCTCATCGACCCGATGCCAGCTCAGGTCCTGGTCCGGGCCCTCGATGAATCCGTCCAGGGACACTTGCATCATCAAAATGACCTTGCGCATCGCGGGCTCCTTCAGTGGGCTGCAGGGGTTCCAGCGTACGACGCCGGGCGCGGACGCGGCATGGGGATACTGCCCGACGCCGGGCGGCAGCATACTGCCGGATTGGCCATCCCTGGGGCGGACGCGGGGCAAATGGCATCGGCTGACACACCCGCCCTGCGGGCGCCGAACCTTGCGCTCAGGCCGTGCCCGGGGCAGAATGCATTAGATTTAGAGCCGCACCGCGGTTCCTTTCGTTCGAAGGAAGAGTATGCCGGCGAACCTGCCTGTGGCGTTTGCGGACTTTGCGCCGCCACCGATGTGCCGGCGGTGAGGCCCGGTGGATTCCTGGGGGCCGGGCCGGCATTACAGCAGCGGCCGACACACACATGAGACCACCGAGGGTGCGGGGCCGCGTGTGCTCCGGCGCCTTGGCGGAATCCGCCCGCAGTTCCTGATCATGCTGGTGACGGTCCTCGCCCTGGTCTCGGCCGTGAGCGTTTACGCCACCGTCCAGTCCCGGGTAGCGGTCGACGCCGTCGTTCCGCAGGCCGCGACCGAATCCGCCACTGCGGGTGCCGCCGGAGGGGCCGACGCACGGTCGGTCACCGGCGGGGCGCCGTCGGCAGCGACTCCGTCACCGACTGCTTCGACACCGGCCCCGACGCCCGCCGTCGTCGTTCCTCCCAAGAGCCTCATCGGACCGGCGCTCGACGCGGAAATTAACGCGATCATCCAGGCCAACAGCGCCTATCGGGTGGGGGTGGCCCTCATCGATCTCAGCGACGGCGAGGTGCACGAGTACGGGGTGAAGACCAAGTTTGTGGCCGCCAGTACCGGGAAGGTCCTCGCCGCCGAGGCCTACTACCATCTGGTGGAAACCGGTAAGGCGTCGCTGACGGCCCGGATGGGGTCGTCGACCGCGGGCCAGCAGATCCGGCAGATGATCCAGCAAAGCAACAACGAATCGTGGGCGCTGATCCTGGCCGCCGTCGGCCACAAGGGACTGACCGACTACGCGGCCTCGCTGGGCATCCCCTATGACCGGACGGTAAACGGACTGACTCCGGCAGAGATGGCGAAGACCCTCTCCGGGCTGTACAGCGGCCGGCTGCTCAACGCCGCGAACACCGCCCAGTTGCTGTCCTACATGCAGAACACCAATTACGAGACGATGATCCCGGCCGCCGCACCCCCGGGGATCAACGTCTTCCATAAGTACGGTCTGCTCAACGGCAATCTCCACGACGCGAGCATTCTGGTGCAGGGGGAGCGGGCCGTCGTGTTTGTGGTCTACACCCTGGGCCGGGACATGTCGGACATGGCGGCACGGACCCGTGTCATCCAGCAGCTCACCGGCAAGGTCGCCGCCGGGGTCTTTTGACGAAGCACCGGCTTCCCAACCGGGCCGTTCACTAATCGGCCCGTTCCCCTAAATGACACAGAATCGTAGGCTGGAGAAGGGAGGTGAATGCCATGAAGGCAGCACAGGGAGACCGCATCATCATCCGTGGCACCACGGTGGAATCATCGGACCGGCACGGGGAAATCCTGGAGGTCAAGGGCGCCGACGGAGCCCCGCCGTATCACGTCAGGTTCGACGACGGCCACGAAACCATACTGTTCCCGGGCGGTGATTTCGTCGTCGAACGCAGCAAGACCTGACCCCGCTAGAAACTCGATGAGCTGCCGGAGCCGGAGAAGCTCCCGCCGCTGCCGCCGTAACCGGTGGTGCTGCTGCCGCCGCCCCGGGCGCTGCTGACACTGCTGACGCCTGTGGTGAATCCGGAGTTGAACGTGGGTACGGAGAAGAAGTAGTAGGCGGGGTACACGGTGCCCAGGATGCTGGGCTCGTACGTGCGCCCGTACTTGGCCTTGCTTCCGGCCTGCGCACTCTCCATTTCCTGGCGCATGAGCCGGGCCTCTTTTTCGTTCTTGGCGTAGCCCTCGATGACGGTGTCGGCATGGTTCTTGAGCAACTCGGACAGATGCGTGCGCGCGTCCCGCAGCCGGTCCAGGGCCGTCTCCGGAGTGATCGTTCCGTCCGAGAGTTCCGAGGTCCACCGTTCGAGCTCCCGGTGGCTTTCGTCCCGGAATGAGCGCAGCGCCGCCGCGGACGCGGAGTCGCTCTCGGCGTCGCGCTTGGTGAGCATCTGTTCGATCGCGGCCAGGTCGGCGCGGAAGGGGGCCAGCTGGCGGTCCCAGGCGGGCGCCCAGGCGGAGCCGCGGTTGAGCAGGGCGTTGGTGTCCGAGATGACGTCGTCGAGGGCATCCAGTTCGGCGGCGGCGTCGGCGTAGCTCCGGACCAGCTTCAGGTTTGGCCGCCTGCTGAGGCCCTTCGGCGACAGGGCATGGACCTGGTTGGAAAGGCCGGTGGCGGTGTTGTACTTCGTCATGAAGGTCCTGTGCTTCTCCAGCACCGTGCTGCCGTACCGGGAGGCGTCCGGGATGGTGCTCGCATTCAGTTCCGTGACCTGCAGATCCATGCTGACGTTGGCATAGCTGGCGTCGCCGCGGGCCAGCTCCTTACGGCTGCTGACCCGGGTCCGCCAGCGCACGATCAGCCAGGTGGCGGCGCCCGCGATGGCGGCAACCACGGTGGTCCAGGCAGCGACGAGGAAGGCAGTGGACCGGTACCACGGCTGGTTGATCAGCTCCGCCCCGCGCTGGATCCCGGCGATGGTGCCGTCCGTCCACTGGGCATCACGGAGGAGTTCCTTGGAGGCATTCTGGATATCCTCGCGCTGTCCGGGCGAGACCTTCCGGTCCTCACCCATGTATGTCCCCACATGCCGGCCCACCGGGTCCAGGGCAAAGATGAAGAGCCCGTTCGCCCATTTCTGCCCGTCCGCGCTGATCCACTCCGGGCGCTCGGCCCGGGCAAACCGCAGGACCTCCTCGTTGAGGTTGTCCGAGGCCGAGCCGTTGTAGGTATAAACGGCCACCTTGGTGGGCTGGTAAAACTCGATCGCCCGGACGGCGGGCAGAAGCGTGTTTTGGTCCAGCACCCCCGCCCGGTCCTCCACGACGACGTCGACCGGGGTGACGGCCAGCGCCGCCGGCCCCAAACCCACCAGCCCGGTCACCACCAGCAGGAGGACACAGAGGACTTTCCGCACGATTCCCATTTCCTGAGCGTAGTGCTTGCCGCGGGCCGGCGTCGACGGACGCGCGCCGTCGCCGCGTTGCCGTTTCGGCTAGGCTGGCCGGGTCCGACGTGGAAGGGAATGCGGCAGTGTCCGAGGAAACTGAACGGCCGGGGCAGCCATGACACCCGCCACTCCGGTCGACGAAGTGGGCGGTCTGGTCGGTTTCGCCGCACAGGCCGTCGACGCGCTCGGCGAGTGGGGCGTGGGGCTCTTCACCCTGGCGGAGACGGTCTTTCCACCCATCCCCAGCGAGGTTATCCTTCCCCTGGCCGGTTTCCTCACGCGCCAGGGGACCATGAACATGGCACTGGTCCTGGTCACCAGCACCCTTGGCGCCTACGTGGGCGCGCTGCTGCTCTACTGGCTCGGGGCCCGGCTGGGGCTCGAGCGGTCGATCCGGTGGCTGTCGCGGCTTCCGCTCATGGACCGCGAAGACTTTGAGAAGGCCGCCGACTGGTTCCGGCGCCACGGCAGGTCTGCGATATTCTTCGGCAGGCTGCTTCCGGGTGTGCGCAGCCTGATCTCGCTGCCCGCCGGAGCCGAGCGGATGCATCTCGGCACGTTCAGCGCGTTCACGATCGCGGGAAGCGTCATCTGGAACGGGCTGCTGATCGGCCTCGGCGCCCTTCTCGGTGCGCAGTACCGGCTCATCGACGAGTACTCGCGGTTCCTCAACTATGCCGTCTATGCGGGCCTGGCAATCGTCGTCGGCTCGCTGACCGTGAGGGGCCTCCGGCGGCGGCGAAACAGCAGGTCAGGGCCGGACGGGGCCTAAAGGCACCGTGACGGCGGGCCCTGCCTGCTACATACTGGCGGCCTGAGCCCGGAGGCGAAGGAACCCGGGCCGAACCAGCCAGAACCGGCCGCGGGTCCGGCTCCTGCACCCGCGGCCGGCAACAGAACATCGCCGGCCGGACCGGTCCCTGCTAAGGGCACCGGACCCACTGTTCAGGCCGGTCCCGCAGCGGTAGATTGTGGCTAACGGCCCACCCGGCCGGCTCCACCGACGCAACATCAGGGGTGCAAAATGGCTGGAAAATTTGAAGTCTACAAGGACAAGTCCGGAGGCTTCCGCTTCCGGCTCAAGGCCGCCAACGGCGAGGTGATCGCTTCCTCGCAGAGCTACAAATCGAAGGCCAGTGCCATGGGCGGGGTCGAATCGGTCAAGAAGAACGCAGCCGGCGACGTCGTCGACCTCACCGAAGAGGCGCCGGGCAGCATCGCCGGTGTTGCCGGCTAGACACAGCTCCGGCAGGCCCTAATCCTGCTGGTCCAGGCCGAAAATTCTTTTGTAGCTCCGCACCGCGTTGGTCACTGTCGGGAAGAAGTGGTCCGGCCCAAACCGGCTGCTCACGCCGAACCGGATCAGGCGGTCCTTGACGGGGCCCTTCATCTCTGCGAAGACCAGGCTGATCCCGCGCTTCGCGAGCTCGTCGTCGAGCGCCACGAGGTCATCCAAAGCGGTGGTGTCCAGTCCGGTGATCGCCTCTGACGCCACGATCACCCACCGAACCGGAGCCGGGGCGTTGTCCACCAGTGTCCTGATGTGTTCGGTAAAGACGGCGCCGTTGGCAAAGAACAGCGGGGCGTCGAAGCGTGCGATCACGAGGCCGGGAATACGGTGGCCATCGGGGTGCCGGCCCAGGTCGTGGTAGCCGGGCACGTCTCCCACACTGCCCAACTCGGTGCGGTAAGGGTCCAGGGCGCAGCACAAAAGCGATCAGGGACAGGCCGATCGCGACCACGATGCCTTCGAGCACCCCCACAAAGGCGACGCCCAGGAAAGTCGCGGCCAGCAGGGCGGCCTCGGTCCGGCTCATCCTGAGCAACCGGCGGAACGTCTTCAAGTCGAGGATCGACGCCGCGGCCACCATCACGACGCCGGCCAGCACACTGGAGGGCAGGAACGCCGTCACCCCGGGCGCCACGATCATGAACAGCGCCACAAGGTCGGCGCCAACGGCTCCGCTCAGGGGGCTCTTGGCTCCGGCTGCGAGGGCGATCGGGGTCCGCGAGGCGCTGCCGGAAATCGGAAAGCCGCCAAAGAGGCCGCTGGCCACGTTCGCCACGCCGAGGGCACCCATTTCCTGGTTCCCATCGACCTGGACTCCGCTCCGCGCGGCGAAGCTCTTCGACAGGACCGACGTATCGGCGAAGGCGATCAGGGCGATGCCGGCCGCCGGGCCGAGCAAGGCAATGACGTCTTCCAGGCTGATCCCGCCGAGGGCGGGGGACGGCAGGCCGCGGGGCAGGGAACCCACGGTGGGGAGCGCCGTCGTCAGGTCCAGCGCCGCTGTCAGCGCCGTGGCTGCGACGACGGCGATCAGGACGCCGGGCAGCTTCCACGGCAGGAAGCTTCACCCGACGATCACGGCGATGGTGCCGGCGCCGAACAGCAAAGCGAGCGGATTGATGGCGCCCTGGGCCACCGCCTGGGCTGTGCCGGCAGCGGTGCCGGCCAGTGAGCCGCCGGTACCCGTGATGCCGAGCAGCTTGGGCAGCTGGCTCAGCATGATGACCAGGGCGATTCCGTTGAGGTAGCCAACCCGGATGGGTTTGGACAGCAGCCCGGTCACGAAACCCAGTTTGAAGACCCTGCCGGCCAGCAGCAGCCCGCCGATCATGAGTGCCAGCACGCCGGCCAGGGCCACGGCGTGATCCGGTTCCGTGGCGGCCAGGGGCAGGATGGCGGCCGCGATCATGGGGGCCAGGCTTGAGTCCGGACYGATGATCAGGACCCGGGAGGGTCCGAACACGGCATAGGCGAGCAGGGGGATGATCGAGGCGTAAAGTCCCGTGACGGCCGGAAGCCCGGCCGCCTCGGCATATGCCATGCCGGCCGGAATGAGGAACGCGCTGAGGGCTGCGCCGGCGGCCAGGTCGGATTTCAGCCAGGGACGCTCATAGTCCCGCACCATTGCGAGGCCCGGCGGGAGTTTCAGTGCCCGGGCGCCTCTCACGGTGGACCCGGGCTACGCGGCAGGGTACGCGGAGCCGTTGGCCAGCGGAGCGTCCTGGCCGTACTCCGCCGAAATGAGGATCGGGAGGTGGTCCGATGCCCCGCGCGGAAGGGTTTCGACACTCTCGATGTTGAGGCCCTGGGACGTGGCGAAGTCAAAGTGGCCCTTGAACACCTTGTACCGCGTGTAGGTCCGCCGGTCGCTGAGCGTCAGGTCGTAGCCGGCGTCCTTCATCTGTTCGGTGAGGTTCTTGGTGAAGAACGGATAGTTGAAGTCGCCCACCATCAGCGACATCAGGCCGCCGCCCATGCTCAGCAGCTCCGCGTGCGCGGCGTGGATCTGGTTCCGCCGCAGCGAGTTCGACGCCGTCAGCGGGGCCGCGTGGAACGAAGCGATCACGAGGTCGTGGTCCGTCTCATTGTCGACCACCCGCGTCCCGATGAGCCGCTCGTGGGCGGGGGACAGGACGCGGTCATGCAGTGACTTCTTCAGGGCGAATGCCTTGGTTTCGTAGGCCCTGAACCGGTCCATGCGGTAGTAGATCGCCAGGCCCAGGCGGTTGCCCTTGGTGGAGTCGGCGAGGTGCAGATCACCAATGGTGTCCGGCAGGTCGTTGGTGTCGCACTCCTGCAGACACAAGGCATCAATCTCAAAATCGCGGGCCAGATCAACCAGCTCACCGCTGGCATGGTGCTTACGCAGGTTGTAGCTGATGACTCGAATCAGGGGAACACCTCTTCGGTGGATAGTCGCGGACAGTCTGGTTCCGAGTCTACCCAGTCCCGTGAATCGCGTGGCAACGTGGGAACGGGGGACCCGGGGTCAGACCTGCGCCGCGGCATCAAGGAGCTGCCCGGTGGTTGAGCCGGGGAAGCCCCGCGCGTGCGGGCCTCGCGGCTGCCGGACCTATGCCGGCCAGAGGCGGGCTATAGCGGGAGCTATGAAGCGATAGTGTGTTCAGGGATTACCAGCCACGCGAAAGGGCAGACATTGACGACTGCTGAACTACCGGAGCTTGCCGAAGGCGATTTCTACTACGAGGTCTTGGGGGAGGGGCGCTTCCGCTCCACCATCCACGCCCAGGGCGCCTGGAACGAGCACGAGCAGCATATGGCGCCGGCGTCCGGCATACTGGCGGACTGCCTGGACCGGCACGAACCGCGGGACGACATGCGGATGGCGCGCCTGAGCTACGAGATCCTCGGGCTGATCCCCGGCGGCGAGTTCGAGGTCGTCACCACCACACTCCGCCCGGGCCGGACGATCGAGCTGGTGCAGGCCGAGCTGGTCGCCGGGGGGCGGGTCGCGATCCGTGCGACGGCCTGGCGGATGATCATGTCCGACACGACCGCCGTGGCCGCCTTCGAGGACCCGAGGATTCCCGCGCCGGCCGAATGCAAACCCTACGACGCCTCGACCATCTGGCCCGGCGGCTACATCGCTTCCCTGGAGATGCGGATTGCCGAGGGGCACCGCGCCGGGTCAGGGACCGTCTGGCTGCACACCGAACACCCGCTGACGGACGAGAAGGACAGCAGCGACCTGGCCCGGCTGATCGGCCTGGTGGACACCGCCAACGGGATCGCCGCCCGGGTTCCGCCGGGCAAGGGCAGCTACGCCTTCCCCAATCTGGACCTCCAGGTCCACATGTACCGGCGCCCCGAAGGTGACTGGCTGGGCCTGGACAACGAGGTCTCCTTCGGCACGGACGGGATCGGCCTGACCTCGACCGTGCTGCATGACCTCCAGGGCCCGTTCGGCCGCGCCGAGCAGATCCTGACGCTCCGGAAATCCTGATCGATCGTCCGGCCGCTTCAGGCCCTCCGGCTAGTGGAAGACCAGCCAGCCGACGACCGTGGCCAGGCCGGTCAGCACGGCGCCCCAGGCGATATCCGCCACCACGATGACGAGCGGCCAGTTCTTCAGGGTCGCCGCGTTCGTGAGGTCATAGGTCGCATAGGCGAAAGTGCCCAGCGCGGCGCCGTAGCCGAGCGCCGTGAACCAGCTGCCGCCGTCGAGCGCGGGCTGGAGGGCGAAGAAAACGATGCCTGCGATGTACAGGACGTAGAAGGCGACGGCGTACCCTAGATTGGGCTTGTCCGCCATGAGGTGCCCCAGATGGTTCCGGTAGAACTTGCTCATTGACTTGAGCCAGACGGAATCGATGACGGCGAACGCGGCGGCTACGACGAGGAACTGCAAGATGACCATAAGGGAGCATAACAACATGCCGGAGGCCGCGGTGGCACCACGGACGCTGACGATATTCCGGCAGGAGGATTCCCTGGGCGCCGCCGCAGACCTGGACCTCGCCCTCGAGCTGCTGCGGAAGGTCAAGACCGGCGAGGTGGGTCCCATGCTCCGGCTCTACCGGCCGGCACCCACCGTGGCCTTCGGGCAGCGGGACACACACCTGCCGGGCTTCGACGCCGCGGCGCAGGCCTGCCGCGACCTCGGCTTCGAGCCGCTGGTCCGCAAGGCCGGGGGCCGTGCCGCCGCGTACCACCAGGGGACCCTCGTGATCGATCACCTGGAACCGGACACCGACGCGATCGCCGGTGCCAAGGGACGGTTCTCCTTCTTCGGCGAACTGCTGGCCCACGCCCTGCGCAGCGCCGGCGTCGACGCCGCGGTGGGGGAGATCCCCGGCGAGTACTGCCCCGGCGAATTCAGTGTCCACGGCCAGGATCCGGAGTTTCCGCAGCACCAGCTCAAGCTGATCGGCACGGCCCAGCGGGTGGTGGCCGGCGGCTGGCTGTTCAGCTCGGTGATCGTGGTGGAGAACTCGGCCCCGATCCGCGCGGTGCTGGAGGCGAGCTACGCGGCCCTGGGCCTGGATTGGGATCCGACCACGGCCGGCGCCGTCAACGATCTTGTCCCGCACCTCGGCGTCGACGCCATCGAGGCGGCCGTGATCGACACCTACTCCCGCTACGCCGCCCTGGACTACGGCGACTTCGGCAGCCTGCTGGGCTGAGAGGGTCGCAGGCATGCAGAAGGCCGGGCACCACTGGTACCCGGCCTCCTCCACGCCTGCGGCTGGAGCCTAGTGCCCGCGGGCGATCCATTCCTCGAGCTGCGGCGCCTCGGCACCGACCGTCGTCGGGTCGCCGTGACCGGTCCGCACCACCGTGTCCACCGGGAGCGTCAGCAGCCGGCCCTTGATGGACTCGATGATGGTCGGGAAGTCGCTGAACGACCGGCCGGTGGCGCCCGGACCGCCCTGGAACAGCGTGTCGCCGGTGAAGACGGTGCCTTCGCTGGCCAGGTAGAAGCTCACGGATCCCGGGGAGTGACCCGGGGTGTGCAGCGCGACGAGCCGGGCACCGGCGACGTCGAACGTGTCCCCGTCCGCGATCGCGTGGTCCGGTTCGGTGCCCGGGAACACGCGCTCCCACAGCATCCAGTCCTCGCGGTTGAGGTACACCGGTGCGTTGACGCGCCCGCGGAAAGCGCCCACGGCGGCGATGTGGTCATCGTGACCGTGGGTCAGCAGGATCGCGGTGACCTTCCGGCCCGCGACGGCAGCCGCGATGGCGTCGGCGTCGTGCGCCGGGTCAATCACGATGCATTCCGCGTCGTTGCCCACGATCCAGACGTTGTTGTCTACGTCCCAGGTGCCGCCGTCGAGCGAGAAGGTGCCCGAGGTGACCAGCCGGTCGATCCGGAGCCCGTCCACGGGGCCGCCGCTCACAGTTCCACCACGGAACGCAGCACCGAGCCGGAGTGCATCTTGTCGAAGGCTTCCTCGATCTGGTCGATCGTGATCCGCTCCGTGACGAACGCGTCCAGGTCCAGTTTGCCCTGCCGGTACAGGTCGATCAGCATGGGGAAGTCGCGCGAAGGCAGGCAGTCGCCGTACCAGGAGGACTTGAGCGAGCCGCCGCGGCCGAAGACGTCCAGCAGCGGCAGGTCCAGGGTCATTTCGGGGCTCGGGACGCCCACCAGGACCACGGTGCCGGCGAGGTCGCGGGCGTAGAAGGCCTGCTTGTACGTCTCGGGGCGGCCGACGGCGTCGATCACCACATCGGCGCCGAAGCCGCCGGTCAGTTCGCGGATCGCCTCCACCGGGTCGACGGCGGAGGAGTCAACGGTGTGGGTGGCGCCGAGGTCCTTGGCGCGGCTGAGCTTCTTCGGGTCGATGTCGACGGCGATCACGGTGGTGGCGCCGGCGAGCGCGGCGCCGGCGACGGCTGCCACGCCCACGCCGCCGCAGCCGATGACGGCGACGGAATCGCCGCGCTTGACGTTTCCGGTGTTGATGGCGGCGCCGATGCCTGCCATCACGCCGCAGCCGAGCAGGCCGATCGCGGCGGGGTCAGCCTCGGGGTCAACCTTGGTGCACTGCCCGGCGGCGACCAGGGTCTTCTCGGCGAAGGCGCCGATGCCGAGGGCCGCGGAGAGTTCGGTGCCGTCCTCGAGCGTCATCTTCTGGGTGGCGTTGTGCGTATTGAAGCAGTACTGCGGCTGGCCCTTGGCGCAGGCACGGCATTCGCCGCAGACGGCACGCCAGTTGAGCACCACGCGGTCGCCGGGGGCCACCTCGGTGACGTCCGGACCCACGGCGCTGACGACGCCGGTGGCCTCGTGGCCGAGCAGGAACGGGAAGTCATCGTT
Source organism: Arthrobacter sp. YAF17 (assembly GCF_052113365.1). NCBI lineage: Bacteria > Bacillati > Actinomycetota > Actinomycetes > Micrococcales > Micrococcaceae > Arthrobacter > Arthrobacter sp. YAF17. The sequence continues at coordinate 566,638 of NZ_JBFRDB010000001.1, read as the reverse complement.
GATGGCGCCCTGCTTGTAGTGCAGGTCGGTGTGGCAGACGCCGCAGGTGAGGATGTCCACCAGGGCCTCGCCGGGTCCGGGATCCGGGACCAGGATGGTCTCCAGGGTGACGGGGGCTCCCTTGGAGCGGGCTACGACGCCTTTGACTTTATGGACCATGGAAATAGCTCCTCTGCTCAGATCGCGGTTCCCACCGCAGGACTCTTTGTCGTGCGGCTTCTGCCGCACACAACTTTGCCGCACAACGAAGTCCGGCGCGGCCCCCAAAGGAGGCCGCGCCGTCGTCGTCATCGGTTCATAAAGGGGCCTTAGGCCGCGAGGCGGCTCTTGACCTCTGCCGCGGAGGGGTTGGTGGCCGCGGTGCCATCCGGGAACAGCACGGTGGGGACGGTGCGGTTGCCGCCGTTGAGCTTCTCCACGAGATCCGCGGTGCCTTCAACTTCTTCGATGTTAATCTCGGTGTACCCGATGCCCTGGGCGTCCAGCTGCTTCTTCAGGCGGTTGCAGTAGCCGCACCAAGTGGTCGAAAACATGGTGATGGTGCCGGATTCGGGGGTGAAGTCCACGAAGTTCTCCTTCAAACTGGTTGACGGCGCGCGGTGGCAGCGCCAGTTGCGACAAAAAGTCGTACGTTACTCCCAATAACCGTAACCCGCGGGCCGCTATTCCCGCACAGTGCGGCGCCGGTGCTACGTCGCGGTCGGGCGCGAAGTCGCCGGAAAGCTGCGGAGTCGCCGGAACGTTTCGGCGACCTCGCATGGTTCCGGCGACTTCGGTGGGCTCAGCCGGGTCGCCTGTGGCGCGCGGATGACACAGCATGGGTGCGGTGGCATGCTGGTGCCATGTGTGGACGCTACGTGATGGCCCGGGCCGTCGGGGACCTGCTGGCCGAGTTCGACGCCGGGCTGGAGGAGGAGGTCGCGATTCCGCCGTCGTGGAATGTGGCCCCGACCGCGGATGTGCCCATCCTGCTGGAACGGCTGGTCGACGGGCAACCGGTCCGGCAGCTGCACATCGCGCGCTGGGGACTGGTGCCGTCCTGGGCCAAGGACCCGGGAATTGGCTCGAAGATGATCAACGCCCGCAGTGAGAGCGTGCTGGAGAAGCCGGCGTTCCGGAAGGCCACCCGCGCCCGGCGCTGCGCCGTCCCAGCCGACGGCTACTACGAATGGAAGGGCGAGGGCCGCGGCAAGCAGCCGTATTACGTGCACCCCAGGGACGGCCACCCGATAGTCTTCGCCGGGCTCTACGAATGGTGGAAGGACCCGTCGAAAGCCGAGGACGACCCGGCGCGCTGGCTGCTCTCGACGTCGATCATGACCACCGATTCGCCGCCGGAAGGCTACGCCGGTGGAATGCTGGCCGAACTCACGGCCCTGCATGACCGGGTGCCGCTGCCGATGGACCGGGAAACGATGCAGTCGTGGCTGGACCCCCAGGCCGATGACGCCGCCGAACTCGTGGACCTCGTCCGGGCCGGCGCACACGATGTCGCGGAGGGCTGGACGATCGACGCCGTCGGCACCGCCGTCGGGAACGTCAGGAACGACTCCCCGGAACTCATCCAGCCGGTGGGAAGCCTGTTCTAGCCGCGCCGGCGCGGGGGTAGTCCCGACGGGTCAGTCTTGGGTGCCCAACTTTTCTTCCTCGTAGGACCTCAAGCCGTGCTTCACGCCAAGACGAATGATCCAGTACAGCAGCGTCGCAATGAGAATGGTTGGTATGGCGAATACGGCCACAGAAATGAGTATCGACAACATGTTTTCCCCCCAGTGAGAATCTCTCAGTGGTTAGCTTCTCACGCCGAACGGACCTGGCGTCCAAGGTCCACGCACGACGATCGCTGATGCTGACACGGAACTTGGGAGCGGGCGGATGGCTTGGGGGCAAAGCGGTGGCGAGCTGCGGAGCACACTCCTGCTTCGCAACTCGCCGCACACCGGCTCGATTAGCGTGCCGCCGTGTACTCCCAGCCACGTTAGCGACGCCGGTGAACACCTCAATAGGGCCATAGTGCCCTTGGCGAGTGGGCGGCGGCCTCACTCGCCCCGAACCAGTCAGGGGAATAAGCAGGATGCCCGCTTTGATCCGCCGCTGCTGGAGCGCAGTCTCGGTGTCGCTTCCCTAGGTCTCCGGATGGTCCGCCACGTCGCCGCGCCCTGTCCGTGCGGCTAGCCGCCGTCGCGAATGACGTATCCGAATAGCCGCAGGAGCTCATTCCCGGCCTCAAAGGCAGCTGGCGACTCTGTATCGAGGCTGAGGAAGCCATGGACGAGTCCACCATGAGGCACATGGTGGACCTCAGTTCCGGCGGCAATCAGCCTCCGGGCCAGGGCCTCGCCCTCGTCGCGAAGCGGATCGTGCTCCGCCGTAGCTATGACAGTCGCGGGCAGGCCGCTGAATCTGACGTGCAGTGGGCTCAATGACTCGAGTTGTTCGGCGTCCAAGCCCGGTACCCATTGCCTCAGCGACCACGCCAGCGCTTCTGCGTCCAGCCCCCATCCCAGCCCCTTCTGCTGCACGCTTGGCTGCGACAGCGTCAGATCGGCGTTGGGACAAACCAGCAGGAGCCCGCTGAGGCGGGCGCCCTCCGCGACCAGCCGCTGTGCCGCCAGCAAGGCGATCAGGCCTCCTGCGCTGTCGCCGGCCAGGGACGGAGAACCGCTGATTGGTCCAAGGACCGACGGTGGCTGGAGAGCCCACCTCAATACGGCGACGACGTCGTCAATCGCCGCCGGCGCCGGGTGCTCGGGCGCTCGCCGATAGTCGACCGCAAGCACCGAGGCGTTGGCTTCCACGGCCAGCCGGCGGCACGTCCGGTCGTGGGACTCGAGGTCCCCGACGATGAACGCCCCGCCATGGACGTAGACGATGAGCGGCAGTGGCTGCCCGCTGGGTCGGTAGAAGCGCAGTTGAACCGGGCTGTCGCCGGGCGTGGCAAGGTCGACTACTTGGGGCAGGCTTGGCCCTGCAGGCCTGGCGCGTGCGGCGCGCAGCTTGTTCACGTCCAGGGGCGGGGCGTCTGCTGGTTGTGAGCGGATGCCGGATATCCACCTGGCAAGCCCGTCATCGGCGAGTGTCTCGTTCACTTGTCGTCAGAGCGTGACTTTACCGCCGCCGTCGACCGCCCAGCTGGGATTGAAGGCGACCTCCCAGCGGTAGCCGTCGGGGTCGGCGAAGTAACCGGTGTAGCCGCCCCAGGGCTGGGTTCTCGGCTCGGCGATGATGGCAGCTCCGGCGGACTCGGCCTCTGCCATCACCCAGTCGACTTCCGCCGCGCTGCCCAGGTTGTGGCTCAGGGTGATGGTGGGAACCCCGGCCGGGGAATCAACGGCCGCTTCGGCCTGCATCCGCCCGGCGTCCCAGAGCGAGAGGACGAGGCCGTGATTGGCCTGGATGAACAGGACCTCGCCCCGGACTTCCCGGTGGACGGGCCAGCCCAGGCCATCTACATAGAAACTGCGGGAGGCGTCAACACTGCGGACACCCAGTGAGATTAAATCGACTCGTGGCTGCATCATTCGATACTGTCATGCACATGTCCACAAATCACCAAGACGAAAAAGCTGCCAAGGCCGACCGGGAGCAGCTCGCCGCCGTGCGGGTGGCCGTGGACGAGGTGGACGAGCAGATCGTGTCGCTGATCGGCCGCCGCGAGCGCCTGATCCGGATCGCCGGAACCCTCAAGGCTGACAGCGCCGAGGTGCGGGCCCCCGGGCGCGTGGAGCGGGTTATCGAACACGTCCGCGCCACGGCGGAAAATAAGGATATCGACGTCGAMCTYGTYGAGAAGACSTACCGGGCRATGATCGACGCGTTCATCACGCTCGAGCTGGAAGTCTACAAAGCCAGCTCCTAGGGCGAGGGGCCTAGAGGGCCTCCTCCACCGGAACGTTCGCCTGGTAGTCGCGGCCGTCGCAGTCGCTGAAGGCCGTCATGAGGTGCCCCTTGGCCAGGCCCATGATGGTGCTCAGCGGAAAGTGCCCGGTAATGGTGTTGCCGGAGTGCTCAACTCCCTTGAGGTCAAAGTTCTCCTCCGTGCCGTCATGACTGAAGCAATAGAAGGACACAGCTTCCCCGTTCATGAACTCGATCCCCATGCGTCGCTGGTGGGAATGATCGGGAGTCGCCGCTAACAGCCCCACCACGTAGGCGCCCTGGCCGGGGATGTTTCCGTCTATATCGAACTTCGCCACCAAGGACGTGTCCTCGGCGGCGATGCTTACCTGCTTCAGAAGTGCGTTATGGGAGCTCATGGATCAATCCTGCTACCTGTGCCTGCGTCCGTCCACCCCTGATCTAGGTTTTCCCCCGGCGCCGTCGTAGACTGGAATTGTTCGAAGATATGTTCGAATAGTTGCTGGCTGTTTGGCCAGATGGTTCTTACAGATGGCGCGGTCCGGGAGGCACGATGGGCATGTTCAGCGAGTCGGTGGACGTCGTCTGCACACCCTCCGGCCAGCCCCTGAAGCTGGACTGGGCAGGCCGGCACTACACCGTCTGCGCCGAACCGGTCCGCTGGTTTGAGCGCCGCCAATGGTGGGCGGAAGAGCAGCGGGCGCCGCTGGGCAGCGGCCCGGGACTCGTGGACCACGAAATCTGGCGGGTTCAGGTGCGCCGGGCAGATTCCCCCGACCCGGAAAGCCTCACACTTGACCTCACCCGGCATGTCGGCAGCGGACGCTGGCGCCTGCTGAGGATCCATGACGCCCTGCTTCACCGGAAACCCGAATCGGCATGAGCTTCACCCATCTCCATGTCTCCACCGCCTTCAGCGCCCACTACGGGGTCTCCTGGCCGGATGAGCTGGCGGTAGCCGCCGCCGCAGACGGGGCGACGGCGCTCGCCTGCACAGACCGCGACGGCCTCTACGGGACGGTCAAGCACCTGAAGGCCTGCATGGCGGCCGGGCTGGATCCGATCGTCGGAGTGGACCTTGCGGTCTTTGACGACGACGGCGACCTCCGCACCCAGGTGGGAGGACGCGTCGTCGTGCTGGCCCATGGGCATAACGACGGCGCTGGCTACCGTGCGCTGTGCCGGCTGATCTCCGATGCCCATGCCCGCACCACTGGAAAGGCCGGGGGAGCGGTGCCCGTCGCCGTGACCCGGGCAGAGCTGGCCTCCCGTACCCTGCACCCGGAAACGCTCAAGCCGGTGCTGACCGTGCTGATCGGGCCGGACTCCGACGTCGGACGCGCCATGGGAGGGAGGCGCTACCTGCGCCCCCGCACCCTGTTCAAACGCTGGCTCGACGCCATGCCGGCCGGAACCATTGCCGCCGAGGTGGTCAGCCAGCTCAGCCCGCCCGGGGAACCGCTCAGCACCGCCCACGCGGTACGGATGCTCAAACTCGCCGCCGAACACGGGGTGCCAGCCATGCTGAGCAACGCCGTGCGTTACGTGGCAGAGGACGGCGCGGCCACCGCGGATGTGCTGGACTCCGCCCGCACACTGAAATCGCTGCCCGAACTTTCCGCTGCCCCGCTGCTGCAGCCCAACGGGCAGGGCTGGCTCAAATCCGCGGACCGGATGCTCCAGCTCGGCAAGGAGATCATGCACGCCGCCGGATACGGTGCCGCCGACCTCAAGAGCCTGATGGCGCAGACCGAGGCGCTCGCGGACCGTTGCCGGATGGATCCGGTGACGGACATGGGGTGGAAACAGCCGGTGGTGCCGGAAGCCTCGGTGATCGGGATCGCCGGGGACGCCCTCCTCGAGCTCACCCAGCGGTGCGAAGCAGGCATCAGCAGGCGTTTCCCCGGGATCGCCGGCAAACCCGCCGGGGAGCTGCGCTCGCGGCTGGAACACGAGCTGCGGATCATCGACAGCCTCGGCTTCGCCGCGTACTTCCTGACCGTTGCCGAAGTCTCCCGGATGATCCTGGACATGGGAGTCCGGGCGGCCGCCCGCGGCTCGGGGGCATCCAGCCTGGTCAACTACCTGATCGACGTCAGCCAGGTGAACCCGCTGCAGCACGACCTGATCTTCGAACGCTTCCTCTCCCGGGACCGTGCCACCCTGCCGGACATCGACATCGACGTCGAAAGCGCCGAACGGCACAACGTGTACCGCAAGATTTTTGAGCGCTTCGGCTCCGAGCGCGTCACCTTGATGAGCATGCAGAACGGCTACCGCGCCCGCGGTGCCGTGCGCGACGCCGGCCTGGCCCTGGGCATGGAGGAGGGCGAGATCGGGGACATCGCCAAGCAGCTGTGGCGTTTCTCGGCCCGGAACTTCCGCGAAGCCCTCGAGGAGAAGCCCGAGCTGAAGGAATTTGCCATCCGGGTGGGGCAGCGCGACTTCAGCGGGAACCAGCAGCTGGACCTGCTGGTGGACCTCACCGAACGGCTGGACCGGCTGCCGCGCCATATCTCCATGCACCCCTGCGGGGTCATCCTGGGGGACGCCACCCTGCTGGACCGCACGCCCGTGCAGCCCAGCGGACTCGGCCTGCCCATGAGCCAGTTCGACAAGCACGACATGGACCCGATGGGCATGCTCAAACTCGACGTCCTGGGGGTCCGGATGCAAAGCGCCATGGCCTTCGCCGTCCGCGAGGTCATCCGCCTGCATCCCTCCAAAGCCGAAGTGGTGGCCGCCGGGGCGCACCCGGCGGGGCCGGACGGGACGGGTCCGGACTACATCGCCGAGGACGGCAGCATCGACCTCAACGCCGTGCCGCTCGACGACGAACCCACCTACGAGCTGATCCGCAGCACCCACACCCTGGGCTGCTTCCAGATCGAATCCCCGGGCCAGCGGGAGCTGATCGGCAAACTCGCCCCCCGGGAGTTCAACGACCTCATTATCGACATCTCCCTGTTCCGGCCGGGCCCGATGAAATCGGACATGGTCCGGCCCTTCCTGGAGCACCGGCACGGCTTCGCCCCCGAGGTCTACCCGCACCCGGACCTCAAGCCGGTCCTCCAGGAGACGCACGGGGTCACCGTTTTCCATGAGCAAATCCTGAAGACCTTCGACGTCATGACCGAATGCGGGCTGGCGCGTGCGGACGAATTCCGGCGCGCCCTCGGCAACGAGGTCCTGGAATACAGGGTGGAGGAGTTCTTCCGGAAGGAGGCCCGGGCCCGGGGGTACAGCCCCGAGGTGGTGGACAAGGTCTGGGGCACCCTCAAGGCCTTCAGCAGCTTCGGGTTCTGCAAAGCCCACGGCGCCGCCTTTGCCGTGCCCACCTACCAGTCGGCCTGGCTCAAGACCCACCATCCGGAGGCGTTCCTCGCCGGGCTGTGGGAACACGATCCGGGCATGTACCCCAAGCGGCTCCTGGTGGCAGAGGCGCGGCGGCTGGGAATCCCCATCCTGCCCCTGGACATCAACCGCAGCCAGGCCGAGTACAGGGTAGAGCGGGTGGCCGCCGGCCCGGACCGCGGAAAGCTGGGCATCAGGCTGAGCCTGAACGGCATCTACGGACTCTCGGGAACCGAGCTGAAGCGGATCGTGGCCGGTCAGCCCTACGACTCGCTCGCGGACCTGCGGGCCAGGTCCCGGCTGAGCAAACCCAGCATCCAGCGGCTGGCCCAGCTGGGCGCCTTCGATTCCCTCCACCGCGCCTCCGGCGGGACCGCCAACCGCGCCGACCTGGTCCAGCACTTGCAGACACTGCAAAGCCGGCCACACCGGAAGGGTGTGGACGTGATCGAAGGGCAGCTCGCACTGCCGCTGGGCGACGTCGAACTGAAAAACCTCAAGGCCCTGCTGCCCGCCCCCACCCTGGTGGATACCGTCCGGGCCGAGCTGGACCTGATGGCCGTTGACGTCAGCGACCACCTGATGGCCAGCCACCGGCCGCTCCTGGACCGCCTCGGCGTCACCACCGCGGACAAGCTGCTGGGACTGCGCAACGGCACCGAGGTGCTGGTCGCCGGAGTCCGCGTCGCCACACAGACCCCTCCCATGCGGGGCGGCCGCCGGGTGGTATTTATCAGCATCGACGACGGCACGGGCTGCGTGGACTCGGTCTTCTTCCATGAGGCCCAGGAGCTGGCAGGTCCACTGTTGTTCGGCACCCGGCTGCTGCTAATCCGGGGAACCACCCGGCGGACCGGGCCGCGGGGCATCAGCATCAGCGCCAGCATGGCCTGGGACCTGAGCCGCACCGAGACCCTGCCCTTCCCGGTCCCGGCCTCCGGAATCCCGGACACCCGGGAACCCGAGCCACCGGGACCCCTTGACGGCATCACCCGCCACCTCGCAATTACCGGGCTGGGAGGCTGAGTGGCGCGTTGGTTGGCCTCTTCAGAAACCGATAGCATGGACGAGGCTGGCTGTGGTCCCCGTACGCCACAAGCTACGAAGCCTTAACTTTGAATAGGAGACACCCGTGTCAGATGCCCAGCAGATCACCCTTCTCGTCGATGGCGAAGAGACCAAGGTGACTACCGGGACCACCGGCGCGGAACTCTTTTTTGAGCGCCGCGACGTCGTAGTGGCCCGCGTCAACGGCGAGCTCAAGGACCTGGACCAGCCGCTGCCCGAGGACGCCACGGTCGAGGCCGTCACCATCGATTCCCCGGACGGACTCAACGTCCTGCGCCACTCCACGGCCCACGTCATGGCCCAGGCCGTGCAGCAGCTGCGCCCGGACGCCAAGCTTGGCATCGGGCCGTACATCACCGACGGCTTCTACTTCGATTTCGACGTCGAGGAGCCGTTTACCCCGGAAGACCTGAAGACCCTGGAAAAGATGATGCTCAAGATCATCAACCAGAACCAGAAGTTCGTCCGCCGCGTGGTGTCCGAGGACGAGGCCCGCGAGGCAATGAAGGACGAGCCGTACAAGCTCGAACTGCTCGGCAAGAAGAACGAGGCCGCCGACGCCGGTGAAGGCGTCAACGTCGAGGTCGGCGCCGGCGACATCGCCATCTACGACAACGTGGACCGCAAGAGCGGGGACAGTGTCTGGTGCGACCTGTGCCGCGGCCCCCACCTGCCCAACACCAAGCTCATCTCCAACGCCTTCGCCCTGACCAGGTCCTCGGCCGCCTACTGGCTGGGCAACCAGAACAACCAGCAGCTGCAGCGGATCTACGGCACCGCCTGGCCCACCAAGGACGCCCTCAAGGCCTACCAGGAGCGCATCGCCGAAGCCGAACGCCGCGACCACCGCAAACTCGGCGCGGAGCTGGACCTGTTCTCCTTCCCGGACGAGCTGGGCTCCGGCCTGCCGGTGTTCCACCCCAAGGGCGGCATCATCCGCAAGGCCATGGAGGACTACTCCCGCCAGCGCCACGTCGATGCCGGCTACGACTTCGTCTACACCCCGCACATCACCAAGGGCCACCTCTACGAGGTCTCCGGCCACCTGGACTGGTACAAGGAAGGCATGTTCCCGGCGATGCACATCGACGCGGAACTGAACGAGGACGGCACCGTGCGCAAGCCCGGGCAGGACTACTACCTGAAGCCGATGAACTGCCCGATGCACAACCTCATCTTCCGTTCCCGCGGCCGGTCCTACCGCGAACTGCCCCTGCGGCTGTTCGAATTCGGCTCCGTCTACCGCTACGAGAAGTCCGGCGTCGTGCACGGCCTCACCCGGGTGCGCGGCATGACCCAGGACGACGCCCACATCTACTGCACCCGCGAGCAGATGAAGGACGAGCTCACCGGCACCCTGAACTTCGTGCTGGGCCTGCTCAAGGACTACGGTCTGGACGACTTCTACCTGGAGCTCTCCACCAAGAACCCGGACAAGTTCGTCGGCGACGACGACGCCTGGGACGAAGCCACCCGCACCCTCGCCGAAGTGGCCGAAGCCTCCGGCCTGGAGCTCATTCCGGATCCGGGCGGAGCCGCGTTCTACGGCCCCAAAATCTCCGTCCAGGCCAAGGATGCCCTGGGCCGCACCTGGCAGATGTCCACCATCCAGCTGGACTTCAACCTGCCCGAGCGCTTCGAGCTCGAGTTCCAGGCTGCGGACGGCACCCGCCAGCGACCGGTCATGATCCACCGCGCCCTGTTCGGTTCGGTGGAACGCTTCATGGGTGTGCTGACCGAGCACTACGCCGGTGCCTTCCCGGCCTGGCTGGCCCCCGTGCAGGTGGTCGGCATCCCGGTGGCCGAGGCGTTCAACGACTACATGTTCGACGTCGTGGACCAGCTCAAGGCCGCGGGCATCCGTGCCGAGGTGGACATCTCCTCGGACCGTTTCCCGAAGAAGATCCGCACCGCCAGCAAGGACAAGATCCCGTTCGTGCTGATCGCCGGGGGCGACGACGCCGACGCCGGCGCCGTTTCCTTTCGCTTCCGTGACGGCAGCCAGGACAACGGCGTGCCGGTGGCCGAGGCCGTCCAGCGGATTGTTGACGCCGTCCGCAACCGGACCAGCTAGCGGGGGAGCAGCACGTGCAGGAAACCACAGGGGCCGCTCCGGAGTATCCGGGGGACGACGGCGTGACCGACGACTTTGGCCTGGCCGGGGTGCCGGACGCGTTCCAGCGCCTGTGGACTCCGCACCGGATGGCCTACATCAAGGGCGGGCAGCACCAGTTCAAGAACGTGGACGACTGCCCGTTCTGTGTGGCGCCTGAACGGGAGGACGACGATTCACTGATCGTCTACCGCGGGCGGACCAGCTACGTCGTGCTCAACCTCTTCCCGTACAACCCGGGCCACCTGCTGGTCTGCCCGTACCGGCACGTTCCCGACTACACGGACCTGACCGTGGAGGAGACCGCGGAGTTCGCCGAGCTGACGCAGACGGCCATGCGTGTGCTGCGCAAGGTCGCCAACCCCACCGGCTTCAACCTGGGCATGAACCAGGGCGTGACCGGCGGCGCGGGGATCGCCGGTCACCTGCACCAGCATGTGGTGCCGCGCTGGGGCGGGGACGGGAACTTCTTCCCGATCATCGCCCAGACCAAGGCCATCACGCAGACCCTGGGCGAGGTCCGCCAGCAGGTCGCGGAAGCCTGGCCGCAGGCCACCGCCGGGGYGACTGATGCTGAATAGGCACGCGCGCGGGTTCTTCACCGCGCTGTTCTCCCCGCTTGCCTGCTGGCTGCTCCGGATCGGGGTGTCCCCGGACGCCGTGACCATCGTCGGCACCCTCGGCGTCGTGGTCGGTGCGCTGGTGTTCTACCCGCTGGGCCAGCTCTGGTGGGGCACCCTCTTCATCACCGCCTTCATTTTTTCCGACGTTATCGACGGGATCATGGCGCGGATGCAGAAGGGCGGAGGCCGCTGGGGCAATTTCCTGGATTCCACCCTGGACCGCGTCGCCGACGGGGCGTTGTTCGCCGGCGTCGCGGTCTGGTTCTTCACCGGGGGCGACGACGCCGCAGTAGCGATTGCCGCCGTCGTCTGCCTTGTCCTGGGCATGGTGGTTTCGTACGCCCGCGCCAAGGCGGAGGCGCTGGGCTTCCAGGCCAACGTGGGCATCGCAGAGCGTGCCGAGCGGCTGGTGTCGGTCCTGGTGGTCACCGGTTTCACCGGCCTTGGCCTGCCCACGGTGGTGCTGTTCGGAACGTTGTGCCTGCTGGCCGCCGCAAGCCTGGTGACGGTCATCCAGCGGATCATCACAGTCCGCCGGCAGTCGCTCGAGGAGACCGAGGGGACCGCGACCGGACAGGCCGCCTGAGCGCGCGGCTTCGGCCTGTCCCGCGGGGTGTAACCGGAATTCAGCCGGGCGCGGCGGGGGACTAGTATTAGCACTACCGGCCAATGGATCCGGTAATCCGGTGTGTGCGACGCGGCATTTGTGTGCCGTCCGCGATCCGGCGAGGTCATCTATCTACCCATAGGGGTTTTTGTGTCTACACCTGATGTAAGCAGCGAAGCCGGCGCGTCCGCGAAGAGCGTTACGGGCAGCAACCGCGTCAAGCGCGGCATGGCGGAGATGCTCAAGGGCGGCGTCATCATGGACGTCGTCAACGTCGAGCAGGCCCGCATCGCTGAAGATGCCGGAGCCGTGGCAGTCATGGCGCTGGAACGCGTTCCCGCCGATATCCGCGCCCAGGGCGGCGTCTCCCGCATGWCCGATCCGGACATGATCGACGCGATCATCGCTGCCGTGTCCATCCCCGTTATGGCAAAGGTCCGGATCGGCCACTTCGTCGAAGCCCAGGTCATCCAGACCCTCGGCGTGGACTACATCGACGAGTCCGAGGTCCTGACCCCGGCCGACTACGCCCACCACATCGACAAGTGGAACTTCACCGTTCCCTTCGTCTGCGGCGCCACCAACCTCGGTGAGGCCCTGCGACGCATCAACGAGGGCGCGGCCATGATCCGCTCCAAGGGCGAGGCCGGTACCGGCGACGTCTCCAACGCCACCACCCACATGCGCCAGATCCGCGCCGAGATCAAGAAGCTCGCCGCCCTGCCCGAGGACGAGCTCTACGTCGCCGCCAAGGAACTGCAGGCCCCGTACGAACTGGTCAAGGAAGTGGCCTCCACCGGCAAGCTCCCCGTCGTGCTGTTCACCGCCGGCGGCATCGCCACCCCGGCCGACGCCGCGATGATGATGCAGCTCGGCGCCGACGGCGTGTTCGTCGGCTCCGGCATCTTCAAGTCCGGCAACCCGGCCCAGCGTGCCGCCGCCGTCGTGAAGGCCACCACCTTCTTCGACGACCCGGAAGAAGTCGCCAAGGCCTCCCGCGGCCTGGGCGAAGCCATGGTCGGCATCAACGTGGACGAGATCCCCGAGCCGCACCGCCTCGCCCAGCGCGGCTGGTAACTCGCGTTCCTCCGGCGCCTGACGGCGCGATCCTCTGCGTGCTATTCCCCGCGCCTCGTTGGCAGCTGAGCTGCTGGTTGGGGCGCGGGGCCCCTTTTACGCACGCTGCCGGATCACACCGCCCTGCGCCTTCCGCTCCTGATTGAACGAGTCCGGCCCGTCACCTATCCAGGTGGCGGGCCGGACTCGTCGTTGGGGCTGCTTAGTCGAGGCCGCGGCGCTTCAGCAGCGGTTCCAGTTCGGCGTCGCGGCCGCGGAAGGCCCGGAAGGAATCAAGCGGGTCGCGGCTGTTGCCCCGGGAGAGCAGCTCTGCGCGGAAGAAGTCGCCGTTGGCCCGGGTGAGCCCGCCGTTCTCCTTGAACCATTCCACCGTTTCGGCGTCGAGCACCTCGCTCCAGATGTAGGAGTAGTAGCCCGCGGCGTAGCCCGCGCCGGCGAAGATGTGCTGGAAGTAGCCGGTGCGGTAGCGGGGCGGGATCAGGTGGTGTGCCACGCCGGCCGCGGCGAGTGCCTTGGCCTCGAACTCCAGGACGTCATCGGGGACATCGGACCCGCCCAGCACATGCCAGGCGAGGTCCAGCAGGGCAGCACCCAGGTACTCGGTGGTGCCGAAGCCCTCGCCCCACAGCTGCGCGGCGTCGAGCTTGTCCACCACCTCCTGCGGCAGCGCCTCGCCGGTGGCGTGGTGGCGTGCGTAGTTGGCGAGGACTGCCGGCCACATGATCCACATTTCGTTCACCTGCGAGGGGTACTCCACGAAGTCCCGCGGCACGGCCGTGCCGGAGAACCGGGGGTACGTAACCGACGAGAACAGACCGTGCAGGGCGTGGCCGAATTCGTGGAACGTGGTGCGGAGTTCGTCCAGCGTCAGGAGCGTAGGTTCGCCGGCCGGCGGCTTAGAGATGTTGAGGTTGTTGATCACCACGGGCCGGGTGTTGAGCAGCCCGGACTGTTCCACGAGGGAGTTCATCCAGGCTCCGCCCCGCTTGGATTCGCGGGTGTAGTAGTCGCCCAAAAACAGGCCCAGCTCGGTCCCGTCGGAGTTGCGAACCTCCCAGACGCGCACGTCCGGGTGGTAGCCGGCGAGGTCGCCGCGTTCGTGGAACGTGATGCCGTAGAGCGCGTTGGCGGCGAAGAAGACACCGTCGTTGAGGACGCGGTCCAGCTCGAAGTAGGGGCGCAGAGCCTGCTCGTCCACGGCGTACCGTTCGCGCTTGACCTTCGCGGAGTAGTAGGCCCAGTCCCAGGCTTCGAGGGGGTGGCCGGCGACTTCAGCCAGCGCCTCCGCTTCGGCGTCGGCGTTCCGGACGGCTGCCGGCGCGAGCCGGTTCATCATGGTCTGCACCGCGGCGAAGTCCGGTGCGGTCTGCTGGTCCACGACGAGTTCGGCGTAGTTGGCGAAACCGAGGAGGGAGGCCTTCTCTGCACGGAGCCGGACCATGTCCTTGACCAGGTCCAGGACGTCAAAGGAACCCCCGTCGCTGCCGCGGCCGATCGAGGCCTCGTACAGGCGGCGGCGGACGTCGCGGTTGTCCAGGGCGGCGAGGGCGGGCTGGTTGCTGGGCTGGATAAGGGTGAGCAGGAACTTGCCCTCGTGCCCGGCGGTGCGGGCGGCTTCCGCGGCGCTGGCAACATCGTCGGCGGGCAGGCCGGCGAGGTCGGCGGAGTCGTCGAGCAGCAGCGAGGCCGACTTCATCGCTTCCTTCACCCGCTGGCCGAACTCCGTGCCCAGCCGGGAAAGCTCGGCATTGACGGCCTTGAGCCGTTCCTGGCCGGCGTCGTCGAGCTGGATGCCGGTCTGGCGGAACTCCTTGAGGTACTCGTCCACGAGCCTGGCGGATTCGGCGTCGAGCGTGTCGGTGTTGACGGCGGCGAACCGTTCGAACAGCCCGCGGTTGAGGTAGACGGCGTCCTGGTGGGCGGAGAACCGCGGGGACAGTGTGGTCTCGAGGTCGCGGATGGCGTCCGAGGCATCGGCAGAGACGAGGGTGAAGAAGGACGCCGCCGCACGCTGCAGGAGCTGCCCGGACCGCTCCATGGCCAGTGCGGTGTTCTCGAAAGTGGCTGGCTCCGGCGTGTCCACGATCGCCTGGATCTCGGCGAGGTGCTCGGCGAGGCCGGCCTCGACGGCTTCGGCGTAATGCCCGGAGGCGATGTCCGCGAACGGCGGCAGGCCGAACGGCAGGGGGCTGGGGCTCATCAGGGGATTGGTCATGAAATAACTCTTTCATGTCGGCGGTGAGTTCTCAACGGCCTGCCGCGCGTGTTGTGACCGCCGCCACCGTAGGATTGGCGCCATGCGTACCATCACCCCAAGGCTGCGAGTCCGCCTTCTCGCCGCCGCCGCAGCGGTTTCCCTCGCGGCTTCTGTGGCCTCCTGCAGCGTCGGCGCCGGTCCGGATAACAGTGCGTCGGGCTCCCCGGCGGCCGCCGGCACCACCGCCGGGCCGGCAGAAACCGGGCCGGCAGCATCGACGACAGCGCCGGCGTCGAGCACTCCTACGGCGGCCCCGACCCCGACGCCGGGGAAGGGTCCGGGCTGCGCGGCCGAGCGCTGCGCCTCGGTCGTGGTCACCGGGGACATGCTGGTCCACGCCCAGCTCTGGGAACAGGCCCGCGCGGACGCACTGGCCACCGGCGCCAAGGGGCTGGACTTCGGGCCGCTGCTCGAGGGCCAGCGCACGTACATCGAGAAGAGCGACCTCGCCGTTTGCCACCTGGAAACACCAGTGGCCGGACCCGCCGGGCCTTTCTCCGCGTACCCCTCGTTCAATGTTCCGCCGCAGATCATCACCGCCACCCGGCAGGTCGGCTACCAGGCCTGCACGACGGCGAGCAACCACACGGTCGACCGCGGAACCGCCGGGCTGGTCCGCACGCTGGATGCGCTCGACGCCGCCGGGGTGCAGCACACCGGCGCCTACCGGACCGAGGCCGATTCCCAAGGCGTCCTGATCCTGCAGACCGCCGCGGCCAAGATCGCCGTGATCAGTGYGACGTACGGTCTGAACGGGCAGGTCCCGGAGGCTGCCTGGCAGGTGGACATGCTCGACCCCGACGTTATGATCGCCAAGGCGAAGAAGGCCCGGGATCTCGGTGCGGACATCGTGCTGGCCGCGATGCACGCCGGCGACGAGTATTCCAGTGTGCCCAACGCCGAGCAGACCAGCGTTGCGCATGCCCTCGCGGACAGCGGGCAGTTCACCATGATCTACAGCCACCACTCGCACTCGGTGCTGCCGATCGAGCACTACAAGGGAACCTGGATTGTCTACGGCCTGGGCAACGGGATCACGGAGCTCTCACCGACTTACAGGGTGAACAACGAGGGTCTGCTGGTCCGGGTCCAGTTCAGCGAGGACGCGGCAGGCAAGTGGACCGCCTCCGACCTGGTCTGGGCGCCGTCGGTGATTGTCCGCGGACCGTACCGCTGGTGCTCGGTGGCGTCCGATGCCCCGCAGGGGACCTGCGCGAGTGCCGCGGCCGACGCTGCCACCCGTAAGCGCACCCAGACCGTGGTCGAGTCGATGGGGGCCGCGGCTGCGGGCGCCCACGAACTGCTCATCACCAAGGAACCGTAGGGTTTGGAAGAACGACGGCGGGCGGCGCCCGTGCACTCGACCGTCCACCTGCTGTGCGGCCTCCCGGGCGCCGGCAAAGCAGAGGCGGCCGGCGCCGCCGTCGTCGTCCACTATGTGCGGACACCGCTGCAGGCTTCCATCGAAAGCGCGGCCGGCCGCGCCGGGAGGTGTGAGGCGGGTTCACACCGGCTCGGGGAGGCGGACGTCCGGCAACTGGCCGGGATCTTTGAGGAACCGGAACCGTCGGAGGGCCAGCGGATCTTGCCCTGATACCGGCCGGCGAATACCGTGATGGTGACGCGGGCGCTCAAGAAGTCAGCCCTGTCAGACGAGGACAGGAGGCTTTCGTGGGCAAAGTATCGACGGCGGACCGGGAACCCCGGAACGGGAGGTTCCCGAACGGCATGGAGTACCTGAAATGGGGCAACGGCCCGAAAACGCTCCTCTTCATCCAGGGAGGCCCCGGCAGCACGGTTCCCAAAGGAATGTTCCGAGGAGTGATCCGGCGGCAGTTCGATGGCTTTCTCCGCGCCGGTTACGCTGTCTGGGTTGTCACCCGCCGCCGGGGAATGCCGCCGGAGCACACGATTGCGGGCATCGCGGACGACTACGCCCGGCTGATAGCCGAACAGTTCGGCGGGCGGGTCGACCTGGTCGTGGCGGAGTCATTTGGCGGGATGGTGGGGCAGTACCTGGCCGCGCGGCACCCTGACTCCTTCGGTCACATCGCCATGGTGGTCACGGCCGCTGAGTTGAGCGACTGGGGCAAGGACGTCGATTCGCGGATGGCCACGGCCCTGGCGGGGGGTGACACCAACGGGGCCGGCACGGTCTTCGCCGAGTATCTGTTGCCGGGTCGGCGGATGATGTGGCTGCGGCGGCTGATCGGGCCCCTGATCAGCCGGCGCCTCCTCAGCGGAGCCGATTTCCCCGCTCAGGATGTGCTCACCGAAGTGCAGGGCGAAATGACCTTCAACTCCAGGGCAGTGCTCCCGCTGATCCGGCGGCCCGTGCTGCTGATCTGTGGCGGCTCCGACCAATTCTTCCCCCGCGATGTCGCCCACGAAACGGCCGGGCTCATCCCGGACTGCACCCTCGTTTGGTACGAGGGGAAGGGGCATCTCCGGGCCGCCTCCAGCGGACGCATCGCCCGCGACGTGCTGGAGTACGCCGCCCGCAGCAGAGACCCGGCCTGAGTGAACTTGGGCGTGCGGGGCTAACCTCCGGCCGGGCCCAGATCGAGGGTCATATAGACGCTGTTCGGGTCTTCCCCGTAGCCGGCAAAGGGCGGGCAAACGCTAAACCCGTGGCGTTGGTACAGCCGGCGTGCAGGGGCGAAAAAGTCTTGGCTTCCGGTCTCTAGATACAGGCGGTGATAACCGCAGCGCCGGGCCTCGGCCAGGATGTGGGCCAGCAGGAGCGTGGCGATGCCGCGGCCCCGTGCGTGGGCCGCGGTCCGCATCGACTTGATTTCGCCTTGTTTGGTCTTGGACTCGCCGGGTTCGAGCAGTTTCAGCGCACCGCAGCCAAGCACCCCCGAGTCCTCGCGCGCGGTCCAGAATGCGACGTCTGGTCCGGAGAGCGCCGCAGGGTCGAGGGCGTGCACGCTTTCGGCGGGCGAGGTGGCGAACATGTCGGCGAGGTGCTCACTCAGGAGCTGCTCAACGTCCGCGCGGCCGGGGCTGTCACGGTCAATCCGGATCATCGGGATACTGCGGGGGCGCCGGACCGCGCCGCCCCCCCCGCCGCTGTCCCGCGATTTCGCGTCCGACGGCGGCTGTCGGCACTATGCTGGGCCCAACGCGGCCGGACTGGCCGCGGCCGGTTGGCCGATGGTGGGGGATCCATTGCGAACGATAGACAACAGCGGCACAAACAGCCGGAACCACTCGCCGGGAAGCTCGGGCTCCCCGTCGGGAGGCAAAACACACCGGGCAGGATCTGCGCGGCCTGTCGCCGTCGCTGTGTGGCTGGGCGCCGCCGTCGTACTGGCATGGCTGGTGCTGGCCGGCAGAACGGAGGCTGCCATGGAGGCGGCGCCGTGGCTGTTCCTGGCGTCGTGGTTCGTCTACGTGGCGCAGTGGCGGCCGCTCCTCCGGACAGACGCGGACGGGTTCGAGCTCGTCAACGGACTCCGCGACCACCGGATACCTTTCGCCGCGGTCGACGACGTCGAGGTCCGTTACACCGTGGTGGTCAGGGCCGCGGGACGGCGGTACGTCAGCTGGGGCGCCCCGACGCCGCCGGGTGCCTTCGGCTCCGGATTCGACCACGTCAGCGACCTGAAAAGCCGGCCGCTCAGCATCCTCCCGGGCAATGAGCGCATCAGCCAGAAAGAGACGACGACCGGCCGGGATGCCATCGTCGCTGCCTGGCAGGATGCGCGGATTGCGGGTTTGACGGGTGGTTCCGGCATCGTCAGCTCGTCATGGAACCGGCCGGCGATCATCGTCGGGATCATCGCCGCCGGGTGGGCGATACTGACGGCAGTCGGCTGACGGCGCCCTGCCGTCGCCGCCGTCGGCTCAGCGCGGGCGTCGGGAGGCGTGTTCGCGGGCGAGGACGGCGTAGGAGTCGTCCGGCGTGCCGGGGGAGAAGCTGCCGTACTTGCGTTCGACGGCGGTCCGGATGAGGAAGTCCGCCAGTGCAGGGTTCTTCGGCAGCAGGGATCCGTGCAGGTAGCTCGCCACGATGTTCCGGTACCGGGCGCCTTCCTGGCCGTCGTTGCTGTTGTTGCCGGTGCCCTTGGCGGTGGTTCCCAGCGCTGAGACGCCCGGGCCGAGGGTGGTCTGGCCGCTGTGGTTCTCGTACCCCAGGACGGTGCCGAACTCGCCGGTGGACACCGCCACGTTGCCGATCAGCCGCTCGTCGGTTCCGTGGGTCTCCACGTCCAGGATGCCGATCCCCGGGATGACGGACCCCGTCCGGGTCTTGAAGAACTTCCCGAACAGCTGGTACAGGCCGCAGATCACCAGCATGGGCGTGCCGTCCTCGGCCAGGTCCTTCAGGACGGCCTCCCGCGACAGCAGGTCGTCCTGGATGACCAGCTGGCCGCTGTCCTGCCCGCCGCCGCCGACGACGAGGTCGATGTCCGCCGGAAACTCGTCGCCGACGTTGTACTCAAGCAGCTCGGGAGTGTAGCCGTGCCAGCGCAGCCGCTGTGCCAGCACCAGGGCGTTGCCCCAGTCGCCGTAGATGTTCATGTCCCGCGGGTACAGCTGCAGGACCCGGATGGTTCCCTTGCCGGGTTCCGGGGATTCCTCGGGCGGAAGCACGTGCCCGAAGGAAAGCTTGGACTGGTCGGAATCGGGCTGGGGGGTCATGAGACCACCTCCACTGTGGTGATTTTGGACAGCTCGCGGCGGATGGCCAGCATCGCTGTGTAGGTGCAGAAGATCCGCTTGGGTTTGTCCTTGGCGCCGCTGATGAAGGTCGCCAGCGCGGGGGCGATCTCGGTGTTCACGGCGCCGATCGCAACGTCGTCGTACTGCAGGCGCAGCGCCATGTCGTACGCGCGGGAGCCGCTCAGCTGGTCGACGCCGCCCTCGCGAAGGGTGTCGAACTCGACGTCCCAGAGCCAGGACATGTCGCGGCCGTCGGCATAGTTGTCATTGATCGCGATCATCGTGGCGTACCCGGCCGCCGGGAAGGACTTCAGCCCCAGCCGGAAGCCGCTGGGGTTCTTCACCAGCACCAGGTCCAGCGGCAGGCCGTCGACGACGAGGCTCTCACCGCGGCCGAACGCCGGCGCCACTTGCGCCAGGGCCTCCAGAAGGCCGTCGTTGTCGGCAAGTGCCGTCGTTCCCTGCCCGGTGTCCCGAACCGCAATGGCCCGGGCCAGGGTCAGCGCGGCGGCGGCGTTGAAGATGTTGTAGACGCCGCGGAGCTTCATGGCCGTCGTGGCCGTGGCGCCGTCGTACTCAAAGTCCGCGTCCGCCGCACCCACCCGGCGGAGCACGACGTCGGCGTGCGGCTTGGGCGGAGCCGGCGGCACCGGGCTGCCGGGGGCCGCCCGCAACTCGTCGTCGTTCGGGAAGGTGCTCAGCAGCGAGTCGTCGAGGCCGAAGTAGAGGACGTCGGGCCCGTCGAGGGTTTGCGCGATCCGGGCGACGCGGGGGTCCTCCCGGTTCAGCACGACGGTTCCCGTGGTCTTGGCGGCGATGTGCTGCAGCAGCTGCGCCGTTTTGTCGATCTCGCCGAAACGGTCCAGCTGGTCACGCAGCACGTTGAGCAGCAGGCAGTAGCGCGGCGGCACCTGGTTGACGAAATGCACCGCGTGGGCCTCGTCCAGTTCCAGCACGGCGACGTCGGCGTCCAGCCGTCCCCGCCAGTCCACCTCGCCGAGCAGCGCAGCGGCCACACCGCGGGTGAAGTTGCTGCCGGTGCGGTTGGTGAAGACCTTCAGGCCCTGGCTCTCGAGCAGCTCCACCACCATCTTTGTGGTGGTCGTCTTGCCGTTTGTGCCGCTGACGACGGCGACGCCGTGGGGCAGCGTGGACAGCGTCCTGCGCATGAAGCCGGGGTCGATTTTTTCGACGACCAGCCCGGGAAGGGCAGAGCCTCCGCCCCTGAGCCGGGAGACCCGGCGAACGAACTTGCCGAGCGGAACGCTGAAGTAAAACATGCTTTGTAATATATCCCAGCGGCGGCATGGAAGCCCGCCGGGAGGCGGCGCCGCGTGCCCCCGTGCGGGGCGTCGAGCACTATGCTGTTCGGATGACCAACCCCTCTTCCGAGCCTTCTTCCCGCGTGGGAACAGGGCTGCGGATCGGCGTCCTGGCTCTCCAGGGCGACTTCCGCGAACACCTCCACGCGGTGGAAGCCGCCGGTGCCACGGGCATCGGCGTCCGCCGGCCGGCTGAACTCGACGGCCTCGACGGACTCATCATTCCCGGCGGCGAATCGACCACCATCGACAAGCTGTCCCGGGCCTTCGGGCTCCGCGACCCGCTGCGCGAACGCATCCAGGCCGGACTGCCGGTCTACGGCTCCTGCGCCGGGATGATCCTCCTCGCGGATGAGATCACCGACCCCGCGAAGGACCTCGCCGGCAACCCGCAGCAGACGTTCGGCGGCCTCGACATCACGGTGCGCCGGAACGCCTTCGGCCGGCAACGCGAATCCTTCGAGACGGACCTGGACTTCARGGGCCTCGGCTTCAGCGCCACCGACAACGGCGTGGCCCCTGTCCATGCGGTCTTCATCCGCGGACCATGGGTGGAACGCGTCGGCGACGGCGTGGAGGTCCTCGCCGAAGTGGAGCCCTCCAAGGCGTCCCACCCCGAGGCGCTGGCCGGGACGGCTAGAATTGTTGCTGTGCGTTCCGGCAAGCTGCTGGCCACCTCCTTCCACCCGGAAGTGACGG
Source organism: Arthrobacter sp. YAF17 (assembly GCF_052113365.1). Lineage (NCBI taxonomy): Bacteria > Bacillati > Actinomycetota > Actinomycetes > Micrococcales > Micrococcaceae > Arthrobacter > Arthrobacter sp. YAF17. The sequence goes on along the minus strand of NZ_JBFRDB010000001.1, from coordinate 544,992 downwards.
GGGAGAAGCGCGTGCACGAATTGTTTATCCGAATGATCAGAGGAGAAGCGTAAAGCATGTCAGGCCACTCCAAATGGGCGACGACCAAGCACAAAAAGGCCATCCTCGATAGCCGCCGGGCCAAGTCGTTCGCCAAGCTGATCAAGAACATCGAAGTCGCCGCACGCATGGGCGGTCCGGACCTTGCCGGCAACCCGAGCCTGGAACTCGCCGTCACGAAGGCCAAGAAGACCTCGGTCCCCGCTGACAACATCGACCGCGCGATCAAGCGCGGCGCCGGCCTCACCGGCGAAGTCGTGGACTACACCGAGATCATGTACGAATGCCGCGGCCCGCAGGGCTCGGCGCTGCTGATCGAATGCCTGACGGACAACAAGAACCGGGCAGCCTCCGAAGTACGCCTCGCGATCTCCCGTAACGGCGGCACCATCGCCGATCCCGGTTCGGTCAGCTACCTCTTCTCCCGCAAGGGCGTTGTCTCGCTGCCGAAGAACGGACTGAGCGAGGACGACGTCCTGATGGCAGTGCTCGACGCCGGCGCCGAGGAAGTCAAGGACAACGGCGACAGCTTCGAGATCCACTCCGAGCCGACCGACCTGCAGGCCATCCGCGATGCGCTCAAGGAAGCCGGCATGGAGTACGACACCGACGAGGCCGAATTTGTTCCCTCCATGCAGGTGCCGCTGGACCTCGACGCCGCCAAGAAGTTCATGAAGCTCGTCGACGCGCTCGAAGAGCTCGACGACGTGCAGAACGTCTACAGCAACGCCGACCTCAGCGACGAAGTGCAGGCCGCACTGGAAGCGGAGTGACCCTTCGCGTCCTCGGCGTCGATCCGGGCCTCACCCGCTGCGGGATCGGCGTCGTGGACGTCGAGAAGAACCGCCGCGCCACCATGGTGGCGTTCGGCGTCGTCGGTAGCTCACCGGAGGAAAGCCTGGATCAGCGCCTGCTGGTCATCGCCACCTCCATCGACGAGTGGCTGGACAAGTACGAACCGCACGTCCTCGCCGTCGAACGCGTCTTCTCGCAGCTCAACGTCAGCACCGTGATGGGCGTCGCCCAGGCCTCCGGCGTCGTGATCGCAGCCGCGGCCCGCCGCGGCATCCCGGTGGCACTGCACACCCCCTCGGAAGTCAAAGCCGCCGTCACCGGCAGCGGAACCTCCAACAAGGACGCCGTCACCAAGCTGGTCACCAAGATCCTCCGGCTCGACGCGCCGCCGAAACCGGCCGACGCCGCCGACGCCCTGGCGCTGGCCATCACCCATGCGTGGCGGGCCGGCGGCGGGACTACCACTAAGGGCTCGGTCGCGACCGGACCGGGCAGCCAGTCGCTGACGCCGGCCCAACGGGCCTGGGCGGACGCCGAGGCCAAAGCGCGCCGGGCGCGCTGAATGTCCGGCAGATCCGCCGCGGAGCTTGGTAGGGTATTCGTAGATATGTTCGGATAACCGGGTCCTCCCGGTTCTATTTTCAGCTGAATTTTCAGGAGCCCGGCTTTGATCAGTTTTCTCCGCGGAACCGTAGCGCACGTCGGCCTGTCCTCCGCCGTGATCGACCTCAACGGCGCCGGCATGAGCGTGAACGCCACCCCACAGACCCTCGGCCGGCTCCGCGTCGGCGACGAGGGGAAGCTTTTCACCTCCCTGATCGTGCGCGAGGACTCCCTCACCCTGTTTGGTTTCGGCAGCGACGACGAACGCGAGGTCTTCGACGTCCTGCTCAGCGTCAGCGGCGTCGGCCCCCGGCTCGCGTTGGCGGTCCTGGCCGTGCACGAGCCGGAAGCGATCCGCGTCGCAGCACACTCCGGGGACGGTAAAGCATTCACCAAGGTCCCCGGCATTGGCCCCAAGGTCGCCGGGCGGATCGTGCTGGAACTGGCCGGCAAGCTGGTGCCGCACGGCACCGCCGCGGGGACCACGGCTCCGGCCGCATCCGCCGAAGCAATCTGGAAGCCGCAGGTCGTCGCGGCCATGACGAGCCTTGGCTGGTCCGAGAAGGACGCCACCTCCAGCATCGACAAGTCCCTGGCGGATTCACCCGAACTGGCCGAGAACGGCAACGTCGCCGAGATCCTGCGGGCCACCCTCCGCTGGCTGGGCCAGGACGGCGCCCGCGCGGGGAACAGGATAGGCGCCCGTGGCTGAGCCGTCCCTGGTGGGCGGGGGAGAGGTACCGGAGGAGCGGGTCATCGAGGCCGCGCTCCGGCCCAAGAACCTGCACGACTTCGTGGGCCAGCACCGGGTCCGCAAACAGCTTTCCCTTGTCCTGGAGGCCTCCCGGATGCGCGGCCGCAGCGCCGACCACGTTCTGCTCTCCGGGCCGCCCGGGCTGGGCAAGACGACGCTGTCCATGATCATTGCCGCCGAAATGAACGCCCCCCTGCGGATCAGCAGCGGTCCCGCCATCCAGCACGCAGGGGATCTGGCCGCCATCCTTTCCTCCCTCTCCGAAGGCGAAGTCCTCTTCCTCGATGAGATCCACCGGATGTCCCGGCCGGCCGAGGAAATGCTCTACATGGCGATGGAAGACTTCCGGGTTGACATTGTTGTGGGCAAGGGCGCCGGCGCAACAGCCATCCCGCTGGAACTTCCGCCGTTCACCCTGGTCGGCGCCACGACCCGTGCCGGTCTGCTGCCCGGGCCGCTCCGGGACCGCTTCGGCTTCACCGGCCACCTCGAGTTCTACTCCGTGTCCGAACTGGAACTCGTGCTCCGGCGCTCCGCCGGGCTCCTGGACCTCAAGGTCAACTCCGCCGGGTTCAGCGAAATCGCGGGGCGGTCCCGCGGCACACCCCGCATCGCCAACCGGCTCTTGCGCCGGGTCCGGGACTGGGCGCTGGTGCACGGGATCGAGCAGATCGACGCCCGCGCCGCCTCCGCGGCGCTGGACATGTATGAAGTGGACAAGCGCGGCCTGGACCGGCTGGACCGCGCCGTCCTGGAAGCCCTCATCACCAAATTCGGCGGCGGACCGGTGGGCCTGTCCACCCTGGCGATCGCCGTCGGCGAAGAGACCGAAACCGTGGAAACGGTCGCCGAACCCTACCTCGTCCGCGAGGGGCTGCTGGGACGAACCCCGCGGGGGAGGATCGCCCTCGCCCCCGCCTGGACGCACCTCGGCTTCGCGGTTCCGGCCGGAGTGTTCGCGCAGGACCCGCTGGAGCTCTTCGAAGCCTCCGACGACGAGCCCGGGATTGCGGGCGGGCTGGGCCAGGACGCTGATCCGGAATGGATCCGTAATAGTCAATAGCACCGCTCCGGCACGTTTTCCCTTGTAGACTGGTATGACGCTCGGCACGTTCGGGTCTTTGTTTCTGTGCGCGGCCACCACCTGGCCGCCGGCTTGGCATGGTTCGCTGCCGGCCAGCCCGAAGCGAAGCGGACGTTGCTGTAAAACCAGCTACGCAAGTACAGAACGGAACTATTCCTGTGTTCGGACTTATTTCTGCCCAGACCCAGCCGCAGGCCGGCGGCGGCATCGACATCATGACCATCCTGCTGTTCGCCATGCTCGGCGTCTTCGTCTTCATGATGTTCCGCCGCAACAAGAAGACCCAGCAGCAGCAGTCGCAGCTCCAGTCGAAGTTCGCTCCGGGTGTCGAGGTCATGACCAGCTTTGGCCTGTACGGCCGGATCGTCGAGATCGACGATGAAGAGAACAAGGTCCTGCTGGAACTCTCCCCGGGCAACACCGCCACCGTGCACCGCCAGGCCGTCACCAAGATCGTCGAGCCGGTTGTCCCGGCTGAAGAGCCCACGGTTGTCCCCGACGACGCCTCTTCCCTGACCACCGACAGCGCCGCAACGGTCAACGATGCCCCGCGCGACGAGACGCCGGAAGAAACCCTGCGCCGCCTCAACGACGAAGGCAAGAAAGACAGCTAGTCTGCCTGCTTGAGCTATCCCGCGAAGTAACGGTTGCGGGCAACCGCCGGAGCGGCCTCCTTGGTCTGCACCGGCGGTTCCTCCGTAAATAATAGAAAGATCGACAATGGCACGAACTGGCCCCAAAAACACAGCCCTCAGGGTGCTGGTCTGGCTCGGCGTTATCCTTGCCGTCCTGACCGCTGTCCTGGCAGGCGGCACCATGGCCGGCCAGGCGAGCTGGGCTCCAAAGCTTGCCCTGGACCTTGAAGGCGGCACCCAGATGATCCTGGCGCCCAAGGTTGAGGGCGGTTCGGACATCACCGAAGAGCAGCTCAACCAAGCCGTGGCGATCATCCGCCAGCGCGTGGATGGCTCCGGCGTCGCCGAAGCCGAAATCAGTACGCAGTCCGGACGCAACGTCGTGGTCAGCCTTCCCGGCACCCCGTCGAAGGAAACCCGAGCGCTGATCCAGGCATCCGCCGACATGAACTTCCGGCCTGTGCTGCAGGCCGGTCCCGGCGCGGCAGTCCCCGCGGAGGCGCAGACTCCGGAGGACCAGCTGCCCAAGCCCACCGCGGAGCCCGCCAACGGCAGCGACGTGAACTGGATTACCCCCGAGCTCTACAAGCAGTTCGAGGCGCTCGACTGCGACAACCCGTCGCAGGACAAGCAGGAACGCTCCGACCCGGCCAAGCCGCTGGTCACCTGCGAACCTGCATCCGAGGGCCGTCCCGCAATCAAGTACATCCTCGGCCCGGTTGAGGTCAAGGGATCGAGCATCTCCGGTTCCACCTTCCAGCTGCAGCGCGGTGCCCAGGGCGCCGTGACCAACGAGTGGGCTGTGAACATCCAGTTCAATGACGAAGGCACTGCCAAGTTCAAGACGGTCACAGAGCGGCTGAACAAGTTCTATGTCGAAGCCGGCGGTGAGAGCGGCTCGGATCCGAAGTCCCAGTTCGCGATCGTCCTGGACGACCAGGTCATCTCCGCCCCGCGCTCCCAGGCAGTCATCACTGATGGCCGCCCGCAGATCACCGGCGGGTTCACCGAGCAGTCCGCGAAGGCCCTCTCCGACCAGCTCCGCTTCGGCGCCCTGCCGATCAGCTTCGAGATCCAGAGCGAACAGCAGATCTCCGCGACCCTCGGCGGTGAGCAGCTCCGCATGGGCCTGCTCGCCGGCCTGATCGGCCTGCTGCTGGTGGTGGTGTACTCCCTGTTCCAGTACCGGGCACTGGGCCTCGTCACCGTCGCGTCCCTCGTGGTCGCGGGCGCCCTGACGTTCCTGGCCATCGACATCCTGGGCTGGACCGAGAATTACCGGCTGTCCCTCGCGGGCGTCGCGGGCATCATCGTGGCCATCGGCCAGACCGCGGACTCGTTCATCGTCTACTTCGAACGAATCCGCGATGAGCTCCGTGAAGGCCGCGGCCTTGTCTCGGCAGTCGAGAACGGCTGGAAGCGTGCCAAGCGCACGGTCCTGGCGTCCAAGGCCGTCAACTTGCTGGCCGCCGTCGTCCTGTACTTCGTGGCGGTGGGCAACGTCCGCGGCTTCGCGTTCACCCTCGGCCTGACCGCGCTGGCCGACCTGCTCGTCGTCTTTATGTTCACCCACCCGACCCTGCAGCTGCTGGCCCGCACCAAGTTCTTCGGTGAAGGCCACCGGCTCTCCGGGCTGGACCCGAAGAGCCTCGGCGCCGTCCCCTTGTACCGGGGCGCGGGCCGGTTCCGCACCCCTGCGGACAAGCCGGCCCAGGTTGCCGCGCTCCGTGCCAAGAATACCGGCGCCGCGGCTGAAGCCGAACGCCGGATGACCATTGCAGAACGACGCCTCGCCGAACGGCAGGAACAGCTTGCTGGTTCCTCCAAGAGCTCGACCAAGGAGGGCAACTAAATGGCCACCAGCTTCGCCAATTTCGGTAACGAGCTCTACACGGGCAAGCGCTCGTACGACTTCGTCGGATCCAAGAAAATCTGGTTCCTGATCGCGGCCGTCCTGGTGGCGCTCTCGATCCTCCTGCCTGTCGTCAAGGGCGGCTTCAACCTCGGCATCGAATTCCGGGGCGGCTCGGAATTCACCGTCTCCAACGTGAAGACCACGGACGCCAACGTGGGCGAGCAGGCGGTCAAGGATGTTGTTTCCGGTAGTGTCCCGCGGGTGGCCAACGTCGCAGGCAACACGATGCGGATCCAGACGGACAAGCTGACCGACGACGAGACGCTCCAGATCAAGGCGGGCCTCACCGAGGCCTACGGAGTGACGGACAACGAGGTGACGTCCACCTTCATCGGCCCCACGTGGGGCGCCGACGTCACCAAGCAGGCCCTGCTGGGCCTGGGAATCTTCGTCGGACTCGCCGCGGTGCTGATGGCGCTGTACTTCCGGACCTGGAAGATGTCGCTCTCGGCGATCGTCGGCATGCTGGTGACCATGTTCATCACCGCCGGCGTCTACGCCCTGAGCGATTTCGAAGTCACGCCTTCGGCGATCATCGGCTTCCTGACCGTGTTGAGCTACTCGCTCTATGACACCGTGGTGGTCTTCGACAAGATCCGCGAGAATACAGCGGACCTCCAGGCCTCCACGCGGCGGACCTTCGGCGAGGAAGTCAACCTCGCCGTCAACCAGACCCTGGTCCGCTCCATCAACACCATGATGGTGGCCATCCTGCCCGTAGGTGCGATCCTGTTCATCGGCGCGGGTCTGTTGGGCGCCGGAACGCTGCGGGACCTGTCGCTGGCCCTGTTCGTCGGCATCCTGATCGGCACTGCGGCCACGATCTTCATCGCTGCGCCGCTCTACGCCTGGCTGCGCCAGGGCGAACCGGAACTGGTCAAGCAGGCCGAGCGTGTGGCTCACCGCCGCGCCCAAGCTGCCAAGGCTGAGTCCCCGGCGGAGCCCGCCACGGCATAGCCGCAGCGGTCCTGCCCGACCGGTCACCGCCGCCGGGAACTGTCCCGCGGTCCGACGGGCCGGAGAACGTCATTCGTGACGCTCTCCGGCCCGTCGCCGTATGGCCGCCGGTTATCGAAGTATCCTGCTGCGGGAATAGACTGGAAGAATTAACGGGTTCGGAGAGGTGCTCCATTGGAAGAACGTTCGACGCCGGTGCCATCAGCGCCGGTGGCTAAGGCTTCAGGTCAGGGTTCGCAGACTGGCGTGGTGGCTCCCGGACGCGCAGATCCGCCGGTGCCCGTGGACAGCTCGGGCGCACGCCCCACTTTCCCCGGCCGTCGTGAACGCACCCGTTCCCGGCTTGCCCGCTTGACCGGACGCGGCGCCCCCGCCTATTCCCCCATCCTTGAGCCGCTGCTGCGGACGGTCCGGGCCAACAACCCAAAAGAGGACTTCGACCTCATCCAGCGTGCCTTCATTGTGGCGGAGCGCTGCCACCGCGGGCAGAAGCGCAAGAGCGGTGACCCGTACATCACGCACCCGGTGGCGGTGGCCACCATCCTGGCCGAACTCGGGCTCAGCGGAACCACACTGGCAGCGGCGCTCCTGCACGACACCGTTGAGGACACCTCCTACACCCTGGATGACCTGCGGGGCGAGTTCGGGCCGGAAGTCGCCATGCTGGTGGACGGTGTCACCAAGCTGGACAAGGTCAGCTTCGGCGAGGCAGCCCAGTCCGAGACCGTCCGCAAGATGGTCGTGGCCATGGCCAAGGACATCCGGGTCCTGATGATCAAGCTGGCCGACCGGTTGCACAACGCCAGGACCTGGCGTTTCGTCTCGGCAGAGTCGTCGGCGCGCAAGGCGCGGGAAACCTTGGAAATCTTCGCCCCGCTGGCGCACCGGCTCGGCATGAACACGATCAAATGGGAGCTGGAGGACCTCTCCTTCGCGGCCCTGTACCCGAAGGTTTACGAGGAAATCGTGCGCATGGTGGGGGACCGGACCCCCGAACGCGAAAAGAACCTCTCCGTGATCCGCAACCAGATCACCGATGATCTGCGCGAGGCCAAGATCAAGGCCACCATCACGGGCCGGCCCAAGCACTACTACTCGATCTACCAGAAGATGATCGTCCGGGATAAGGACTTCGACGACATCAACGACCTGATGGGCGTCCGGGTCCTGGTGGATTCCGTCCGGGACTGTTACGCGGCACTGGGCGCGATGCACTCGCGCTGGAACCCCCTGCCGGGGCGGTTCAAGGACTACATCGCGATGCCCAAGTTCAACATGTATCAGTCTCTGCATACGACCGTGATCGGCCCGGGCGGCAAGCCCGTGGAGATCCAGATCCGTACCCATGAAATGCACCGCCGCGCCGAATACGGCGTCGCCGCGCACTGGAAGTACAAGGACCAGCCGAACCGCACGGCCGCCGGGCCGGGCAGCCCGCGCGACGGCGACATGGGCTGGCTCCGTTCCCTCGTTGACTGGCAGCAGGAGACCTCGGACCCGGGGGAGTTCCTCGACTCCCTGCGCTTTGAAATCAACGCCCGTGAGGTGTTCGTCTTCACGCCCAAGGGCGAGGTCATGGCCCTGCCCGCGGGCTCCACACCCGTGGACTTCGCGTATGCCGTCCACACCGAGGTGGGCCACCGGACCATCGGCGCCCGCGTCAATGGCAAACTGGTCCCGCTCAACAGCGAACTCAACCACGGCGACTGGGTGGAGATCTTCACCTCCAAAGCCGAAGGGGCCGGGCCCAGCCAGGACTGGCAGCACTTCGTCAAGAGCGCCCGCGCCCGAAACAAGATCAGGCAGTGGTTCAGCAAGGAACGCCGCGAGGAGTCGATCGACCGCGGCAAGGAACTGCTGACCAAGGCGATGCGCAAGCAGAACCTCCCGCTGCAGCGCCTCATGACGCATGACGCCCTCGCCGCGGTGGCCGAGGACTTCAAGTACGTCGACATCTCCGGCCTCTACGCCGGTGTGGGTGACGGGCACACCTCCGCGCAGTCCGTCATGGAACGCCTGGTGGAGAGCCTTGGCGGCAACGACACCCCCGAGGACGACCTCACCGAGGTATCCATCCCGACCCAGGTCACCAAGGCCCGGTATTCCGATTCCGGAGTCGTGGTGCGCGGTGTGGACGACGTCTGGGTGAAACTCGCGCGCTGCTGCACGCCGGTACCGCCTGACCCGATCCTGGGCTTCGTCACCCGCGGCTCCGGCGTCTCCGTGCACCGGACGGACTGCACCAACGTCAGCGGACTGCTGGAGCAGCCCGACCGGATCGTCGAGGTCGATTGGGCACCCACGCAGTCGAGCGTCTTCCTGGTCGAAATCCAGGTCGAAGCGCTCGACCGCAAATCCTTGCTTTCGGATGTAACGCGGATCCTGTCCGAGAACCACGTCAACATTCTGGCGGCCAGCGTGCACACGTCCACGGACCGGGTGGCGATCTCCAAGTTCGCCTTCGAGATGGGCGACCCCAAGTACCTGAGCCATGTGCTGAGCGCCGTCCGCCGCATCGACGGCGTCTTCGACGTGTACCGCACTACCGGCAACCGGCGGCGGAGCTAATACGCTGCCGCTTTCGGATCCGCCGCGGGCTAAGGCGCCGGGCCGGCCCGGAGGTGCTCGAGCTTCGCCAGAGCGGCGTTCTTGTGCGGCACCCTCGGGGTGGCCTCCACAGCGAGCCTGAGCAGCCGCAACCGCACGCCCAGTGCGGGCTGGGCCAGGAGCGCGCGCAGGGCCGGTATGGCACGCTCGGCGTCCACGTGCAGGGCGATGTCCACTGAGGTCCGCAGCGGGCTGGAGACCATCAGTCCGCCCAGGCTCACGACGTCGAACGCGCCGAGGCGCACTTCGTGGAACGTGCACCCCCGCATGGACCTGAGGCTGGAAATCCGCCGGTTGGCGTCCACAAGCAGGGCGAGCCGGTCCGGTTCAGCGGCGCAGCCATAGATCCAGGCCGCAGTCATCCTTCCTGCAACGACCCGCTGCCGGATTGCCGGACGGATGAGGACGGCCGCGGCGCGGGCCCGGAGCTGCGGAGTGGCCCGGCTGCCCGGGGGCAGATAGCCGCGCTGGTAGAGCTGGGTCAGCACGCCGTCGGACGCCATGGCCTGCAGCTCGGGCCAGGTGAAAAGCGCCCCGGGGGAGTAGAGCTCAAGCGGTGCCGAGTGAGACGGTGCGAATGGGGGCGGCGCCGCGTGAGACGGTGCCACGCGGGACAACACCAAGTCAGACTGTGCCAAATGAGGCGGGGGCGGGGCGGTCGCTGGAGGGCCGGAAACATTGACCATCCAGCCATCCTGTCCGGTCCTGGATAAGGCGAACAGGCCCCGTCCCGGTCATGTGGATAACCGGTGCGGGGCCTGTATCAGACAGCCAGCTTCAGTGGCTGGTGCCTACCGTCTAGGAGAGTTCGCTCGCTGACTTCTCAAGCTGTTCCAGCCAGGCCTCACGGGCCTCGAGGGCTTCCTTGGCGGCCTTGATCTTGCGCTCGTCGCCGGCCTTCTCTGCCTTGGCGAGGTCATCCCGGAGCCCGGAGATGGCGGATTCCAGCTGCGTCAGAGCGCTGTTGGTGCGCGCCTTCGTCTCAGGATTGGACCGCTTCCAGTTCTCGTCCTCGGCGTGGCGTACGGCGTCTTCGACCTTGCGGAGTCCGGCTTCAACGCGTCCCATATCGGCGCGCGGAACCTTGCCGGCTTCTTCCCAGCGGTCACGGATGGACTGCAGGGCCTTCTTGGCGGCCGCAAGGTCCGTGATGGGGAGCAGCTCGTTGGCTTCTGCCAGCAGGGCTTCCTTGACCACCAGGTTCGCGCCATATTCCTGGTCGATCTCATCGTTGGCAGCCTGCCGGTGGGTGAAGAAGACGTCCTGCGCGGCACGGAAACGGGCCCAGAGGGCGTCGTCGTCCTTGCGGCTGGCGCGCGGTGAGGCTTTCCACTGGTCCATCAGCCGGCGGTACTCGCCCGCGGCAAAGCCCCAGTCGGTGGACGTCGAGAGTGCCTCCGCCTCGGTGATCAGCTTTTCCTTGGCGGCCTTGGCTGCCGAGTTATTGCTGTCCAGCTGGGAGAAGTACGCGCGGCGGTGCCGGTCAAAGACGGTGCGTGCGGCACGGAAGCGCTTCCAAAGGGCGTCCTCGTTGCTGCGGCCAAGACGGACGCCGCTCTTCTGCGCGGTCTTCCAGCTCTCGAACAGTTCGTTCATCCGGGCGCTAGAGGTTTTCCACTGGATCTGGGCCGGGTCGTGGCCGGCGATCTCTTCAGCTTCGGCGACGATTGCCTCGCGGGCCTTCAGCTCGGCGGCGCGGACGGCGTCGTGTTCGGCCTTTTCAGCCTTTTCGAGCGCCGTGATCTGCTGGGAGAGGGTGTCCAGGCGGGCCTCGGCGGAGCGAAGATCGCCTACCATGTTGCGCTCGGCCAGCTGCTCGCGCAGGTGGGCAACGGTCTTCTGCATGTCCGTGGTGGGCGCCTTGGAGCTGACGCGCTGTTCCAGCAGGACAATCTGCGCGACGATGTCGTCGAACTTCCGGGCGAAGTAGCCCAGGGCTTCGTCATCGCTGACGCCCGGGTACTGGCCGACGGGATGCTCCTCGCCGTCGACGGTCAGGAAAACGTGGCCGTCACCTTCAACGCGGCCCCAGCGGGCCGCTTCGGCCAGCGACGCGGCGGAGGACACTGCTGCCGGCGCGGCGGCGGGGGCGGCCGGTGAGGGCTTGGCCTTCGGACGGGCCGCGAATGCTGCCGGTGACGGCGCCGGACGGGCGGGAGCCGGCGCCGGCGTCGTGGCGGCGGGGGCTGCAGGTACTGCTTCTTCCGCGGGGGCCTCGTCAGCGGTTGCCTCAGCTGCCTCGGGAGCCGCGGTGCTGGTCCCGGCGCCGGCCGCGGATGCCTCGGGCGCGGATTCCTCCGCCGCAGCCTCGGGAGCCGCGGTGGAGGTCCCGGCGTCGGCCGCGGGGGCCTCCGTCGCCGTCGCCGTCTCCGTCGCCGTCTCCGTTACCGGCTCAGTTGCCGGTTCCGGCACCGTGTTTTCGGGAGTGTCGGTCGCCTGAGCCGGCACGTTGGCCTCAGCTTCGGTCTCGTTGGCAGCTGCTGCTGACACTGTTTCGTCGGATTTCTGACTGTCTGTCACCGCTAGAAGTCTTTCGCTTGGAGGGAAATACCGGGGCCGTGGCCACAAGGGCAACGGCTGGTTACTTCAGAGAGAACGAGTCTATCGTGACTGGTTCCGCAGGTGCGCCGTCTGTGGCGTTATCACCCGGTTTTAGTCCGGCGGCCGCAATGCTGTTCACCACGTCCAGGCCTGAGGTCACCTTGCCCACCACGGTGTAGCCGCCGGCGGCGTCGGCCGGAATGACGGTGTCCTTGTAGACGATGAAGAACTGCGTGCCGTTGCCGTACGCGTTTCCGCCGCTCCTGGCGACAGCGATGGTACCGGCGGGGTAGTTGTTGTCCTGCGGGGTGTTTTCCAGCGGACCCCAGGTGAAGCTCGGGTCGCTGCTGCCGTCGCCGGACTTGGAGCCGCACTGCAGCACGCCGAAGGTCTCGGCCGTGGTGAGCCGGTGGCAGTTGAGCCCGGCGTAGAAGTTCTGGTCCGCGAGAGACTTGAAGACGGCGGCCGCCTGGGGCGCCGCCGTGCCGTCGAGTTCGACGCCGAGCGTGCCGCTGTTGAGCTTGAGTTCGCCGGTGAAAGTCTTGCCTGCCGCGGTCTCGGGCTTCGGGATGTTCTCGGCGTTGGCGGTGGGGGAGGCAGAGGGCGACGGCGGAACGGGAGGAGTAGCGGAGGGGCTGGTCAGCCCGGCCTGTGCCGCGGCGTATTCGTCTTCGGTCGGGTTGGACGAGAAGACCGTCAGCTGGAGCACCAGGGCAACCACCACTGCGGCGGTGCCGGCGCCAATAGCGAGGACGTTGTCGCGCTTCCGGCGCTTGTCCTGCTCCTTGCGCAGCTCGCGCTTTGCCTCCATTTGCTGGACGCGCCGCTTGGCTTCGCGGGCGCTCCGTGAATTGGCCGCCAAAAGTCCTCCTGCTTGTCTGGCCGAAACTGTGCGGCGCCGGGGCGCCGTCGTGCGTTCAGCGGTAGTGCTGCCGGCAGTCCCGACGTGCCGGCCCCATTAGAAGTTGCGGGCGCGGAACGCATAAACTGACTGCCGCACACAGTTTATGCATGACCGGCCGCTCTGCTGCCCATCTGATCCCCGTTTCGGACGGCCCGTTTCGGCCGCAACGCGGCGCAGCAGGCTCCTGCCGGTTTTACCAGAGGAGAAAATCCACCATGGCACGCACCGCCTCCCTGTCCGGATTCCCCGAGTGGCTTCCCGAGGAACGGCTGGTGGAGCTGCATGTGCTGGACACGCTGCGCCGGGTCTTCGAACTCCATGGCTTTTCCTCGATCGAGACCCGTGCCGTGGAAACCGTCGGGCAGCTGCTGCGCAAGGGCGAGATCGACAAAGAGGTCTACGGGCTGAGCCGGCTGCAGGACGAGGAGAGCGAGGAAGCCAAGTCACACAAGGGCGATCCGCACGCCCTGGCCCTGCACTTCGACCTGACCGTGCCGTTCGCCCGGTACGTCGTCGAAAACGCCGGCTACCTCGCGTTCCCGTTCCGCCGCTACCAGATCCAGAAGGTCTGGCGCGGCGAACGTCCGCAGGAAGGCCGTGCCCGCGAGTTCACCCAGGCGGACATCGACATTGTGGGCGACGGCGAACTCCCGTTCCGCTACGACGTCGAGATTGCCCTGGTCATTGCCGAGGCCCTGAGCGCCCTGCCAATCCCGGACTTCCTGCTCCGGATCAACAACCGCAAACTGGCGGAGGGCTTCTACAACGGCATCGGACTCACCGATACCGCCGGGGTGCTGCGCAGCATCGACAAACTGGAGAAGATCGGCCCGGCCAAGGTGGCGGAACTGCTCAAATCCGAGCTCGGCGCCACCGACGAGCAGGCCCATTCCGCCCTCAACCTGGCCTCGATCCGCACTGAGGACACCTCCTTCGTGGCGCAGGTCCGCGCGCTCGGGGTCAGCAACGAACTGCTGGAAGAGGGCCTGGCCGAGCTGGAGCAGGTCATCGCCGCTGCCGTCCAACGGGCGCCCGGTAAGGTGGTCGCGGACCTCAGCATCGCCCGCGGCCTGGACTACTACACCGGCACCGTGGTGGAAACCCTCCTGGTGGGCCATGAGCAGCTCGGCTCGATCTGCTCCGGCGGACGCTACGACGCCCTCGCCAGCAAGGGCAACCGCAAGTTCCCCGGCGTCGGCCTCTCCATCGGCGTGACTCGACTGGTTTCCCGGATCCTCAGCCAGGACCTCGCCAAGGCAACACGATCCGTGCCGACGGCCGTGCTGGTGGCACTGAACAGCGATGACAGCTGGGGCGCGGCGCAGGACGTCGCCGCGGAACTCCGCGGCCGGGGGATCGCCACCGAGGTCGCGGCTAAGGCCGAAAAGTTCGGCAAGCAGATCAAATTCGCCGACCGCCGCGGCATCCCCTTCGTCTGGTTCACCGACGACGACGGCAAGCACCAGGTCAAGGACATCCGCACCGGCGAACAGCTCGACGCCGATCCAGCTACCTGGGCTCCGGCCGCGGACGACCTGCACGTCCGCGTGCTGAAGGCCTAAGCGGCCCGAATGCAGCACCTGAACGCCGTCTAAGTGGCGGCGTTCCGGCGCCGCAGCCGCAGCACCACGAAGCGGCCGGCCATGCCCACGGCCAGCACTGCCGCCATGCCCAGCACCGAGGCGGGCGGCAGTGTCACGGCCAGGAGCAGGCAGCCGAGGAACCCCAGGACGTTAAGCCAGCGCGGCGCATGCCATGGGCGCGCTGGCAGGGTGAAGGCTGCGGCGTTCGTCACCGAGTAGTAGACCAGCACACCGAAGCTGGAAAAGCCCACGACGGTCAGCACGCTGGTGGTCAGCAGCAGCACTGTGACGGCGGCCGCGACGGTCAGTTCGGCGAGGACAGGAACGGTGTGCGCGCCGCCCACCCGAGCGAGCGGGGACGGCAGGTCCCGCTCCCGCGCCATCGCCATGGCGGTCCGGCCCACCCCCGTGATGAGTGCCAGCAGCGCGCCAAGGCACGCGGCCGCCGCACCCGCCTGGACGAACGGGGCGCCGGCGCTCAGCTGCGAGCTGGCCACGGCGTCGAGCAGCGGCGCCGTTGAGCCGGCAAGCTGCTGAGGCGGCAGGTGCCACTGCAGCAGGAGCGCCAGCCCGAGGTAGATCACGAACGCCGCGGCCAGCGCCGCGAAGATGGCGCGCGGAATGGTGCGGGCGGGGTCCTTGACCTCTTCGCCGAGCGTCGCGATCCGGGCATAGCCGGCGAAGGCAAAAAACATCAGCCCCGCGGCGGGGAGCACACCCCAGCCGCCCGCCCCGGCGGCCGTGCCGGGGCCGCCGTCGGAGGCGGCATGCGGACCAAGAATCATGGCGGCCGCCACGAAGGCCAGGGTCGCGAGCACCAC
Organism: Arthrobacter sp. YAF17; assembly: GCF_052113365.1. Lineage (NCBI taxonomy): Bacteria > Bacillati > Actinomycetota > Actinomycetes > Micrococcales > Micrococcaceae > Arthrobacter > Arthrobacter sp. YAF17. The sequence continues at coordinate 529,754 of NZ_JBFRDB010000001.1, read as the reverse complement.
GCCGAGCAGGATCCGGGTCAGCAACGCCGTCCTGGTGATCCCCAGCAGGTTCACTCCTGTCAGGACCACGACGGCGGCCACCGCCAGCGGCGTCGCGAATTCCGGCGCCACATAGTGGCCGAACGTCAGGGCCATGGCCGCGCAGGAAGCCGTCTTGCCGGTCACGAAACCCCAGCCCGCGATAAAGCCGGGCCACTCGCCCAGCCGGATCCGCCCGTAGACGTACGTGCCGCCGCTGGACGGGTATCTGGCCGCCAGCTGGGCGGAGGCCACCGCGTTGCAGTACGCGATCACACCGGCGACCGCCACGGCAACGGCCAGCAGGGGACCGGCCAGTGCAGCCGCCGGTGCGAAGACCACAAAGACGCCGGCGCCCAGCATGGAGCCGAGCCCGATCGCGGTCGAATTTAGAACGCCCAGCCGGCGCTGCAGCCGCTGCTGGCGGTGCTGGTCCGGGGGCGGCTGGCTCTGGTGGCGGCTTGCCATGGCGGGAGGGGCCCTTCCAACGGGTAAACTCGTACGGGATCGTTCCTGTAGCGATCCTATTGAACATGAGTTTTGATTTCCCTCTGTCTTCTTCAGAAAGGCGTGCTGTGCTGCGCACACATGACCTCGGATCCCTTCGTTCCGAGCACATTGGACAAACCGTAACCCTCGCCGGCTGGGTCGGCCGGCGTCGTGACCACGGTGGTGTCGCCTTCGTTGACCTGCGCGACGCTTCGGGCGTGTCCCAGGTGGTCGTCCGTGAAGAAGAGGTCTTCCACGGCCTGCGCAACGAGTTCGTGCTGCAGATCGTGGGCACCGTTTCCCGGCGCCCCGAGGGCAACGAGAACCCCGCGCTGGCCACCGGCGAGATCGAGGTCATGGCCGAAAAGGTCACCATCCTCAACACGTCCGATGCGCTGCCGTTCCAGATTGATGAGCACGTCGAGGTCGGCGAGGAAGCCCGCCTCAAGCACCGCTACCTGGACCTGCGCCGCCCCGGCCCCGCCCGCAACCTGCGCCTGCGCTCCGAGGCCAACCGCGTGGCCCGCGAGCTGCTCCACCAGGACGGCTACGTCGAGATCGAAACCCCGACGCTGACCCGGTCGACGCCGGAAGGCGCCCGCGACTTCGTGGTTCCCGCACGCCTGGCGCCGGGCTCCTGGTACGCGCTGCCGCAGTCCCCGCAGCTGTTCAAGCAGCTCCTGCAGGTGGGCGGCTTCGAGAAGTACTACCAGATCGCCCGCTGCTACCGCGACGAGGACTTCCGCGCGGACCGCCAGCCGGAATTCACCCAGCTCGACATCGAAGCCAGCTTCGTCGAGCAGGACGACATCATCAGTCTCGGCGAAAACATCGTCAAGGCGCTGTGGAAGCTGATCGACGTCGAAATCCCGACGCCGATTCAGCGCATCACCTACCACGACGCCATGGCCCGCTACGGCTCGGACAAGCCGGACCTGCGTTTCGGCCAGGAGCTCACCGAGCTGACCGAGTTCTTCAAGGACACCAACTTTGGCGTCTTCAAGGCGCCTTACGTCGGCGCCGTCGTTATGCCGGGCGGCGCCTCCCAGGCCCGCCGCGCCCTCGACGCGTGGCAGGAATGGGCCAAGCAGCGCGGCGCCAAGGGCCTGGCGTACGTCCTGTACAAGGAAGACGGCGAGCTCGCCGGCCCCGTCGCCAAGAACCTCACCGACACCGAGCGTGCAGGCCTCGCCGACGCCGTCGGCGCCAAGCCCGGCGACTGCATCTTCTTCGCCGCCGGCGAGAAGACCCCGTCCCGCGCCCTCCTTGGTGCTGCCCGCGTGGAAATCGGCCACCGCACCGGCCTGATCAACCCCGCCGACTGGGCCTTCTGCTGGGTGGTGGACGCACCGATGTTCGAACCCGCCGCAGCCGCAGTGGCCTCCGGTGACGTCGCCGTCGGCGCAGGCAAGTGGACCGCCGTGCACCACGCGTTCACCTCGCCCAAGCCCGAGTTCATGGACAGCTTCGACCAGGATCCCGAGTCGGCCCTGTCTTACGCCTACGACATCGTCTGCAACGGCAACGAGATCGGCGGCGGCTCGATCCGTATCCACGAGCGCGACGTGCAGGAACGGGTCTTCGAACTCATGGGCCTGGACAAGGCGGACGCCCAGACCAAGTTCGGCTTCCTGCTTGAAGGCTTCAAGTTCGGCGCACCGCCCCACGGCGGCATCGCGTTCGGCTGGGACCGCGTGGTTGCGCTGCTGGCGGGCGTCGAGTCCATCCGCGACGTCATCGCGTTCCCGAAGTCCGGCGGCGGGTTCGACCCGCTGACCCAGGCCCCGGCACCGATCACGGCGCAGCAGCGCAAGGAAGCCGGCGTGGACTTCAAGCCGGAAGCCAAGAAGGCTGCGCCGCCGGCGGACGACGCCAAGTAGCCTGAATCGATGATCAGCAAAGGCTCTCCGGGAAACCGGGGGGCCTTTGCTGTGGCAGAAACTGCTGTCTCCAAAGTATTGGAAGACGGTGAGGACGGAGGGGGTTGCATGGCACCGGAACCGATGCCCGGGATTGAAGGGCTGATGGACGCCGCGTGGCCTGCCGCGGAGCGGGAGGAGTCCGGCGGCTGGGTGCTCCGGGCTGCCTCCGGCGTGACCCAGCGGGCCAACTCCGTCTGGCCCCGCGAACCCGGTGGCGACATCCACGGGCAGCTCGCCACGCTCCGGGAGGCACGCCTCTGGTACCGGAACCGCCGGCTGCCGTTGATCTTTCAGGTCTTCGATAATCCGCGTTACGCACCGCTCAACGCCGTCCTGGACGCTGAGGGGTTTACCCGGCAGTCCGAGACCCTGGTGTTGGTCCGCGACGGCGGGACAGATGCCCCGGCCGATCCCGGCGTAGAGATTTCCACGGAACCATCCGCGGAGTGGCTGCGGCTGTGGTGGAGCGTGGACGGACGCGGCGACGAGACTGCCCTCGCCGTCGCCCGCGGGATCCTTGAACGCTGCCCCTCGCTGTACGCCCTCGTGCGGGACGACGGCGGCCGGCCCGCCGCCGTCGGACGCCTTGCGGTTCCGTCCGGCGCTGCCGGCGGCACGGGCGGGCTGTACTGCATGGCGACGCGCCCGGACGCCCGGCGGCACGGCAATGCCTCCCGCATCCTGCAGGCGCTGCTGCGCGAAGGTGACGCCCGGGGCCTCGGCAGTTACTGGCTGCTGGTGATGGCCTCCAATGCCGGAGCCCGCGAACTCTATGCCCGCGCTGGGTTCCGCGCGGCGGCCCGGTACCTCTACCGGCAGGAACGGCTCAAGCGCCACCTGACCGGCTGCTGACTTCCCGTCCGCTACGCCCACCGGCTGCCGCCAGCACCCTGGCCGGGAGAGGCTTTACTTTGGTTGTCGATTATCGATAGAATTTAGTTGTTCATCGACAAGGGAGCCCATTGGGAAAGTCAACAGTCCTCGCACTCCGCGCAGTCCTCGCGATGGGGCTCGCCGGCTCGCTGTTCGTGCAGGTGTGGATGGTGCCGCTACTGTCCATCGATTTGGAGGAGTCCGGTGCTCCCAGCGGGCCGCGCACCGCTCTCTTGGTGATCGTGGTCCTGGGCATCGTGAGCGTTCAGGTCACCTTGGGGTGTGTGTGGCGTCTGCTGACGATGGTGCGCCGAGGAACTGTGTTCTCCCACGCCGCTTTCCGGTTCGTGGACGTCATCTTCGGAGCCATCGTGGCCGCATCGCTGCTGATGTTCGGCATCGCCGTCATCCTTGCGCCGGGCGAGACCGCTCCCGGCGTCGTCCTCTTGATCTGCGGGGCGTCCCTGATGATCGCCGGGACGGCACTGATCGTGCGGGTGCTGCGGATCCTGCTGGCTCAGGCGGTCGCTCGTGAGGCTGAAGCGGCATTCTTGCGGACTGAACTGGACGAGGTGATTTGATGCCGATCGTCGTCGACATCGACTTACTGCTTGCCAAGCGCAAGATGTCCGTCGGAGCGCTTGCGGACCGCGTCGGCATCACGCCCACGAACCTGGCCGTGCTCAAGAACGGCCGCGCCAAGGCTATTCGCTTCACGACGCTCGAAGCGCTGTGCGCAGTACTCGACTGCCAGCCTGGAGAACTGCTGCGCTGGGAACCCGAGGCTTCGACGGCCGTGACGTCGGCCGGCGACGGCCGTGAACGCCCACTCCTGCCTGGAGGGGCCGAGCCGTGACCGGCAGGGCTAAGTGCCCGCGGCCGGCCGGTGTGCGAGGAGAACGGCCTGGGGCGTGTTTTCCTGGGAACGTGGTGGGCGTGTCATCCGGGCGGTCACGCTGAAGCCGGCGTCCGCCAGGAGTTCGGCGATGGTCTCCGGTGTGAACAGCTGGGACTCCAGCGACACGTCGAGCCCGTAGGCGCGTGAGAGATGCCGGTGGCCCTCACCGACCTGGAAGCTGAGCAGTGCATGGCCCCCGGGCGCCAGGACGCGGAAGAACTCGGCGAACACCCGGGGGAGTTCCTCGGGCGGCGAATGGATGATCGAATACCAGGCGAAGACCCCGGCCAGCTGCCTGTCCGGGAACGGAAGCTCGGACAGCCCGGCGGCTGCAAAGCAGAGCTCAGGATAGTTCCTGCGGGCCACGGAGATCATCCCGGGGGACACATCAATCCCTGACACGTCCACACCCAGTGACGCCAGCAACCGGGTCATGCGGCCCGTCCCACACCCGGCATCGACCACTGATTGGGCGTTCCCCTCGGTCACGTGGGCGACGAACGCGCTGATCATGCCATGGTCCGCCGGTGCTTCGAAGCTGGCATCCGGCAGCAGTCGGGCGTAACTTTCCGCAACGGCGTCGTACGTTGACCGGACACTGTCGAGGTGATCATCAGCAATCATTCGGACAGGCTACCGGGCACCCTTGTCAGTCCCGTGCGGACGCGCTGACCGCAGCGGCCAGCGGCCCGGCCAGCCAATCCTCGGCTTCCTGCTGCGAACGCAACCGTACAACTGTGAGGTGCGGGTGCTTCTGGAGGAGGGCGGGCACGGCCTCGTGGTAGTTCCGCCGGGACCTGATGGCCCAGCGCACAATGTGTTCAGGATCGGTGACGACCGTCCACAGTGGCGCTTCGCGGTTGCCGTTCCACAGCTCTTCCAGGCTCCGGCGGCGGCGGACGGTGCGCCGGACGAGGCGGGGAAGCGTGACGCGCACAAAGGGCAGGTCGAGCCAGACCAGCACCTCTGCGTTCTCGGCGAGCAGCGGCCGCGCGGCGTCGTACTGCCACTCCGTGGTCCACGAGCCGGTGCTGATCAGCGAGCAAACGTCGGCGAGAAACTCCGGTCGTGGAGTCCATGCCGGTCCGTGGAAGAGCGCGTCGATCTCTGTGTGCGGGCCACCCGTGATGGCAGCGATTCGCCGGGCGAGCGTTGTCTTGCCAACACCCGATACCCCTGCCACCAGCACGCGCTTCGGGGCTAAGGGCAGCGGGACGCTATGAGAATGCATGGGTAGAGCTTAGGCCGACGGGTTAGGGAAACACCGCCACGTGCATCTTGGGGTGCGGCCCCGGTTGGCGTTCCACGACGCATGCCGGGGCGCATGCGAGGATGATCCGATGTTGTATGCCAACGAACAGCGTGTACTCGACGCGGCGAGCGAGTTAGCGGGCCGGATCGGTGATTCGCCCAACCACACGGTCGCCGCAGCCGCCATGGACACGGAAGGGCGGATCTTCACCGGCACGAACGTCTACCACTTCACTGGGGGACCGTGCGCCGAACTTGTGGTTCTCGGGGCAGCTGCGACGGCCGGTGCCGGGCCGCTGACAACAATGGTCGCAGTAGGCAACGACATCAGAGGCGTCATTGCCCCCTGCGGACGCTGCCGCCAGATCCTCCTGGATCTGCACCCGGACTGCTTCGTCATCGTGCCCACGGCGGAAGGGCCGGACTGCAGACCCGTCCATGAGCTGTTGCCTTTCGCTTATCGCTACCCGGGGGTGGCCGAACGAATTGTCCGGTTCAACAGCGCGTACTTTGACCGAGTCCGGTCTGGTCAGAAGACTGCTACCACCAGATACCGGGATCCGGTGGAAATCGGACCCGCCCTCTTCGTCTTCGAAGATGACGATGGATACCGCCGTCTCCACGGCGTGATTGACGACGTCGAGGAACTCCGCTTTGACGAATTGACGCCGGAACACGCGGAACTGGAAGGAGCATCTTCGCTGGAAGCTCTGCGTACGGGACTGAGGCACCATTACCCCGGCCTGGCCGACGACGCACTCATCAGTGTTGTCCGATTCCATCTTCAGGAGCCTCAATGGTCACGTCCCGCCGATTCCGGATCGATATAGTTGCGGCATGCCCGAGCTGATCGAACCTACCGGACGGCTGCACGCTGCCTGGCTTTCGGCTCGTGCGGAGTGGGGTCCCGGCGCCCATGAGGACGGTTTCGGGCTGTTGCCGACGGACGACGTCGACTCGCCCGCAGGGTTCGTGGCCTGGGTGGAGCGGCTGGCAGGGGAGTCCGAGCGCTGCACGTACCGCTGGATTGTTGAGGACGATCAGGTGCTCGGCGGGATCGCGCTGCGCCACGAGGGACACGATTCTGTGCCGCGGGCCGGACACATCGGCTACGGAATACGGCCGTCCGCCCGCCGGCGCGGACTGGCAACCTGGGCCCTCGGCCGCATGCTCTGCGAGGCACGGGCACTCGGCATGGAGCGCTTGCTGGCGGTCTGCGAAACTGAAAACGCCGCCTCAGCGAGAACCATAGAACGCCATGGCGGCATCCTCGAGGATGACGCCCGGAACGGCGCTGTGCTGCGCTACTGGATCAGGACCGGCGAGTCTCGCACCTGAGTCTGCGATTGCCTCCAGCAGCCGCCCCAGTCGCGGTTTCGCCGATGCGGACCTGGAAAGAATTCCCGGCAAGCTCGACGGGTGAGTCTGAACCGACTCGAGCCACTCTGGGAAGAATTTGAACGCTGGCGAGGCGAAGTGTGTGGCCCGTAGCAAGCGTCGTCGCCGGCTGGTAGGCCAATGAGATTCAGGATCTCAGGCTTCCCAGGGCCGGTTCCCACCCTTCGGGAGTCGGCCGGTGGCGTGTTTCGCTGCCGCGCCGCTGGTTTCGTGAAAACTGTCAGAGGTGGCCACTAGTTTGGGGGTATGGAAAGCACGGACTGGAGTGCGGAAGGCAGGGAGGCCCTCGCGGCTGTCGCGGCGTTGACTGCGGCGCTAAATCCCGTCACCGCGGCCGGCGCTGATCAGACTGGTCCGTCCGGCTCCGGCGCTGATCATGTTAGGTCCGGTGCCGATCCGTTGTGGGACGATCCGTTGCGGGATCTGGCGGATGCTTGTTTGGATGGGCTGGCCGAGTTGGCTCGGTGGGATGCTCGTTCGGCGGCTTTGAAGGCGCGGCTGGCCGCGGAGTACTTGCGGGCAGCCACGGTATTGGCGCCGCCCGCGGCGTCCCCGCAGGAGGCGACCGCCTGGGAGATGGCTTTGGTGGCCGAGGTCGCGTGTGTGCTGACCGTGAGCGAACGGTCGGCCTCCGCCCTCCTGTCCGACTCGCAAGCGCTTACGACAGCGCTGCCGCTCACGCTTGAGGCTTTGCAGGCCGGGACGATCTCCTGGCAGCACGCCCGGATCATGGTCGACGAAACCAGCAGCCTGGACCCGGCCGGGGCGGCCGCGCTCGAGGCGCACTTCCTGGACCCCGGCGCACCCAACCCCGCGCGGGGGTGCCCGGCGGGGGAGCTGGTGCCGGGACGGTTCCGGGCCAAGGCGCGCACGTGGCGGGAACGCCACCACCCAGTCAGCATCGAAAAGCGCCACACCAGGTGTGCGGCGGACCGGCGGGTCGAGTTCGTCCCGGACCGCGACGGCATGGCCTGGATCAACGCCTATCTTCCGGCAGACACCGCGGCGGGAATATGGGAGGGGACCACCGCCGCGGCCCGCGCCCTGCAGGGCCCGGACGAGGACCGTACCCTGACCCAACTCCGCGCCGACATCGCCGCGACCTTGCTCCTCACCGGCAACGGTTCCGCAGAGAGCAGTACCTCCGCGGCCGGCGGTGTTCCGTCGCCGCGGGCGCAGGTCCTGGTCACCGTCCCGGTGATGTCCCTGCTCGGCGCCAGCGATGAGCCGGCGATGCTGGACGGGTACGGGCCGATCCCGCCGTCCATGGCCCGCCGCCTGATCGCCGACGGGGTCGAGTCCTTCCACCGGGTCCTGACCGACCCCCGGGACGGTGCGCCGCTGGAAATCGGGCGGACCAGCTACCGTCTGACGAAGGCCCAGCGTCAGTGGCTCCGGCTCCGCGACGGGAAATGCCCGTTCCCGGGCTGCAGCAACCCCTCCCTGGACAACGAGGCGGACCATCTCCTGGCCTGGGCAGACGGAGGCACCACCGGGATCGCCAACCTGGGACAGCCGTGCCCCAAGCACCATCGCCTCAAACACGGCTCTGCGTGGACACCTGCCGGGGCCACTAAGGACAGCCCGCCGGGCTGGATTTCACCATCGGGTCGGCACTACCGCAGCGAACACCAGGACTGGGAACCACCCTGCTGGCCGGACCAGTTTCCTGCGACGGATATGGATACCGACAGCGACACGCTCCTGGCACAGTGCGCCCGCGAGGACCGGGAACCTGATTCCGATTCCGGGTTGCCCCCGGATCCCTTACCGGACTGGCACCTATTCACGGCCGGGCACCGATGGGCCGCCGCAGAGATAGACGACCTGGGCTGGCCAGAGCCCATCTGGGACCCGTATCCGGAATACCTCCTGATCCAAAACGCCTGAATCACTCGTTGCGTGCCCATTCAGAGTTCGTTCGAACAGGACGCGCACCGGCTTGGCCCCGGGAGGGCGCTAGGCATGACATCTGGCGCGCTGGGGGCGACTACGTGACCAGTCAGCCCGCGTCGACGCTCGGGGGAGCGGTTCGTTGTTCCTCGTCGTCGCCAGCGGACGTGGCGGACGCGCCCGTCGTGGTTCGGCTCAGGGTCTCAATGTAATCAAGAGTCTTCGGACTGACATGCCGCACGGCCGCCAGTTCCTCCCGGAGAGCGCCTCTCGTGGCGTCTTCACCGAGCATGGCCCGGAGGTCCATTACCGTTTCGATGCCCTGACGCTCGAACACGTGGGTAATGTCCTCGACCTGGGCGAGGCGGCCAGGCGACGGCCAGTTGATGACATCCGAGAGCTTCCCCGTGTCGAGGCGGCGGCGGAATCCGCTGGTCGTGGCCGCATCCGGCCAGGCCTCAATCAGGGCGACAACGCGAGGCAGGACGGTCTCGTGATAGTTCTGCCGTCGCTGCAAGGTCGCATCGACAATTATGGCCCCGACGTGGTCCCAGCCACGGCGGATTTTGGTCGAGGCGTCTATGCCCTGTGGATCCGTTAACGCCGGAAGGTTGGCATCATCATTCTCGATAGTCATAAGTGAATCCTTCCATGCGCCGGCTGTGAGGGCGGGCGGTCAGTCGTCAGATCCCTTGTCCCCGGCGGGTCGTAACACGGGAGGGCATCCATCGGGAGGGCATCCAGCTGTCGGGATTCATCGAGGCCGCCGCAGTCGGCGCCTATGAGCCATTGGTGCTGCATCCACAGGGTTCCGCTTGCTTCCGGGTTCGGGAACGTGGGATCAATCCCTGCCCCCCGCAGCCGCTCCTACACAGGCGGATCCGTCACCAGGATCCGCACCGCGCACAGGTCCGCCGCGGCCTTCTTCAGCACTGCCGCGCGAGGATCCGGCACGTCCAGGAACGCCAGCCTCGGCCGTGCGGCGTACTGCTTCAGCACCGGTTCGGCGAGGACCTGCTCGGCAAGGGTCCGGTCGCCGCCCGGAGCCAGGTACTCGATCCGGTGCTCCGCGAAAATCCGCGCGGCATGCTCCGCCACCGCCTCCACCAGCGCATCGGCCTGGTTGGCCCGCCGCCGGGCAAAGCGCTGCTGCGACCAGCCGCCGGCAGCCGTCCGGGACTGGACATGCCGCGTGCCGGTCTTGGAGGCGAGCACGACGCCGCCGCTCACCACCGCGACCGAGTAACCGCCCCGGCGGACCAATACGGCCCCGATGCCCCGCGGCTGGGATGACAGGGAAGCGAGGCGGCCGACTGCGTCGCCGCCGCGCCCGGGACGACCGTCCGCCGGCCACGGCGCCTGCAGCAGGGCAACGGCGCCGTCCGCGGCACTCAGCTGCAGCCCGCCGTCGAGCTCCTGTTCCGCCAGCGTGCCGTGGCTCGCGGCGAAGCGCTCCACCCAACCCGCCAGCCGGGCGCCGGAGACGAACGCCACACGGGACTCTGGGGTTGTCATGGCGCGGGTCTCCGTTGTGAGGTGAGTGTCTGGGCGGGCGGGAACTAGAAGTAGCCTATCTATGTGGATGATCTCTTTGGCGCAGGGCGGGACAGCAGCGCCGCTATCGAGGATGACGGCGACGCCGACGAATCCGGCGACGGCCGCAGAGTCTCCCCGCGCAGCCCCCTCGCCGTCAGGATGCGGCCGCGGACGCTCGACGACGTCGTGGGCCAGCAGCACCTCCTCGGCCAGGGCTCTCCGCTGCGCCAGCTCGCCGCCGGCACGGACGCCACCGGCCCGGCGGGCCCCAGTTCACTGATCCTCTGGGGGCCTCCCGGTACCGGCAAGACCACGCTCGCGCACGTCATTGCCAAGGGGCCCGGCCGGAAGTTCGTCGAGCTCTCCGCCATTACCGCCGGCGTCAAGGATGTCCGCCGCGTCATGGACGAAGCGCTCACAGCCCGGGACCTCTTCAAGACCACCACCGTGCTGTTCCTGGATGAGATCCACCGCTTTAACAAGGCCCAGCAGGACGCCTTGCTGCCCGGCGTCGAGAACCGCTGGGTGGTCCTGGTCGCCGCGACCACCGAAAACCCTTCCTTCTCCGTCGTCTCCCCGCTGCTCTCACGCTCCCTGCTGCTGACCCTCAAGCCGCTCACCGACGCCGACGTCGAGGGCCTGCTGGTGCGGGCCACCACGGACGACCGCGGGCTCGGCGGCAAGGTGGAACTCAGCGACGAGGCCCTGGCGCACCTCGTCCGGCTCTCCGGCGGCGACGCCCGCCGGGCGCTGACCGCGCTCGAGGCGGCGGCCGGCGTCGCGTTCGGTGACGCGGACGACGTCGACGGAACTGATGGAATCGCCAGCGTTGCCGGCGCAGCCGGGTCCGACACGGTGAAGATCGAACTCAGGCACACCGAGCGTGCCCTCGACGTTGCCTCGGTGCGCTACGACCGCGCGGGCGACCAGCACTACGACGTCGCCAGCGCCTTCATCAAGTCCATCAGGGGCTCCGACGTCGACGCCGCCCTGCACTACCTAGCCCGGATGCTCGAGGCGGGGGAGGACCCCAAGTTTGTCGCCCGGCGCATCGTCATATCCGCGGCCGAGGACGTCGGCATGGCCGACCCGACGGCGCTGCAGACCGCCGTCGCCGCCGCCCAGGCCGTGCAGCTCATCGGCATGCCGGAAGGCCGCATCATTCTGGCCGAGGCCGTGGTCCACCTCGCCACCGCACCCAAATCCAACGCCGCGTACCTGGGCATCAACCAGGCGATCGCCGACGTCCGCGCCGGCCTGGGCAACGGCATCCCCGCCCACCTGCGCGACGCCCACTACCCCGGGTCCAAGCAGCTGGGCCACGGGCAGGGCTACAAATACGCCCACGACGCACCCCATTCCGTGGCCACCCAGCAGTACCCGCCGGACGACCTGGTGGGCCGCAACTACTACGAGCCCACCGCCAACGGCGCCGAGCGGGACATTTCCACCCGGCTGGAGCGGCTGCGAAAGATCATCCGCGGCAAGTAGGCGGCGGCCGCAGGAAACTGCCCGTTGACTTCCCGTCGGTGAGGTCTAACGTGGATTTAGATCAGCAAAAACCTGCTGAACGTGCGTGCCTGCACCCGTGCCTCCGTGCGTGGACACGCGGCAGGCTGCACAATCGCCGGCTCTTAGCTTCCAGGACCTCAGGCCAGCGGCCGGCCCGTCAGTTGCCTGGCTCAAGGCCGGGCTACATCGTCCAAGGTTCCTAGGTCGTGTCTTCATGTCCTTGAATTTCGTCACAGCCCTGGCCGTTAAGTCCTTCGATGTACCGGACAAGAAACGGTGCCCGGAGAACGCCGAATTCGATCTCGTCACCGTGAACGACTACTCGGTGGCCCGGCTGATCCTCGGACCAGGTTGGCGGTGGTCCGAGTCGATCAGACCCCTCGAGCAAACCGAGGTGTGCCAGCACCACCATCTCGGATTCTGCATCTCGGGAGTGATGGAGGTGGAATCCACCGAGGGGATGCGCACCACGATCCGTCCCAACGACACCTACGCGATTCCCCCCGGCCATGATGAATGGGTCGTCGGGGCGGCGCCGTTCGTGGCCGTGGAATTCCTGGGGGCCGCATCCTTCGGGCGGCGCAGCAGCCGCGGCGTGCACGCCAGGTTCTGACCGGCCGCCCTGACCGGCCACGGCGTCCAGCATGGTAGGCTTGTTCGTTGTCTGGCAAGGCACAGACGCACAATCCACCTGATTCCAGCATTGCACGCTGTTGCGATGTTCATCTGATGGGTTTGCCCTGTGCCCAGTAGCAAAAGGCAGCGGTTGGCCGATGCTCTCCATCGTGGAGGCCAGTAACACTGACACACCGCAGATATTGGAAGGACACAAGTGGCTAACAACACTCGTGCTCGCCGTACCGCACGCCTCTCGCGCGCACTCGGCATTGCTCTGACCCCCAAGGCCGCCAAGTACATGGAGCGCCGCCCGTACGGCCCCGGTGAGCATGGCCGTGCCCGCAAGAAGCAGGACTCCGACTACGCCGTACGTCTGCGCGAAAAGCAGCGTCTGCGCGCCCAGTACGGCATCCGCGAAGCCCAGATGACCCGTGCCTTCGAAGAAGCACGCCGCACCAAGGGCCTGACCGGTGAAAACCTGATCGAACTGCTCGAAATGCGTCTCGACGCCCTCGTGCTGCGTGCAGGCTTCGCCCGCACCATCGCCCAGGCCCGCCAGCTGGTAGTCCACCGCCACATCCTGGTTGACGGCATCCGCGTTGACCGCCCGTCTTTCCGCGTCTCCGAGGGCCAGCTGGTCCATGTTCACAGCCGCAGCGAGACCATGCCCCCGTTCCAGGTTGCAGCAGCCGGCGCTCACCGCGACGTCCTGCCGATGGTTCCGGCATACCTGGACGTCAAGCTTGACGCCCTGCAGGCACGCCTGGTCCGTCGCCCCAAGCGCTCTGAGGTCCCCGTGACCTGCGAAGAGCAGCTCGTCGTGGAATTCTACGCACGCTAGATCCAGCGCGACACCTTACAAAGAAGCCCGTGGCAAGCGCCACGGGCTTCTTTGTATGTAAGGTACTTGGGGGAGTTCTGCGGTTGCCGGTTGTGTCAGCCGGAGACGCCCGCAGGTACACGATGCAACAAGGAGATGAACGACTATGACTGGTGGCGATATTGCCGGCCTGATCGCGGCCGGAGTGTTTGCACTGCTGGTCCTGCTGCTAGCCGTGCCGATCCTGAAGCTCGGGGGAGTGTTCGACGAAGTGCGGACCTCCATCCGTTCGATCAGCGACGGCGCCACCCCCCTGATGGACGAAGTCACCGCCACCGTCTCCACCACCAATGAGCAGCTGAAGAAGGTCGACGGGATCGCCAACAACGTCTCCGACGCGTCCGCCAACATCTCGGCGCTGTCCTCGCTCATGGCCGCCACCGTCGGCTCGCCGCTGATCAAGGTCGCGTCCTTCAGCTACGGTGTGCGCTCGGCCTTCACCGCCCGCAAAAAGCCCGCCACCGGCCGCCGCAGCCGCTAAGCCCAGCTGGAGAACCTGACATGAACAGAATCATCTGGATGGGAATCGGCGTCGCCATCGGCGTCATCGCGTTCCGCAAAATCACCGAAGCGCAGTCCAACCTGGGCCCCGAGGGCCTCAACCGGGCCGTAGGCAGGCTCGCCGACGGACTGTACGACTTCGCCGACGCCGTCCGCGAGGGCATGAACGAACGCGAGACAGAACTCCGCAGTGCCCTGGGGATTGACGCCGGCCTGGAGAAGGCCGTCAGCAAGAGCACCGCCGGCAAGGATGCAGTCCGGCGCTAGCCGGGAGAGAATGAGAAAAACGGCGGCACCCGCAACGGGGGCCGCCCGCACGGCCGCAGGCCGCGACCAGACCGTTCCGCGGACTACGCACGTGAACGCCGAACGCAGTGAACAAAAAACACAGTGAACATAAACACAGTGAACTTAAAACACAGTGAATATTGAAGGGTAAGTAATCAGCTCATGAAGTCGCAGGAGATCACTAAGCGCTGGATCGACTTTTTTGTCAGCAAGGGCCACACGGCGGTTCCTTCCGCCTCCCTGGTCTCCAGCGACCCTTCCCTGCTGTTCACAGTGGCCGGCATGGTCCCGTTCATCCCTTACCTGACCGCCCGGGAAGAAGCACCCTACAAGCGCGCCACCAGCGTGCAGAAGTGCATCCGGACCGGCGACATCGAGGAAGTCGGCAAGACGGCCCGCCACGGCACCTTCTTCCAGATGTGCGGCAACTTCTCCTTCGGAGACTACTTCAAAGAAGACGCCATCAAGTTCGCTTGGGAACTGCTCACCACAAGCGTTGACGACGGCGGCTACGGCCTGCCGCCCGAGCTCCTCTGGGTCACCGTCTACGAAGAGGACGACGAGGCCGAGCAGCTCTGGCTCAAGAACACCGGCATGCCGGCCGAGCGCATCCAGCGGATGGGCAAGGCGGACAACTACTGGTCCACCGGCCAGCCCGGCCCGGCCGGCCCGTGCTCCGAGATCTACTACGACCGCGGCCCGTCCTACGGCGTCGAGGGCGGACCGATCGCCGACGAGAACCGGTACGTCGAAATCTGGAACCTCGTGTTTATGCAGTACCAGATCGACAACGTGCGCTCCAAGGTGGACTTCGACATCACCGGCGAACTGCCCAAGAAGAACATCGACACCGGTCTCGGCATGGAGCGCCTCGCGATGATCCTCCAGGACGTCGAGAACATGTACGAAACGGACCAGGTCCGCCCCGTCATCGACCGGGCCGCAGCACTGTCCGGCCGGGAATACACCTCCGCCGAGTCCGCCGCGGACCCGCACCACACGGACGACGTCCGGATGCGCGTCGTCGCCGACCACATCCGCTCCTCCCTCATGCTGATCGCCGACGGCGTCACCCCCTCCAACGAAGGCCGCGGCTACGTGCTGCGCCGCCTGATCCGCCGCGCCGTGCGCTCCATGCGCCTGCTCGGCGTCGAAAATGCCTGCCTGCCGGAGCTGCTGCCCGCCTCCCGCGACGCCATGAAGGGCGTCTACCCGATCGTGGAGACGGACTTCGACCGGATCAGCCGGATCGCCTACGCCGAGGAGAAGGCGTTCCTGCGCACCATCGCCTCCGGCACCGCCCGGCTCGAAGACGCCGTCAAGGAATCCCAGGCCGCCGGCCAGCCGCTCTCCGGCGCCGACGCCTTCGCCCTGCACGACACCTACGGCTTCCCGATCGACCTCACCCTCGAAATGGCAGAAGAAGCCGGGCTCAAGGTCGACGAGCCGGAGTTCCGCAAGCTCATGCTGGAACAGCGCCAGCGCGCCCAGGCCGACGCCAAGGGCAAGAAGGGCTCCCACGCGGACCTCAGCGCCTTCCAGGAACTGCTCTCCGCCGGCGAAACGGTCTTCACCGGCTACACCGAACTCAACGGCGAATCCAAGGTCCGCGGCATCCTCGCCGGCGGACGCAAGGTCTCGCAGGCCTCCACGGGCGAAGAAATCGAGCTCGTCCTGGCCGAGACGCCGTTCTACGCCGAAGCCGGCGGCCAGGCCGCCGACACCGGGCTGATCACCGGCGACGGCTTCGTCGTCGAGGTCCTCGACGTGCAGCGCCCCATAAAGGGCCTGAGCGTGCACAAGGCAATCGTCCGCGAGGGCGAAATCGGTGCCGACTCCCTCGTCCAGGCGGCCGTGGACCGCGAACGCCGGCATGCCGCCGAACAGGCCCACACCGGTACGCACATCGTGCATGCGGCCCTGCACCAGATCCTCGGCCCGGAAGCGTTGCAGCGTGGTTCCTTCAACAAGGCCGGCTACCTGCGTTTCGACTTCGCCTGGGGTGAAGGCCTGAGCCCGGCCACGCGCTCGGAGATCGAGGAAGTATCCAACATCGCCATCCGCAACAACTACCGGGTGGAGACGAAGGTCATGGGCCTCGCCGAGGCCAAGGCCCTCGGCGCCATGGCGCTCTTCGGCGAAAACTACGGCAACGAGGTGCGCGTCGTCGAGATCGACGGCGCCTGGTCCCGTGAGCTCTGCGGCGGCACCCACGTCGAAAACACCTCGCTGATCGGCAGCCTGTCCCTGCTCGGTGAACAGTCAGTCGGTTCGGGAAACCGCCGCGTCGAGGCCTTCGTCGGCATGGACGCCTTCCGGCACCTCGCGGCCGAACGCGCCCTCGTCACCGAACTCACCGAAATGCTGAAGGTTCCCTCCGGTCTCCTCACGGACCGCATTGCCACCACCCTGGCCAAGCTCAAGACCGCCGAAAAGGAACTGGAGCGCCTGCGCAAGGAGCAGCTCACGGCGGCAGCCGCGCAGCTCGTGGGCACCGCGAAGGATGCCGCCGGAGTCAAGGTCATCGCGCACGACGCCGGCCAGGTCAGTGGAGCTGACGACCTGCGCGGCCTGGCCCTGGACCTCCGGACCCGCCTCGGCTCCGAGCCGGCCGCCGTTGCGGTCGCCGGTGTCAGCAACGACCGCCCGGTCATCCTGATCGCCACCAACGAGGCCGCGCGCGCCGCAGGCGTCAAGGCCGGCGCCCTGGTGCGTCTCGCCGCCGGGATCCTCGGCGGCGGCGGTGGCGGCAAGGACGACGTCGCCCAGGGTGGCGGCACCGATGCGGCCAAGGTCGGCGCGGCACTCGACGCCGTCGTGGACGCCATTAACAGGCGTTAGCGGACGAGCCATGAACGAAGCTGCTGTGCCCGGCGACTACCCCCAGGGCGTGAAACTCGGGGTAGACGTCGGCACCGTTCGGGTCGGCGTGGCGGTCTGCGACCGTGATGGCATCCTTGCCACGCCCCTGCGCACGCTGGACAGGAACACGAAGAAGAACACCGATGTGCGGATTCTAGCGGCCCTTGCCGTGGAACTCGGCGTCGTGGAAATTTTCGTTGGCCTCCCGCGGACGATGAAGGGCGAGGAACATGCCTCGGCCCGGATGGCTTCGGACTACGCCAAGCTACTGGCGGGTAAACTGGGGGAGAGCGGTTCTGACGTGCCGGTACGGCTGGTGGATGAGCGGCTGAGCACCGTGACTGCCCACCGGAACCTGCACGAAGCTGGCATGAGCAGCCGAAATCACCGTAAGGTTGTTGATCAGGTTGCGGCCGCAGGTATTCTGCAACAAGCGATCGATATGCAAAAGGCCAGGGGGACGGAGGTCGGAAGCCGCGTATACGCGGAGTCCGCGCCGGGGCCGACCGGGGATGGCGCTCAGGCCACTCCGGGACCAGACACGCAATCTGCACAACGCATTCTGCCCAAAATGGAAGGCTACAGTGAGCCCGGTCAATAATGACGACCCCTCCGGTGATGCTTTCGGCGGCGCCGGCCGACCGCTGACGCGCAAGGAGATCAGGGCCCAGGAGAAGTCCCAGGCGACCCAAAGCCAGGACGTTATCCCGCCGCAGGCCTTCGAGACGGGCGAGGACATTCCGGCAACTGCGCCGCGTGCCGCGACCGGGCGGGACACCGCCCCCGAAGCCGCTTCCCGGGCCGAGCCGATCCAGCCCGTGCCGATGCAAGCTGCCGATGCACCGGACGTGCCTGCAGTAGCGCCGACCGTGCACGAAGAGCAAGTGCATGAAGAGCCGTTGCATGAAGAGCCTGTGCATGAAGAGCCGTTGCACGAAGAGTCTGCGCACGAGCCCGTGCATCACGAGCCGGTGCACGAAGAGCCCGTGCACGAAGAGCCCGTGCACGAAGAGCCCTCCTACTACGCGCCGGCCCACGAAGAGCCCGTGCACGTGCACGCCGGCGGGGTTGCCCATGGGGACACCGCCCACTATGAAGCTGACGTCCCGGCCGCCTACGATCACGGCCATGACGCTGAGTTCCACCCCGACCACGCAGAGCACGCCTCCGGCGATGCGCACTATGCCTACGATGCCGCGGACGGCCAGCCTGCCGAAGACCACCACGAAGAAGACGGCCATGTTGTGATGGCCGGAGGTGCCGCCATCCGCACGTCCAAGGGCCCGTCCAAAAAGGTCCGACGCCGGCGCCGGTTCCTGGCGCTGTTGCTGACGTTGTCGGTCTTTGTCATCGCGATCGCCGTCGGTGCGCAGTTCCTGAAACCCCTCCTCGGCGGCGATACGGTCGCCGACTACCCTGGCCCCGGAACGGGCGAGGTCATCATCACCGTGCCTGAGGGCGCGGGGCCGAAGTCCGTGGCCACCCAGCTCCAGGAGAAGAAGGTCGTCGCGAACGCCGACGCCTTCCTCCGGGACTTCCTCGCCGCCGGCGGGGCGCTGGCCCCCGGTGAATTCACCATGCGCAATGAGATGAAGAACTCCGACGCCGTGGCAGTGCTGATGAACAAGGACAAGGGCAAGGTCATGTACTTCGCCCTCAGCGCCGGGCTCAGGATCGGAGAATCGCTCCAGGCCATCTCCGAGGGCTCCGGAGTGCCGGTCGCGGACCTCAAGGCGCTCAACGAGTCGCCCGCCCAGTTTGGCCTGCCGGCCAAGGCCAAGAACCTCGAGGGCTTCCTCGCCCCCGGCGAGTACCGGTTCCCGCTCGGCACCCCGGCCAAGGACGTGGTGCAGAAGCTCGTCACCACCACCCTCGACGAGCTCAAGTCGCAAGGTGTCACGGATCCTGCGAAGCAGTACGACGTCGTCACGGTCGCCAGTATTGTGCAGGCCGAGGGCGGCCAGGCCGAATACGGCGATGTGGCGGGCGCGATCTACAACCGGCTCAAGCCGAACAACACCGAGACGAACGGGCTGATCCAGTCGGACGCCACGGTGACCTACGGGCTGGGCATCAAGAGCTTCCACATTGACGAGGCCCAGAAGGCCGACAAGTCCAACCTGTACAACACCTACGCCAACCAGGGCCTTCCGGTGGGGCCGATCGGCTCGCCGGGCAAAACGGCCATCGACGCGGCCGCAAAGCCCAAGACGAACGAATACCTCTACTGGGTGACCATCAACCTGGACACCAAGGAGACCCTGTTCGCCAAGACGCTGGCGGAGCACAACACGTACGTCGCCAGGTACAACGCCTGGTGCAACGACAACCCCGGACGCTGCGTATGACGCTGCGGGCCGCCGTGCTCGGGCACCCGATCAGCCATTCGAAGTCCCCGGCACTGCACCGGGCCGCCTATGCCCGTCTCGGCCTGCAGCTGGACTACTCGGCGATTGACGTGACAGAGGACGCGCTCCCGGCCTTCATGGCCAGGGTCCGGGAGGACGTCCGGCAGGGGGAGAGCTGGCGCGGGCTGTCGGTCACCATGCCGCTGAAAACCGGCATGGTCCGGGAGCTGGATGAGGTCCGCGGCGTTGCCCGCGCCCTCGGGGTCGTCAACACCGTGGCCTTTGAGCGCCCTGCCCCCGGTGCGGCCGCCGGCGCCACCCGGCTGGTGGGCTACAACACCGACGTCGCCGGAATCGTCAACGCGCTACGCCACGCGGGCGCCGTGTCGGCGCCCACCGCCGTCGTCCTGGGCGGCGGCGGCACCTCAGCCGCTGCCATCGCGGCACTGAAGGAGCTGGGCGCACCCGACGCGGACATCTTCGTCCGCGATGTCAGCCGCGCCGCGGAGGCCCGGGCGGCCGCCGCCGCCGTGGACCTGGCCATCCGGATCCTGCCCCTCGACGGAGCGGCCGCCGCCGTCGCCGCGGCCGACGTCGTCATCTCCACGCTGCCGCCCCGTGCCGCCGATCCGCTGGCCGACGAACTGGTGCGGGCCTTCGCGCTGGGCCCGGGGAAGCAGGCCCGGCCCGGGGTGTTGCTCGATGTCGCCTACGATCCCTGGCCCAGCCGGATCGCCTCGGTCTGGCAGGAAGCCGGCGGCACCGTGGTCCCCGGACTCGAGATGCTCATCTACCAGGCCGTGGAACAGGTCCGCCATTTCACCGGCCTCGGCGAGGCCATGCCGGCCGAAGTCATAGATGTGATGTGTGACGCAGTCGGGGCGCCCCGACGGGTGTTCTAACCGCCTTACATGGCAGGATGGAAATATGTTGCGTTGGTTGACTGCCGGAGAATCCCATGGCCCGGCACTGGTCGGAATTATTGAAGGCGTGCCCGCCGGTGTTGAACTCACCAGCGCCCAGATCGCCGATTCGCTGGCCCGCCGGCGGCTCGGCTACGGCCGCGGCGCCCGGATGAAATTCGAGCAGGACGTCGTCACCATCCTCGGCGGCGTCCGCCACGGCCTGACCCAGGGCGGCCCGGTCGCCATCCAGGTCGGCAACACCGAATGGCCCAAGTGGGAACAGATCATGTCCTCCGATCCCGTGGCCCCGGAAATCCTCGCCGACCAGGCCCGCAATGCCCCGCTGACGCGCCCGCGGCCCGGCCATGCGGACTTCACCGGCATGCAGAAGTACGGCTTTGACGAGGCCCGTCCCGTGCTGGAGCGCGCCAGCGCCCGCGAGACCGCCACCCGGGTGGCGCTCGGCACCGTCGCCTCCGCGTTCCTCAAGCAGCTCGGCATCGAGCTGGTCTCCCACACCGTGTCGATCGCCAGCACCGCCGTCCCGGAAGGCCGGCCGCTGCCGGTCCCGGGCAACGTCCTGGCCCTCGACGCCGACCCCCTGCGCTGCTTCGACCGCGAAACGTCCGACGCCATGGTGGCAGAGGTCGACGCCGCGCATAAGGAGGGCGAAACCCTCGGCGGTGTCGTTGAGGTCCTCGCCTACGGGCTGCCGCCCGGACTGGGCAGCTACGTCCACTGGGACCGCCGCCTCGACTCACGGCTGGCGGCCGCCCTGATGGGCATTCAGGCCATCAAGGGCGTCGAGGTCGGAGACGGCTTCCTCACCGCGTCGCGCCGCGGCTCCGCCGCCCACGACGAAATCGTCAAGGACGCCGACGGCAGGATCATCCGAACCTCCAACCGCGCCGGCGGCATCGAAGGCGGCATGAGCATTGGCGACGTGCTCCGCGTCCGCGCGGCCATGAAGCCCATCGCCACCGTGCCCCGCGCTCTCAAGACCGTCGACGTCAGCACCGGCGAGGCCGCCAAGGCCCACCACCAGCGCTCCGACGTCTGTGCCGTCCCGGCCGCCGGCGTCGTGGCCGAGGCCATGGTGGCCCTCGTCCTGGCCGAGGCAGTCACTGAAAAGTTTGGCGGCGATTCCGTGCAGGAAACCGCCCGCAACATCAAGGGTTACCTGGACAACATTCCGGCCACCCTGGACTCGATCGGCCACTAGTGCCGGCCGACATTCCGGCGGCGGCAGGGACCGCCGCCCGGCCCGTCGCGCTGATCGGGCCCATGGCAGTGGGCAAATCGGCGATCGGACACCAACTGGCCCACCAGCTGGGAGCCTCGTTCGTGGACACCGACGTTGTGGTGGTGGCGAACCACGGATCCATCGCGGAGATCTTCGCGAGCCGCGGCGAGCACGCCTTCCGCGAGCTCGAAGCAAGGGCCGTCGCGCGGTCCATTGAAGATGCGCAGGGCAGCAATACGGTAATCTCGCTGGGCGGCGGCGCTGTGCTGGACTCCGGCACCCAGCAACTGCTGGAACACTGCACGGTGGCTTACCTCGAGTGCGATGCGGACACCGTGGCGGAACGCATCGCCCGGAATTCCGGCCGGCCGCTGCTGGCCGGAGACGCCATGGAACGATGGAAGACGCTGTTCGCCACCCGGCGGCCGGTCTACGAACGGCTGGCCGACGTCGTCCTGGATGTGCGGACCGGAACGGTCCAGGACCTCGCCCGACGGCTAGAAGAAGCGCTGCAAAGGTACGCCGCTGGAACATCAGCGGCAGAAGCCACCCCAGCGCGGACAAAGGAAGTTGAAAAGTGATCACCGAATCAACCGTCATCAAGGTCACCGGGCAGACGCCCGGTGAGAACTACGACGTCGTTGTGGGCCGCGGCCTGCTGGCGAGCCTGCCCGGGCTGCTGGGCGAGCGGGTCAAGCGTGTCCTCGTCATCCATCCCCGCGCGCTGCGCCTCACCGGCGACACCGTCCGGGAAGAACTCGCCGCCGCCGGCTTCACGGCCCTCACGGCCGAGATCCCCGACGCCGAGGAAGGCAAGCACATCGAGGTGGCTTCCTTCTGCTGGCAGGTGCTCGGCCAGAACGACTTCACCCGCTCAGATGCCGTCGTCGCCGTCGGCGGCGGGGCGGTCACCGACCTGGCCGGCTTTGTGGCCGCGACGTGGCTGCGCGGCGTGAAGGTCATCCACATGCCCACCAGCCTGCTCGGCATGGTGGACGCCTCCGTCGGCGGAAAAACCGGCATCAACACCGCCGAAGGCAAGAACCTCGTGGGGGCGTTCCACCCTCCGGCCGGTGTCCTCGTGGACCTCGACACCCTGGACACCCTGCCGAAGAACGAGATGATCTCCGGCATGGCCGAGGTCATCAAGTGCGGCTTCATCGCCGATCCGGCCATCCTCGAGCTAATCGAAAAGGATCCGGCCGCCGTCACCGATCCCCGGTCGGACGCTGTCCGGGAACTCATCGAACGCGCCATCACGGTTAAGGCCAGGGTCGTCTCCGAGGACCTGAAGGAAACCGGGCAGCGGGAGATCCTCAACTACGGCCACACCCTTGGCCACGCGATCGAACTCGCCGAACGCTACTCCTGGCGCCACGGCGCCGCCGTCGCCGTCGGCATGATGTTCGCCGCCGAGCTGGCACGCAGCGTCGGCCGCCTCAGCGACGCCGACGCCGACAGGCACCGTAGCATCCTGGAGAGCCTCGGGCTTCCCATCACCTACCGGCGCGACCGCTGGCAGGCCCTTCTCGACGGCATGCGGCGGGACAAGAAGTCGCGCGGGGACCTGCTGCGCTTCGTTGTGCTCGACGGCGTGGGCCGCCCCGGCATCCTCGACGTCCCGGACACCTCGCTGCTGTTCGCCGCCTACCAGGAGATCGCCTCCTGATGCCCTTCATCTCAGGGACCAGCGATTGGCCGGATGCAGGCTTTCCGGGGATCAAGATCAACCCGGACAGCCTTGTGCCGCAAATCGTCAACGAGGAGACCTGCGCCGCGGCGCTGGCAGCCTCGACCGACCCCGGTGACCTGATCTTCGTACGCCTCGTCGAGGGGCACGCCGCCGAGGCCGCCGAGCTGCTCGCTGAGGCCCGGTACAGCGACCCCTCCTCGCTGCGCCTGCGCATCTTCGAAGCGGACATCCTGCGGGTCTCCCACCGGCTGGACCGGGCGGTGGAACTGTTCCGCCAGCTGCTGGCGGAAACGCACGGCACGCTGGACGAGGCCGCCGTCCGCCAGCACCTCGGCCGGTCCTACTTCGCCAGCGGCAACATTGCCGCCGCCGTCGAATCCTTCGCGAAGGCGCTGGACCTGAGGGTTGCCGGCTCCGCCGACGCTGCCCTCATCTACGCCTCCACCGTGGCGCTGCAGCGCGCCCGGGACGTTCTGGATCTAGCGTCCTGAAACCGGGCCGGCGACGCCTCCGCGGAGGCCCCGCGCCGGGGCGTCCGGCAGTGTTGGCGCAAAACCGGTAGAATGGTTCTTGGATTTTTGATAAATACGCGCTGGCAGCCATTCGGCATGCTCGCCTGGCATAACCGGCTGGCAGCTAGAACCAGCAAGAAACGAAACCAGAGGATACTGTGGCAACCACTAACGACATCAAGAACGGGACCGTCCTTAAGCTTGAGGGCCAGCTCTGGAACATCATCGAGTTCCAGCACGTCAAGCCCGGCAAGGGTGGCGCGTTTGTCCGCACGAAGATGCGCAACGTGATGTCCGGCAAGGTCGTCGACAAGACCTTCAACGCCGGACTCAAGATCGAGACCGCCACGGTGGACCGCCGCGATTACCAGTACCTGTACCAGGACGGCGCCGACTTCGTGTTCATGGACACGTCCGACTTCGACCAGCTCACCGTTCCGGGTGCCACCGTCGGCGACGCCACCAACTTCATGCTCGAAAACCAGATGGTCAACATCGCCATCCACGAAGGCAACCCTCTCTACATCGAACTGCCCCCGAGCGTTGTGCTCGAGATCACCTACACTGAGCCGGGCCTGCAGGGCGACCGCTCCTCGGCCGGCACCAAGCCCGCCACGCTCGAAACCGGCTACGAGATCCAGGTGCCCCTGTTCGTCGAGAACAACACCAAGGTCAAGGTCGACACCCGCGATGGCAGCTACCTCGGCCGGGTCAACGACTAGTGAGTGCACGCGGTAAGGCCCGTAACCGGGCCCTGGATGTTCTCTTCGAGGCGGAACAGCGTTCCGTCTCGGCGTTCGATGTGTTGAAGTCCCGCCGGGAGCGGACGGACCAGATCGTCAACCCGTACACCCTCGAAATCGTTGAGGGCGTTGTCTCCCACCAGGCGGCGATCGACGAGTTCCTGGAAACCTATTCGCAGGGCTGGACGCTTGAGCGGATGCCCTCCGTGGACCGCACCATCCTGCGGATCGGCACCTGGGAGCTGCTCTACAACGACGACGTCCCCGACGGCGTTGCCGTCAGCGAGGCCGTCGCGCTGGCCAAGACCCTCTCAACGGACGAGTCGCCGTCGTTCATCAACGGCCTGCTGGGCCGCCTGCAGCAGCTGAAGCCTTCGCTGCTCGCTTAGGGGCACCACGCCATGAAAGAACCCCGCCCGGGGCATCCCGGGCGGGTTCTTTCATTCTCCGGCCGGTTCTTTCACGGCGCTGGCGTACCGGATATCGTGTGCGGGTGGACACCGATTCCGTGCTCAAGGCAACGCTCCGCACCCGGCTGGGGTCCGGGCACCCACGGTTTGCCGCGGCCGCCATCGCCGGCGGAGAGACAACCATCGTGGTCAGCGGAGTCGCTCCTGACGCCGATTTCGAGATCGGCTCGATCTCCAAGGGGATCACCGGCCTGCTCTATGCGGACGCGTGCGGGCGGGGCGAGATTTCCCCGGACACCGCGCTCGGGGAACTGCTGCCGCTGGGGAACTGCGCCGCGGCGGGCGTCAGCCTTGGCGCCTTGAGCCGGCATGCCTCGGGGCTGCCCCGGCTGGCGCCCGCCCTACCCGGTTCCGCGTCCGTGATGCGGCGCACGGTGTCACTCCTCCTGCAGGGCGAAAACCCGTACGGAGAGAGCCTCGCGGAACTGCTGGAGCAGGCCCGCGCCGTACGGTTGCAACGGCCCCGGTTGCAGGGGCAGCGGCCACGGTATTCCAACCTGGGGTTCGAACTCCTCGGCCACGCGACCGCGGCCGGCGCCGGGATGAGCTACCGGGACCTCGTGGCGGCACGCCTCAGCGGGCCGCTGGCTCTCGACTCGGTCTATCTGCCCGCCACCCCCGGCGAACTCGTCCCCCACGCCCTCACCGGCACCAGCCGCCGTGGCCGGCCCCGGGAGCCCTGGACCGGTGAGGCGCTGGCTCCCGCCGGCGGCATCCGCGCCTCCATCCAGGACCTCGCCCGGCTCACCGGGGCGCTGCTCGACGGCACCGCCCCGGGCATGTCCGCCCTCGATCCGGTGGCAAAATTTGCCGGCCCCGCGGTCCGCATCGGCGCCGCCTGGCTGACCCTCGACTCCAAGGGGCGGAGGATCACCTGGCACAACGGCGGCACGGGCGGGTTCAGCGGCTGGATCGGCCTGGACCGGGAAGCCAAGGCCGGGGTGGTCCTGCTCACGGCGACGGCGGCTTTGGTTGACCGCCCGGGTTTCGAGCTGCTGCGGGAACTGGTTTCGCGCTGACGCGCAGTCAGCGAACGCCCCTACCGAACGACGGCGGCCCGGAGGGCGGCGATTTCGGCGAGCTGGTGCCGCTCATCGAGTTGGTGCGCCGGGACGTCCCGGCCGCTGAGGATCCGCTGTCGGGTGAAGGCCAGCTGGGTGGCGGCATCGAGAAGGGCCTTCATCTGCGGGCCGCGCCCGGTGGACTTTGCCCAGCGCAGGGCGGAGCGGCGGCCGCCGCTGGTGGCCAGCATGTCCACCTCGGCCGCGCTGAACCAGCCGGCCGCCGAGTATTCCCTGAGCCGCTGGCGCGTAAGCCTGCGCTCGGCGACGCGCAGCAGCACGATAACCACAACCGCCAGCAGGAAGATTGGCACCTGCACCATCACGTACGTGGCCAGGAAGTCCGCGCCCATGCTGTTCCAGGCGCTGTGCAGCAGCATCGCAGGCACCAGACCGACGGCGAACGCCAGCACGGACAGGCCGTTGTGCCAGCGGCGCGCGGCGAAGCCCATGATCAGGCCGGTGGTGCCCGTGAAGATGGCGTGGGCGAACGGCGACATGACCCCGCGGAGGAAAAATACCACCGCCAGCTCGGTGCCGGGGTCGCTGGATTCGGCGATTGCACGGCCGAAATAGAGGATGTTTTCAGTGAACGCGAAGCCGGCCGCGATGGTGAAGGCGAACACCACCCCGTCGACCGGGCCGTCGAAGTGCTTCCGGGCGAAGAGCAGGAGCAGCAGCAGCCCCAGGGACTTGGCGAATTCCTCCACCACCGGCGCCTGGACGGTCACGGCGAACGTTGTGTAGTCCAGTCCCGAGGCGGGCCCCGCCACGGCCGAGAAGTATGGCTGCAGGAGCATGGTCACGGCAATCGAGACCACCGCTCCCCAGAGGAAGGCGAACAGCAGCAGTGGACGCGGCTCCGGCTCCCAGCGGTCGATGAAGCGCACGGTCAGCAGCACGGTCCCCAAGGGAATGAGGGAGGCGATGAAGCCGATGACGAAGCCGGAGATCCCGGTGCTGCCCAGAAGGAACGGCAGGACCAGGAAGTATTGCGGCCGCGCCGGGCCGCTGGGAGTGCCGGCGGGAGGACCGGCTGGAACCCGCCACGGTCGTTGGCCGGTGCCTGCCGGTAGTACTCCGGCTGGACATGCCCCAGCCACGTCGGGTTGGCCTGCTGCTGCAGCGGTTGGCCGCCGGGGGAGTACCCGGGGCGGTCTTGCCCGGGCCGCGGCTCGTTCGTCGTCATGAACCCGAGCCTATGTCCGTGTGAGGTTAAACGCATGCCGGCAGCGCCGGGGCGCCAGTAGCGCTGTGGTAATTTGAGAAGGCAAATAATCCTTTTTTAATTCCGTCCCGTGAGGCGGGGAAAGGGGAGACGAGCGTTGACTTCTGTTCCAGAAGCACCGGTTCCGGCCAAGGTTGTACTCACCCGAGTGGTACTCAACCAGGCGGATATCGACCGTGCACTCACTCGTATCGCCCATGAGATCCTCGAGTCCAACAAGGGCTCCCAGGACCTGGTCCTGCTGGGCATCCCGCGGAGGGGCTACCCCCTCGCCGTCCGGCTCGCCGCCAAGATTGCCGCCGCCGATCCCACCGTGGACCCCGCCGCGATCGTCGGCCAGCTGGATGTGACCATGTTCCGGGATGATCTTTCCCACCAGGCCATGCGCCCGCCGTACCCCACGCAGCTTCCCCGCACCGGCATCGACAACAAAGTCGTGGTGCTGATCGACGACGTCCTGTACTCCGGCCGGACCATCCGTGCCGCCCTGGACGCGATCATCGACCTCGGCCGCCCGCGCGTCGTCCGCCTCGCGGTCCTGATCGACCGCGGCCACCGGGAGCTGCCCATCCGTGCGGACCACGTCGGCAAGAACCTCCCCACCTCCTCGTCCGAGAAGGTCAGGGTCCGGCTGGCCGAAACGGACTCGGTCGACGGCGCCCCCGTCAACGAAGTGGTCATCGAGGCCACCGCATGAGGCACCTGCTCTCCACCGAAGACCTGAGCCTTTCCAACGCCGTCCGTATCCTCGACACCGCCGAGGAAATGGCAGCCGTGGGGGAGCGCGAGGTCAAGAAGCTTCCCACGCTGCGCGGCCGGACCGTGGTCAACCTGTTCTTCGAGGACTCCACCCGTACCCGCATCTCATTCGAGGCCGCCGCCAAGCGGCTCTCCGCCGACGTCATCAACTTCGCCGCGAAGGGCTCCTCCGTCTCCAAGGGCGAATCCCTCAAGGACACGGCCCAGACGCTCTCCGCGATGGGCGCGGACGCCGTCGTCATCCGGCACTGGGCCTCCGGGGCCCCGCACCGGCTCGCCGCCACGGACTGGATCGACGCCGCTGTCATCAACGCCGGCGACGGCACCCACGAACACCCCACCCAGGCGCTGCTGGACGCGTTCACCATGCGACGGCACTGGTCCAAACTGGCGGGCACCCCGTCCGCGGGGGCGGACCTCAAGGGAATGCGGGTCGCGATCGCCGGGGACGTGCTGCACTCCCGGGTGGCCCGCTCCAACGTCTGGCTGCTGCGCACCCTCGGCGCCGAGGTCACCCTGGTGGCGCCGCCGACGCTGCTGCCGATCGGCGTCGAACAGTGGCCCTGCACGGTCAGCTACGACCTGGACGAGACCCTCGCCCGCGGCGTGGACGCCATGATGATGCTCCGCGTGCAAGGGGAACGGATGAACGCCTCGTTCTTCCCGACCACCCGCGAATACTCGCGCCGCTGGGGCTTCGACGACAACCGGCTCCGCGCCCTCGACAGCCTGGGCCTGAAGGACACCATCATCATGCACCCCGGGCCCATGAACCGCGGCCTGGAGATCTCCTCCGCCGCGGCCGACTCGCCCCGCTCCACGGTGCTGGCGCAGGTCCGCAACGGCGTCTCCATCCGGATGGCGGCCCTCTACCTGCTGCTCTCCGGGGACACCCGCGAACCGGCCGTCCACGCCACCCCCACCCACCCCGCTTCCGCAGAGATCCACTCCGCCCACGTCACCAAGGAGAGCCACTGATGGCATCACAGCAACAAGACGCAGTCACCGGCGCCTACCTGATCCGCGGAGCCGCCATTCTCGGCGGAGCCCCCGAAGACCTCCTGATCCGCGACGGAATCATCGCCGAACGCGGCCAGGACCTCTCCGCCGATGGAGCCACTGTCATTGAGGCCGCCGGCCTGGTGGCCCTGCCCGGCATGGTGGACATCCACACCCACCTGCGCGAACCCGGCCGCGAAGACGCCGAAACGGTCGAGACCGGCACCCGCGCCGCGGCCCTGGGCGGCTACACCGCCGTGCACGCGATGGCCAACAGCACCCCGGTGGCGGACACCGCCGGCGTCGTCGAACAGGTCCTCACCCTCGGCCGCACCGCCGGCTGGGTGGACGTCCGCCCGGTCGGCGCCGTCACGGTCGGCCTCGCGGGGGAGCAGCTCGCCGAACTCGGCGCGATGGCCGACTCCCGCGCGCACGTCCGCGTCTTCTCCGACGACGGGATCTGCGTCCACGACCCCGTGCTGATGCGCCGGGCCCTGGAATACGTCAAAGCGTTCGACGGCGTCGTCGCCCAGCACGCGCAGGAACCCCGGCTCACCGCCGGCGCGCAGATGAACGAAGGCGAGGTCTCCGCCGTCCTGGGCCTCACCGGCTGGCCCGCCGTCGCCGAGGAAAGCATCATCGCCCGCGACGTCCTGCTCGCCCAGCACGTCGGGTCCCGGCTGCACGTCTGCCACGTCTCCACCGCCGGCTCCGTGGAGATCATCCGCTGGGCCAAGTCCCGCGGCGTCAACGTCACGGCCGAGGTCACCCCGCACCACCTCTGGCTCACGGACGAACTCGCCCGCAGCTACGACCCCGTCTACAAGGTCAACCCGCCGCTGCGCACCGACGCCGATGTCCAGGCCCTGCGCGCCGCGCTGGCTGACGGCACGATCGACGTCGTCGGCACGGACCACGCGCCGCATCCCAGCGAACACAAGGAGTGCGAGTGGGCCCAGGCCGCCATGGGCATGACCGGGCTGGAAACCGCGCTGTCCGTGGTGCAGCACACCATGATCGAAACCGGGCTGATGGGCTGGGCCGACTTCGCCCGCGTCACGTCCACCGCCCCGGCAGCGATCGGCCGGGTCGAGGACCAGGGCCGCCCGCTCGACGCCGGCGAACCCGCGAACGTCACACTCGTGGACCCGGCTGCGCGCTGGACCGTGGACCCTTCTAAGATGGCAACCATGGGCCGTAACTCTCCGTTTGCCGGCCGGGAACTTCCCGGCAAGGTGGTGGCGACGTTCTTCAAGGGCCACCCCACCGTCCTCGACGGCAAACTCAACACCCCGTACCGGTGGCTCGCCGAAACGCCGGCCGCGCCGGGCACCACAGCGGCGGGCCTCTCCTGATGGACAAGCTGCCCTTCTTCCTGATCATGCTGGCCCTCGCCGTGGGCATCTTCGCCATGCTTGCGGTGGGCTGGCGTAACCGCCTGCGCCGCCAGGCCGACGTCGACCCGCTGCCGGAGATCCCCGGAGCGTTGGGCGCCGCGCTGGCGGTAGCGGACGGCCAGTACGTCGCGTCCACCACCGCCGGTGACTGGCTGGACCGGATCGCCGTGCACAATCTGGGCATCAGGACCAACGCCGAACTCAGTGTCCACCGCGAAGGCGTGCTCTTCGACCGCTCCGGCGCGGCCCCGGTCTTCATCCCGGCCGCCAGCCTCACCGGGGTGCGGCAGGAAAGCGGCATGGCCGGGAAGTTCGTCGAAAAGGACGGACTGCTGGTGCTCAGCTGGATGCTCGGCACACGCGAACTCGATTCCGGGTTCCGCACCCGGCACGCCGACGACAAAACCAAGCTCCTCAATGCCCTGCAAGAATTGATCCCCGCGGCCCCCCAGGCCAATGCCGATAGTGGAAAGTAACAACGTGACGGACCCCAACCACATGACATCAAACGCAGCAGCCTCCACCCCGGCAGCGCTCGTCCTCGAGGACGGCCGGATCTTTCGCGGGACCAGCTACGGCGCCACCGGAACCGCGCTCGGCGAGGCCGTGTTCGCGACCGGCATGACCGGCTACCAGGAGACCATCACGGATCCCTCCTACGCCCGCCAGCTCGTGGTGCAGACCGCCCCGCACATCGGCAACACCGGCGTGAACAAGGACGACGCCGAGTCCCGCCGCATCTGGGTGGCCGGCTACATCGTCCGCGACGCCGCCCGCCGCCCGTCCAACTGGCGCTCCGAACGCTCCCTGGACGACGAACTGGTCGAACAGGGCATCGTCGGCATCCAGGGCGTGGACACCCGGGCCATCACCCGGCACCTGCGCGAACACAAGACCATGCGCGCCGGGATCTTCTCCGGCGACGCCGTCCGCGCCACGGACAAGGAACTCGTGGACACCGTCCTGGCCAGCGCCCCGATGGAAGGCTCACGCCTGGCCGAGGAAGTCAGCGTGGACGAGGCCTACACCGTGGAACCCAAGGACTGGGGCTGGGACGGCGAACCGCGCTTCAGCATCGCTGCGATCGACCTCGGCATCAAGCGGATGACCCCCATCCGCTTCGCCGAACGCGGCGTCCGCGTGCACGTGCTGCCGGCCACCGCCACCCTGGCCGATGTCCAGGCGGTCAACCCCGACGGCTTCTTTATGTCCAACGGCCCCGGCGACCCCGCCACCGCCGACAACCAGGTCAAGCTGCTCCGCTCCGTCCTGGACGAGAAGATCCCGTACTTTGGCATCTGCTTCGGCAACCAGATCCTGGGCCGCGCGCTGGGCTTCGGCACCTACAAGCTGCGCTACGGCCACCGCGGCATCAACCAGCCCGTGATGGACCGCCGCACCGGCAAGGTAGAGATCACCTCGCAGAACCACGGCTTCGCCGTCGACGCCCCGCTCGACGGCGCCACGCAGGCCCCCGAGGAGCGCTTCGGCCGCGTCGAGGTCAGCCACGTGAGCCTCAACGACGACGTCGTCGAGGGCCTGTCCTGCCTCGACATCCCGGCCTTCTCGGTGCAGTACCACCCCGAAGCCGCGTCCGGCCCGCACGACGCGGCCTACCTCTTCGACCGCTTCATCGAGCTGATGGCGGACGCTTCTACAAAGACTGAGACCGTCACAAAGACTTCCACCGAATCCAAGACTGAGGACAAGAAGTAATGCCCAAGAGAACTGACCTTAAGAGCGTCCTGGTCATCGGTTCCGGCCCGATCGTGATCGGCCAGGCGGCCGAATTCGACTACTCCGGCACCCAGGCACTGCGCGTCCTCAAGGAGGAGGGCCTCCGCGTCATCCTCGTCAACTCCAACCCGGCCACCATCATGACCGACCCGGAGTTCGCCGACGCCACCTACATCGAGCCGATCACCCCCGAGGTGGTCGAGAAGATCATCGCCAAGGAACGCCCGGACGCGATCCTGCCCACCCTCGGCGGCCAGACCGCGCTCAACACCGCGATCGCACTGGACAAGAACGGTGTGCTGGAGAAGTACAACGTCGAACTGATCGGCGCCAACATCGCCGCGATCGAGCTCGGCGAGGACCGCGAAAAGTTCAAGGGTGTCGTGGAGCGCTGCGGTGCGGAATCGGCCCGCAGCCACATCATCCACACCATTGACGAGGCCCTCACCGCCGCCGAGGACCTCGGCTACCCGATGGTGGTCCGGCCCTCCTTCACCATGGGCGGCCTCGGCTCCGGCCTCGCCTACGACGAGAACGACCTCCGCCGGATCGTCGGCCAGGGGCTGCAGTACAGCCCCACGTCCGAGGTGCTGCTCGAAGAGAGCATCCTGGGCTGGAAGGAATACGAGCTCGAGATGATGCGTGACAAGAACGACAACGTCGTGGTGGTCTGCTCCATCGAGAACTTCGACCCGGTCGGCGTGCACACCGGCGACTCGATCACCGTCGCCCCCGCCCTGACCCTGACGGACCGCGAATACCAGCGCCTGCGCGACATCTCCATCGCTGTCATCCGCGAAGTCGGCGTCGACACCGGCGGCTGCAACATCCAGTTCGCCGTCGAGCCCGACACGGGACGCGTCGTCGTGATTGAAATGAACCCGCGCGTCTCCCGTTCCTCCGCCCTGGCCTCCAAGGCCACCGGCTTCGCGATCGCAAAGATCGCCACCAAGCTCTCCCTCGGCTACACCCTGGACGAGATCCCGAACGACATCACCCAGAAGACCCCGGCCTCCTTCGAGCCGACCCTGGACTACGTCGTCGTGAAGGTCCCGCGCTTCGCCTTCGAGAAGTTCCCGGCGGCGGACCCCACCCTGACCACCACCATGAAGTCGGTGGGCGAGGCCATGGCCATGGGCCGGAACTTCACCGAGGCACTGCAGAAGGCCCTGCGCTCCCTGGAGCAGAAGGGGTCCCAGCTGGACTTCAGCCACGTCCCGGAATGGGAAGTCGCGGAGCTGATCGAGAAGTCCAAGCGTCCCACCACGGACCGCCTGCACCAGGTCCAGCGTGCCCTGCTCGGCGGCGCCACCGTGGAGCAGCTCTTCGAGGCCACCAAGATCGACCCCTGGTACCTTGACCAGCTCCAGTTGCTGAACGAGATCTCGGTGGAGATCCGCCAGGCCGCTGCGCTTACCCCGGAGATGCTGACCCGCGCCAAGCGCCACGGCTTCTCCGACGAGCAGATCGGCGCCCTGACGCACAACTCCGAGGACGTCGTCCGCGGCGTCCGGCAGGCCCTCGGCATCCGCCCCGTCTACAAGACCGTGGACACCTGCGCGGCCGAGTTCGCCGCCTACACCCCGTACCACTACTCCTCCTATGACGAGGAGGACGAGGTTGCGCTGCACGCCAAGCCGTCCATCATCATCCTCGGTTCCGGCCCCAACCGGATCGGCCAGGGCATCGAATTCGACTACTCCTGCGTGCATGCCTCGATGGCACTGCGCAAGGCCGGCTACGAGACCGTGATGGTCAACTGCAACCCGGAAACCGTCTCCACCGACTACGACGTCTCCACCCGGCTGTACTTCGAGCCGCTGACCCTGGAGGACGTGCTCGAGGTCATCGCGGCCGAGGAACGCACCGGCGGCGTGATGGGCGTCTTCGTCCAGCTCGGCGGCCAGACCCCGCTCAAGCTCGCCCAGCAGCTCGCCGACGCCGGCGTGCCGATCCTCGGCACCTCCCCGGAGGCGATCGACCTCGCCGAGCACCGCGGCGCTTTCTCCCGGGTCCTCGACAAGGCCGGGCTCATCTCGCCGAAGAACGGCACCGCCGTGTCCTTCGAGGACGCCAAGAAGATCGCGGACGAGATCGGCTACCCGGTCCTGGTCCGCCCGTCCTACGTCCTGGGCGGCCGCGGCATGGAGATCGTCTACGACGAGCCCAACCTCTCCCGCTACATCGCCAACGCCACGGAGATCACCCCTGACCACCCGGTGCTGATCGACCGCTTCCTCGAGGACGCCGTCGAAATCGACGTCGACGCCCTCTACGACGGCACCGAGATGTACCTCGGCGGCATCATGGAGCACATCGAGGAGGCCGGCATCCACTCCGGCGACTCGGCCTGCGTCCTGCCGCCCATCACCCTGGGCAACAATGTGCTGGAACGGGTCCGGACCGCCACCCTGGCGATCGCCGAGGGCGTGGGCGTCCGCGGCCTGATCAACATCCAGTTCGCCCTCGCCTCCGACGTGCTCTACGTCCTGGAAGCCAACCCGAGGGCCTCCCGCACGGTACCGTTCGTCTCCAAGGCGACCGGTGTGCAGATGGCGAAGGCGGCGGCCCTGATCGGTACCGGCGTCACCATCAACCAGCTCCGCACCGCCTATAAGATGCTCCCGGAAACCGGCGACGGCTCCTCGCTGCCGCTGGACGCCCCGGTCTCTGTCAAGGAAGCCGTGCTGCCGTTCAGCCGCTTCCGCACCCCCGAGGGCAAGGTGGTTGACTCCCTGCTCGGGCCGGAAATGCGCTCCACCGGCGAGGTCATGGGCATCGACAAACACTTCGACACCGCCTTCGCCAAGAGCCAGGCCGCCGCCAACAACGCGCTGCCCACCGAAGGCAAGATCTTCGTCTCGGTGGCCAACCGGGACAAGCGCTCGGTCATCATGGGCGTCAAGCGGCTCTCCGACCTCGGCTTCGAGATCGTCTCCACCGGCGGCACCGCCGACGTGCTGCGCCGCAACGGCATCCAGGCCACCCCGGTCCGGAAGGTCGCCGAGGGCTCCAGCGCCGAAGGGGAAGGCACCATTGCGGACCTCATCATCGCGGGGGAGATCGACATGGTCTTCAACACCCCCTCCGGTGGCGAGGCCCGCAGCGACGGCTACGAACTGCGTGCCGCCGCGACGTCCATCGGCATCCCGTGCATCACGACCGTGGCCGAGTTCAACGCCGCCGTCCAGGCGATCGAGGCGCTTCGCACCTACGAATGGTCGGTCACCAGCCTCCAGGAGCACGCGGCTGCGCTTTTTGCCTCGCAGAATGCGGTATCGCAGAATGCCTGAGGCTGCTGCCACTGAGACGGCCGGCCGGGAGTCCTTCGGCTCCCGGCTGGGCCGGGCCATGGCGGACCGTGGCCCGTTGTGCGTCGGGATCGACCCGCACCCGGCGCTGCTGCAGCACTGGGGACTGCGCGACGACGTCGCCGGGCTGGAGCGGTTCTCGCTCACCGTCGTGGACGCGGTGGCTTCGCTCGCTGCCGCGGTCAAACCCCAAGTGGCCCTGTATGAGCGGCACGGTTCCGCAGGCATGGCCGTGCTGGAACGCGTCCTCGCCGCGGCGGCGGACGCCTCGGTGTTGACCATTGCCGACGCCAAGCGCGGCGACATTGGCTCCACCATGGCCGCCTACGCCGACGCGTGGCTGCGGGACGGTTCCGCCCTGGCCGCCGACTCGGTCACCCTGAGCCCGTACCTGGGCTTCGAGTCGCTCCGCCCCGCACTGGACCTCGCCGCGCAGACCGGGCGCGGCGTGTTCGTCCTGGCGCTGACATCCAACCCGGAGGGCGCGTCCGTCCAGCATGTCGGCGGCGCGGACTCAGTGGCCCGCCGGATTGTCCGGGCGGCGGCGGCCGAAAACCAGCGGTACGGCCTTGATCAAGGCGGCGCGGAGCTGGGTTCAACCGGCCTCGTCGTCGGTGCAACCGTCGGCTCCGCCCTCACCGACCTGGACCTGGACCTCGCTGCGGTGCGCGGCCCGATCCTGGCCCCGGGCCTTGGCGCGCAGGGCGCCACCGCGGCGGACCTGCGCCGCACCTTTGGCAGCGCTTACGGCCAGGTGCTCGGGACGTCCAGCCGTGACATCCTCGGCGCCGGTCCGCGGATCCAGGACCTCAGCGACGCCGCCCTGCGGACCCTCGAGGAGCTCCGCTCGGCCTAGCCGGGCACCGGGTTCTTCGATCCGGGTCCCGAGGCCCTGGGCACGCCGACGTCCCGCGTCGCGGCCACCCGTTTGACGCAAGTGGCCGCCATCGGGGCCGTGATAGCGGCCATTCGTGGTGAACGGGCGCAGCCGGGCCACTGCCGTTCAAGGTCGGGCCGCCATCTGACGCAACCGGCCGCTATGGGCACGGTCGTGGCGGCCATTCGTGGCGAATGGGCACAGCGCGACCGGCGTCACTCCGGGTCGCATCACCCATTTGACGCAAGTGGCCGCTATGCGGAGCGTCGTCTCGCGTCGAGGCCACGCATATGACGCAAGGGGCCGCTAATGGGAGGGTCATTGCGGCCATTCGTGGTGAATTGGCGCAGCCGGGCCATTGCCGTTCAAGGTCGGGCCGCCATCTGACGCAAACGGCCGCTATGGGGACGGTCGTGGCGGCCATTCGTGGCGACGGACGCAGTCGGGCCGCCGTCATCACGCGGGGCCACCCATTTGACGCGAGTGGCCGCTAAGGGGAGGGTCATTGCGGCCATTTGTGGCGAACGGACGCAGCCGCAGCGGTCTTCCCGGCCATTCGTGGCGAATGGGCGCAGCCGCATTGGCGCCGGGCCGACGTCGACAGTCCTGCGCCCTGGCCCGACCTTTGGACAAGCTGGGGCCGGGGCAATCATCCATTGATTTCTTCGGCATCCAGACGGTAGGTTCAGGACAAGTCCGCGGTACCGGCCGGGGCCGTTCGGCCCCGTCCCGGCGGGCCGTTCCTGCGGCCCGTCTGACAATGCAGGGAGGCATTCAGTGAGTTTGCGACCCCTCACTCCGCAGGAGCGTGCCGATGCCTTGAGCAAGGCCGCCGCCGCCAGGACCACCCGGGCCACCGCCAAGGACCGGCTGAAATCGGGGAAGCTGACCATTGCGGAATTGCTCAGCGCAGGGGAGAGCGATGATGCGATCGCCCGGATGAGGATCGTCGAACTGCTGGAGGCGCTGCCCGGAATCGGGCGGGTGCGTGCCGCCGCAATCATGGACCAGCTCGGCATCGCTGCGTCGCGCCGGGTCCGCGGCCTGGGAATTCACCAGCGCCGGGCGCTGGTAGATTTTATAGACGACAAACAGCCCGGTCCGCCGCGCTGACTTCAAACCGCCCAAAGGAATATGTGAGCAACAAACCGGGACTGACAGTCCTCGCCGGCCCGACGGCTGTTGGCAAAGGCACCGTGTCCACCTACATCCGGGACAACTATCCCGAGGTCTGGTTGTCCGTTTCGGCTACCACGAGGGCTCCGCGGCCCGGGGAAATCGACGGCGTGCACTACTACTTCAAGTCGAAGGAGGAGTTCGAGACCCTGGTGGCCGCCGGCGAACTTCTTGAATGGGCCGTGGTGCACGGGCAGAACACCTACGGCACGCTGAAGAGCACGGTCGACCAGGCCATAGCCGAGGGCCGCCCGGTGCTCCTGGAAATCGATCTGCAGGGAGCGCGACAGGTCAGGCAGGCC
Organism: Arthrobacter sp. YAF17; assembly: GCF_052113365.1. NCBI lineage: Bacteria > Bacillati > Actinomycetota > Actinomycetes > Micrococcales > Micrococcaceae > Arthrobacter > Arthrobacter sp. YAF17. Next base: position 492,054 of record NZ_JBFRDB010000001.1, on the reverse strand, counting down.
GTTCCGGATGCCCAGTTCGTGTTCCTGGCGCCGCCCAGCTGGGACGAATTGGTGCGCCGGCTGGTGGGCCGCGGCACGGAAAGCGCCGAGGAACAGCAGCGGCGGCTGGAAACCGGTAAAGTAGAGCTAGCTGCTGAACCGGAGTTCGACCACACCGTTGTTAATGACGACGTTCGCCGGGCAGCGGACGAGCTCGTTTCACTCATGGGGCTGACCCCCCACCCGCGCTAGGCGCGGGAAGCCATCAGCCCGTTAGAATTTGGAGAATTCGTGTCCACGAACCTTGAAGGCATCATCAACCCGCCGATCGACGAGCTGCTGAAGGCTGCCGACTCGAAGTACGGACTGGTGATTTTCGGCGCCAAGCGCGCCCGTCAGATCAACGCCTACTACGCCCAGCTGCACGAGGGCCTGTTCGAGTATGTCGGCCCGCTGGTCGACACCAAGCTGAACGAGAAATCGCTCTCCATCGCCCTGCGCGAGATCAACGAAGGCAAGCTCGTTTCCACCCCGATCGAACCTGCAGAGTAGTTCCGCAGACGCAGACGGAGGTCACGTGCGCATAGTCCTCGGAGTCGGGGGAGGGATAGCCGCCTACAAGGTGGCGTCGCTCCTCCGGCTTTTTACTGAAGCCGGCCATGACGTCACCGTCATCCCCACGGAGGCCGCGACCCGCTTCGTCGGCGTCGCCACATGGGAAGCGTTGTCCGGGCATCCGGTCAGCAACAGCGTCTTCGACGAGGTGCACACTGTCAACCACGTCCGCCTCGGCCACGAAGCTGAGCTGATCGTGGTGGCCCCCGCCACGGCCGACCTGCTGGCACGGGCCGCCACCGGCCAGGCCAACGACCTCCTGAGCAACACCCTCCTGATGGCCGGCGGCTGCCCCGTGCTGATGGCCCCGGCCATGCACACCGAAATGTGGCAGCACCCGGCGACGCAGGCCAATGTCGAGACGCTCCGCAGCCGGGGCGTCACGGTGCTGGAGCCCGCCTCCGGCCGGCTCACCGGATCGGACTCCGGACCGGGCCGGCTGCCCGAACCCGATGCTATTTTCGAAGCAGCCCTGGCCCTCGCCGGTGCACCAGCGGTACCGGCGACGGCGCCCCTGCCACCGTCGGATGCCGCATTGTCTTCCCCGCCAAGCCCGCTGGCCGGGCTCACCGTCACGATCAGCGCCGGCGGCACCCGCGAACCCCTGGACCCCGTCCGGTTCCTCGGAAACCGCTCATCCGGCAAGCAAGGAGTGGCGCTGGCCGCCGCCGCCCGCGACGCCGGAGCGACGGTCAGGCTGCTGGCCGCCCACATGGACGTCCCGCCGCCGTCCGGCGTCGACGTCGTCAAAGTGGAGACCGCACTGGAACTCCGCGAGGCCGCACTGCACGCCGCCGCCGATTCCGACGTCATCATCATGGCCGCCGCCGTCGCCGACTTCCGGCCGGCGGACGTCTCCGGCACCAAGATCAAGAAGCGCGACGACGTCGACGATCCAGTCATCTCGCTGGTCCGGAACCCGGACATCCTCCGCGAGCTCGTCGAGGTCCGCCACGCGGCCTCCCGCAACCAGCTGATCGTCGGCTTCGCGGCCGAGACCGGCGACGCCGACGGCGACGTCCTGGAATATGCCGCGGCCAAGCTGCGCCGTAAGGCGTGTGACCTGCTGGTGGTCAACCACGTGGGCCAGGACAAGGTCTTTGGCGAGGACACCAACTCCGTAGTCATCCTTTCCCGCTCCGGCTCCGAACCCCAAGAGGCGTCGGGTTCCAAATCCGACGTCGCGGCTGCCGTGATTGACCGCATCAGCGCCGAGCTGAGCCGGGTTGTTCCGCCGGCCTGAGCCGGGCGTAAGCAACGTCTCCTTAGCACAGGGACACACGCCGCCGGACGTCCGTTTTCCAACCAGTAAGGTAGTTGAGTGACTTTACCGCTGCACATCCCTGACTTCCACGGGTCCACGCCCGCCTCGCTCCGGCTCTTCACTTCCGAGTCGGTGACTGAAGGACACCCCGACAAGATCTGCGACCAGATCAGCGATGCGATCCTCGACGCCCTGCTGGCCAAGGACCCGGAGTCCCGGGTGGCCGTGGAGACGCTGGCCACCACCGGGCTGGTCCACGTCGCCGGCGAGGTCACCACCGACGCGTACGTCGAAATCCCGCAGATCGTCCGGGAGACCATCCTGGGCATCGGCTACGACTCCTCGGCCAACGGTTTCGACGGCGCCCGCTGCGGCGTGTCCGTCTCTATCGGCCAGCAGTCCAACGACATCGCCGGCGGCGTCTTCAATTCGCTGGAGGCCCGCGAAGGCCGCCAGGAAGACGACTACGACCTCCAGGGTGCCGGCGACCAGGGCCTGATGTTCGGCTAYGCCAGCGACGAGACCCCTTCCTACATGCCGGTTCCGATCTGGCTCGCGCACCGGCTCTCCGAGCGCCTCACCGAGGTCCGCAAGAACGGCGAGCTTGCCTACCTGCGCCCCGACGGCAAGACCCAGGTCACCGTCGGTTACGACGGCGACCGGCCCGTCTCGGTCGAGACCGTCGTCATCTCCAGCCAGCACGCCGAGGGCACCAGCCTGGACCAGCTCCGTGCAGATCTGGCCGCCCACGTGGTGGACCCGGTCATGGCGCTGTCCAACCTGGACATCTCGCGGACCAGGAACATCCTGAACCCCGCCGGCGCCTTCGTCATCGGCGGCCCGGTCGGCGACGCCGGCCTGACTGGCCGCAAGATCATCGTGGACACCTACGGCGGCATGGCCCGCCACGGCGGCGGCGCCTTCTCCGGCAAGGATCCGTCCAAGGTAGACCGCTCGGCCGCTTACGCGATGCGCTGGGTGGCCAAGAACGTGGTGGCGGCCGGCCTCGCGAAGCGCGCCGAAATCCAGATCGCCTACGCGATCGGCCAGGCACGCCCGGTGGGAACCTACGTCGAGACCTTCGGCACCGAGACCGTGGATCCCGCCCGGATCAGCGCCGCCATCGCGGAGATCTTCGACCTGCGGCCCCGGGCCATCATCGATGCCCTCGACCTGAAACGCCCGATCTACGCCAAGACCGCAGCCCACGGCCACTTCGGCCGCGAGGACCCCCACTTCACGTGGGAGCGGCTGGACCGAGTGGACCAGCTGAAGGCCTTCTTCAACGCCTGAGGCCGGAGTTCCCGTCCGCTGTGACACCGCCGTCAATGTCACAGCCCTGTGATGTGCTGTAGCCAGGCCGCCGATACCGGCGGCCTGGCTATTCTTTATGGGGCCGGCCCTGACATGAACCGGCACAGACTGCTGTTGAAGGGAGGACCTGCGCGATGAGCCCGATCCACGGTGCCGCTGCGTCGGACGAGCCCCTCCAGCTCTCGCTGCTGCAAGGTTTTCCAGCTTCCGCGGCGGCATCCTCCGGCCCCGCCCTGGCCGCGCGGCTTCCGGTCGCGCGGGTGCGGCTGGAGTCCTCCCTCCCACACCTCGACCGGCCCTTCGACTACAGCGTGCCGGCCGGGCTCGACGCTGCGGCGCAGCCCGGTGTCCGCGTGAAGGTGAAGTTCAACGGCCAGGAACTGGCCGGGTACCTGATTGACCGCGTGCAGGAATCCGACGCCGGACACCCCCTCGTCCCGCTGCACAAAGTGGTCTCTCCCGTTCCGGTGCTGACGGCCCCCATCGCCGAACTCGCCGGGCGAGTAGCTGCGCGCTACGCCGGCAGCGTCAGCGATGTGCTGCGCGTGGCCGTGCCGCCGCGGATGGCGAAACTGGAGAAAGACCTCGCCCCTGACGGCGTCCTGGATCCCTCCGTTTTCGCAGCCGAGGGGACCGAAGCCGGGGCCGGAACGGCGATTCCTGCCGGTCTGGAGACGTCCAGCTGGGCCGCGTACCGAAACGGCCGGGCGTTCCTGCAGCACCTCAACGCAGGGGAGTCGCCGCGGGCCGTGCTCAGCGCGCTCCAGGGCTACGGTCCCGGCGGCTGGCCGCGAATGATTGCCGAAGCCGTGGCGGCCGTGCGCCTGTCCGGCCGCGGCGCCGTCGTCGTTGTCCCCGACTACCGGGACCTGGACCGGGTGGAAGCCGCCCTCCTGCAGCTGCTGCCGGCCGGGGACGTTGCCCGGCTCACCGCGGACGACGGCCAGACCCCGCGCTACCGCAGCTTCCTGCGGATCCTCAGCGGTGCCGCCGGCGTGGCTGTCGGCACCCGCTCCGCGGCGTACGCGCCGGTCCACAACCTTGGTCTGGTGGTCTGCTGGGACGACGGCGACGATCTGCACATCGAGCAGCGTTCACCCTACGCCCACTCCCGCGAAGTCCTGCTGCTGCGGGCCGAGCAGGAGGGCGCTGCCTGCCTTCTCGCCGGGCACACCCGGAGCACCGAAACGCAGCGCCTCGTCGAGGCCGGCTGGGCTTGGCCGGTGGAGGCGGACCGCGCCGTCGTCCGCCGGACCGTTCCGCGGGTGCTGAACACCGCCGACAGCTACGAACTCGAACATGATCCGCTGGCCAGGATCGCCCGGCTGCCGGGCGCCGCCTGGCGCGCGGCCAAGGAAGGGCTGGAACGCGGGCCGGTTCTGGTCCAGGTGGCGCGGGCGGGCTATGCGCCGTCGCTTGCCTGCGAAAACTGCCGCGAACCGGCGCGTTGCACCGCCTGCAGCGGGCCGCTGGCCATCGCCGGGGCCAGCGGAAGCTCGGCGGTGCCGCAGTGCCGCTGGTGCTCGACTCCGGCCGCGGCCTGGCGCTGCGGTACGTGCAACGGGGTCCGACTCCGGCGGGGCACCACGGGTGCCCTGCGCACGGCTGAGGAGCTGGGCCGCGCCTTCCCGGGGAAGCCGGTCATCACCTCGTCCGGGGACCGGGTCCTGGCCACGGTTCCGGATTCGAAGGCCCTGGTGGTGGCCACGGTCGGTGCGGAGCCGGTCGCAGCCGGCGGTTATGCGGCGGCCCTGCTGCTCGACGGCGATTCGCTGCTGCGCCGCGAAAACCTGCGGGCGGGGGAGGACGCCGTCCGTCGCTGGTTCAACGCCGCCGCCCTGGTCCGCCCGGCGGTTGATGGCGGCCTGGTGGTCATCACCGCCGACGACGCCTCCGGAGTCGGCGCCCTGCTGCGCTGGGACCCCGCCGGCTACGCCCAGCGGGAACTGTCCCTGCGCCGGGAACTCCAGCTGCCCCCGGCTGTCCGGGTTGCGTCCATCACCGGAGGGCGGACCGCCGTCGGACATTTCGGCCAGGCTGTCGAGCAGCTGTTGGGCGCGCAGGACATCGTGCTGCGGACCGCCGGCCCGGCGCCCCTCGTGCTGGCCGGTGCTCCGGGCCACGGAGGAGTGCCGGCTGCCGGCGAGGACGTCCGGACGCTGCTCTTCATCCCGTATGGCCAGGCCCCTCTAGTCACCAAGGCGCTGCGGGCGGTCAAGGTTGCCGCGGCCGCCAAACGCACCGACGATCCGGTGCAGCTCCGGCTCGACGGCGTGGACGTGCTCTAAGGGGTTCCCGGCCGCGGACAGCTCCGGGGCCGCCGGTACAGGGCGGGTTCGCCGGTTCGCAACGGCGACCCCGCAGCGTACCGGCGAGTCGGGCGCGGATGAAGCCTGCGGGCCGGCTACTTCCGGGAGGGGCCGTTGGAGCCGCCGGACCGGCGGGCGCGCAAGGCCATGGCCTCTTCGGCGGTATCCAGCAGCCTGCGGGCCGACTCGTCCCAGCTGAAGTCAGCGGCGCGCTCCACCGAGCGGCGGGAACGGGTCTTCCACAAGTCCGGATCCTCCAGGTTCCGGACCGCCGCGGCGAACTCCGCCGGTGAATCCGGGTGGACGTAACTGACCGCGTCGCCGCCCACCTCGCGGAAGATCGGGATGTCGCTGGCGATCACGGGCGTGCCGTGGGACATGGCTTCCACGAGGGGCAGGCCATAGCCCTCCGCCTTCGACAGGCTGATCAGGGCCGTGGTGCGTTCCAGCAGAGCCTCGTACTCAGCGTCGGTGACGCCGTTGTGGAAGACGATGTCCGAGCCCGCCGGAGCGAGGGCCTCGAGTTCCGCCCGGCGCTCCGGGGTGATCCGGCTGAGCAGGTGCAGGCTCATGTCCGGGAGTTCCGCCATGCCCCGGATCATGGTTTCCACGTTCTTATACGGCATGAACGATCCCATGTAGAGCAGCGTCTTGTCCGCTCCCGCGCCGGGGTCCCGCGGCGTGTGGCCGTGCTGCGGGGCGTTGCCCACGATCCTGACGGGACGCCGGGTAAGCCGGTACTTCGAGATGAGCGCGGCGGTGGTGGAGCTGATGGTGGCGACGACGTCGGCCCGGTTCAGCAGGAGCCGCTGCGGCCAGAACGCCTTGTGGTACAGCCGCCAGAGGACCCGGACCGGGGCCGGAAGGAAGCCGGGAGGTGCCGGGTGTTCGTAGTAGATCAGGTCGTGCAGGGTGAGCACCAGGGCGTACTTCCGGCCCCAGCTGCCCATCGTCTGCATGGGACACACCACAACGTCGGCGCCGAGCTTGTTGACCTTGCCGGCGACCAACAACTCGGCCGGGGACAGCGGGCTGTTGATCAGCGTGTACGGCACATCCGGCAGCATGGCCAGCTGGCGGACATCGCTGATCAGCATGGAGACGTCGGCGATCCTGGCCGTGGCCGCGATCAGGCTCGCGCCGTAGCGGCTGATGCCGTCGTGGTGGTCTAGCCGGGTGAAACGGGCATCGATGAGGATTTTCACGCGGAGTGGTCCTTCAGGAAGCGTCGGATGAAGCCCGCGGCGGGTTCCGGGGTTTCGTAGTGGATCAGGTGGCCGACGTCCGGGATGACGTCCAGGTGCGCATCTGGCAGCAGGGCCAGCAGCGTGTGCTGGTCAGGCAGCGTCGCGATCTCGTCCTTTTCCCCGGCGATCAGCAGCACGGGAAGGGTGAGGCTCCCGGCCACTTCGGCGACGTTGCCGCCGACGGAGGCCTTGAACGCCTGCAGCAGGCTCTCACGGTCAGCGAACGCGGAGAAATACGCGCTGTGCTGGGCATGCACAAAACGGCGCAGCTGCTTGTCCTTGGTTTTCGCCATCGTCTCGCTCATCACCCGCACGATCAGCTGGCTGCGCAGCAGGCCCTGCCCCAGCCGGCGGGGGAGGCGGGCGGCGGCCTCGTAGTACAGGACGGCGAGTTTGGTCATGAGCCCCTTGGGCCCCTCCAGCGCGGGAGCGGCGATCGGGTTGACCAGGATCAGCTCCGAAACCGTGCCGGGGTGGGCTGCCACATAGTGGCTGGCGACGATCGAGCCGAAGGAGTGTCCCAGCAGGACCGTGCCGGTGCCCAGGCCCAGGGCCGCCATGAAGTCGGAGATGAACCGGCCATAGCTCTCGACGCTGTGTTCGGAACCCGCGAAGGCGGCGGAGCTGCCGAAGCCGGGGAGGTCCGGCATGATGAGCCGCATCTCGGGGAGCTGGTCGGCTACCCGGAGCAGGCCGTGGTGGTCGCCCCGAAAACCATGGATGACCAGGATGGTCCGCGTCTCCGGGGTCACGCGGACCGGTTCGTAGGTCCAGTACGCGACTCTGGTGCCGTCCAGGAGCGTGCTGGCGGCATGGGTGCGGGCCTCGAGCCCGGCGCTGAACAGGGGCGTGCTGGGGGAGGACTCGGTGTCCACGTATTCCATTCGATATGTCCTAATTGACGGAGTCCGGGTGGGAGCCGGTACGGAAGCCACGTTCCAGACCGGCCAGGGCAGCCATGGCGGCGGCGTCGAGGCTGAAGTCGAAGACGTCCAGGTTCTCACCGATCCGGGCGTGGGAGCTGGCCTTCGGGATGGCGACATGGCCGAGCTGGACATGCCAGCGGAGGATGACCTGCGCCGCGGTCTTGCCGTGCGCGGCCGCGAGCTCCAGCACCACCGGATCCTGCAGGACCTGGCCGCGGCCCAGTGGACTCCACGCCTCCGTGGTGATTCCGAGCTCGCGGTGCAGCGTGCGCAGTTCCTCCTGCTGCAGCCAGGGGTGCAGTTCGATCTGATTGACCGCCGGCACGACCTCGGCGGTCTGCAGCAGGTGTTGCAGGTGGGCCGGCTGGAAATTCGAGACGCCGATAGCCCGCGCCTTGCCTTCCCTGTAGAGGGTCTCCATCGCGCGGTAGCTCTCGGGATACAGCCCGCGCTGCGCGCAGGGCCAGTGGATGAGGTACAGATCCACGTATTCCAGGCCGAGGTTGGCCATGGACTCGTCGAAGGCGCGCAGTGTGGCGTCGTACCCCTGGTCGTCGTTCCAGAGTTTGGTGGTGACGAAGAGGTCTTCGCGCGAGAGCGCGGGGGAGGACTCGCCGGAACCGCCGCGGGCATCGTCGCGGGTTGAGAAGCCGGAGAGCGAACCAATGCCCCGGCCAACGCCCGTCTCGTTGCCGTACATGGCGGCGGTATCAAAATGGCGGTAGCCGGCCTCGAGCGCCATGGTCACGAGTCCGGCGGCGTCCGCGGAGGGCACCTTGTAGAGTCCGAACCCCAACTGGTCGATGAGGACGCCGTTGTTGAGGCTGAGCCGGGGCGAGGGTTTCATACCCTCGACTTTACCGACTCCGCCGCCGCTACTCCCACGGCGGGCCGGGCGCCGCGGGACGGACCAGGCACCCGGGTCACACCAGGCCGTCGAAGCTGACCAGCCGGCGGGCGCTGGCCTCGTCGAGGATCAGGTCGGTGGCCAGGCCCGCGGCGAGGGCGCCGCGGAGGCCGTTTATTTTGGAGGCGCCCGACACGACACAGATCCTCCGGCGAACCTGGCGCAGCTGCGCGAGGTCCGGGCCGGTGGAGCGTTCGTTGAGGGTGATGCCGTCCGAGGAGCCATCGGCGCGGAAGAACACCGTGGCCACGTCGCCGACGACGTCGGAACCGGCCAGGACGGTCAGGTCCTCCTCATCGAGGTAGCCGCCGGCGTAAACGTGGCTGGGGTAGTCGGCGTCGACCGATCCCACACCGAAAATCGCGATGCTCATGCGGGCCTGCAGCTCAAGGATCCGCTGAACACTGCGCTCATTCCACATGGCCTTCTTCGTTGCCGCGTGGTCGAAAAACGCCGGCACCGGGAACTGTTCCACGCGCGCCCCGTAAGCGCTGCCAAAGCGCCGCATGATGTCAGAGGCGTAGGTGATGCCAGTGGTTTGCATGTTGCCCGCGCCGTTGAGCTGGACGATGACGCTGTCGTGGGTGATCTTCCGGGTCAGGTGACGGCTGACGGCGCTGAGGGTGGAACCCCAGGCAACCCCGATGATGGCGTTGGAATCGACCAGCGGGCCGATGGTGCGTGCTGCCTGCATGGCCACCCGGTCCAGTGTTTCCGCCTCATTCAGCGTGTCAACGACCGGAACAACGTGCACATCGACTTTGTATTCGGCGCGGATCATGCTGGCCAGCTCCGGACCGGTGTCCAGCGGACTCCGGATCTGGATCTGCACCAGGCCGGATTCCCGGGCCGAGGAAAGCAGCCGCGAAACGGTGGACCGGGACGTCCGGAGCTCGCGCGCAATGGCGTCCATGGTCAGGTCCTGCAGGTAATACAACTGGGCCGCGCGGAGGGCGTCGGAGTGGCGTGAGGGTGTCATCCCATTTCCGTTCTGCACGTTTGTGCATAGTGCTTGACTCCATTTTCCATTATTCCAAAGAATAGTGTTGAACGGCGCCGCGCCCTGGGGCGCGCCGCACAGAACAAGACCCAAAGGAGCAGTTCTTGGGACAGAAGGATTCAGCCCGCAACCAGGCATCCGCCGGCGAGCGAGCATCGGTGCAGAAGCTGCGGACGCGGCCCCACGCCCAGGTGCTCATCATCGGCGGCGGCATCAACGGAGTGGGCACGTTCCGGGACCTGGCCCTGCAGGGTGTAGACGTCGCCCTCGTGGAGCGCGGCGACTACTGCCAGGGAGCCAGCGGGGCGTCCTCGCACATGATCCACGGCGGCATCCGGTACCTCGAAAACGGCGAATTCCGCCTGGTCCAGGAGTCGGTGGTCGAACGTAACCGCCTGCTGCGCATCGCGCCCCACTACGTGAAGCCGCTGCAGACCACCATCCCCATCTTCAGCACGTTCTCCGGGGTCCTGGCCGCTCCGCTGCGCTTCCTGACCCACAAGCAGGGCAAGCACACCGAACGCGGGGCCTTCCTGATCAAACTCGGGCTGAGCATGTACGACTTCTTCTCCCGCGACGGCGGCACCGTGCCCCGCCACCAGTTCCGCGGCCGCAAACGCGCCCTGGCGGAACTGCCGCGCCTGCACCCCGGCATTAAGTACACCGCCACCTATTTCGACGCCTCCGTGCACAACCCCGAGCGGCTGACCCTTGACGTACTCCAGGACGGCGAGAAGGCCGGCGCTTCCGGCGCCAGTGCCGCCCGCGCCAGCAACTACCTCTCGCTCGTCGCGGTCAAGGACGGCATCAAAGACGGGGCAGGGAACGCAGGGAGCACGGTGGAATTGCGGGATGAGCTCACCGGCGAACGGTTCCACTTCACCGCCGACGTCATCGTCAACACCACCGGCGCCTGGGTCGATCTGACCAACCAGGCCATGGGCGCGGCGTCGGCCTTTATGGGCGGCACCAAGGGATCGCACATCGTGCTGGACCACCCGGAACTTCTCGCCGCCTGCAACGGCCGCGAGATCTTCTTCGAACACACTGACGGCCGGATCGTGCTGATCTACCCGATGGGGGACCGGGTCCTGGTGGGCACCACCGACGTCGACGCCGACATGGCTGAAGACGCCGTGTGCACCGAGTCGGAGATCGACTACTTCTTCGACCTGATCGGCCACGTCTTCCCGGACATCACCGTGGACCGGGAGCAGATCGTCTACACCTTCTCCGGAGTCCGCCCGCTGCCGAGGCACGACTCCACCCAGCCGGGCTTCGTCAGCCGCGACTACAGGATCGAGCGCCGCGCCGGCGCGGCGGCAGCCGCAGGAGCGGGGCAGGGCGGCGGCGCCGTCGTGCTGAGCCTCGTCGGCGGCAAGTGGACCACCTTCCGGGCCCTCGCCGAACACTTGAGCAACAACGTCCTCGCCGAACTCGGCATTGAACGGAAGGTTTCGACGGCGAAACTCGCCATCGGCGGCGGCGCCGGCTTCCCGGACAGCGAGGACGGCGTGCAGCGCTGGATCAAGGCGCACATGGCCGCCGGACGCGACGCGGACCGCACGGCCGGGCTGCTGACCCGCTATGGCACCCGTGCGGAGGAAGTCATCAGCTTCCTCGACGGGGCCCCGGAATCCGCCCCTGACCGGCTCCTGCACTCGACTCGCGAACTCAGCGTGCGCGAACTGGAGTTCATGGCCCAAAACGAGCAGATCGGGCACCTGGTCGACGTGCTGATCCGCCGCACGTCCCTCGCCTTCCGCGGACTTGTGACCGGGGAGCTGCTGAACGAGGTTGCCGGCATCCTTGCCGGCCCGCTGGGCTGGGACGCGGCGACGCGGACCTCCGAAATCAGCCACGCTCAGGAGGTGCTCAAGCGATTCCACGGCGTCCAGGTCCACAGCCTGGTCTCCTGATAGACCTCGGTGCCCGGACGGGGGACGTCCGGGCACAAGGACTGCGTGGTTCCTCCGGGGGACCGGCGCAGTGGCAGGCCGGCGGCGCCAACACGCCAACGGCCCAACAGCCTTTCAAACTCGCGAGGGGCTGACAACAGAAAATAGAGGAGTCAAAGATGTCTCTTGGAATAGTTTTCCTGTCCGAAGTATTCGGTACCGCAATGCTGACCCTGCTGGGTTGCGGCGTTGTGGCAAACGTTGCACTCAAAGGCACCAAGGGCAACAACGGCGGGTTCCTGATGGTCACCTGGGGATGGGGCATTGCCGTCTTCTCCGGCGTCTACGTCGCCGCACAGTCCGGGGCCCACCTGAACCCGGCGGTAACCTTTGGGCTGCTGCTCAACGGCAAAAAGGAGTACGCTCCCGGTGTCCCCGTCGACTTCGCCTCGACGCTGACCTACCTGGGCGGTGAATTGCTGGGTGCCTTCCTGGGCGCCGTCGTGATGTGGCTGGCTTACAGGCAGCACTTCGATGCGGCGGAGGCCGAGCCTGCCAGCCAGCTGGCTGTCTTCTCCACGGGCCCCGCCATCCGCTCCAACGTCTGGAACGTGGTCACGGAAGTCATCGGCACCTTTGTCCTCGTTTTCGTCATCCTGGCCTTCGGCGGGACGCCGTCCGGGCTCGGCCCGCTGCAGGTCGCCCTGCTGGTTGTCGGCATCGGTGTTTCACTCGGTGGTCCCACCGGTTACGCCATCAACCCCGCACGTGACCTCGGCCCCCGCATTGCGCACGCCCTGCTCCCCATGAAGGGCAAGGGATCCAGCGACTGGAGCTACTCCTGGATTCCAATCGTCGGACCCCTCATCGGCGGCGGACTGGCCGGACTCGTGGCGGCCTCCGTGCCGATCATGGCCACCGTCGCCAAGTAATCTCCCTCTGAGCACAACATCACCGCCCGTCAGACAACCAGGCCAAAAAGACAAGGACGTCAACATGAACCAGTACGTAATCGCCATTGACCAGGGAACCACGAGCACCCGCGCCATCGTGTTCGATCACAGCGGCAACATCGTTTCCTCCGGCCAGATGGAACACGAGCAGATCTTCCCGCAGGCAGGATGGGTGGAGCACGACCCCGCCGAGATCTGGAACAACACCCGCGAGGTCATCGCCTCCGCACTGTCCAAGGCCAACCTGACCCGCCACGACATTGCCGCCGTCGGCATCACCAACCAGCGTGAAACCGCGGTCGTCTGGGACAAGACCACCGGCAAGGCCGTGTACAACGCGATCGTCTGGCAGGACACCCGCACCCAGTCGATCGTCGACGAGCTCGCCAAGGACGGCGGCCCGGAACGGTTCAAGCAGAAGGTGGGCCTGCCGCTGGCGACCTACTTCTCCGGCACCAAGATCAAGTGGATCCTGGACAACGTCGAGGGCGCTCGGGCCAAGGCCGAGGCCGGCGACCTCGTCTTCGGCAACACCGACTGCTGGGTGCTCTGGAACCTGACCGGCGGCACCGACGGCGGCGTCCACGTCACCGACGTCACCAACGCCTCGAGGACCATGTTCATGGACCTGGAGACGCTGTCCTGGGACCAGGAAATCCTGGATGCCTTCGGTGTTCCCGCTTCGATGATGCCGGCGATCAAGTCCTCCTCCGAGGTCTACGGCACGGTCCACACGTCCCAGCTGCTGCGGGAGGTTCCGGTTGCCGGCATCCTCGGCGACCAGCAGGCKGCGACGTTCGGCCAGGCCGCGTTCGACGCGGGCGAGGCCAAGAACACCTACGGCACGGGCTGCTTCCTCATCTTCAACACCGGCGAGGAAATCGTCCACTCCAAGAACGGGCTGCTGACCACGGTCGGCTACAAGCTCGGCGACGCCAAGCCGCACTACGCCCTGGAAGGCTCCATCGCTGTCACCGGTTCGCTGGTGCAGTGGCTGCGTGACAACCTCGGCATGATCAGCAGCGCCCCCGAGGTGGAGACGCTGGCGGCCTCGGTCGAGGACAACGGCGGCGTGTACATCGTTCCGGCGTTCTCCGGCCTGTTCGCTCCCTACTGGCGTTCCGACGCCCGCGGCGCGATCGTCGGCCTGACCCGGTTCGTGAACAAGAACCACATCGCCCGCGCGGCGCTGGAGGCTACCGCCTTCCAGACCCGCGAGGTACTCGACGCCGTCAACGCGGACTCCGGTGTGCCGCTGACGGAGCTGAAGGTCGACGGCGGCATGGTCGCCAACGACGCGCTGATGCAGTTCCAGGCGGACATCCTCGGCGTTCCGGTGATCCGGCCCAAGGTCGTGGAGACAACCTCATTGGGTGCCGCCTACGCCGCCGGGCTGGCCGTCGGATTCTGGAAGGACCTGGGCGAATGCTCAGCCAACTGGTCCGAGGACAAGCGCTGGGAGCCGACGATGGACCAGTCCGAGCGTGAGCGCCAGATGCGCCTTTGGAAGAAGGCCGTCACCAAGTCCATGGACTGGGTGGACGACGACGTCAAGTAGCCGCACGACGTCCCCGCAGGAGGCAAGGAAAAGCTCCGGTCAGCCAGGCTGACCGGAGCTTTTCCTGTCGATCGTGCAGGACGGGGGGCGTCAGTGCCCGTGACGGGGAGTCACCTCAACGGCGCGGGGCGTCTTGGCGTACACATCCTTGCTGACCTTGTAGCCGCGGCTGTCCAGTTCCAGGGCCTGTTCATTGACCATCCGCAGCTGCGCGTCGCTGAGCTTCCGGATCTTGACCAGGTCCATGGTCTCCTGCTGGTCACCGCCGACGGCGGTCACCCGCACGAGGCCTGAGCCCGCGGAATAGTACTTCCGCTGATGGCCGGCGGCGGCTGGCGGATCCAGGGGGTTGTACTCGTCGATCACCAGCACATCGTTGTAGCACCCGGTCGGGACGCAGACGCGCTGGTTCGTTTTGAGCACGTCGCCGCAATCAAGGAAGTCGACTTTGGGCGCATAGGCCTGGACGTACGCGGGGGTGCCGGTCCGCGGACGGCCCTGCATGGCGATTCCGGCCTGCGCCGTTGCGATCCCGCTGATGAAGGTGCTGGGAGCACCCACGAACTTGCCGTTTTCGTACTCCTCCGGATACTCGCCGAACAGCCAGACGTCGCCGTCCTTCGACTGGGCGAAGAACGCCAGCTCGGATTCGGCCAGTACGCCGTCGGAGTAGTCCCGGTCCCACATCACGACTGTGTTCACACCGTCGATGACCTTGGTCAGCCCGGTGATGGTATGAACCACTTTGTGTGCGCTGGTCCCTTCCGGCGATGTCACTGTGCCATCCGTGGTGAACTGCATTCCCGGCTTCAGCGGGAACCACTTGTTATCGACCCGCGGTGACGCAGGGAACTCCCAGGGATCGAAATCGATCTTCGAGCCGGGGCCGCAGAGTTCCTTTGGACCCGGGGCGGCGGCGGCTGTGGCCGCCGTCGTCACGGTCATTGTGGCCAGCACCAGCAGGATTGCGGAGCCGTAGGCCGTGAAACGTTTGCCTGGTAAGGCCATGTCACTGGCTTCTTTCTTGGGATGGTGGTGGCTCCGGCTATACGGCCGGGGCCGGCTGGGGCTGGTTGGGCCGCCGCTCACGCTTCGGCCCCTTCTTGGCGAACCGAAGGTACAGCGACGGGACGATGAACAGGTTGACCAGTGTCGACGTGACAAGGCCGCCCAGAATCACCACCGCCATGGGATGTTCAATCTCATGGCCGGGGATGTTCCCCATCACCACCAGGGGCACGAGGGCCAGTGCGGTGGCGAGGGTGGTCATCAAAATCGGCGACAAACGTTCGGCGGCCCCGCGCAGTACAAGGGCAGGTCCGAAGGTCATGCCCTCGAACTGCTCCAGATGCTGGCAGTGGTTGATCAGCAGGATGCCGTTGCGGGCGGCGATACCCATCAGCGTCAGGAAGCCGACGAGGGATCCCAGCGACAGGATGCCGCCGCTGAGGTGGGCGGCAATCACACCGCCCACCAATGCAGCCGGCAGCGTCAGGATGGCCAGGATGGCCAGACGCCAGCTCCGGAATGCCGCCTGGAGCAGGAGGAAGACCACGATGACAGCGCCCGCCGAGTACAGCAGCAGGCGCTGCGAGGCGGCCTGGCGTTCTGCGTATTCGCCGAGGACAACCGCCTCGTAGCCGACCGGGAACTGGATCGACTCCATTTCGGACTTCAGCTTCTCCACAACCTTGGCCAGGTCGCCTTCCTTGACGTTGGCACTGACATCGATGCGCCTGGATCCCTCCGACCGCTCGATGACATTGGGCGTGGGTTTGACCGAAATTGAGGCGACGTCAGCCATCCGGATCCTTTCCCCGGAAGGAGTGTCGAGCGGGAGATTCTCGATACTGGTGACGCTGGTCCGGGTTTCCGGCGCGCTCCACACCTGGACGTCGTAGGCCTTGCCATCCCGGTAGACGTCGCCGACTTCCTCTCCCGCGACCAGGGTGGCGGCCGCACGTCGCACGTCGCCGGGCTTCAGCCCGTAACGCTCTGCGGCATCCAGATTCACTTCCACATTGATCTGCGGAATGTTGGCCTGGAGCGCGACTTTCGCGCCGATGGCTCCCTCAATGCCGCCCAGAATGCCCTTGATCTTGTCGGCCTCCGCTTTCAGGGTGCCCAAGTCGTCGCCATAGACGCGCACGACGACGGCGTAGCCGGTGCCTGTCAGGACCTCGCGGATGCGCTCCTTGAGGTACGTCTGGACGTCCCGCACGATTCCGGGGTAGCCACTCACAACCTCCTGCACCGCAGCCAAGGTCTCGTCATAGTCCACCGCGGGGTCAACGCTGATCCAGTTCTCCCCGAAGTAGACACCCACGACTTCATCGGCGTTGAACGCTTGGCCAATGTGGGACCCGCAGTTGTTGACTCCCTTGATCGTCATAAGTTCCTTGCAGGCCAGCTGGCTGACCCGGACCTCCTCGGAGTTTGACGTGCCTGGCTGCGTGAGCCAGTGCATCAGGAAGTCACGCTCCTTGAAGGACGGGAGCAAGGATTGGCCCAGCAGAGGCGCCAGTACAAGGCCGATGACGCCCAGGGCGCCCAGGGCAAGGTACCCAGGGGCGGGACGCCGGATCATGGGCCGGAGCAATTTGCCGTACCAGCGCTTCAGCACCCTGACCACGGGTGGATCCTTATCTTCCAGTTTGGCGTTCCTGAGGAAGATGTAGGCCATCGCCGGCGTGACCGTGAGCGCAACCACCATGGACGCCATCACCGCGAGCGTGTAGGAGGTGGCCAGCGGGCGGAAGAACGCCCCGGTCAAGCCGTCCAGGAAGAAGATCGGCACCGTCGCGGCGACGATGATCAACGTGGCATAGACAATCGGGCCACGGACCTCGAGCGAGGCGTTCACCACGACCCTGGCGGTGCTTTCGGTGCCGCCGCTGGCACGGTGGTGCCGGAGCCGCCGGACGATGTTTTCGACGTCGATGATGGCATCGTCCACCACCACCCCGACGGCAATCACCAGCCCCGCAAGCACCATCGTATTAATCGTGCCCCCGGTCCAATAGAGGACCAGGGCCGCGGCCGTCAGCGACAACGGTATGGCCATGACGCTGACCAGCGCCGTCCGCCACTGGAAGAGGAAGACACTCAGCACCAGGATGACCAGCAGGCAGCCCAGCAGAAGGGCCACGCCCAAGTTGCCGAGTGATTCCTCAATGAAGGTCGCGGGCCGGAATATCGTCGTGTCCACGGCAATCCCGGAAAGACCGGGTTCGAGCTGCTTCAGCGCCTCTTCCACCCCGCGCGTCACTTCGAGGGTGTTGCCCCAGGGGAGCTTCTCCACGATCAGCATGAGCCCGGGACCGCCATTGATCACCGCGTCGCCGATCAGCTGCTGGTGGTCCTCCACCACGTTGGCGACGTCTGACAGCCGCAGCGGGGCCTGGCCCTCACGGTCCGTCACCGCCACTTTCGCCAGTTCTTCCGGCGACGTGATGGCCTGGACGTGCCGGATGCCAATGGTCTGGCTGGGTGTGTCGATCGAACCGCCTGTTCCGATGAGGGCGCCGGGGGAGTAGTGCAGCAGACCCGCGTCCAGGGCATCGGACGTGGAGCTCATCACGGTTTCCAGGGTGACGTTGTTGGCTGCCAGCCTGGCCGGATCCACCTGCACCTGGAGCATCTGGAGGCGTTCGCCCCAGATGGCGACATTGGCCACCCCCGGAACGCGCAGCAGATGTGCCCTGATGTTCCAGTAGGAGATCATGGACATCTCGATGAGCGACCGGGTGTCCGAGGACAGGCCGATCTTCATGACCCGGCTGGTGGAGGACAGGGGCTGCAGCATCAGCGGCGGTGCGGCCCAGGTGGGCAGGGTCGGGATGACCGTCGCCATGCGCTCGGACACCAGTTGCCGGGCAGTGAGCAGATCAGTGCCGTTCTCGAATTCCATCACAATCGACGAGAGCTGGGGCACCGATTTGGACCTCATGTGGTTGAGGCCGGCGATCCCGTTGAACGCCTCCTCCATGGGAACCGACACCAGTTCCTCGACCTCGGCGGCGGTAAGTCCCAGGCAGGCTGTCTGGACCTCGACCTTCGGTGGCGCGAACTCGGGGAACACGTCCACCGAGGCGCTGCTGAGTTGCGCGCCGCCCACGATCATCAGCGCAGCCGCCATCGCGATGATGATCGATCTGAACTTCAGGCTGGCTGCGACTATCCGGCGCATGTCATTTGCCCGTGTTGAACTCGGTGCCGAAGAGTTCTACCGCGCCCACCGTGACGACAGGAGTCCCCACGGCGGGGCCGGCGCTGGCCGTGACCACACCTGCCTCGACTTTGGCAACGGTGACTGCCTGGCGCTCAAACACCCGCGGTGCGGGGTTGGTGTAGACCCACGTCTTGCCGTTGGCGTCGTACAACAGGGCGGCATAAGGCAGCAGCACGTCCGTGCCCGCGCCCGCCGCGACCGGTTCCGTCTTCAGATCGATGCGGGAAAGGCCGTGTTCGGTCACGGTCAGCTTGGCGATGCCCGTCGTGGCGTTCTTCTCGACTTTGGCGGGGGCTTCACCGGCCGCCGCGGGCGTCACCGCGGCGGACTGCGCGCAGGCCGGAAGGGCGAAGAGAACGGCTGCACAGACGGCTGCCGCCAGGGGCAGGCGCCGTTGGGGCTTTTGGCTGGTCATTTTGCTTCCACCTTTTCCTGCTTAACGGGGGTTTCCGGTTCGTATACTTCCGACCACTCTTCGGGTGCGGCGTGAGGGCCGAACCAGAGGGCCAGCAGGGGGAGCACCAGGAGCGCCACAAGCGTTGTGGTCACGAGGCCTCCGCCGATGATCAGCAATATCGGAACAATCACGGCCTGGCCGACGCCGCCAATCAGTGCGGGCGGAATCAGCACCAAAACGGTTACCAGGGCAGTCTTCAGGACCGGCGATACCCGGTCCCGGGCTGCCGTCATGACGGCTTTAGCGCGGGACGATTGCGGCTGGGAACGCCACAACTCATCGGCACGGGCCGAGAGCATCGTTACGTTGCGGGCGGCGATGGCGAGGCTGGCGGCGAAGGCGGTCATGGCGAGCCAGGACATCGCCGCAGTACCGGTCCAGGCGGCCACGGCCGCCCCGGAGAGCGCCGCCGGAAGGGACAGGAAGTTGGCTAGGGCCAGCTTCCAGCTCCGCACCGCAGTCTGGAGCAGCAGGAACACCCCGAGGAGGGCGGCCACGGCAAGCCACAGGACAAGGGAGTCGGCGGCCTGCACCTGGGCATACTTGGCCGGGATCTCTGCGTGGTATTCCACTGGGAACTGGATCTGCTTGACGGCAGCTTCAACATCCCGCTGAATGTCGGCCAGCGGGCGCCCGCTGACATCGGCCTGGACGTCGATCCGCCGGGACGTGTCATCGTGCAGCACCACGACCTCGTTGGGGACCATCCGGACTGTGGCGATCTCTCCGAGCTGGACATGCCCGCCGGTGGGAGTATCAAGGAGCAGTTCACGGATGCTGGTCAAGTCATCCCTGACGTCCACTGCGCCGCGCACGACCACTTCGAAGACCTTTTGCTGTTCGAAGAGGTTGCCCACGACAATCCCCTGCATCAGTGTTGCTGCTGCGCGCCTGGCGTCACCGGGCTTGATGCCGAACTTCTGGGCAGCCTCGAGATTGACCTCGACCTCCACGATCGGAGTCATCGGTATGGCGTTGATCGTCGGGTTCTTGACGCCGTTGATGTTCTCGAGGGCTTTGCGGACTTCCTCGGCCTTCTCCCGCAGGACCGGCAGTTCCGTGCCATAGACGCGGACCGCGAAGCCGGGCTCCAGGGTGCTGTTCATAGCGCCGATTTTCTGCTCGGAATAGTTCACTACGTTGTGCGCGATGCCGGGGTAGCCCTGAACCACGTCGCGGACGGCCTGCTCAGTCGCTCCGAAGTCGGCGTCCGGGGCAATGGATACCCATAGTTCGGCGGCGCTGTTTCCGACAACCTGGTCGGATGTGATGGCGCGGCCGATGTGGCCGCCGACTCCCGAAACGCCTGGCAGCGCCTTCAGTTCGTCAGAGGCCTTGGACGCGACCCGGCGGACCTCGTCATTGGACGTGCCGGCCATGGAGTCCCATTGGACCAGCAGGGTCCTGTCCGGCAATGTCGGAACGACCGGCCGGTTCCCGATCAACTGGGATCCGGCGGCGATTCCAAGCACGCCGACGACGGCCACTGCGACCAGGGTAAGGGCTTGGCGGGAACGGGCGCCCTTGAGGGCACGGTCGTAGTAGGCGCGGGCCCTGCCAGTGGAGGGAGCGTCCCGCGGGGTCGCAGTCTCCTTCGGCAGCAGGAGCTGCGACAACACCGGAGTGACAGAGAGTCCGACGAGCAGGCCGGCCGAGAGAGCCAACACCACCGACCAGAACAGCGGAGTAAAGAAGGATCCGCCGATTCCGGACACGAACAGCGTTGGAATGAGGGCCACCACCATGATCAGCGAGGCCTGGAACAACGGGGTTCGGACTCCCCGGACGACAGCCACGATCCTGGACCTTAGCGTGGCCTCGGTTTCCGTGGCTTCGGTCACCAGCGGCCTGCGCCGCTGGGCCTGTACGTCCTCGACTATGTCGCCCACGATCACTGACATGGCAAGGACAAGGCCGACCAGGATCGTGATGTTGAGGGTGGCGTTTTGCGCGTAAAGGACCACGGCCGCCGTGACGACGGTTGTCGTGATGGCCGCGAGGGCAATTACCGCCACGCGCCAGGAACGGAAGAGCAGCCAGAAAAGTCCAACCGCGATCAGCAGGCTGATCAACAGCGCAAGGCCAAGGCCGCTCACGGAGTCCTGAACACCGGTCGCCGGGCGGAACACTGTGGTATCAAGCTGGACTCCGGCCAGGCCGGGCTCCATATCTTTTAGAGCCGCTTCAATATCCTGGGTGACCTGCACCGCACTGGTTCCGGGGAACTTCTCAATGACCAGCATCAGCCCGGGGTCCTGTCCGACGACGGCATCGCCGATGAGGGGCTGGTGGTCTTCCCTGACCTGGGCTATATCGCCCAACGACATCGCCGGCGTCGAATCCTCCACGCTGACCTTGGAGAGGTCTGCCGGAGTCCGGATTGGGAGGACGTGCTGGATGCCGAGCCGCTGGCTGGGGGACTCAACGAAACCGCCGGTGCCCGGTGTGGAGGCTTCGAGGAAACTCAGCGGCGAAACCCACACCGCGTTGCCGGTGGTCTTGATGACCTGTTCGAGGGTGATTCCCTTGTCCCGCAGCTGCGTGGGGGTGACCTCGACCTGGAGCTGCTGCTCGCGCTGGCCCCAGATAGAAACGTTCGCCACGCCCGGAATGCCGATCAGCCGCGGTTTGATCTTCCAACGGGCCAGGACCGACATCTCGATGCCGGAGAGCTGCTTGGAGTTCATTTTGACCATCAGCACCCGGCTCGTGGAGGAGACGGGCTGCATGATCAGCGGCGGCGCGGATACGTTCGGCAGCGCCACGGCCTGGGTCATCCGTTCCGCGACGAGCTGGCGTGCCCGCAGCAGATCCGTGCCCGGCTCGAAGACGAGTTGGATGGATGACAGCCCCGGGACGGATTTCGAGCGGATCTCGTCCAGCCAGGCCACCCCGTTGAGGAGGTCCGCTTCCATCGGGGAGGTAATGAGCTGCTCAACTTCGACAGCCGAGAGGCCCAGGGCCTCTGTCTGGATTTCGACTTGCGCCGGCGCGAATTCGGGCATTGTGTCCACGGCGATGCGGGGAACATTGATGATGCCAAAAGCGATAATTCYGGCGGCGAGGGCGAGCACCAGGATGCGGAACTGCAGACTGAAGCGGGTGATCCAGCCGAACATGGCTAGTCGGCTTCCAGGCCGCTTCCGGTGGGCGCGCAGCGCCCGGCCGGATTGATGAATTGTTGCAGGCAAGAACTCCGCAAGTGACACATGTCAGGCTCCTCAACCCGAGACCTGTTGCGAATCCCCCAGAGATCTTGTGAGCATAGTGTCCCTGTTGAAAGCGTTTGGCAAGGGCGCGAATGCCCGCAATGGAGGCCCAAATTCGTGCAGCGCCTGCACCCGATCTGCAGGGTGACTCTCACATAGCTTGCGTTTTGTCAATATGCGTATCTTGACTACTGGGAAACGCGGCAGAACTACTGGGCGCCGGACCGAGAACTACTTGCCTCTTTGTCGCCGGCACTCTCTCCGGTGATTGCTGCCGGGCCGGCGGGGCCGTGACGTGCCCAGTAGTGGAAGCTGCAGTCCGAGTGGTGGTTCCCAAAAAAATCCGGGCTTTCAGGGCCGGGAAGTCCGCCCGGCGCGGCGGCGGCCGCGGAGAGATCCGCGGGGCCGGAAGCAGTCCGGATCCGCAACACCTCTCCCGTTTCCCCGCGAACCGGCCGGAGGCGCTAAAGTAGAGCTATGCGTGCGATCCTCCTGCTTAGCTAGCCGCCCGGCATCCCGACGAGAACTCGGATTGCCGAGCGGCAGCCCCTCCGTGTCGAGGGGCTTTTGTGTGTCTGGACCCTTTCGGGCGGACGGCAGGAGAACAGGCAGGGGCGGGACAGTGGCCTTGGCCTGGGAGATTGACGGCACAAGACTTGACGGTACATAAGGCTTGACAGAACAGAAGAGGCCAGCAGTGAGCGTTCAGCCGGAGACAGAGACCGGAACAGCAGCAGTCGCAGCGGAGACGCCGGAAGAGGGTGCCTACAGCTTCGCGGCCATGGAAGCCAAGTGGCCGCAGGTCTGGGAGGACCTGAAGGTCTTCACGCCCGTCGATGACGGATCGAGGGAGCGGCGGTACGTGCTGGACATGTTCCCGTACCCGTCCGGCGACCTCCACATGGGCCACGCCGAGGCGTTCGCCATGGGCGACGTCGTCGCGCGTTACCTCCGCCAGCAGGGCTACGATGTGCTGCACCCGATCGGCTGGGACTCCTTCGGGCTGCCCGCCGAAAACGCCGCGATCAAGCGCAACGCCCACCCCAGCGAGTGGACGTACGAAAACATCGACACGCAGGCGGCGTCCTTCAAGCGCTACGCCATCTCTGCCGACTGGTCCCGCCGGATCCACACCTCCGACCCGGAGTACTACCGCTGGACACAGTGGCTCTTCAAACGCTTCTACGAGCGCGGACTGGCCTACCGCAAGAATTCCCCGGTCAACTGGTGCCCCAAGGACCAGACCGTGCTGGCGAACGAACAGGTGGTCAATGGCGCCTGTGAGCGCTGCGGCACTCCCGTCACCAAGAAGTCGCTGAACCAGTGGTACTTCAAGATCACCGATTACGCCGACCGGCTGCTCGATGACATGGACGAACTGCGCGGCCACTGGCCCGAACGCGTCCTGGCGATGCAGAAAAACTGGATCGGACGCTCCGAAGGCGCCCACGTCAACTTCGTGATCGAAGCCGACGGCGGCAAGCCCACCAAGGACGTCACGGTGTTCACCACCCGCCCGGACACCCTGTACGGCGCGACGTTCTTCGTCGTCGCCGCCGACGCGCCGCTCGCCGTCGAACTGGTCACCGGGGAGCATGCCGCGGCCCTGGACGCATACCGCGAACAGGTCAAGGCGCTCTCTGAAATCGAGCGCCAGTCCACCGAGCGGGAGAAGACAGGCGTCTTCACCGGCCGCTACGCCATCAACCCGCTCAACGGCGAGAAGCTGCCCGTCTGGGCAGCCGACTACGTGCTGGCCGACTACGGCACAGGCGCCATCATGGCCGTCCCGGCGCACGACCAGCGCGACCTCGACTTCGCCCGCACCTTCGACCTGCCGGTCCGTGCCGTGCTGGACACCGGCGAGGAAGATCCCGCAGTCAGCGGCACCGCGACCTCCGGCGAGGGGACGCTGATCAACTCCGGCGACCTGAACGGCCTGCCGAAGGCGGAAGCCATCCCGGCGGCCATCGAGATCCTGCAGGAGCTGGGCACGGGCGAGAAATTCGTGAACTTCCGCCTGCGCGACTGGCTGCTCAGCCGGCAGCGCTTCTGGGGCACCCCGATCCCGATCATCCACTGCCCAGCCTGCGGCGAGGTTCCGGTCCCGGACGAGCAACTGCCCGTCACGCTGCCGGCCGACCTGCGCGGCGAGGACCTGTCCCCGAAGGGCACGTCGCCGCTGGCCGCCGTCGAAAGCTGGGTCAACGTCGAGTGCCCCGACTGCCACGGCCCGGCCAAGCGGGACACGGACACGATGGACACCTTCGTGGATTCCTCCTGGTACTTCCTGCGCTTCGTCTCCCCGCAGTACACCGACGGCCCGTTCGATCCGGAGAAGATCAACGACTGGATGCCGGTGGGCCAGTACGTCGGCGGCGTGGAGCATGCCATCCTGCACCTGCTCTACGCCCGGTTCTTCACCAAGGTCATCCACGACCTGGGCATGATCGACGCCGACGAGCCGTTCAGCGCACTGCTGAACCAGGGGCAGGTGCTCAACGGCGGCAAGGCCATGAGCAAGTCCCTGGGCAACGGCGTCGACTTGGGCGAGCAGCTGGACAAGTTCGGCGTCGACGCCGTCCGCCTAACCATGATCTTCGCCTCCCCTCCGGAGGACGACGTCGACTGGGCGGACGTTTCGCCGTCGGGTTCCGCGAAGTTCCTGGCCCGCGCCTGGCGCCTCGGCCAGGACGTCACGAGCGCCCCCGGCGTTGACTTCACCAACGGCGACCGGGCCCTGCGCACCGTCACCCACCGCACCATCGCCGACGCGGAAGCGCTGCTGGATTCCAACAAGTTCAATGTCGTGGTGGCCAAGCTGATGGAATTGGTCAACGCGACCCGCAAGACGATCGATGGCGGCGCCGGCGGCGCCGACCCGGCCGTCCGTGAGGCCGTCGAAACCGTCGCGGTCATCCTGAGCCTCTTTGCGCCCTACACGGCCGAGGATCTCTGGAATGTGCTGGGACACCCCGCTTCGGTGGCCAACGCCGGCTGGCCGACGCACGACGAGGCTCTGCTGGTCGAGGACACGGTGACAGCCGTCGTCCAGGTCCAGGGCAAGGTCCGGGACCGCTTGGAAGTCTCGCCGGAGATCGGCGAGGACGAACTGCGGGAACTGGCGTTGGCATCGGAAAACGTCCAGCGCGCCCTCGACGGGCGGGGGATCCGCACGGTGATCGTGCGGGCGCCTAAACTGGTCAACATCGTCCCGGCCTAGCCGGGCGGGCCAAACGACAGTCCGGCCGCCGGTGCAATCCGGCGGCCGGCACCACAGCAGGTCCGAACAGCCAGCGCAGACAGCAGGAGGTGCTTCGTGCCCCACCGCGACCCCGCGGGGTGGCCGTGGCTGAAGGAGCGCCTTAGCGGGCTTCGTCAGGCCGCGCGGCCGGTAATGGTCCCTGAAACGGTACCCGCCGCCGTCGTGAGGACGGCTGTGGTCACTGACTCCGCCGCGGCGCTGCCGGCTGACTGGGTTCGGGGCCTGGCCGCCGACGGGCGGCTGACGGTTGTCCCGATGCCCGTCATGGTGGGTGCTGAAATCTATGGCGAGGGCGAAGACGACATCGCCGACACGATCGCTGTGGCGCTGGCCAGCGGCAAACCCGTCAAAACCTCGCGGCCGTCCCCCGGTCAGTTCGAACAGGCCTACCTCGCGGCCCGGCGGCTCGGCTATGAGTCGGTGGTGTCGGTCCACATTTCCGGGGAACTGTCCGGAACGGCGGATTCTGCCCGCCTCGCAGCCGCCCGGGTGGGCTTCCCGGTCGAGATCCTGGACTCGCGTACCGTCGGCATGGCGCAGGGGATGGGTGTCCAGGCCGCCGCTGCCGCCGCGGCGGACGGCCGGACCGCGGCGCAGGTGCGCGAATATGCCGAGCAACGGCTGGCCCTCGCCAGGGTGTATTTCTATGTGCCCAGCCTTGAGCAGCTAAGGCGTGGCGGCCGAATCGGCGCGGCGGCCTCGCTCTGGGGGACCATGCTTTCGATCAAGCCCATCCTCGCGGTGGAAGACGGCAGGGTGGTTCCGCTGGAGAAAGTGCGGTCGGCGGCGAAAGCCGTCGCGCGGCTCAAGGAGATAGTTGTGGCCGACGCCGCCGCCCGGCCCCCTGGGCAGGCCCGGCTCGCCGTCCACCACTTCGGCAACCCGGATGAGGCAGAACAGCTCGCGGCGGACCTGGCCGAAGCAATTCCCGGCTGTCCACCCGTCCAGATCAGTGCGCTACCGGCCGTGCTGGCGGCACACGCCGGCCTCGGTGTGCTGGCAGTGATCGTGGGGGAGGGCAGCACGCCTCTGGCCGGGGCCGAGGACACGCCCGCCGCGCCGTAGCCCGGCGCGGGACCCAAAATGGTTCCCGCCTGCCCTGGAGTGGCTAAACTGCAGCTGACAGCCATTGAAAGGTCTCAGCCATGACAAAGGAAGCAGTCGCCGAACAGGCGCGGGAAATCGTCCGCGGCATCAGGGACGGAACGATCACCTTTGACACCGAGGAAGAAGCGGTCGCAGCGATCGGGATGCTCGTCAAGAAGCGCGAGTACGAGTCGGCGGCGGAACTCCTCGAAGGGCTCAGCCATTGGATCCTGACCTACCCGCGCGCGGGCGATGGATGGAGCGAGCACCTGATTGGCGACCTCTGCCTGACACTCCTGAAGCTGCTCGAAAATTTCGGCCAGCTGGGCTAGCAGCCACCCCAAAGGGGCCACAGCGCGTCCTGCCGTATCCACATAGGCGCGGCCGGCCCTGACCACTCCGCCTGGGGCTTCCTAGGATGGGCAGATGCCGCGCCGCCATCCGGGAATTCCGCCCAGTGCTGATCAGAGCCGGGTCGATCCGGGCCGCACCGGCCGGAGGCTGTCTGCTGCCGTCGGGTCCGGGACCGGCCTGCTCGCCGAGGCGTCGGTGGCTTCTCTTAGTGCGGGAAGCGTCGAGCCCGGCCCGGATGATTCGCCGGCGCAGAGCCATATCCGGTGGCGTACGGGCCGGCGCGCCGCCGCGCTGCTGTGCGTGGTGGCCGCGCTGTTCCTCGGCTGGTTCTGGTGGCAGGCGGTGAACGCTACAAGCGAGGTCAGTCCGTTGGGTTCTGTCACGGCGGCGGAACCCGGCGACGTGCCCGCCCCGGAACCGGAAACCGGAGCGGGCCCCGCTCCGGACGAATCTCCCGGCGGGCCGGCGGGGGACAGCGGCGGAAACTTTATAATCGTGCACGTAGCCGGTGCGGTGGTTCGTTCCGGAATCGTGGAGTTGCCACAGGGGAGCCGGCTGCACGAGGCCATCGCGGCGGCGGGAGGAGGCGTCCCGGACGCGGACCCGAACCAGCTCAATCTCGCGGCCGTACTCGAGGACGGACAGAAGGTCCTGGTGCCCCGGCAAGGGGAAACCGTGCCTGCCGGGTCAGCCCCGACCGTTGATTCCGGCGCCCCGGGCGGCCCGGCTGGCGGCGGAGACGGAACCGCTCCGGCGGAAGGAAAGATCAACCTGAATACGGCCGGTGCCGACGAGCTGGCAACCCTTCCGCGCGTGGGTCCAGTACTGGCGCAGCGGATTGTGGAGTGGCGCGCCGAGCACGGCCGCTTCCAACGGGTAGAGGAGCTGGACGCCGTGGACGGGATCGGACACAAAATGCTCGCAGCGCTGCTGCCCCTGGTGCGGGTCTGAGGGCGGAGGCCGACATGGAACGGCACAGCCGGTGGCAGTCGTACGTTGACGCCGCCGTCACCCGGACGCCCGCCGTCAGCGGGGAGGGTGGGTCCGCCCGTTCGTCCTTCGTCGCCCGGACGCCCGGGACCAGGCAGCCACAGCCCAAGCTGCCGCGTGCCGTCCGTCAGCGCGGCAGGCTGCGGCTCCGTGACCGGTTCCCGCCATTGGCCCTCCCGCACCGCGCCATCCCGGCGCGGGAGGAGAGGCTCCGCCGGACTGATGTGCGGCTGGTCCCCTCTGCAGCGCTGGTATGGGCCACGGCTTCTGCCGGACATTACCTTCACCCCGCAGCGCTGGCGGCCGTCTGTCTGACCTTTCTGGGCGGGGCGGGGCTCCTCCTGCTGTGGGCATCATCCGGCAGCAGGGCCGGTGGCAGGGCCGGTGGCGGGGCCGGCAACGTGGCGTGGCGGCACCGTGGTCCGCCACGTCGAAGTTTCCTCGCGACAATGGCCGTGGCCCTGCTCCTCTCCGCGGCAGCGGGCGGCCACGCCGCCGTCGACTCCTCCCGGCGGCACGACGGCGCCGTGGCCGCAGCCGCCGCTGCGCATGCGGCGGTCGTCGCCGAGGTGGAGGTAACGGGTGCGCCGCGGGGACTCAGGACGCCGGGAAGATCCGGGCTCGCGGACCGGTGGGCGGTGCCGGCGGCCCTGATCGAAATGAACGTTGCCTCAAACCGCGTGAGAGCACCGGTCAAGCTGCTGGTCATGGGCGGTGCCGGCTGGGAACATGCCGTGCCCGGGCAGCGGCTGCGCACCACCGGGAAACTCAAGCCTGCCGCACAGGGCCAGGCTGAAGCGGCCGTCCTCTCGGCAAGTTCTGCCCCGCTCACGATCGGCACGCCTGGGCCCTGGCAGAGTGGCCCCGGTGAACTCCGCGGCCACTTCACTACTGCCGCGGGGCAATTCGGAGGTGACGCCCGCGGACTCCTCCCGGGAATGGTCACCGGCGATACCGGCTCCCTGGACGCCGAGCTGGAGGTGGCCATGAAATCCGTCGGGATGACCCACCTGACGGCGGTCAGCGGCGCCAACTGCAGCCTCATTCTCGGCGCCCTGCTGCTGGCCGCGCGCAGCCTGCGGTTCAGCCGGGCGTTCGCGGCGGTCCTCGGCCTCGCGGGACTGGGACTGTTCGTTTTGATGGTCGGTCCGGACGCCAGCGTCCTGCGGGCCGCCGTGATGGGCGCCATTGGGCTGGTGGCCCTGGCGGGCGGGCGGCCGGGCCGGGGCTTGAGCTTCCTGTGCCTCGCTGTGATCGTGCTGGTGCTGGCCCAACCGGAGCTGTCCACCAGCTTCGGGTTCCTGCTGTCCGTGCTTGCGACCCTCGGCATCGTTGTTACGGGGCGGCCGATCATGAGGTGGTTCCCTCCCGTGGTGCCGCGCTGGCTCGCCGTCGGAGTCGCCGTTCCGTTGTCGGCGCAGACCTTCTGCGGGCCGGTGATCGTGTTGCTCCAGCCACAGTTTTCGAGCTACGCCCTGCCCGCCAACATGGCCGCCGCCGTGCTCGTCGCCCCGGTCACGCTGCTGGGGACCGCCGCCGTGCCGCTGGTGCCGCTGGCCCCGGTGCTCGCCGCCGCGCCGCTGGGTATCGCCGCGGCCTTCGCCACCGGGGTCGGAGCAATCGCCCGCTTCTTCGCCGGGCTGCCCGGCGCCGTGTTGCCGTGGCCGGAAGGTGCCTTCGGTGCCGCCACCATGGCGCTCCTCTCCGCCTGCACCATCGCAGCCTGGTGGTTGCTCTTGCACCCCGCCCGCACGGTAGGCCTGGCGCTGGCGGCCCACAGCCGGACGGTGGCATTGCTCGAGGCAGTGACCTTGCTCAGGAGGGCGAGATCGCTCAACCGGACGCCGCGGTACACCAACGGCCGTCGGGTGCCGCGGGGAAGGCGCCGGGCCGGCTTGGTGCACCGTCCAGGCCGTGGCACGCTTAGAGTCTGCAAACAATCTTCCGGGAGGAAACCTCAGTGGCTGCTGCCCAGACCCAACGCACCCGGCCAGCGGCGTCGAACACCGCCACCTGGCGCGATGTGATCCCGGCCGCCGTCGTGCTGGTTGGCGGGCCGGAGGACTATCTGGGGTCCCGCGCCATGGACCGCATCCGCTCCCAGGTCCGCGCGGCCGCCCCCGACGTCGAAGTCACCAGGCTCAACGCGGGCAGCTACGAGCCCGGCGCCCTCGCCATGAACGTCAGTCCTTCCCTCTTCGGCGAGCAAAAGCTCCTCGAGGTGGAAGGCCTCGAGGCTATGAACGACGCGTTCCTGGCCGACGGGCTCAAGTACCTCAAGCAGCCCGAATCGGACGCCGTGCTGGTCCTCCGCCACAGCGGCGGTGTGCGCGGAAAGAAACTCCTCGACGCCGTCAAGGCCGGCGGCTGGCCGGTGGTGGACTGCCAGCCCCTGAAGAAGGACGCAGACAAGATCGCCTTCGTGACCTCCGAGTTCAAGGCCGCGTCCCGGCGCATCGATCCGGAGGCAGTGCACGCGCTTGTTAACGCTGTCGGCGCCCACCTGGCCGAGTTGGCCGCCGCCTGCAGCCAGCTGATCGCCGACGCCTCCACCGGAGTGGATTCGGCCATGGTGGACCGGTACTACGGGGGCCGGGTGGAGGCCACGGCCTTCAAGGTCGCTGATGCCGCTATGGCCGGGAATGCTCCGCTGGCGCTCTCCACCCTCCGCCACGCCCTCGATACCGGAGCGGACCCGGTACCGCTGGTCGCCGCCCTGGCATCGAAGCTGCGCACCCTTGCCAAGGTCGCCGGAGCTCAGGGTTCCTCGGGCCAGATCGCCAAGCAGCTGGGCATGCAGCCCTGGCTTGTCGAACAGGCGCAGCGGGAAGTGCGGCGCTGGACACCGGAGGGGCTTGTCCTTTCCATCCAGGTGACCGCCGAGGCTGATGCCCAGGTCAAGGGGCTGTCCCGGGATCCTGTCTACGCCGTGGAACACGCCGTGACGGTGATTGCGACGTCCGTCCGGCGCTGAGCCGGATATGTGACGCCCGTTCCGCGCGTGGCGGCTGTGTTGGAGTTACGGGGCAGGCTGCTGCCACCGGTCCCAACGCCACCGGTCCCACGCCTGCGTACCCGCCCGATCGGTCAACGGCGCACCCGATAGCGCAGGTGAAGCACCCGGTTGCCCTGGATCACCACGTCAGGATCCTCCAGCAGGTGCTGCGCGGGGACCGGCCCGAAGTAGCGCTTGCCGGACCCGAACACGACGGGTGCAACGTCCATGCGCACCTCGTCGACCAGGCCCGCGGCATGCACCTGGCCGCCGACGTCGCCGGCGGCGACCTCGACCATGCGGTCACCCGCAAGCTCCTGCGCCTTGGCCACGGCTGCCTCGACGCCGTCGACGAAGTGAAACGGCGCGTCGGGGTCCCAGCCCTCAGGCTCCGGCCGGTGCGTCACGACGACCACGTGGTCGACCCCGCTCGGAGGCGTCCCGTCCCAGCCGTCCGTCATGTCGAAGATGTGGCGTCCGACGACGGTCGCCCCGATCTGGTCCCAGTAGGGCCGGGTGTAGTCGTAGGACGCCCGCGACACCTTCAAAACGCCGCTCTCGTCCAGCGGCACGTCACCGCTGGACAACCACTCGAACAAGGGTCCGGGCTGGTCGTTCTCGTCCGCAATGAAGCCGTCCACGGACACCGAGCTGTACATGACCACCTTGCCCATGGGGCTCTCCTTTCCTGTGAGGTGCCCCCAGATTAGCGGCTCTTCGCGGTTCGTGGCGGGCTGACCTGCTCACTCACGTTTGTTCTGCAACCCGCAGTTGGCGAGCAACAACGCAGCTTAACTGGAAGTGGCCGGCACCCGAGGGTGCCGGCCACAATCATCAGTTCAAGTGAACTGGAAACCTTTAGAGCGCGTTGACCTTCTTGGAGATGGCCGACTTGCGGTTTGCAGCGTTGTTCTTGTGGAGAACGCCCTTGCTGACAGCCTTGTCCAGCTTGCGGCTGGCAGAAAGCAGTGCGGCAGCCGCAGCATCCTTGTCGGTGGACTCAACGGCGGTGTTGACGGCGCGGATGGCCGTCTTCAGCTCGGACTTGACTGCGTTGTTGCGCAGACGGGCCTTCTCGTTGGTGAGGATGCGCTTCTTCTGGGACTTGATATTAGCCACGTGTGAACTCTCTTTTTCAATGCGGAAAATGGTCTAGAGGGCTTTCAGATTGGCCATTGACTGAGCGGCGTGGGGATACCTATGGCGACCAACCATCTGTGGCCGTCGACCTGCACGGACACACAGCTGTCAATAGTAGCAGAAACGCCGCCGCAGGCACGAACAGAGTGGCGATCCAGCGGCGGGTCAGCGCCAGCCGTGGCGGGACTGCAGGGCGGCGGCGATCACACTGAAGCGACCGGCGTCGAGAATGGCCCCCTCGCGCCGGACGTCCCGGGGGTTGATCTGCAGGATGCGGTCCAGCTTGGCTTCGCTGGGGCGCCATTGCCGGTCCCACGGTCCGGTGCCGATATCGACGTAATCGTCCGCGCGCCGCGCATCGCCGTCGTGGTCCTTGCTGGTCAGCATGAGCCCGAGCAGGTAGCTGCCGCTCGCGCCGACCAGCAGTACCGGACGGTCCTTGCCCTGCGAGTAGTCCTCTTCATAGGGAACCCAGGTCCAGACGACCTCGCCCGGTTCGGGGCGGCCGTTGGGGGAGGGCGCATAGCTGACCTTGGCTTTCCCGTGAAAATCGCCGGGGTACTTGCTGGACAGTCCGACGGCGGCCCCGCCCCCGGTACCCGGGCGGCCGCCGGACTTCGGGCCCTTGGCCTTCGTGCCGGACCCGCGCGGCGCGGAGACGGGCCGCCCTTCCAGGAAGCGCAAGGTGCTGCGGATTGCATTGCCGATAGAGCGGAGGTTCCAAGCCATGGGGAAACCATACCGGCACCTTCCGGCAGAAAGGTGGGCGGCTGCGGTGGGGATGGCGGGCCGCGGGACAGCCGCGCCGGGCTGGGGCCGAGGTGCAGCCCGGGAGGCCACGCGCAGGACAGACCGAAAAAATGCGGTCCGCAACGGAAATCCGGGATGCTAACCCAAGGGGCCGGACGTGGGAGACTATACGGAGAGAAAGGCGGCACGGCGCAGGATGGGAAACCAGCCCGGCGCCCGGTCCGTGGAAAAGCCAACAGTAAGGACCCTGCGTGTCTCCCATGGCCCGCACCGCCCCGGTGCCCGCCGCAACAGATCCGGCCATCATCCGGAACTTCTGCATCATTGCGCACATTGACCACGGCAAATCCACACTGGCCGACCGGATGCTCCAGTACACCGGCGTTGTCCAGTCCCGTGACATGAAGGCCCAGTACCTGGACCGCATGGACATTGAGCGCGAACGCGGCATCACCATTAAGTCCCAGGCCGTCCGTATGCCCTGGGAGCTCGACGGCACCAGCTACGCGCTGAACATGATCGACACTCCCGGGCACGTCGACTTCACCTATGAGGTCTCCCGCTCGCTTGCGGCCTGCGAAGGCGCCGTACTGCTGGTGGATGCGGCCCAGGGCATCGAGGCCCAGACCCTCGCCAACCTCTACCTGGCGATGGAAAACAACCTCACGATCATCCCGGTCCTGAATAAGATCGACCTCCCCGCAGCCCAGCCCGAGAAGTACGCCGCGGAACTCGCCAACCTGATCGGCGGAGACCCCGACGACGTGCTCCGCGTCTCCGGCAAAACCGGCATGGGCGTCGAGGCACTGCTGGACAAAATCGTCCGCGACCTGCCGGCCCCCGAGGGCGACCCGAACGCCCCGGCCCGGGCCATGATCTTCGACTCCGTCTACGACACGTACCGAGGCGTGGTCACGTACGTCCGCGTGGTGGACGGCAAGCTGCACCCGCGCGAACGCATTCAGATGATGTCCACCCGCGCCACGCACGAACTTCTCGAAATTGGCGTCAGCTCCCCGGAACCCACCCCCTCCAAGGGCCTCGGCGTCGGCGAAGTGGGCTACCTCATCACCGGCGTGAAGGATGTCCGCCTGTCCAAGGTGGGCGACACCGTCACCAACCTGGCCAAGCCGGCCTCCGAGTCGCTTCCCGGCTATGCGGACGCCAAGCCGATGGTCTTCTCCGGCCTGTATCCCCTGGACGGCACTGACTATCCGGTGCTCCGCGATGCGTTGGAGAAGCTGATGCTCAACGACGCCGCGCTGGTTTACGAGCCGGAGACATCGGCCGCCCTGGGCTTCGGCTTCCGTGTGGGCTTCCTGGGGCTGCTGCACCTCGAAATCACGCGTGAGCGGCTCGAACGCGAATACAACCTGGACCTGATTTCCACCGCCCCCAACGTGGAATACGAGGTGACGCTGGAGGACAAGAAGCTCGTCCACGTCACCAACCCCAGCGAGTACCCCACGGGCAAGGTCGCGGAGGTCCGCGAGCCGATGGTGGCCGCGACCATCCTGGCGCCGAACGAGTTTGTCGGCGCCATCATGGAACTGTGCCAGAGCCGGCGCGGCGTCATGGGCGGCATGGATTACCTCTCCGAAGACCGGGTGGAAATCCGCTACCGGCTGCCGCTGGCCGAAATCGTCTTCGACTTCTTCGACATCCTCAAGTCCAAGACCCGCGGTTACGGCTCGCTGGACTGGAAAGCCGACGGCGACCAGGTGGCGGACCTCGTCAAGGTGGACATCATGCTCCAGGGCGAACAGGTTGACGCCTTCTCCGCCATCACACACCGTGACAAGGCCTACGCCTACGGTGTGATGATGACCACCAAGCTCCGCGAGCTCATTCCCCGCCAGCAGTTCGAGGTGCCCATCCAGGCTGCCATTGGCTCCCGGATCATCGCCCGCGAAAGCATCAGGGCCATCCGCAAGGACGTGTTGGCGAAGTGCTACGGCGGCGACATCTCCCGCAAGCGAAAACTGCTGGAGAAGCAGAAGGAAGGCAAGAAGCGCATGAAGATGGTGGGCCGCGTCGAGGTTCCCCAGGAAGCGTTTATTGCCGCCCTCACCACGGACGAGTCCAAGGACAAGGCCAAGAAGTAGCGGTGCCCGTGATAACTGTCCAAAAGCAAGCGGGACCCGACCGTGCCTAGCGCCCTTCCGCTGGGGGACCCGGCGCCGCCGGACGGGCTGCTGCCCGGACAAGCGCTGGAAGGCGCCGCATCCAGGGCTTTCGGGCTGTACGTCCATATCCCGTTCTGCGCGGTGCGCTGCGGCTACTGCGACTTCAACACCTACACGGCCACGGAGCTCGGCGGCGGGGCGTCCCAGGACGCCTATGCCGGCACGGCCGTCGCGGAGGTCGACTTCGCGGCAGCAGTCCTGAAGACCAGCGGCCTGCCGGCACGTCCGCTCAGCACGGTCTTCTTCGGCGGCGGCACGCCCACGTTGCTCCCGGCCGAGGACCTTGCCCGGATCCTCACCGCCGCCATCGGCGCCTGGGGTCTGGAGCCGGGCGCCGAGGTGACCACCGAGGCCAACCCGGATTCCGTTACCCCCGAATCCCTGCAACTGCTGGCCGACACAGGCTTCACAAGGGTGTCCTTCGGGATGCAGTCGGCCGTCCCGCACGTGCTGAAGGTCCTGGACCGCACCCACACGCCCAGCCGCGTGCCCGAAGTGGTGCAGTGGGCGCGTGATGCGGGCCTCGCGGTCAGCCTCGACCTGATCTACGGCACGCCGGGGGAGTCGCTGGAGGACTGGCGCTACTCGCTGGAGACGGCGCTGTCCTACGGCCCCGACCACATCAGCGCCTACGCGCTGATCGTCGAGGAGGGCACCAAGCTTGCCGCGCAGATCCGCCGCGGAGAAGTCCCCGGCATCGACGACGACGACCACGCCGACAAATACGAACTCGCCGACGAACTCATCTCGGCGGCAGGGCTGTCCTGGTATGAGGTCAGCAACTGGTCCCGCACCCCGGAGCAGGCCTGCCGGCACAACCTCGCCTACTGGCGCGGCGACGACTGGTGGGGCATCGGACCCGGGGCGCACTCCCACGTGGGCGGCGTGCGCTGGTGGAACGTCAAGCACCCCACCGCCTACGCCAACCGCCTCGGATCGGGGCTCTCGCCGGCTGCCGGCCGGGAGACCCTCGATTCACAGACCCGCAACATGGAGCGCGTCATGCTGGAGGCCCGCCTGAATTCCGGGCTGGACATCGCCAGCCTCGGCGGACTGGGTGACACCGGTCGCCACGCCGTCGCCGGACTCATCGCCGACGGCCTGATTGACCCGGCGTCGGCGTTCCACGGCAGCCTCGTGCTGACACTCAAGGGCCGGCTGCTCGCCGACGCCGTGGTTCGCAGGATCCTGCCGGATTAGGAGTCCGGAGGACTATACCGAAAAAGCCGGCCGCTGCCCTGAGGGCAACGGCCGGCTTTCCTGTTTGGATCGGGCGGCTTGGGCCCGTGACCGGTTCCGGCGGGACGGCTACTTRATCCAGCGSAGGTTGAACTSRTAGCGGTGCGGYTGGCCGCGGTTGACGTGGATACCGGCCGCGACGGAGAAGCACGTGACGGCAATCCAGATAACCGTGGCGAGGACGGCGAAGATGTTGCCCACCACCGGTACGAAGACCAGCAGGTTGCAGAGCACCGCTGCGATCGTGGGCGGCAGCGTGAAGTTCAGGGCTTCCTTGGACTCCTGGGCCGTGAACGGGCCGCGGTCCCTGAAGATCAGGTAGATCAGCAGCGAGGGGACGCAGCCGAGGATGCCGCCGAAGTGGGCCAGGGTGGCCCACTGACGGTCCTCGTTCGCCGTCAGGGGCAGAGCATTTGCCGGAACGCCATGGTACGGGGGCTGGCCATGGCCGGCCTGGTTGCCGTTTTGTTCGCGTGCGTCATCTGCCACGGTGTCGTCCTTCGGATTGCTGTGGTGCGTTGCTGCCTGGGGGTGCCAGGGCTGCGCCGGGAGCGCAGCCGCCGTTCCAAGAATACTTGCTTCGGCGCGGAATCGCGGATCGGCCCGCTGGCGGGGGCGCCCGGACAGGCTCCTCAGGGAACGGTGAGGAAGTCGATGACCTCCTCCACCCGGCCCAGCAGGGAGGGTTCCAGGTCGGCGTAGCTGCGGACCGCGCCGAGGAGTTTTTGCCAGCCCAGCCCGATGTCCTCCTTGGTGCTGTGCGGCCAGCCGAAAGCCATCAGGATGCCCGTCTTCCAATCCACGCCGCGGGGGATCACCGGCCACTTCTCGATCCCCAGCACACCGGGCCGGATCGCCTGCCAGACGTCCACATAGGGGTGGCCGACGATCAGCACGTTGCCGGCCGCCCCGGGCGATGCCATGACGGCGTCGGCGATCCGGGACTCCTTGGAATCGGGGACCAGGTGGTCCACCAGGACACCCAGCCGGCGCCCGGGGCCGGGCCGGAAGGCGGCCACGGCCCCGGCGAGGTCGTCGATGCCGTGCAGCGGTTCGACGACGATGCCCTCCACCCGGAGATCGTCACCCCAGACCTTCTCGACGAGTTCGGCGTCGTGCTTGCCTTCCACCCAGATCCGGCTCGCCTTGGCGACCTGCGCGCGCTGGCCCGCCACCCGGACGGAGCCGGAAGCTGTTCTGCTGCCGGCGGCGGCCGCAGCGGCCCGGGGTGCGGGCGGCATCAGCCGGATCGGCTGTCCGTCCAGCAGGAAGCCGAAGCCGAGCCGGAAGGAGCGGGACTTGCCGCGGCGGTCCTCCAGGGCGACGACGTGCATCCCGCCGGACTTCTCCACCCGGGTCACGGCGCCCACCCAGCCGGACTGCACATCTTCGAGGACCATGCCGCGTTCCACCGGCACCTCCGGAAGCTGGGCCTTGGCGGGGGCGGACAGGTCCTGGGGGCCCCAGTTCTGGTACGACATCGGTTCCACACTGCTTTGTGATCGGTTTGCTATGGCGGGCTGTGCCCGAAAACACTTGCCCCGGGAAGAACGCCCGGAGCGAATCCAATGCTAACAACGCGGCGACTCATATTAGACTGGTTAGCACTTAGGCATGTCGAGTGCTAACCAACATGCCGTGTGCCAGCAGAGC
Source organism: Arthrobacter sp. YAF17 (assembly GCF_052113365.1). NCBI lineage: Bacteria > Bacillati > Actinomycetota > Actinomycetes > Micrococcales > Micrococcaceae > Arthrobacter > Arthrobacter sp. YAF17. The sequence continues at coordinate 454,529 of NZ_JBFRDB010000001.1, read as the reverse complement.
GTGCGGTGCGGCCGGCGAACGGCGGCACCGGATGCGGGACAGTCGAAGGGAGGTGGAGCGTGAGCGAACCACGCAAACTCGAAGTGCTGCGCGCCATCGTGGAGGACTACGTCCATTCACGGGAACCCGTCGGCTCGAAAGCCCTTGTGGAACGGCATCACCTGGGCGTATCCAGTGCCACGATCCGCAATGACATGGCAGCCCTGGAGGATGAGGGCCTCATCACAGCGCCGCACACGAGTGCCGGCCGCATCCCCACCGACAAGGGCTACCGGCTCTTCGTGGACCAGATTTCGGCGGTGAAGCCGCTCTCACCGGCAGAACGCCGCGCCATCCAGGCCCTGCTGGAGGGTTCCGACGACCTCGACGATGTCCTGGACCGGACAGTCCGGCTGCTCGCGCACCTGACAAACCAGGTCGCCGTCGTGCAGTATCCGCATCTCAGCCGCGCCAAGGTCCGGCACATCGAATTCGTCCTGCTGGCGCCCCGCAAGGTGCTTATGGTGCTGATCGCGGACACCGGCAAGGTGGAACAGCGGGTCATTGACGTGGGGCAGGACTTCGGCGACGAGGCCCTGGCTGAACTCCGCACGCGGTTCCTCGGCGGCCTCGCCGGGACGCCGCTGAACCTGTTGCCGCAGTCACTGCAGTCCGTGGTTGGCAGTTGCCCGCCCGCGCGGCGCGCCGCAGCCCAGGCACTGGCCCGCGGCCTCGAGGCGCTGGCCACGAGCAGCCGCGAGGAGCGCATGGTCATGGCCGGAACCGCCAACCTCGCCCGCTCCAACGTGGACTTCCCGCTGAGCATCGGCCCGGTACTGGAAGCCCTCGAGGAACAGGTGGTCATGCTCCGCCTGCTGAGCGACATGGCCGCGGACCCGCGGGGCGTGACGGTCAGCATCGGCCGGGAGAACCCGTACGTGGGGCTCGCCGAGGCCTCCGTGGTGGCGACCGGTTACGGTCCGGACGCGACGGCGAAGGTCGGCGTGCTGGGTCCCACCCGGATGGACTATCCCACCACCATGGCCGCCGTCCGTGCGGTGGCCCGCTACCTTTCAAGGATTCTCGGCCCCTGACGGACGGCACACCGCGCCCGTCCAGACATTCTGACACCAGACTTCTTGCCCCTAACAGGCAGTGCCCCACCGGCAGTACAAAAAGGAAGAGATACAACTTTGAGCAGCCATTACGACGTTCTTGGAGTCTCCCGCGAAGCTACGGGCGAAGAGATCAAGAAGGCCTACCGCAAACTGGCGCGGACCCTCCACCCGGACGTGAACCCCGGGGATGACGCTTCGGACCGGTTCAAGGCGGTCACGCACGCCTACGAGGTCCTGTCCGATCCGCAGAAGCGCCGGATCTACGACACCACGGGCAACGAGAACGGCACCGACAACGGTTTCGGCGGCGGCAGCTACTCCGGCCAGGGCTTCGCGTTCCAGGACATTTTCGAGACCTTCTTCGGCGCCGGCGGCCAGGCCGGACCGGCCTCACGGGTCCGCCGCGGCCAGGACGCCCTGATCAGCGTCCGGATCGACCTCCGCGACGCCGTGTTCGGCGTCAACAAGAAACTCGAAGTCGACACGGCTGTCACCTGCCCCACGTGTGAGGGCTCATGCTGCCGTGAAGGCAGCCACCCGGAACGCTGCGACATCTGCGGCGGCAGCGGCCAGGTCCAGCGCGCCGTCCGTTCCATCCTCGGCCAGGTCATGACCGCAGCGCCCTGCGGTTCCTGCGAGGGCTTCGGCACTGTCATCAAGGACCCCTGCAACGAATGCGCCGGCCAAGGCCGGATCCGCAGCCGGCGCTCCCTGACGGTCAAGGTCCCTGCCGGCGTCGCCACCGGCACCCGCATCCAGCTCTCCGGCCAGGGCGAGGCCGGCCCTGCCGGCGGCCCCGCCGGCGACCTCTACGTGGAGATCCGGGTCAACAACGACGCCACGTACGTGCGCGACGGCGACGACCTTCACGCCAGCCTCAACATCCCCATGACGGCGGCGGCGCTGGGCACCGAGCTCACCCTCGACACCTTCGACGGCCAGCAGGAGATCGACGTCAAGGCGGGCACCCAGTCCGGTGAGGTCATTACGCTGCGCGGGCTCGGCGTCACCCACCTGCGCGGCTACGGCCGCGGCGACCTCAAGGTCCACCTTCAGGTGGACACCCCCGCCAAGCTCGACGCCGCCCAGGAGGACCTGCTCCGCCAGCTCGCGAAGCTGCGCGGTGAGCAGTTCACCGAAGGGAAGCTCGCAGCGAGCGGCGGGGTCTTCGCGAAGCTTCGGGACCGGCTCGGTAACCTGTAGCGGTGAGCAACCCGGTCTTTTTCACTGCCCCCGGCACTTTGGACGGGCTGGTTCCCGGTTCCGACTTCGTTCTCGACGGACCTGAAGCCCGCCATGCCGTCACGGTGAAGCGTCTTGCCGTGGGGGAGCCTGTGGACATCGCCGACGGCGCCGGCAAGCGCCTGACCGGCGCCGTCGCCGCCGTCGCCCCGAATGAGCTGACGGTGCATTGCTCCGGGCTCTTCGAGGAGCCCCGGCCAGCGGTGCGGCTGGTCCTCGTCCAGGCTCTCGCGAAAGGCGACCGGGACGAGCTCGCGGCCGAGACCGCCACCGAGCTGGGAATCGACGCGGTTGTGCCGTGGCAGGCCGAACGGTCGATCGTCCGCTGGAAGGCCGAGCGTGCGGCGAAGGCGCACGCCAAGTGGCAGTCGGTGGTCACGGCAGCGGCGAAGCAGGCCAGGCGGGCATGGATCCCGGAAGTTCGCTCCGCCGTCGACGGCGCCGGGCTGCAGGCGGCGGTGGCCGCCGCGGACCTCGCGATCATCCTGCACGAGGACGCCGTGCGTCCGCTGCGCGAGGTGCTGGGGGCCTGGCAGGCCGACTCCGCTGGTGAATTGCCTGTTGCTGACTTGCCTGCTGCCGACCTGACCGAGGGCGACGGGTCCCGCGGGGGCCGCGAGGTGCTGCTGATCGTGGGTCCCGAGGGCGGCATCAGCCCGCGCGAAGTGACCAGGCTCTGCGACGCCGGCGCCGTGACGGCCCTGCTGGGACACCATGTGCTGCGGTCGTCCACGGCGGGCCCCGCCGCGACGGTCCTCGCCAGCGATATTCTGGGCCGCTGGTAGCCCGGGACCGGCTTAAGAAGCAATCGACTGCTCCCCACCGGCACCCTCCCCACCGGCACCCTCGCCTCGCAAACTCGGCCAGGGAACCCTGGCGGAGTGGGCCCACACCGCCGTTCTGAGCGTTCAGGAGGGCCGTTACGGGGCCGCGGACGGGTTCGGGCAGGGGTCGGGCTACTTGACCGTGAACCCGCGGGTGTCGACGTTCAGTTCGCCGGCCGGGTTGCCGGCCTCAAGCTGGGACACCCTGACCTCGTAGTTGCCAGGCCCGAGGTTTACCGAGAGGCTGAAGGCACCCGATTGGCCGGCCTCGGCGGAGGCGGTGACCGTACCTTTCAGGTAGCTGGTCTTGATGCTGCCGTCGATCCGCAGGATCTCCCACCGGAGCTCGCCTCCCGGAGCTGTGCTGCGGCCGGAGACCTTGACGGCGCCGTCCGCGAGGGAGGTACCTTCCTGGGGATCAATGATCCAGACCGGGGCGACCATCCCGGTGCTGCGCGAGGTCGGGGCGCCGAGGCGGACGTGGTTGAAGGCGACGTAGTCGGTGTGACCGTCCACGAGCACCACCACCTGGATCTGCTGGCCGGAGTCGATCAGCCCGGCGCTGGCGGCGGCCGCCGTCGCGGTGTACACGAGCTGCTGGACCGCGCGCTCGGCCATGGCAGGATCCACATTGCTGTTGAATGCGTCCGCGGACATGTCGACGGTGATGACGTTCTTGCCCGAGATGGAGGACGCCAGCTTCTTGGGGTTCTGCCAGGGCGTGAAGAAGTCCGGATCGAGCGGCTTCTGCGACATCATCACGCGAAGCGCCCGGGTGACCGGGTTGTCCTGTTCCGGGACGTCACGGAACTCCCGGTAGAGGAACGTGTTGTCATTGCTCCGGCCGATCCAGTAGACCGGCGCCTTGTTGGAAGCCTGCGTGGTCTCCAGCGGCGCACTCGTGGTCGCCGCCGATGCCTGGGCGGACATCACCTGCGAGGGAGTGTTGGAGTTCGTGATGCCGGGCTGGGGAGTGGCCACACAGCCGGACAGGACAAGCGCAGCGGGCAGCATCAGCAGCAGCATGCGCGGTCGTATCCGCGCGCCTGCTGCTGTTGTCTGTCCGATCCCGCGTCGTCTGATCGCCGCTGCCCTTATCTGCTTGGTGTTCGTGTGCCGGCGTTTGTCTGCCGGTGTTGCCGGTCCATGCGCCAGCAGCCGGGCTGCAAGCGCCGTGCCGGTGGCCAATTTCCAGCATGGCACACGGGTCCGGCACGAATCCGGGGATTCGGCCGGCGGGCCGGAACTGCAACGGGAACGATATGAGGCCGATGCGAAGTTGATACCTAAATCCGGAAACGAAGTCAGAATCACAGTCAGAATCACAGCCAGAAGCACAGCCCGAAAACGCAGCCAGACACGCAGTCATGAACGCAGTCATAAACACAGCAGACACCGGGGCCGAGGCTGGCTCGACAAGCCGTCAGGCCGGCGGCATACGCAGCCAGTCACTGGCGTAAGATAAAAGGACCCGCTGACACCCGGAACCGGAAGGTGCGAACCGCCTTCACAGACAAGCACCGTCGGGCCGGATCAGCGGGCAGACCATTTCCGAACTGGAGGGGACCAGAGGCCCGCGGGCCAACACCATGACTGAAGCAGCGAACGGCAAGGCCCGGACCAGCGCTGGAGAGCGCTCCGCAGGTGAATTCCCCCACTCCCTACCAGGGCTGCGGACGGAGGTAGTCCTGTTCGACAGCTCCGATCAGATGGTCCAGTCCCTTGGCAGTCATGACGAAGCCCTGCGCTTCATTGAGGCACAGTTCCCGGCCGTCGACTTCCACGTGCGCGGCAACGAGCTCGCCATCAGCGGGCCGGCCGCCGACGTGCCCAGGATCATGCGCCTGCTCAACGAGGTCCGTGGCCTCGTGGCCAGGGGCACCATCATCACGCCCGCTGTCCTGCAGCAGCTGGTGTCAATGCTCCGGACCCAGTCCCTGCAGAACCCGGTTGAGGTGCTCACGCACAACATCCTTTCGAGCCGCGGCAAGACCATCCGGCCGAAGACGCTGAACCAGAAGAACTATGTTGACGCGATTGACGACAACACAGTGATCTTCGGCATCGGGCCGGCGGGTACCGGCAAAACGTACCTGGCGATGGCGAAGGCCGTCCAGGCGCTGCAGCAAAAAGAAGTCTCGCGGATCATCCTGACCCGTCCGGCCGTCGAGGCGGGGGAGCGGCTCGGATTCCTGCCTGGCACGCTCAGCGACAAAATCGACCCGTACCTGCGCCCGCTCTACGACGCCCTGCACGAGATGATGGACCCCGAATCCATTCCGCGGCTGATAGCGGCCGGGACCATCGAGGTCGCCCCGCTGGCCTACATGCGCGGACGCACGCTCAACGACGCCTTCATCATCCTGGACGAGGCACAGAACACCACTCCGGAACAGATGAAGATGTTCCTAACCCGCCTGGGCTTCGGCTCCAAGATGGTGGTCACCGGTGACGTCACGCAGGTGGACCTGCCCTTCGGCACCCGGTCCGGGCTCCGGATCGTGGAGGAAATCCTCCAGGGCATCGATGACGTCAACTTCACTGTCCTGGACGCCTCCGACGTCGTCCGGCACCGCCTGGTCGGCGACATCGTCACCGCCTACAGCGTGTGGGACGAGATCCAGAGGAACCGGGTCAAACATTCCGTTGCCCGTGACAAGCGGGGAGAAGGCGCATGAGCATCGAGGTCAACAACGAATCCGGCGTGACGGTCGACGAGGCCCAGCTGGTGCAGCTGTCCCGGTTCATTTTCGAACGCCTCTTCATCCACCCCCAGGCCGAGCTGTCCATCCTGCTTGTGGACGAGCCGGCCATGGAGAAGCTGCACATCGAACTGATGGACGAGCCGGGCTCCACCGATGTGCTGTCGGTGCCGATGGATGAGCTGACGCCCGGCACGCCGGACAAGCCCACGCCCCAGGGCATGCTCGGCGACATCGCTATCTGCCCGCAGGTCGCGGAGGTCCAGGCGATGAACGCCGGCCATACCACCCAGGACGAGATGCTGCTGCTCACGACGCACGGCATCCTGCACCTGCTCGGCTTCGATCATGCCGAACCGGAGGAGAAGGAAGAGATGTTCGGCCTGCAGCGCGAACTGCTCTCTGCCTTCACCGGCAAAGACGCGCCGTCAGAGACGATTCAGTGACGCCACTGATCCTCGCCGGAATGGCGCTGGTTTTCCTGAGCTTTGCCGCATTCCTGACCGCGGCCGAATCTGCTTTCAACTACCTGTCCCGGCACGATGCCGAGGCTGCGATCCTGCAGAGCCGCGGCGCCGCGCTGAAGCGCATCATGGCACAGCCCGTGGCGCACATGCGTGCCCTGCGATTCTGGCGCATCTGGTTCGACATGGCCTCCGCCGTCGCCGTGACGGTGTTGCTGACCAGCCTGCTCGACAACATCTGGCTCGCGGGGCTGATCGCCACCGGAATCATGGCGCTGCTGGGATTCGTGATTGTGGGCGTCTCCCCCCGGCAGCTCGGCCGGGTGCACTCGGCCGGCCTGGTCCGCTTCAGCGCCCCCCTGATCCGCTGGCTGTGCTGGGTGCTGGGGCCGATTCCCGGTTGGCTGGTCGCACTGGGCAGCGCCGTGGCCCCCGGGGCTCCGGCGGACAACGAGGCGTTCTTCAGCGAAGAGGAATTCCGGGAGCTGGTGGACCGCGCCACCGAGTCCGACGTGATCGAGGACAACGAAGCCGAGCTGATCCAGTCCGTCTTCGACTTCGGCGACACCCTGGTCCGCTCGGTCATGGTGCCACGCACCGACATCCTGAGCATCGACTCCGGTTCCAGCCTGCACCGGGCGATGTCGCTGTTCCTGTTGTCCGGCTATTCCCGGATCCCGGTGATCGGCGAGAACACGGACCAGGTCCTGGGCATCGTGTACCTCAAGGATGTGGCCGCCGTCCTCCATAACCTTGGCCCGGGCGAGGAGCCCCCGGTTGTTGACGAACTGGCCCGCGACGTCCGCTACGTGCCGGACTCGAAGCCGGTGAGCGAGCTGCTGCGGGAGCTGCAAAAGGAATCGACGCACGTCGCGATCGTCATCGACGAGTACGGCGGCACCGCCGGACTGGTCACCCTCGAGGACCTCATCGAGGAGATCGTCGGCGAGATTGTCGACGAGTACGACACCGAGAGCGCGGAAGCGGTGGAACTCGGCGACGGAAGCTACCGGGTCAGCGCGCGGATGAGCATCGATGACCTCGGCGAGCTCTTCGACCTGGAGCTCGACGACGACGAAGTGGACACCGTGGGCGGCCTGCTCGCCAAAGCCCTCGGCCGGGTCCCGATCGTCGGCAGCACGGTCGTCGTCCACGGGCTGTCCCTCCGTGCCGACCGGCTCGAGGGCCGGCGGAACCGCGTCAGCCACATCATTGCGGCCGCGGTACTAAAAGAAGAAACTGACCTTGAAGACCTTCTCGACGAGGCCGCACCAATCCAACAGGGAGTCTCACGTGAGCAAGCAGAATAAGTCCGACGCCGAAGCGGCCCATGGCGGCTACCGCGCCGGTTTCGCGGTGCTGGTCGGGCGGCCCAACGCGGGCAAGTCCACCCTCACCAACGCCCTGGTCGGCCAGAAGGTCGCGATTACGTCGGCCAAGCCGCAGACCACGCGCCACACGATCCGCGGCATTGTGCACCGCGAGGACGCACAGCTGATCCTGGTGGATACGCCGGGCCTGCACCGCCCGCGCACCCTGCTGGGGAAGCGGCTGAACGAACTGGTCGCCGACACCCTCGCGGAAGTCGACGCCATCGGCTTCTGCCTGCCAGCCAACGAGAAGATCGGCCCCGGCGACAAGTTCATCGCCGCTCAGCTCGCCGCCATCGGGAACAAACCGGTGATCGCGATCGTGACGAAGGCGGACACGGTGGACCGCCAGGCCCTCACGGAGCAGCTGCTCGCCGTCGCCGCCTTGGGCCGGGAAGTCCTGGGCGAAGAAGGCTGGAAGGACATCGTGCCGGTGTCAGCCACCGACGGCTTCCAGGTCGGCACTGTCGCGGACGTGCTGATCGGCCACATGCCGCTGTCGCCGCCGTTGTACCCGGACGGTCACCTGACGGACGAACCGGAGGCCGTGATGATCGCCGAACTCATCCGGGAGGCCGCGCTGGAAGGCGTCCGCGACGAACTGCCGCACTCCCTGGCCGTCGTCGTCGATGAGATCGTTCCGCGGGAGGGCAGGCCGGAGGACCGGCCGTTCCTCGACGTCCGCGTGAACCTCTACGTGGAGCGCCCTTCCCAGAAGGCCATCATCATCGGCAAGGGCGGTGCCCGGCTCCGCGAGGTCGGCACCACCGCGCGCAAGGGGATCGAGGCGCTGCTCGGCGCCCGCATCTACCTCGATCTGCACGTGAAGGTCGCCAAGGACTGGCAGCGTGATCCGAAGCAGCTTGTAAAGCTCGGTTTCTAGGGGCACCCCGAACCCTGGCGGCGCCCGCGCCGCTCCCACGGAGCCGGCCATCGGGGATTTCCCAGATTCGGACTCTAAAATGGATGAACCCGTTCGTGAAAGTAGGCTCAACTGTGTCCCGACCCCGTGAAGACCGCGCAGGCGGAACCGGATCCCCGGTTCGGTCAGGTTCTGCTGCCCGGCACACGGATGATCCCGCCGTCGGCCCGGCACGGCATCTGGGTGTGGCCCGCGGCATGCCCGGCTGGCTGAAAATCGGGACGGCTGTGGTGTCCATCCTTCTGGTTGGTGTCATCGCCTTTGGCGCCTACTGGGCGGTCCGGCTGCAGGGAAACATCAGCAAGGCCGCCCTCGGCGCCGGCGGCGAAAAGACCGAAGGCGCGGTGGACAATTCGCGGGACAGGTTGCAGATCCTGATTCTCGGCTCCGACACCCGCGACGGGAAGAACTCGCAGTACGGCGGGGCCAGCGACTCCACCGGCTACGGGCATTCGGACGTCATGATGCTCTTGGACATCTCGGCAGACAACAAGCGCGTCAACGTGGTGAGCTTCCCCCGCGACCTGCTGGTGGACATGCCGAAATGCACCGACCAGGAATCCAAGAAGGAATTCCCGGCGCAGAAAAACGTGATGATCAACGCTGCCATGTCCGAGGCCGGGATTGGCTGCGCCGTGGACACCGTCAACAAGCTCACGGGCCTGGAAATCGACCATTTCATGATGGCCGACTTCAATTCGGTCAAGGAACTCTCCAACACCGTCGGGGGTGTTGACGTCTGCATCAGCGACGCCGTCTACGACCCGGATTCGGGGCTGCGGCTCCCGAAGGGAACGTCCAAGGTCCAGGGCGAGCAGGCGCTGGCGTTCCTGCGCGCACGGCACGCCTTCGCCGACGGCGGCGACCTCGGCAGGATCAAGGGGCAGCAGGGGTTCCTGTCCTCGTTGGTCCGCAAGATCAAGGACGACGGCACGTTGAGCAACCCCGCCAAGACGCTCCAGATCGCGGACGTCGTCACCAGGAACCTGACCATTGACGAGGGCATGGCCTCCATTCCGACCCTGCTGACCGTCGGGAACCGGCTGAAGGACATCGACGTCAGCAAGGTCGCGTTCGTGGCGGTGCCGACGGTGCCTGCGGCCAGCGACCCGAACCGGCTGCAGATGGCCGAGCCTGCCGCTTCGCAGCTCTTCGCCGCGATGCGCAAAGACGTTGACCTGACGGACCCGACGGCGACGCCGAGCCCGTCCGCGTCCGCGTCCGTGAGTGCCAGCGCCGAGCCGGCCCCGAGCGAGACGGCCGCCGCCTACGACAAGACGCTGCAGCCGATCACGGTGGCGAACGGATCCGGGACTCCGGCACGGACCCAGGAAATCATCAAGGCCCTCACCGCCGGCGGCTTCACCCAGCTCGGCCAGCTCGCGGCCAGGCCGGTAGCGGCCACCGCGGTGTACTACGGCACAGGCTTCGCCGACGTTGCCGCCGACGTTGCCGCGCTGCTGGGGATTCCGGCGACGCAGGTGTTGCCGGCCGCCGGCGTCTCCGGCGTCCAGGTCTACCTGGGCAGCGACCTCGTGGGAGGCAACCCGGGCGGGGACGCCCCGGTGGCATTGCCCAAAGATATCGTGAACCAGACCGCCGGCGACGTGGTCTGCCAGCAGGCCAACCCGTTCCTGATCACCCGCTGACACGGCCCGTCAACAAAGGACCTGGCAGCGTAAGACCCGGCAGCGTAAGGCCCGGCAGCGTAGAGCCGCCCAACGAAGAAGGGCCGGCCGCGGGAAATGCTCCCGCGGCCGGCCCTTCTTGGTTACCCGAGACGGTCTCCTACCAAATGCTGACCCGCTCGGCGGCGGGCATCCACATGCCGTCCTGCTCCGCGGTACCGAAGGCCTCGTGGAAGGCATCGAGGTTCCTGGCGATCTGGTTGGTGCGGAACTCGTTGGGCGAGTGCGGATCGGTGGCGAGCCTGCGGATGGCTTCCTCGCTCCGCATGACCTGCCGCCAGCCGGCAGCCCAGGACGCAAAGAAGCGCTGGACCCCGGTCAGGCCGTCCAGGACCGGCGGCTCCTGGCCGTCGAGGCTGATGAGGTAGGCCTTGTACGCGATCGCCAGGCCGCCGAGGTCGCCGATGTTTTCGCCCAGGGTCAGTTTGCCGTTGACGTTGTGTCCCGGCGCCGCGGTGGGGGAGAGCGCATCGAACTGGGCCACCAGCTTCGAGGTCAGCGCCTCGAAGGCGGTGCGGTCGTCCTCCGTCCACCAGTTACGGAGCAGGCCGCTGCCGTCGTACTGGGAGCCCTGGTCGTCGAAGCCGTGGCCGATTTCGTGGCCGATGACGGCGCCGATGCCGCCGTAATTGACGGCATCGTCGGCGTCGGCGGTGAAGAAGGGCGGCTGCAGGATGGCGGCAGGGAACACGATTTCGTTGAGCAGCGGGTGGTAGTACGCATTCACCGTCTGCGGCGTCATCAGCCACTTCTCCCGGTCCACCGGCTTGCCCACCTCATCGAGGTGCCGGTCGACGTCGGCGCTGTGCGCGCGCTCCACGTTGCCCAGCAGGTCCGACGGATCGATCTCCACGGCGGAGTAGTCAATCCACTTGTCCGGGAAGCCGATCTTGGCCCGGAAGGAATCCAGCTTCTTCAGCGCCTCATGCTTGGTGTCCTCACCCATCCAGGCCAGGCCCGTGATGGATTCGCGGTAGGCCTCGATCAGGTTCGCGACCAGCGACTCCATACGCGCCTTGTGGGTATCCGGGAAGTGCCGGGCAACATAGATCTGGCCGACCGCCTCGCCGAGCGCGGCCTCGACGACGGCGACCCCGCGCTTCCACCGGTCCTTATTGCGCGGCGTGCCGCTGAGGGTGGTGCCGTAGAAGGCGAAGTTCGCATCGACAAACGCCGCGGACAGGTACGGGGCGGCCGCGCTGATGACCCGCAGGGCCAGCCATTCCTGCCAGGCGGACAGCGGCTCGGAGTCCAGCAGCGACGCCGCCCCGGCAAAGAAGTCCGGGGTGCTCACCACAAGGTCCGCACGCTTCTCCGGTGCGATTCCGGCGGCGTCGAACCACGTGGTGAGCAGCGGGAAGAGCTGCGCCGCCTCGTCGGCGGTCTTCAGGTTGTACGTCTTCTGCGGGTCACGCAGCGTGACTTTGTCCCAGTGGTGCGAGGCCAGCGCGGTCTCCAGCGCCACTACCCGGCCCGCCGCTTCCTCCGGGCCGGCGACACCGGCCAGTCCGAAGACCGCCTGCACGTGTTCCTTGTAGGCCTGGACCATCGGAGCGAACTTTTCTTCGCGGTAGTACGACTCATCCGGCAGGCCGAGGCCGCCCTGGCCGGTGTAGAGCAGGATCCGGTCCGGGTTTCCGGCGTCGGGGGCGGGATAGATGTAGAACAGGCCGCCCACGTCCGCGCGGAACAGGCGGCCGGACAGTGCCACGATGTCGGCGGCCGACTCCGTGGCGAAAACTTCGGCGAGCCGCTGCCTGATCGGGTCCAGGCCCTTGGCCTCCACGGTTGCCTCGTCCAGGAAGCTGTTGTAGAGGTCCCCGACCTTCTGCTCGATCCCGGTGGACTCGGCGCCGCGGGCCGCCGCGTCCTCGATGATCTCCTTCACCGCGAGTTCCGAGCCGTCCCGCAGCGCCGTGAACGTCCCCTCCAGGGGACGGTCATCCGGAATCTCAGTGCTCTTGAGCCAGGCGCCGTTGACATGCTGGTACAGGTCATCCTGCGGCCGGATGCTGGAGTCGATATTGGACAGGGCGATCCCCGAAAGTGGCACAGATGCTCCTTTGAGAGGCAGCCCGGCGCCGTCTTGTTACGGGTCGCCGGTCTGCATGGTGGACGTTGCGGAGGTATGGCTCCTTCATCTTACGCACCCGTGTTACTGTGAAATGGTGCGCGCAGAACTGCTCCTTCTTAGCTGCCGCGGCGAGGCCTCAGACGCGATCTAGCGCAAGGCCCACCCTCGCTGCGGAGTTTGTGTTGCCCGGCCACCCTTTCACCAGGAATCACAGAAAAGGCCCCGATTGTAATGCGAAACGCACAGAAGCCCTCAGGAATGCCCGTCCACCGCTACGTCCCGTTCCAGGACATCATCACTGTCGAACTGCCGGACCGCACCTGGCCGGACAAGGTCATCACCAAGGCCCCGCGCTGGTGCGCCGTGGACCTGCGTGACGGCAACCAGGCCCTGATCGATCCGATGAGCCCCGCCCGCAAGCTGAAGATGTTCCAGCTGCTGGTCCGGATGGGCTACAAGGAAATCGAGGTCGGTTTCCCCTCCGCGTCGCAGACCGACTTCGACTTCGTCCGGCAGCTGATCGAGGGAAACCATATCCCGGACGACGTCACCATACAGGTCCTGACCCAGGCCCGCGAGCACCTGATCGAGCGGACCTACGAGTCCCTCGTCGGCGCCAAGCAGGCCATCGTGCACCTGTACAACTCGACGTCGGTCCTGCAGCGCAGGGTCGTCTTCAACCAGGACGAAGACGGCATCCTCGACATCGCCCTGCAGGGCGCGCGGCTGTGCAAGAAGTACGAGGAGACCCTGCAGGACACCCACATCACCTACGAGTACTCGCCGGAATCGTTCACCGGGACCGAACTGGAGTATGCCGTCCGGGTCTGCAACGCCATCGCCGATGTGTTCGAGGCCTCCGCCGACAGCCAGGTCATCATCAACCTGCCCGCTACGGTGGAAATGGCCACCCCCAACGTCTACGCCGACTCGATCGAGTGGATGAGCCGCAACCTGCACCCGCGGGAGGGCATCATCCTCTCCCTGCACCCGCACAATGACCGCGGCACCGGCGTGGCGGCCGCGGAACTGGGCTACCTGGCGGGCGCGGACCGGATCGAAGGCTGCCTGTTCGGCAACGGCGAGCGGACCGGCAACGTCGACCTGGTGACCCTGGGCCTGAACATGTTCGTCCAGGGCGTCGACCCGATGATCGACTTCTCCGACATCGATGAGGTCCGCCGCACCGTGGAGTACTGCAACCAGCTGCCGGTGGCCGAGCGCGCACCCTACGGCGGAGACCTCGTCTTCACCGCGTTCTCCGGCTCGCACCAGGACGCCATCAAGAAGGGGCTGGAAGCCCTGGAGAAGGACGCGTCCGCCGCAGGCAAGGACGTGGCCGACTACCCCTGGCAGGTCCCGTACCTGCCGGTCGACCCGAAGGACCTGGGCCGCAGCTACGAGGCCGTCATCCGGGTCAACTCCCAGTCGGGCAAGGGCGGCGTCGCCTACCTGCTGAAGAACGAGCACAACCTGGACCTGCCGCGCCGCGCGCAGATCGAGTTCTCCGGCGTCATCCAGAAGCAGACCGACACCATGGGCGGCGAAGTCAGCGGCGCCCAGCTGTGGCAGGTCTTCCAGGACGAATACCTGCCCTCCGGTGCGGCCGACGAGCAGTGGGGACGCTACGCCCTGGGCCCGTTCGGCACCGAAACGGATGAAGACGGCTCCATGACGCTGCACGCCGCGCTCAAGATCGACGGCAGCCAGGTCCACCGCACCGGCACCGGCAATGGTCCGATCGCCGCCCTGCTGAGCATCCTGCGCGAAGACGGCGTCGATGTACGGGTCCTGGACTACAGCGAACATGCCCTGTCCGAAGGCGGCAGCGCTCTCGCCGCGGCCTACGTCGAATGCGCCGTGGGGGAGCGCGTGCTGTGGGGCGTCGGAATCGACGCCAACACGTCCACGTCCTCGCTCAAGGCCGTCATCTCTGCCGTGAACCGGGCCATCCGGGACGCCCGCGCCTAACCTGTCAGCCGCTGCGCCGCCGGAGCATCCGGCGGCGCAGCGCTGTTCCTCCTGAAAGGCAACGTTTCTTCAGATGCAGTGCGAAGATTAACCGTGGCCCAACCATCCTCCTTTTCCTCCCGCGCCTACCGTGACGACGGCGTTGTGCTGCGTACCCACAAGCTGGGCGAGGCGGACCGCATCATCACCATCCTGACCAAGCACCACGGCCAGGTCCGCGCTGTGGCCAAGGGAGTCCGGCGGACGTCCAGCCGCTTCGGCGCCCGCCTCGAGCCCTTTATGGTCGCGGACCTCCAGCTGATTTCCGGCCGCACTCTGGACATCGTCACGCAGGCCGTCGCCAAAGGCGCCTACGGCGGCAGCATCGCCGCGGACTACGGCCGCTACACCGTCGCTGCCGCGATGACGGAGACGGCGGAAAAGCTTACCGACGTCGACGGCGAAGCGGGCACCGCGCAATACAACCTCCTCGTCGGTGCCCTGGCATCGCTGAGCCGCGGCGACCACACGCCCGAACTCATCCTCGATTCCTACCTGCTGCGTGCCCTCGCCACCGGCGGCTGGGCGCCGAGCTTCACCGGCTGCGCCCGCTGCGGGGCAGCCGGGCCGCACACCGCGTTCTCTGCGCCGCTGGGCGGCATGGTGTGCGCGGACTGCCGCCCGCCGGGTTCGCCGGCCCCCGCCGCGGAAACAGTCCTGTTGCTCGGTGCGCTGCTGACCGGGGACTGGACGACGGCGGACGCTTCCGTTCCCGTGCACCGGCGCGAGGCAGCAGGCCTGGTGGCCAGCTACCTGCAGTGGCATCTGGAACGTGTCCTTAAGTCCCTCAAACATGTGGAGCGAACGTAACTGTGGTGTTGGGTAAGAATGTGGCGCTGGGTAAGAAGAAGAGTCCGGTCAGGCAAAGGAGCGCCCCGGTGGTGGGTCCGTACCCACACCCCTCCGGTGCCGTGCCTCCGGCCATCCCGGCGGAGTTCATTCCGCGGCACGTCGCGATCGTGATGGACGGCAACGGCCGCTGGGCCAACCAGCGCGGCCTGCCCCGGATCGAGGGCCATAAAGCGGGGGAGCCCGCCCTGCTGGACGTGATGGCCGGCGCGATCGAGCTCGGCATCGAGCACGTGAGTGTCTACGCCTTCTCCACGGAGAACTGGCGCCGTTCGCCCGAGGAAGTCCGCTTCCTGATGGGATTTAACAAGGACGTGCTACGTCGGCAGCGCAACCAGCTCGATGAGTGGGGTGTCCGGATCCGCTGGTCCGGCCGGCGGCCGAGGCTGTGGGGCTCGGTGATCCGGGAGCTGGAGGAGGCCGAGGACTATACCCGCGGCAATAGCACCTGCACTTTGAACATGTGTGTTAACTACGGGGGCCGCGCCGAAATCGCCGACGCGGTCTCCGCGATCGCGGAGGAGGTGGCCGCCGGCCGGCTCAAGCCGGGCGCCATCACCGAGAAGACGATCCAGAAATACCTGGACGAACCGGACCTGCCCGACGTCGACTTGTTCCTGCGCAGCTCCGGCGAGCAGCGGCTGTCCAACTTCATGCTCTGGCAGTCGGCCTACGCCGAGTTCGTCTTCCTGGACACGCTGTGGCCAGACGTGGACCGGCGCACCCTGTGGGATGCCGTCGAGATCTATGCGCAGCGGGACCGCCGCTACGGCGGTGCGGTGGACGCCGCGCCCGCCGGCCCGGCCTGACCGGGAGCCGCCCCCGAAGGACCGCCAAACGAGCCCCCACTCAGGCGGTGCCGCCGTCGTCCAGGACATACGCGCGGAGCCAGCGTGCCAGCCGGGCATAGGCGTCGGCACGGACCCGCGGGGCGGACAGGAACACATCGTGCAGGGCGCCGTCGATCCGTTCCAGCGTGACGGTGCGGCCGAGGCTGAGGGCGCGAAGGGCGATGGTGTTCACGTCGAGGACCGCGTCCGTGCGGCGCATGGATTCCTTCCAGAACATTCCGGTGGCGCTGGCCCCGGAGATCAGGACGAGGATGGGCACGTCGATGTTCAGTCCCCGTGCCACCCGCGACTGCCCGCTGAGGACCGCGCTGAGCCAGCCGGCCCGGACGGGGAACGCCCGCGGCGGGCGGTAGTTGTCATCCAGTGTCCATTCGCCCTCCGCGGCGCTGCTGACGCTGCGCCAGTAAAAGCCACGTTCAGGCAGCCGGATGACGGCCTCGGGCCAGAACCGCGCGAGCGGTTCCACCATGGTCCGCGCCGCGCGGCGCACGGCCGGGCTGCCGTGCATTTCCAGCCAGGGGCTATCGAGGATCAGCTGCGAGATGATCCCGGGATGCCGGCTGGCCCACAATGCGGCTATGAGCCCACCGGTGGAATGCCCCATCAGCGCTACTGTCGGAGGGTCTTCGGTCCCGGGGTGCAGGGAGTCGATGATGCCAATCGCCCCGGTGATCTCGGCGTCGTAATCGTCCAGGTCGGCAACATAGCCGCCGTGCCCGCCGGCCTGGAGGCTCCGCCCGTGGTTGTGCATGTCCAGCGCGAAGAACGCAAAGCCCTGGCCGGCCCAGAACTCTGCGAGTTCCTCGTTGAAGAAGTAGTCGCTCCAGCCGTGCAGGAACAGCACGGCCCGGCTCCGCCGGCCCCCGGCAAGGTCAGCTCCGCCGGCCGCAGCCACTCGCGCGCCGGGAACGTGCCGGACCAGTGTGGCCGTCCGCTCGACGCCGTCGGGGCCGGCCGAAGGGAACGTGCAGGCTTCGAAATCGTCGCCGAGGATGTCGGGTGCCCACTCCATCGGAGGCGCCTACACTGCCGCCGCCGCGGCGCGGCCGGCCGAGCGTCCGGAGAACAGGCAGCCGCCGAGGAATGTTCCCTCGAGCGCGCGGTAGCCGTGGATGCCGCCGCCGCCGAAGCCGGCGGCTTCTCCTGCGGCGAAGAGGCCCGGCACGGGCTGCCCCGAGCCGTCCAGAACGCGGGACTGCAGGTCGGTGTGGAGCCCGCCCAGGCTCTTGCGCGTGAGCACGGACAGGCGCACGGCCAGCAGCGGGCCGTGACGTGGGTCCAGCATCCGTTGCGGCGGCGCCACCCGCATGATCCTGTCGGTGGTGAAACGCCGGGCGGCGCGGATGGCGGCGAGCTGTGGGTCTTTGCCCAGGCCGCTGCCGAACTGCCGGTCCCGGGACCGGATCAGACGGTCCAGGCCGGCGGCGTCAATCAACGGCCGGCCGGTGAGGGCGTTCATTTTGGCAGCGAGTCCGGCGGGGGTGCCAGCCTGCAGGAAGTCGACCCCGCGGTCCAGGAAGAGTTGCAGGGGGCTGTCGGTGCCGGGTTTCAGCCGGGATGCCAGGAGCCGGACGTCTTTGCCGGTGAGGTCGGGATTTTGTTCCGAGCCGGAGAGGGCGAACTCCTTGAGCGCGATGGTCCTGTTGAGTACGAACCAGGAGTGCTCGTGACCGGTACCGAGGATATGGCGCAGCGCCCCGAGCGAGTCGAACCCCGGGAACAGGGGAGGGGGGAGCGTGCTTCCGGTGGCGTCCAGCCACAGCGACGATGGGCCCGGCAGGATCCGGATTCCGTGCTGCGGCCACACCGGCGAATGGTTGTGGATGCCCTCGGGGTAATGCCACATCCGGTCTCCGTTGATGAGACGGCCGCCGGCGGCTGCGGCGGCCGCGAGGAACCTGCCATCGACGGAGGCGGGCACGCCGCTGAGCATCGTCCGGGGCGCCGGGCCGCCGGGCCACTGCTGACGGACGGTGTCGTGGTTGCCGCCGATTCCTCCGGTGGTCACCACGACGGCGCCACCCGACGCCTGAAAACCGCCGACGGCGACTCGTGAGCTGGCCACGCCGCGGGCCGCGCCGCTGGGCTCGAGGATCTCGCCCTGCACCCCCGTGACACGTCCCGCTTCAGTCACAAGGCCCGAAGCGCGGTGGCGGAAGTGGAATGAGACCCGGCCCGCGGCCTCGCCCTCGCGGAGCTTCGCCAGGAACGGGGCCACAAGCGCGGGGCCGGTGCCCCAGACGACGTGGAAGCGCGGGACTGTGTTGCCATGCCCGTCGGGCCCGTAGCCGCCGCGTTCGGCCCACTGCACGAGGGGGAACAGGCGCACCCCAAGGGAGGCGAGCCAGGCACGCTTTTCCCCCGCCGCGAAGTTCACGTAGGCGGCGGCCCAGTCCCGGGCGAGGGCGTCCTCCGGCCGGTCGAAGGCGGCGGAGGACATCCAGTCGGCCAAGGCAAGGCCTGCGCTGTCCTTAACCCCGAGCCGGCGCTGTTCGGGGGAGTTGACGAGGAAGAGCCCGCCAAACGACCAATGCGCCTGGCCGCCCGCCGAGGCCTCGGGCTCCTGCTCCAGCACAGCGACCCGGCGGTCGGCCGCGTAGGCCTGGACGGCGGCGACGAGCCCGGCCAGCCCGGCGCCCACAACGACTACATCCGAGTCGATAACTGTTACGGCAGCCCCTACGGACGCCGCGGTCGGGGTTTCACCGTCGCTGGTCATGGCTTCATGCTAGCGCCCGAGGGCGTGCGGGTTTGGTCTGGACCGCCGGAACCGCAAAACTAGAGCCATGCGCGTATATCCGACATTCTTCCGGCTGGCCTTCTCATGGATGGACGCCGAACGCGCCCATAAGATCGGCTTCAAAGCCATCCGGCTCATCCACTCCTGCGGCGCCGGGAGGGTGCTGCAGAAGTTCACTGCCCCGGCGGCGTCATTGCAGACCCAGGCATTCGGCCTGACGTTTCCGTCACCGTTCGGCCTGGCGGCCGGCTTCGATAAGGAGGGCCACGGTATCGAGGCCCTGACCGAACTTGGCTTCGGCCATGTGGAGGTCGGGACCATTACCGGCCAGGCCCAGCCCGGAAACCCCGCGCCGAGGCTCTTCCGCCTGGTCGAGGACCGGGCCGTGATCAACCGGATGGGCTTCAACAACGACGGTGCCGCCGCCGTGGCGCCCCGGCTGAAGTCCGCCCGGGCGGCCCTGCAGCGCCGCCACCCGGGCGTCCGCCCGGTGATCGGGGTCAACATCGGCAAGAGCAAGGTGGTGGAACTTGAAGACGCGGTGGCCGACTACCTCATCAGCGCCCGCAGCCTGGCACCCGCGGCAGACTACCTGGTGGTCAATGTCAGCTCCCCGAACACCCCCGGCCTGCGGCTGCTGCAGGATGTTGAGACGCTCCGCCCGCTGCTGACGGCAGTGGGGGAGGCGGCGGACACCGCTTCCGGACGCCACGTCCCGCTGCTGGTCAAGATCGCGCCGGACCTCAGCGATGAGGACATCGACGACGTCGCACGCCTCGCGCTGGACCTGAAACTGGACGGAATCATCGCCACCAACACCACCATCGCCCGCAGCGGCCTCAGCGCCGCCCCGGACAAGGTGGCGGATTGCGGTGCCGGCGGGCTTTCGGGCGCCCCGCTGAAACAGCGGTCGCTGGAGGTGCTGGCCCGGCTGAAGGCGGCAACCGGCGGCAAGCTGACGCTGGTCTCGGTGGGCGGCGTGGAAACCGCGCAGGACGTCCAGCAACGGCTCGACGCCGGCGCCACGCTCGTGCAGGGCTACACCGCGTTCCTCTACGAAGGTCCGTTCTGGGCTGCCCACATCAACCGGCTGCTCGCGAAGCACCCGTCCCGGCGCTAATCCGCCAGCCCCGCCCGGGCCCCGTCCCCGGGACGTGCCCCGACCGCCCGGGACAACAAAGCCCCCGGCAGTCCAGCTGCCGGGGGCTCGTTGTTGATCGGAGGAATCAGGCGGGGTATTCGCCGCGCTTGACGAGGGGCTTGGGGAGACGCAGGCGGCGGAACTGCAGCGAACGCATGGAGCCGTACCAGACGGTGCCGCGCTCCACCTCGCCGAACTTCTCCGTCAGGCGCTTCCGGAGCTTCCGGGAGAGGATGAAGACGTCGACGAAGACGGCCAGGAACATCACCCAGAAGCCGCCCAGGACGTAGATCATCTGCTCGCTGGAGGCCGGGACGAGGAGTGAGACGATTACGAAGATGAGGGCACCGAACATCAGGTACTCACCGAGGCTGAAGCGGGCGTCCACATAGTCGCGGGCGAAGCGCTTCTGCGGTCCCTTGTCCCGCAGTGGCAGGAACTTCTCGTCGCCGGTGTCCATGGCCTGCCGCATC
The DNA here is from genome assembly GCF_052113365.1 of Arthrobacter sp. YAF17. Taxonomy (NCBI): domain Bacteria; kingdom Bacillati; phylum Actinomycetota; class Actinomycetes; order Micrococcales; family Micrococcaceae; genus Arthrobacter; species Arthrobacter sp. YAF17. The sequence goes on along the minus strand of NZ_JBFRDB010000001.1, from coordinate 434,082 downwards.
TTCAGCCTCTGCTCCTGGACCGCTGCGCGCTCTGCTGCCTTGGAGGCCTTGCGGTCCTCCGGTACGAGCGGCCGCTTGCGGGCAGCCACCTGGGCGCTGCGCTTGGGCGTGGGCGCGCCCTTGCCGAGGGCGGTGTCGCGGGTTGCCCCGGCCGCCTGCTGGTCAACTATGTCCTGCGCCGATGGCGCTTCCTTTTTACGTCCAAACACCCCTACAGAATACCCCGGGGCGGCGCACGCGAGACCCAGCCCACACGGCGCATGACCCGCCGTGTCAGACTTCAAGGATTAGGGTGATCCGCGACACGGGTAGTGTTCTGGCCATGACTTCATCACACGCGGGGAACCCGCAGACCGCTGCCGGACAGATCGGAATCGTCGACACCGAGGCGCTCCGCCAAGCCGTCACCGAATCGTTCGACACCACGATCGCCCAGTTGAAAGAGCTCGTCGCCATCCCGGGCATCGCGTGGCCGAGCTTCGACCCCGCCCCGCTGAACGCCAGCGCCGACGCCGTCGCCCGGCTCGTGCGTGCCAGCGGCTTCGAAGAAGTCCAGATCCTGCGCTGCGACAAGGAAGACGGGACGCCCGGTGGCCCCGCCGTCGTCGCACGCCGTCCCGCCGCCGAGGGCAAGCCGACGATCCTGCTGTACGCGCACCACGATGTGCAGCCCACCGGAGACCTGGCGCTGTGGGAGACCGAACCGTTCACCGCCGTCGAACGCGGCGGCCGTCTCTACGGGCGCGGCGCCGCCGACGACAAGGCCGGCATCCTGGCCCACATCGCCGCCTACGCGGCCGTGACCCGGGTGCTGGGCGATGACCTCGGCCTCGGCGTGACCTTCTTCTTCGAGGGCGAGGAGGAAGCAGGCTCCCCGACGTTCCGCACTTTCCTGGAAACACACAAGGAGCAGCTGCGCGCCGATGTGATCGTCGTGGCCGACTCCAGCAACTGGAAGGTCGGCATCCCCGCGCTCACCACCAGCCTCCGCGGCCTGGTCGACGGCACCATCGAGGTCAAGGTCCTGGACCACGCCGTCCACTCCGGCATGTTCGGCGGCCCCGTGCTCGACGCGCCGACCCTGCTGTCCCGGCTCATCGCCACCCTCCACGACGACGAGGGCAACGTCGCGATCGCCGGCCTGGTCAGCCGGGACGACGCCACCGTGGACCTCACTGAAGAGGAATACCGCGCCGACGCATCCGTGCTCGACGGCGTCCGGCTCGCCGGCACGGGCACGATCGCCTCGCGGATGTGGACCAAACCGGCACTGTCGATCATCGGCTTCGATGCACCCGCCGTGGACGTCGCCTCGAACACCCTCCTGCCCCGGGCGCGGGCGAAGTTCAGCATGCGGCTCGCTCCCGGCCAGGACCCGGCCGAAGCGATGGATGCCGTCCGCAAGCATGTGGAAGCCAACGCCCCGTTCGGCGCCCACGTGGTCTTCACGCCGGGGGAGAGCGGCAACGCCTACCTCACGGACACCTCCTCCCGGGCCGCCAGCGTCGCGATGTGGGCGCTCGGCGAGGCCTGGGGCGTCCCTGCCGTTGAGACCGGCATCGGCGGCTCCATTCCGTTCATCGCCGACCTGACCGAGCTGTACCCCGATGTGCAGATCCTTGTCACCGGCGTCGAGGATCCCGATTCCCGGGCGCACAGCGCCAACGAATCCCTGCACCTGGGGGACTTCCGGAATGCCATCGTCGCCGAAGCCCTGATGCTGGCCCGGTTGAACGTCGAGGGGCTGGGCTAGGCTGGCCGGTCCGGGAGCCCTTCCCGGGGAACACCCAGCCTGCAGCGACGGTTACGTCAGGAGTTAGAGCTACACGGCTGATCGACGTAGCATGTAGCTATAGCCCCGTACCGTATAAGTAGGGGCGGGCGTCGCGGCAGCGGCGCCGCCACCACCGTCGTTAGAAGGTAGGCCATGAGCACTACAACCAATGAAAACAGCACCGAAGCCACCGCCACGGCGGGCGAGGAACTGGCCACGCACGAGGTCGGCCTGACCGACGTCGCGGCCGGCAAGGTCCGCAGCCTGCTCGAGCAGGAAGGCCGCACCGATCTGCGCCTCCGCGTGGCCGTGCAGCCCGGCGGTTGCTCCGGCCTGATCTACCAGCTTTACTTCGACGAGAGGCTCCTCGACGGAGACGCCGTCCGCGACTATGACGGTGTTGAAGTTGTTGTCGACAAGATGAGCGTCCCTTACCTCAGCGGCGCCAGCATCGACTTTGAGGACACCATCTCCAAGCAGGGCTTCACGATCGACAATCCGAATGCCGGCGGCTCCTGCGCGTGCGGTGATTCCTTCCACTAAGGCCGGGCAATCTGCCCGGCCTTAGTGCCGCAGGATCCATAACGAGCGGACCCGGCAAAAAGGTCCCGACGCACGGCGYGGACATGTGGGCGAAAACTCGCGGGGAGCGGTAAGCTCTACACCGAGTAGTAAAACTTTTCGTGTGCCCGGACCGCTACATTGCGGCCCGGGCGACAGCAACAAGTAGGAAGGGCCGTCTGTGAGTTCGCAGAACCGAACCGGCAGCCGACGCAAACAGATCACTACGATCACTGGCTTGGCACTCGCCGGCGCGTTGGCTTTGACTGGATGTTCACCAGAGGTACAGAAAGGGTGGCTGCCTACTGAACGCGGCACCACCAACCACACTGACCGCATCATGGACCTCTGGGTCAACTCATGGATTGCCGCGCTGGTTGTCGGTGTCATTACCTGGGGCCTGATGATCTGGTGCATGGTCGCCTACCGGCGCCGCAAGGGCACCGTCGGCTTCCCCCGGCAGAACAGCTTCAACCTGCCCCTTGAGGTCTTCTACCTGACGATCCCGCTGTTCATGGTCCTGGTGTTCTTCTACTTCACCGACCGCGACCAGCATGCGATCGATGACCGCTCCCAGCCGGCCGACGTCGTCGTCGACGTCCGCGGCAAGCAGTGGGCCTGGGACTTCAACTACAAAAAGGGCAACGTCATCCGCGAGGATGTCCACGAAGCTGGCGTCCAGGCGCACCTGACCGGCGAGGCAATTGACAAGGAAAAGCTGCCTACCCTGTACCTCCCGGTCAACAAGTCGGTTGACGTCGAGCTGAACGCCCGCGACGTCATCCACTCCTTCTGGGTCCCCGCCTTCCTGCAGAAGCGCGACATGATCCCCGGCAAGACCAACTACATCAGGTTCACCCCCACCAAGGAGGGGACCTACGACGGCAAGTGCGCCGAGCTCTGCGGCGAATACCACTCCGAAATGCTGTTCCGCGTGAAGGTCGTTTCCGACGCCGAATTCCAGGCGCACCTGGAAAAGCTCCGCCAGGACGGCAACACCGGCCTGCTCGGCGAAGAGTACGACCGCAACCCGGCCCCGACCGAGAACAAGTAAGGGGAGCGCGACGTGGCTACGACCTATTCCCAGCCCTCCGGGACCCTTGAGGCTCCCGTAGTACCCAAATCCAAGGGGCGCATCGTCGTCAACTGGATCACCTCCACCGACCACAAGACCATCGGGTACATGTACCTGATCGCGTCTTTCGTGTTCTTCTGCTTCGGCGGCGTCATGGCGCTGCTGATCCGCGCCGAACTGTTCGAACCCGGCATGCAGATCCTGCAGACCAAAGAGCAGTACAACCAGCTCTTCACCATGCACGGCACCGTGATGCTGCTGATGTTCGCAACGCCGCTGTTCGCCGGCTTCGCCAACGTGATCATGCCCCTGCAGATCGGTGCTCCCGACGTCGCCTTCCCGCGACTGAACGCGCTGGCCTTCTGGTTCTTCCTCTTTGGTTCCACCATCGCGGTCTCCGGCTTCATCACCCCGCAGGGTGCGGCCTCGTTCGGCTGGTTCGCTTACGCGCCGTTGTCCAACACGACGTTCAGCCCCGGCGTCGGCGGTGACCTCTGGGTCTTCGGCCTGGCGCTCTCCGGCTTCGGCACCATCCTTGGCGCGGTCAACTTCATCACCACCATCATCTGCATGCGTGCCCCGGGCATGACCATGTGGCGGATGCCGATCTTCACCTGGAACATCCTGGTGACGGCAATCCTGGTCCTGATGGCGTTCCCGCCGCTGGCCGCAGCCCTCTTCGCCCTCGGCGCGGACCGGCGCTTCGGTGCCCACATCTTCGATCCTGAGAACGGCGGCGCCGTCCTCTGGCAGCACCTGTTCTGGTTCTTCGGCCACCCCGAGGTCTACATCATCGCGCTGCCGTTCTTCGGCATCGTCTCGGAGATCTTCCCGGTCTTCAGCCGCAAGCCGATCTTCGGTTACAAGGGCCTGGTCTACGCGACCATCTCCATTGCTGCCCTGTCCGTGACCGTGTGGGCCCACCACATGTACGTCACCGGCTCGGTCCTGCTGCCGTTCTTCTCCTTCATGACGATGCTGATCGCGGTTCCCACCGGTGTGAAGTTCTTCAACTGGATCGGCACCATGTGGCGGGGTTCCATCACCTTTGAAACCCCCATGCTGTGGAGCATCGGCTTCCTGGCGACGTTCCTCTTCGGCGGCCTGACCGGCATCATCCTGGCTTCCCCTCCGCTGGACTTCCACGTCTCCGACTCCTACTTCGTGGTGGCACACTTCCACTACGTGGTCTTCGGAACCGTCGTGTTCGCGATGTTCGCAGGCTTCTACTTCTGGTGGCCGAAGTGGACCGGCAAGATGCTCAACGAACGCCTCGGCAAGATCCACTTCTGGATGCTGTTCCTCGGCTTCCACGGCACGTTCCTCATCCAGCACTGGCTGGGCGTCGAGGGCATGCCCCGCCGCTACGCGGACTACATGCCGCAGGACAACTTCACCTGGATGAACCAGTTCTCCACCTACGCGTCGTTCCTGCTGGGCGCCTCGCTGATCCCGTTCTTCTGGAACGTCTACATCACGTGGCGCAGCAACGAACGGGTTGAAGTGGATGACCCCTGGGGCTTCGGTGCTTCCCTCGAGTGGGCAACCTCGTGCCCGCCGCCGCGTCACAACTTCACTTCGCTGCCGCGGATCCGTTCGGAGCGTCCTGCCCTGGACCTGCACCACCCCGAACTTTCCCAGACATACACCGTCGATTCTCCTGCCCCGGCCGCAGAAGCCCTCGGTAACGCCGACCAGAAGGACAACCCGTAGTGAAGATCGAATCAAGGATTTTTGGGCTCGGAGTCTTCTTCTTCGTGCCGGTGGCTGTCATCTACGGCTTCCTGACCCACTGGTCCGAGTGGGTCGGCATCCTCGGGGTGCTCCTGGTCGGCGGCCTCGCCGGCATGATCGGCGCCTACCTCGCCTTCACCGGCAAGCGCGTCGGGATGCGTCCCGAGGACCGCAGCGATGCGGAGATCCACGAGGGCGCCGGCGAGCAGGGCCACTTCAGCCCCTGGAGCTGGTGGCCACTGGTCCTCGGCCTGGCCAGCGCCGCCGGATTCCTGGGCATGGCCATTGGCTTCTGGATTGTCTACATCGCCGCCGGCCTCGCGCTCGTCGCCCTGGTCGGCTGGGTGTACGAATACAGCCGCGGAGACCACGCGCACTAACGTCCGTCAGGACACGCACAAAGTCATTTACGACGGCGGGCCCCACCTTCTGGTGGGGCCCTCCGTCGTTGTTTTGTTGCCTTGTCGTCCACCGTTGTGGAGCCGTCCGTGGGGGAGTGGCCCTCTTACGGGAGCGCCCCGGCATGGACAAGGGCGGGCGCCGTTCCAGTGCCCGTAGTGCGCCCTGGGAGGGCCTCACGGCCCTCAGCGGGACCGGGCTGACTCCAGCAGGTTGCTGAGCCCCTCGAGGGCCTTCTCGACGTCGTCAGGGCTGTACCGCTCCGGGACGGCGTCCGGGGCCACGGCCAGTTCCACCAGACAGCCGAAATGGAAGTCCTCGGTCATGACTTCCAGCAGGGAGCGGGCGTCCACGGCGGGCCTGCCGTCCTTGCTGATGGTCACGGGCAGCCCGGTCTCATGCACAGCCCGGACGAACAGCGCCGCAGGCCGTGCGTGCAGTCCGATGGCGGCCTGGACGATTGCGTTCCGAACTGGCAACGGGGCTCCCTTGTCTCTTTACGGGTTTCTTGTGCCGGGGTGAGACCGGCGCATTCAAGCCTAGCGGCGGGCGCGGTCCCGGGCGAACCGCGACGCCAAGGTGGTCTAGACCTGTGCCCCGGGTGGCTTAACCTTGACGTATGACTCATTCCGGAAGGCGGCACAGTGGCCGCCTCTGACGCAGCACGCATGGCCGGCGAAATTGACCGGCAAAACGGTACGCCCATCTACATCCAGCTGAGGGAAATCATCAGGGCCCACATTGTGAGCGCCTGCCCGCCGGGATCGGCGCTGCCCTCGGAGCGGGATCTCGCCGAACGGTTCGGCCTGGCCCGGATGACAGTGCGCCAGGCCATCGATGCCCTCGTCGGGGAGGAAGTCATCGAGCGGGTGGTGGGCCTTGGCACGTTTGTGCGCAAACCCAAACTGGACCTTCAGGTGAAGCTGACCTCCTACAGCGAGGAAATGCAGCGCCGCGGCATGGTTCCTGCCGCGAAGGTCCTCAGCTTCGAGCAGATCGGTGCCAGCGCCTTCCTGGCCCGGGAACTCCAGCTGGAGGAGGGGACGCCCCTCGTGCGGTTCCGCCGCCTCCTGCTGGCAGACAACGAACCCATGAGCGTGGACGAGAACTTTATCCCGGCGCACCGTGTACCCGGCCTGCTCGACGGCGAACCGCCAACATCGCTCTACAACGTCCTGAGCGAACGCTTCGGCCTGGTGATGGAGTGGGGCGAGGACATGATCGAGGCGACGGCTGCCTCGCCGTCGACGGCCCGCCTGCTCAACGTTGAAGTGGGGTCGCCGCTCCTGAAGATCCAGCGCCACGCCTTCGTGGCGCGGGCCATGGTGGACTACTCGGTGTCCTATTACCGGGCTGACCGGTACAAGCTGTGGGTGCCCCTGCAGCGTCCCGGCGTCCGCCCCACCCGGAACTACGCCTCGGGGTACCGCCCGTAAGGGCAAGGCGGGGTCACTCCGGGCCCATCCCGACGGGGACTATGGACGAGGAGTGACCCCGCGTTGTTTGTGGCGGGATGCAGAAAAGGCCCAGTCCTGATGGACCGGGCCTTTTCTGGTGTTCACTGCAGCCGGTTAGTGGCTGAGCGTCTTCTGCGATTCGCCAGACTCGATGGCCTCGTGGTCGCCGTGATGGCCGTGGGCCGCCGCGAGCTCCGCGGGCGTTGCCGGGGCAACCCGGTCCTCAAAGAACCACTTCGAGAGGAACGCGCGGCGCTTCTCCTTGTTGTCGACGACGCCGTTGGCGTTCGGCTCCGCCGGAAGCGGCGACGGCGACTCGAAGCCGACCAGCTTGTACCGCTTGTACTCGTCCAGCGGTGCGTGGACCTCGATGAACTCGCCGTGCGGAAGCCGCACGATGCGGCCGGTTTCGCGGCCGTGCAGGGCAATCTCGCGGTCCTTGCGCTGGAGGGCCAGGGCCACACGCTTCGTGACAATGAAGGCGATGACCGGTCCGACGAAGAACAGTGCACGCAGCCAGTAGGTGACGTCGTTCAGTGACACGTGGAAGTGCGTGGCAATGAGGTCCGAACCTGCCGCAGCCCACATCACGCAGTACCAGACAAAGCCGGCCATGCCGATGGCGGTACGAGTGGGAGCGTTCCGCGGACGGTCGAGGACGTGGTGCTCGCGGTTGTCCTTGGTGATCCAGCGTTCAATCCACGGGTAGGTGAACAGCACGGTGAAGATGATGCCTGCAGGCACCAGGGCCGGCAGCAGGACGTTGAACGTGAACACGTGGCCGAACCAGATCTGTTCAACCCGCCAGTCGCCGATGATGCCCGGCATGAGGCGCAGGGCGCCGTCAACGAAGCCGATGTACCAGTCAGGCTGGGTTCCTGCCGAGACGGGGGAGGGGTCGTACGGGCCGTAGTTCCAGATCGGGTTGATGGTGAAGAAGCCCGCCATGAGGGCAATGACACCGAACACGATGAAGAAGAAGCCGCCTGCCTTCGCAGCGTAGACCGGGCCAAGGGGGTAGCCGACGACGTTGCCGTCGTTGCGTCCCGGGCCGGGGTACTGGGTGTGCTTGTGCACGACCACCATAAAGAGGTGCATGACGATCATCAGGAGGATGAGGGCCGGAACCAGCAGGATGTGGAGCATGTACAGGCGGCCGATGATGACCGTGCCGGGGAATTCTCCGCCGAAGAGGAAGAACGAGATGTACGTTCCGACCACGGGAATGGACTTGATGACGCCGTCGATGATGCGCAGGCCGTTGCCGGAGAGCAGGTCATCGGGGAGGGAGTAGCCGGTGAAGCCGGCAGCCATCGAGAGGATGAGCAGCACGCCGCCCACCACCCAGTTCATTTCGCGCGGCTTGCGGAAGGCGCCGGTGAAGAACACGCGCAACATGTGCACGGACACCGAGGCCACGAAGAGCAGCGCGGACCAGTGGTGGACCTGGCGCATAAACAGGCCGCCGCGGACATCGAAGGAGATGTTCAGCGAAGAGCTGTACGCCACCGACATTTCGACGTTCTTCAGCGGAGTGTAAGAACCCTGGTAGTGCGTCTCCGCCATCGAGGGATCGAAGAAGAACGTCAGGAAGGTGCCGGAGAGCAGCAGGATTACGAAGGAGTACAGGGCAACTTCGCCGAACATGAACGACCAGTGGTCCGGGAAGACCTTGCGGCCAAATTCACGCAGCATCCCTGACCCGCCGACGCGCTCGTCAACGAAGTTGGTGATGCGGCCGCCTGTGGTCTTGGCGACGAAGGTGGGGGCATCACTTGTTTGGGATGAGGACATGCTGCTCACGCTCCCAATAGCTAGGTCCGACGGGTTCATGGAAGTCGCTGGTGGCGACCAGGTAGCCCTCGGAGTCAACCGCGATAGGCAGCTGGGGGAGGGGCCGGCTGGCCGGGCCAAAGATAACCTTGCATTCCTGCGTGAGGTCGAAGGTCGACTGGTGGCACGGGCACAGCAGGTGGTGGGTCTGCTGCTCGTACAGGGCAACAGGGCAACCAACGTGGGTGCAGATCTTGGAGTAGGCAACAATGCCGTTGTAGGCCCAGTCCGCGCGGCCCGGAGAGGGATGGAGCTCGTCCGGGTTCAGGCGCATGAGCAGGACAACGGCTTTGGCCTTCTCATTCAGCTTGCCTTCGTGGAGCTCGTTCAGGCCTTCCGGGATGACGTGGAAAGCGGAGCCGATGGTCACGTCGGCGGCCTTGATGGGGGTGCCGTCAGGGTCACGGGTGAGCCGCTTGAGCTTGCCGTCCTGGGGTGCCCACATGGTGTGCGCCAGAGCGTTGTCAGGACGCGGACCCAGGTCACCGAACACCGCGAGGGCCGGCAGCGGAGCCAGCGCCACGGCGCCCAGGAGGGTGTTGCGGATCAGCGGGCGGCGCTTGATGCCGGTTTCCTCGACGATGTCGTCGACAATCCGGACAGCAGCCAGGCGGTCGTCCTCGGTGCGGATGGCATGACGCTCTTCCGAGACCTCATGGTCCGGCATGAGGGCCTTGGCCCAGTGCACGATTCCGGTGCCGATGCCCAGCATGGCAAAGGCGGTGCCGATGCCCAGCAGCGCGTTCTGCAGCCGGATGGTTGCGATGGCGGTGTCATCTCCCAGATCGATGGCGAAGTACGCCACCAGGAAGATCAGGGTGCCAACGACCGAGCTCCCGAAAAGAAGGGCTACCTGCCGTTCTGCTCGCTTTGCGGCCTTCGGGTCCGTGTCAGCCAGGCGCAAACGATGCGGGGGAATTCCAGGATCCTGGAACTTCTCCACCTCATTCTGACCAGCCGTAGCTACGGTGCCCGAGTGGTTCGGACTGCCGTCACTATGGTTGCCCATAATTCGCCTCATCCCTCTCTCGTCCCGGCAAGTGCCGGGTTAGCTTTCAATTCAAACTGCTGACAGGCCAGCAGAAAATTCTTACAGGTGCAAACAGTGGGCTAGGACGTCCGGGACGTTAGCCAGATGGTGAAGGCGATGATGACGCCCAGACCGGCAATCCAGACGAACAGGCCTTCAGAGACCGGGCCCAGGGAACCCAGGTCCGCGCCGCCGGGTGAACCGTTGGCCTCGATCTGCTTCAGGAACGTGATGATGTCGCGCTTGCCCTCGGGGCCGACGTTGGCGTCGCTGAAGACCGGCATGTTCTGCGGGCCGGTGACCATCGCTTCGTAGATGTGCTTGCTGGACACGTCGCCCAGAGCCGGAGCGAACTTGCCCCGGGTCAGCGCACCGCCGGCAGCGGCCGCGTTGTGGCACATGGCGCAGTTCACGCGGAACAGTTCGCCACCGTTGGCGGCGTCGCCCTGGCCGTCGAGGACGTGTGCCTCGGGGATGGCCGGGCCGGGGCCAAGCGTGGCGACATAGGCGGAGAGCTGGTGGGTCTGCTCATCGTTGAACTGGGCGGGCTTCTTGGGGGCCTGCGGGGCGTTCATCTGCATGGGCATGCGGCCGGTGCCGACCTGGAAGTCAACGGCGGCAGCGCCGACGCCGACGAGGGAGGGGCCGTCTTTGGTCCCGCTGGCGCCCATGCCGTGGCAGGTGGCGCAGTTGGCCGCGAAGAGCTTGCCGCCCTCCTCTGCGTCACTGGCGCTGAAGGTGGTGGTGGCTTTGGCCTGGTTGACAGTGGTGGCAACGGCGTACAGCCCACCAGTGACCAGGAGGCCCATCAGCAGCAGTGCAATTGCTGCCAGTGGGTGACGTCGCTTCTGCGAGAGTGCCTTCACGTGGTGGTTCCTTTATTCGATCGTGCGTGGGCTCCGTGAGCCGCTTCTTGAAATTCTGCCTCTTGTAGAAAAAGAGTCAAGTCTTGCTACTTGAGGACGTAGATGACCAGGAAGAGGCCGATCCAGACGACGTCGACGAAGTGCCAGTAGTACGAGGTGACAATCGCTGAGGTTGCTTCGAAGTGGCCGAATTTCTTCGCCGCGAAGGACCGCCCCATGATGAGGAGGAAGGCAACCAGGCCACCGATAACGTGCAGGCCGTGGAAGCCCGTGGTGATGTAGAAGGCCGAACCGTAAGCGTTGGAGGAGAGCGAGACGTGCTCGGAAACGAGCATGGCGTACTCGGTCGTCTGGCCGGCCACGAAGACGGCACCCATGATGAAGGTCAGGGTGAACCATTCGTTCATTCCCCAGCGGGTGAAGCTGAGGCGGCCGCCGCTGCGGCGCGGCTGAAGCCGCTCAGCGGCGAAGACGCCCATCTGGCAAGTAAAGGAACTTGCCACGAGGACGATCGTGTTGATGAGCGCAAACGGGAAGTTGAGCTTGGCTGTCTCCTCGGCCCACATCAGTCCGGAAGTCGAACGGAGTGTGAAGTACATGGCGAAGAGACCGGCGAAGAACATCAACYCACTGGACAGCCAGACTACGGTTCCAACAGAAACCATGTTCGGGCGATTCAGCGTCGGGTGCGCCGGGGTACTGGGGGCATGGGTCGCAGATGTCACATAGACATTATGTCTATAAAACTCCCTCCTGCCCAACGCAAACCGCCTTTTCGGAGGACTTTTTCTACAAAGACGCGAATTCGCGCGGAAAAGTTCCCGACCCCGTTCACATTGGTCATTGCGGTGCGTACCTCGATAGCATCGGAACGTGACTTCTCAGGCATCTGCACAGGCGGCAGGCAACACCTGGCCGCGGCTCATCGGCGCACTCATTAACGGCAGGGATCTCACCGCCGGCAACACCGAGTGGGCGATGAACTCGATCATGTCCGGAGAGGCCACACCGGCCCAGGTTGCCGGTTTCCTGGTGGCGCTGCGGTCCAAGGGCGAGACCGTGGACGAGCTCGTGGGCCTGGTCGAGGCGATGATCGCGAATGCCAGCCCTATTGATATAGCAGGGCAGAAGCTGGACATCGTCGGAACCGGCGGCGACCAGCAGAACACGGTCAATATTTCCACCATGGCTGCGCTGATCGCGGCAGGGGCCGGCGCCAAGGTGGTTAAGCACGGCAACCGGGCAGCATCTTCCACCTCCGGTTCCGCCGACGTCCTGGAGGCCCTGGGTGTCCGGCTGGATCTTCCCATTCCGCGGGTGGCCCTCAACGCGGAAGAGGCAGGCATCACCTTCTGCTTCGCCCAGGTGTTCCATCCTTCAATGCGGCATGCCGCCGTCGCCCGCCGTGAACTCGGCGTGCCGACGGCCTTCAACTTCCTGGGGCCCATGATCAACCCCGCCCACGTCCAGGCCTCGGCGGTGGGCGTCGCCAATGAGCGGATGGCGCCGCTGGTGGCCGGGGTGCTGGCCAAGCGCGGCAGCCGCGGGCTGGTGTTCCGGGGGAATGACGGGCTCGATGAACTGACCACCACCGGCCCGTCCCGGGTCTGGGAAATCCGGAACGGTGCGGTGAGCGAAGCGATGTTCGACCCGGCCGATCTGGGCATCCGCCGGGCAACCCTTGAGGAACTGCGCGGCGGCGACGCCGCGGCCAATGCGGCCGTCGTGCGTTCTGTTCTCGCCGGCGGCCGCGGTGCCGCGCGCGATGCCGCCCTCCTGAACGCCGCTGCCGGCCTCGTGGCGTTCGACCTGGATTCCGTCGGTCCGTTCAGCGAGCGGATGACCGCCGCGTTCCGGCGGGCGGAAGAGTCAATCGAATCGGGTGCCGCCGCCGCCGTTCTGGACCGCTGGGTCGCGCTCTCGCGCAGCTGAAGCCTGCCCTGCGCCGCTGGCATCTGCCGGCCGGGAGCGGCCGTGCCGGGTTAGGTGCCGCGCCCTACTGTTCGAAGCCGAGGGCGAACGCCGCGTCGAGGTCGTGCTGTGAATAGGCGCGGAACGCGATTTGAGTGGTGGTGTGCACAACGCCGGGGACCTTCGAGAGCTTGTCCGCGATGGCGTCCGCCAGATCCTCATGCTTCTGGACCCGGGCAATCGCAATGAGATCCCATTCGCCGGTGACGGAGTAGACCTCGCTGATCCCCTGGATGGCGGAGATCTCTTCGGCGGTCTCCGGGATGCGGGAAGCGTCTGTCTTAATCAGGACGAAAGCGGTGACCACGTGTGAACCTTTCCGGATCTGTTGCGCCGTTGCCGGCCGGTGAAAGCGCCCTGCCGGGACTCCCGGGGGCCTTGGCCATGTCCCTGCAAGCCTAGTCCATTAGGCCGCGCCGCGGCGTGTGTTGCGCCGCCGGATGACCGCGGCCACAAGGCGATATCCCAGCAGGAAGAGCCCCAGGCTGAGGAGGGCCACGATCACGAATGGCAGGACCACCGTCTGCCCGGTGACGGCACGCAGCAGCATGCCCACTGTGACTGTTCCGAGCCAGACGCCGACGCCGGACGGCCAGAGCGCCAAGGGTGCACGCCAGATCCGCAGGGCCAGCCAGGAGACCGCCGCGCCAGCGAGGAACGGCCAGGCCGTGGAAAATACGCCGGTGATGATGTCCCCGCGCTGGTGGGCGTCGCGGCCGATCGCAGCGAAGATCAGAATCAGGGCGGCATCGGCGCAGGCGGCCCACACGGCAGTTCGTCGAGACACCGACACAGGCGCCGACGCCGGAGCCGATCCGGTCGCGGCGGGGCGGGGGAGCGGCGGCGTGGAAGAAGGCATGCTCCAAGCCTAGCCGGGCCGGGCCGGCGACCGCAGGTCAGGCTTTCGTCGTCGCGATCCTCGCCGCGAAGCCGATCAGGACGACGCCGGCGATACGGTCCGTCACCTTGCCGGCCGTGGGCGACTGCAGCCAGCGCCGGGCGTGGTGGGTGGCGAGAATGATGACCGCGAACCAGACCATCGCCTCGGCATTGTGGACCAGGGGCAGGAGCGTTCCCATGAGCAGGGCAGGTGCGTCCGCCGGCATGAACTGCGGAATCATCGCCATGTAGAAGACACCGACCTTGGGGTTCAGCAGGCTGGTGGTCAGGCCGGTGAGCCAGTCTGTCCGGACAGCGCCCGAAGCCGTGCCCGGCTCCACGGCCGCGGGCGCTGTCCCCGGGCGGAGGCTCTTGACCAGCATGGAAATTCCCAACCAGGCCATGTAGCCGGCGCCGGCGAGTTTGAGTACCGTAAACGCCGTTTCCGAGGCGGCCAGCAGGGCCGATGCGCCGATGGCGGCCGCCATCCCCCAGGCCACGGTCCCTGCGCAGATGCCCGCCGCGGTGGCGAAAGCCGGGGCGTGTCCGCGGCTGATGGCCGTGCGCAGCACCAGCACGGTATCCATACCCGGGACAAGAGTTAGCAAGGCAGCCACGAGGGCGAACTGCAGGAGGGCGTCGGCGATGGTCATACGCCATGATAACGGCGCCCGAGGCCGCGGCGGGGGAGCCGTTGTGCCCGATAGCCCGCCGGACTAGGCTCGGGCCAGCACCCCCGCAATGCCGCCGGACAGTCCCCCTGAGACCCGCGTAGCGGCACGGGCCAATAGAAAGAGGACGCGACGTGGCCGAGAAGATCACCACCTGCCTGTGGTTCGACAACCAGGCGGAGGAAGCCGCCGACTTCTACGTCTCCGTCTTCGACGGCGGAAAGGTGCTCGATGTTTCCCGCTACGGTGAGGGCGGTCCGGGCCCGGCAGGCCAGGCAATCACCGTCCGCTTCGAAATCGACGGCCGGACGTTTACCGCGTTGAACGGGGGACCCGCCTTCACGTTCAACGAGTCGGTCTCCTTCGTCGTCGACTGCTCTTCCCAGGAGGAAGTGGACCGCTACTGGGCCGCACTGGGCGCGGGCGGCACCGAAAGCCAGTGCGGGTGGCTCAAGGACAGGTACGGGGTCTCATGGCAGGTGGTCCCGTCCGCGCTGGGCGGGCTGATCGGCGGCCCGGACCCGGAGGGTTCGCAGCGCGCCATGCAGGCCATGCTGGGTATGCAGAAGCTCGACATCGCGGCACTTCAGCGGGCCTACGACGGAAGCTGAGCCGGGACCGGGCGCGGATTCTTCCGCCGATTCGGCGGGGGCCGGCTTTGCATCTTGCCGTCAGATCGCCGCAGGGTGTCCAATCCATATAGACAGCCCTATGTTGAACGGATGCCGGCGGCCCGGCCGGCCGGCGGTGTAGACCAGGAGGGTCCCATGCCTGCGAAGGACGCGAAGGTACCGGCGAAGGACGCGAAGGTACCGGCGAAGGCCGCCGCCCGCGGCACGTCCGAGCTCCGGCGGTCCGACTCCTCCGATGCGCTGCCGCCCGAACAGCCGGCGCAGGTCCGGAACGTGGCGCTGGTTGGCCGCTCAGGAGCCGGAAAGACGCTGCTGGCAGAGGCGCTGCTCGCCGCCACCGGTGCGATTTCACGGAAGGGCTCGATCACCGAAGGCACCACCGTCGGTGACTCGGAGCCTGCGGCAATCCACCAGCAACGCTCCGTCGCCCTCTCCGTGGTGCCCGTCATGGCCGGCGGCATCAAGGTCAACCTCCTCGACACGCCGGGGTACCCGGATTTCGTTGGCGAACTGCGGGCCGGGCTACGCGCGGCGGACGCGGCGTTGTTTGTTGTCTCGGCGGTGGACGCCATTGACTCTGCCACGACAGCCCTGTGGGGGGAGTGCCAGCGCGCCGGGGTGCCGCGGGCGGTGGTGATCAGCCGGCTGGACCATCCCCGCGCGGACTTTGATGCCGCCCTGGAGCGGTGCCAGAAGGCCTTCGGCGACGCGGTGCTCCCGCTCTACCTGCCGGTCACCAAGGAGGCGGAGGTCACTGGACTGTTGGGCCTGCTCTCGGGCACCGTGTCGGAACAGCCGGCCGGCAATGCTCTGCCCGCGTACCGGAACACGGACGACGTCGAACGTGTCGCCGCGGAGGCGGCGCGGGGCGCGCTGATCGAAGGGATTATCGCCGAAAGCGAGGACGAGTCGCTGATGGACCGGTACCTTGGCGGCGAGGAAATACCGCAGGAGGTCCTGGTCACTGATCTGGAGACGGCCGTCGCGCGGGGGTCGTTCCATCCGGTGATCGCCACGTCTGCCGAGACCGGCCTCGGCCTGGCCGAACTGCTGGAGGTAGTGACGGGGGCTTTCCCCCCGCCCACCGAACATGCACGGCCGGCGGTGACCCTGCTTGACGGCAGCCCCGCGGCCACACCGGACTGCGACCCCTCGGGGCCGCTGCTTGGCGAGGTGGTGCGCACCACCACCGACCCGTTCCTGGGCCGTGTCTGCCTGGTCCGCCTCTTTTCCGGCACGCTGCGCGAGGACACGGCCGTCCACGTGGCCGGGCACGGCCTGGCGGACCGGGGCCATGCCGATCACGACAGCGATGAGCGCATCTCCCATCTGTATTCGCCGCTGGGGTCGAGCCTGCGGCCGGTGCCGTACAGCGTGGCGGGGGACATCTGCGCCCTGACGAAACTCGGGCCTGCCGAGACCGGGGATACCGTTTCGGCCAGGGATTTTCCGCTGCTGATCCAGCCGTGGGAGATGCCGGAGCCGCTGCTGCCGGTTGCCATCGAGGCGGCTTCCCACGGTGATGAGGATGTCCTGGCCCGGAGCCTGGGTAAGGTGGCGGCCGGAGATCCGGCGCTCCGGGTGCAACGTAACGCCGAGACGCACCAGCTGATCCTCTGGTGCATGGGCGAGGCGCACGCGGACGTGGTTCTGGGCAGGCTGCGCGAGCAGGGCGTCAACCTGCAGACCGTGGATGTTGTCACCCCGCTGCGCGAGACGTTTGCTGCTTCCGCTACAGGCCACGGCCGGCACGTCAAGCAGTCCGGCGGCCACGGACAATACGCCGTCTGCGACATCGAGGTTGAACCGCTGGATCGTGGGGCCGGCTTCGAATTCGTGGACAAGACCGTCGGCGGGGTGATTCCGGGGCCCTTCGTCACCTCGGTGGAGAAGGGCGTGCGGGCGCAGATGCAGAAAGGGGTATCCGCGGGCTTCCCGGTGGTGGACATCCGGGTGACCCTGATCGGCGGCAAGACGCACAGTGTGGATTCCTCGGATGCGGCCTTCCAGGCCGCCGGGGCGCTGGCCTTGCGGGAAGCCGCCGCGGCCGGCCGGATCCAGCTGCTGGAACCCGTCTCGGCCGCGACCATCAGCGTTTCGGATGAGCACGTGGGCGCGGTGATGAGCGATCTGTCGTCGCGCCGGGCGCGCCTGACCGGAACCACGTCCGCCGGGGGAGACCTGACAGAAATCAGCGCCGAAGTTCCGGACCAGGAGCTTCTGCGGTACGCCATCGAGCTGCGCGCCCTGACCGCGGGAAGCGGCCGGTTCAGCCGGAACTATTTGCGCCACGAACCCGTGCCGCCGGCAGCCGCCCGTGCGGCGGCGAGAGACTGACTAAAGATTCCTGCGGTTCCGTATCCACCGCCGCGATTCCTGCCGCCGCGAACCTGCGTCAGCGCCTTGGCGCCCGTTGTCCCGGCGGCTGTTGTCCCGGCGGGTGATGGGACGCGGCCGGCGGACCGAAGCACGACGCTATTCGCAGTTCTTCCCCTAGGATCGGCGAATGCGCATACAACCGAACCGGCGGCGGGCCGCGGGCACCGCCGCGACCCTGATCGGAGGGTCGGCGGAAATCCTGGATTTCCTGATCCCGTTGTGGGGCGGCATCGAGCTCGGCCTGGCGCCCAGCGCGATCGGCGCGCTCGTCGCCGTCGAACTCGTCATTTCGGTGATTGCACGTCCGGTTTCGGGGTGGCTGGTCGACACTCGGGTGCGAACGACTGTGGCGGCGGCCGGTGCGCTGCTGTACGCGGTGAGCTGCCTTGGTTACGCCCTCGCGACATCTCTTCCGCTCGCCTTCGCCGCCGCCGTCGTGGGAGGCGCGGGCGGGGCGTTCTTTTGGATCGCCGTCCGGGCGATCGCGGCCGAGGACCTCGAGCGTGACTCGGGCTCCCTGGCCGGACTGCTGTCCTCCGAAGCGCTCGGATCGTGGTTCTTCTGGATTCCAGCCATGGTCCTGCTGCCGCTGGTCGGCTTCGGCGGAGTCTTCGGGCTCCTCGCCGTTGCCTGTACGGCCGCGGCGGTCCTGCTGGTCCGCGTGCCAAAGTTCCTGCCGCCGCCGCAGGAACAGCCGCCGGGCGGGATCCGGGGCGATGGACGGCGCCTCGCCCCGTTGCTGTTCGTAGCGCTGGTGACCGCCGTGGCCGAGGCCGGCGTGTCGCTGCTACTGCTGCTCCACCTGCAAAGGGAGCTTGGGCTCGAGGTCTACCAGATTGCCCTTATCTACCTGCCCGGCGGTGTGGTGCTCACGGCCATGCCGCGCGTGCTGCACCGGTTCGTCGAACGCCGCGGCAGGCGGACCGGCTATGTCATCGCGTCCGTCGCGTCGGCCCTGACTGCGGCCGGACTCGCGTTCACTCCCAGTCCCCTCGTGATCGCCGCGCTGTGGGTTCTGACGAGCGCCGCCTGGGCGATGTTGCTGCCGATCCAGCGGGCCGTCGTCGCCGAGGCGAACGGGCACCGGGTCGGACGCGGAATGAGCCTCCTGACCACCTCCGAGATGTTGGGTGCTGCTGCCGGTGCGCTGCTGGCGGGCCTGCTGTACGAGGGGGGATCGTGGCAGCTGTCGTGCCTGATCTTCGCCGGCATCATCGCCAGCGGTTCCGTCCTGGGACCATGCGCCCTTACGAAACTAGGTGTGCGTGACCGCCCGGTTGTGCAAAGCGGCTAGCGCGGCCGGCACCGGCGGCGGAGGCGCATTACCGCATGAAACCGTCCCGGGCAGAAACGACGCCGACGGGTGGAACCGCCGCGGATCCGGCCAGCGCGGGCACCGGCTCGGCATTCTCCATTTGAGTTAGGTTAGGTTTACCTTCTAAAGTGCACCGGTGACTATTGAGCCAATACTGGCGGGTGTCTCGTTTGCCGCTGGCTTGGCTGCATTCGGCGGCCGGACCGCTGTACACGTTGACGGCGAATCCGTGACTTACGGCGAACTCGCCGACCGGGTGGACGCTGCCGCCCGGTCCTTGGGGACGGTACGCCGTCTGGTTGCCCTCGAGGCAGACAACTCCCTGACCTCCCTTGTGGTGTATCTGGCGGCCCTGTCATCCGGGCATCCGCTGCTCATTCTGCCTGGCGGTGGCGGGCGGGCCTCTGAATCACTCGTTTCTGCCTACGACCCGGACGTGCTGGCCCGCGTCCAGGAGGGCGAAGCCGTGTTAGACGTGCGCCGGGAAGGGACCCGCCACGCCCTGCACCCGGAACTGGCGCTGCTCGTGAGCACGTCCGGTTCCACTGGTTCGCCGAAGCTTGTCAGGCTCTCCGCCGAGGCCGTCCAGGCCAATGCGGCCGCGATTGCCGAGTACCTGCAGCTGCGCCCCGATGACCGGGCCGCCACCACCCTTCCCTTGTCCTACTGCTATGGCATGTCGGTCGTGAACAGTCACTTGTGCGCAGGGGCCTCGGTGGTGCTCACCGACCTTTCCGTGGTCGACCCGTGTTTCTGGGAGCTGGTCCGCAACGAGAGGGTGACCTCCTTCGCCGCGGTGCCCTACACGTTCGATCTGTTGGAGCGGGTGGGCTTCGCGGACAAGGACCTGCCAAGCCTCCGCTACATCACCCAGGCCGGTGGACGCCTGGACCCGGACCGGGTTCGTGACTACGCGCAGTTGGGCCGGCGCCGGGGGTGGGACCTGTTCGTTATGTACGGGCAGACGGAAGCCACAGCCAGAATGGCCTACCTGCCTCCCGACGTCGCGGCAGAACACCCGCAAGCCGTCGGCATCCCGATTCCGGGCGGCGGGTTCCGCCTGGCCCCGGTCCCCGGCCTGGAGGACCGCGAACTTGTCTACACCGGACCCAACGTTATGCTCGGCTACGCCGAGAAGCCCGAGGATTTGGCGCTGGGCCGCACGGTCACGGAACTTCACACCGGCGATCTGGCCCGCCGGACCGCGGAGGGCCTCTATGAGATTGTTGGCCGCCGCAGCCGGTTCGTGAAGATCGTCGGTCTCCGGGTTGACCTTGGCCAGGTTGAGCGGATCCTCGCAGACCTGGGCCTTTCCGCCGCGGCCGCGGGCACAGACGGCCAGGTGGTGGCCGCCGTCGAATCCGGACAGGATCTGTCCCTGATCGCCAAAACGGTCGCCCAGGACGTGGGTGTGCCGCGCGCAGCCATCCATCTGCACTCCGTGGCGGCTGTCCCGCGACTCAGCAGCGGGAAGCCGGACTATCCCGCGATCCTGGCCCTGCACGCGGCGGAACAGGCAAAAGCAAAGGACCACCAAGGCGACCCGGCGGGGACGTCGAACGATGTTCGGAGCATTTTCGCGGACGTCCTCGAACGCGACGACATCCGTGAGACGGACACGTTCGTTTCATTGGGCGGCGATTCACTGTCCTATGTTGCCGCATCAGTCCGGCTTGAGCGTGCGCTCGGAGATGTTCCCCTCGACTGGCATCTGATGCCGCTGGGTGAGCTTGCACGCGCCCGCGGAGTGGACGCGGAGGGGTCCGCAGGTTCCGTGGGGGCGATGTTCCACAAATGGCGGAGGCGGCTGCTCGCACCCATGGAGACCGGCATCGTGCTCCGCGCCCTGGGCATCATCCTCATCATCTCCACGCATATCCGGTGGTTCTCCTGGGAAGGCATGGCGCACGTGCTGGTGGCCGTCGCCGGATTCAACTTTGCCCGGTTCCAGCTAAGTGGCCCGCCCCAGGTCCGGTTGCGGCGGCAGCTGCTTTCCGTGGCCAGGATCGTGGTGCCAAGCGTCGCGGTGATTGGCTTCGCGTTTGCCGTGACTGACACGTACAGCTGGGCAAATGTGTTCTTGCTGAACTCCCTGCTCGGTCCGGAAGGATGGACGGACTACTCCCGCTTCTGGTTCGTGGAGGCGCTGGTGCACATTCTGCTCGGGTTGGCTGTCCTGTTGGCGATACCCGCGGTCGGGCGGGCGGAACGCCGGTGGCCATGGGCCGTTCCGGTAGTTCTCCTTGGCGCGGACCTTTTGCTGCGTTTCCGGGTTGTTGACCTCCCGTACCCGGGCCAGGGGCCGGTGCTGTGGCTGTTTGCGCTCGGTTGGGCGGCGTCCGCGTCCCGAACGCTGCGGAAGAGGACGGTCGTGACCGTCCTTGCCGTGCTGACCATCCCCGGGTCGTTCGACGACGAATTCCGAAACGCCACGGTCCTCGCCGGTGTCCTCATCCTTCTCTGGCTTCCGACGCTGCCCGTGCCCCGCGCTCTCCACGGGATCACGGGACTCCTGGCCAGCGCCTCGCTCTACGCCTACCTAACGCATTGGCTCGTGTATCCACTGTTCGATCAGGCCAGCAAGGGACTGGCGGTCGCAGCTTCCCTGGTGGTTGGCATCGCTTACTGGGCGGTGGCTACCCGAGTCATGGGTGTCTCAGAGCGCTGGCTCCGGGCCCGGCTGGCCGCCCGCCGTCGTCGCAGGCAAGCAGCCTCCGTGGCTGTGGATTTCGGGTGATCTCGAAAGCCGCGTGGTTCCTGACCGGCTCACCGTGTCGCGATCGACGTCACCGCGCCGACAAACATCGGCAGCACGGCCAGCGACGCCAGGAGAAGAATGCCGCGCCCCGCTTGGAGGACAGCCCGCGGTCGCCGCGAACTGCCTTCCAGGCGGGGTGGTTTGATCTTCGCCCAGCCAATCACGAGCAACGCGCCGATTCCGAGCACGAGCCCGGCAGGCGGGAACAGCACCGCCGCCAGCAGCGGCAGATAGGACTTCCAGGTTTTTCTGGCCAGGGGCTGAAGACGGTCACTGACCGCGCCGGCAACTGCAGCGACGAGCGCACCGTGGAACACGGCGAGGCCTGCGAACAGGACGACCGCCAGCCACCCAGGCTCGACAATGTCGAAGTCAATATTGTCCGGCCGCAACGGGTCCACGGAAGCTCCGAAGGTCAGGAGAAGAAGTACACCCAACGTCGGGCCTGCCCACCGGCCGGCAGGGAGCCACGGGCGTAGCAGCATGTAGATGAATGCTGCTGCAAAGCCCGCCGGGAGGCCGGCGAAAATCAACAAAGCCATCGTGCCCTCGAACGAGGGAATTCCAACGATTGCTTGGGCCTCGGTAAGTCTTCCCTGTGCCGACGCCGGTGATGTTAGGGCCAGGAGGCGCATCACGAGCCGTCCGCCGGGCCACGCAACGAGGAACGCGGACGCGACAGCGGCGACGGTCGCCACGTTTGCTCCCCACAAGTAGCGAAGGAGCGCGGAAGCCAGAGTCTCCGATCCGGAGGTGGGCCGGGCAAGGGCCTCCGGGGTTCGCGCAGGGCGGCCTCCAAAGACAATGACCAACCCTGCGCCGATAATCAGCAGGAGAGTGCACGAAATCATGATCATCAGCGTCACGCCACATCACCCCCGAACCGGTGCACTCATTGTGGCCCGCGGGGCAGACGTCCGCCAGACCAGCGGCGGCCCTGCACCATCAGCTCCGGAGGTAGTGGCGCAGGCCGGGAATGGCGAAGTCAACCTTCCCGTATCCCGCTGATTCGATCAGTCCGGCGGCGATGAGCCTGTTGCGGTATTTCGACACCACATTGGGTTTGGAACCGATGGCTTGCCCGATCTGGCCGGCGGTCGAAGGGCCGTCCTGCCCGGCCATGGCGTCAAGGAAGGCACGGTCCTTCTCAGAGATGTCCGACAGCGCGGACTCAACGACAACCAGCGAGTTGCGTCGTTGAGAGGCGGTGATGGCCGTCTGGACATTGTCCTCGTTGAGGCTCCAACCCGCCTTGTCGGCTTCCATCCAGAGGTAGTAGCCGACGAGCTGAATGAGGAAGGGGTAGCCTTCCGTGGCTTCCGCGGCTTCTGCGATGTGGGCGGGGGAGACTTCGATGCCGCTCCGGCTGAAAAGCTCCCGGTATGACGCAGTGACTTCGGTGATGGCCGCCTCGTGAAGGTTTATCCTGTCGGCCCGGCGGAGGAAGGTCGCGACTCCTTCGTTGAGCAGATCAGACACGGCGGAGGGGAGGCCGGCGAAGATCAGGCCGATGGGCAGCCCTTGGCGGATGAAGTGCTGCACGTCCGAGGCCAGCTGGGAGATTTCCGCCCGATCGACGGCGTGGATCTCGTCAATGGTGATGACCAGGCCTGTTCCTTTTCCCTGGAGCAGCTCCAGCAGCTCCTCTCCGGTCCGACGCCAGTCAGGAACGCGTTCCTGGGGGAGCTGGGTTGTCAGCCCGAACCCCGCGGCGGAGAAGGCAGTGATCTTCCGGGTGGGCGGGCCGTCACCGAGCTCGTCGAGCAGACGGAGCATGTCATCGCCGATCCTGGCGAGGAACCCGGGGTTGGCCGTCCGGGAGATGACTGCCCAGCCATGATTGCTTGCGATTTCTTCCGCGGCGCTCAACATGACGGTCTTGCCGATGCCTCTGGCTCCGGTGATGATGGTGAGGAGTCCCGGAGCGCCCGAGCCCTGGCGGAGGCCGTACTCGAATTCGTCCAACAGCCCGGCGCGCCCGATCAGGTCCGGCGGCGTGGCACCGGCCGTCGGCTTGAAAGGGTTTAGCACGGGGCCTCCTGGGTGAAACTGGGTGAAACTGGTGAAACTGGTGAAACTCAAACCAGCCTATATCAACTGCGCCCAGGACCCGGCCCGGGGGAGCGCATACTGCCGTGTCCCGATCGGCGGATTCTGCAGTTGGATCAGCCTCTGCGCTGGAACGGGCATTCTTCGCCCGATCACGTGGCTGGCCGCCATGCGCCGGCAGCGTTTATACCGAA
The DNA here is from genome assembly GCF_052113365.1 of Arthrobacter sp. YAF17. Classification (NCBI taxonomy): domain Bacteria; kingdom Bacillati; phylum Actinomycetota; class Actinomycetes; order Micrococcales; family Micrococcaceae; genus Arthrobacter; species Arthrobacter sp. YAF17. Next base: position 410,505 of record NZ_JBFRDB010000001.1, on the reverse strand, counting down.
GGCCCGGGCCGTTCATATCGAAGACGCGGTCAGGGGCTGACATGACTTGGAAGGTCACCGACAGTCCCAACGCCGATTCGTTCACGCCATCCGACGGCAGCACGAACGGGAGCCGCGCAGGGGATACCCAACGGATTGCCTAAAGGGAGAAAATCAGTTCTACTTTACATAATGTTGATTATCGGCGTTCTGGAACGAGCTCCGAGAGGACCTTCGGCCGCGCCGCTCAACTGATGCCGGCGGCGGGACAATCCGCCCGTTCCGCGACCGAATCCATTGTCATCTGCGCCGGCCTCACTGAGAATGAACCATGACGGTCTACCTGAGGTCCCTGGAAACTGCTGTCCCGCCGACCGTTCTGGTCCAAGCCGAAGCCCGGGACGTTTTCGCGGCCCAGCCTGGCCTCACCAGGCTTGGCACCCGGCTGGTCGGCACCTGCTTTGACTCTGCGGCCATCGACACCCGCTATACGGCCGTTGCGGAACTGACAAAAGATCATCGGGCAGAGAATCCGCGGTTTTTCGATTCCGGCACGGGTTTGCTGCTCAGCCCCAGCACCAAGGTGCGCAACGACATCTTCGCCACCGAGGCCACCAAGCTCTTCATTGAGGCGGCCCAGAAGGCCCTGGATGCCTGTCCCGGAATCACTTTACTTGACATAACTCACCTCGTCACGGTCTCCTGTACCGGGTTTTTCAACCCCGGACCCGACTATAAAATTGTCCGCGCCCTGGGCCTGAATCCCGCTGTGCAGCGCTACCACCTCGGTTTTATGGGCTGCTACGCGGCCTTTCCCGCACTGCGCGCGGCCAAGTCGTTCTGCGAGGCGGATCCGGACGCCGTCGTGCTGGTCGTCTGCGCGGAGCTGTGCTCGCTGCACGTGCGGACCTCGAACGATCCGGACACGATCATGGGATCGGCACTGTTTGCCGACGGCGCGGCAGCGGCCATCGTGACCGCCCGTGAGGACCCCGACGAACCGGCGCTGCTGCAGCTGGACCACTTCGAGACGGTCCTGACGCCGGTCGGTGAGGAATCCATGGCGTGGAACATCGGTGACGAAGGCTTCGAGATGGTCCTGGGCAACTATGTCCCCCACATCATCGACGACCACATCATCGGAGCCCTCGAACCGCTCCTCTCCCGGGAAAGCAGCCTGGTGGGACTCCCCTACCGCGACATCCGGCACTGGGCCATCCACCCCGGCGGCCGCAGCATCCTGGACAAGGTCCAGTCCAGGCTTGACCTGAGCGACGAGCAACTGGTCCCGGCCCGGGAAACCCTGCGCAACTACGGGAACATGAGCAGCGCCACCGTGCTGTTTGTGCTCCGGCACATCCTCGACCTGCCGCCGGCCGGTGCTGCCGACGGCGCCGGCGACGGCGAACGGATCTGTTCCATGGCCTTCGGGCCCGGACTGACCGTGGAAACTGCCTTGTTCACCAAACTCACCAGCCGGGGCCGTGACGAGGCAACACGAGCGGCCCAGGACACGGCGGCCGTGTCCGCTCAGCCGGAATCGGCCCTGGCCTGAGAGCCGGTGGACCTGCTGCGGGAACGTGCCGCCCACGCCGTCGAGGAAATGGACCTGCCCGGCTGCGACCCGGACAAGCTGGACCGCACGTACGCCCAGTTTGCCGTGGTCAACCGCGCCGTTTCCGGCTGGCGCGGCATCTACGTCAGCCAGCTAAGGCCCCGGCTCCGTCCGGGCACTCCGGCCACCCTGCTGGATATAGGCTGCGGGGGCGGCGACGTGCCCATAATGCTTTCGCGCTGGGCTGCGCGGGACGGGCTCCGCCTGGAGATCACTGCCATCGATCCCGATCCGCGGGCCAGCCGCTTCGCCGCGGAACGTCACCCGGCCGCGGGCGTCAGGTTCCGGCAGGCCACGGCCGCCGACCTCATCGCTGAGGGGTTGAGTTTCGACCTGGTGGTGTCCAACCATGTGCTGCACCACCTGGCCGAGGACGAACTGCCGGTGTTCCTGGCCGAGTCGGCGGAGCTCTGCCGCGGCAGGGTCATCCACAACGACCTCCGGCGCAGCCCGGCCGCCTACGCCCTCTTCTACGCCGGCGCCCTGCCGTTCACCCGGTCCTACATCCGGCAGGACGGCCTCACGTCCATCCGCCGCAGCTACACGGCCGCCGAACTCCGGGCCGCCGCTCCCCCGGGCTGGATCGTCCGCCGCCGCGCACCGTTCCGGAACCTGCTGGTCCTCGACAGGACCGCCCATGGTTGATGTCCTGGTGATCGGCGGCGGACCGGTGGGACTGTTCATGGCCGCCCTGCTGCTCCAGGCAGGTGTGAGCGTCCGCGTTCTGGAACAGCGCACCGGCGCCGAGCCGCACTCCCGAGCCATTGGCCTCCATCCCCCGTCGCTGGATGCGATGGAGGGAATCGGCGTGGCACGGGACCTCGTGGCGGAGGGCGTCCAGATCCGGCGCGGCCTCGCCGTCGGCGGCGGCCGGACACTCGCTGAGATGTCCTTTGCCGGTGTTTCGGACAGCTATCCCTATGTTCTGTCCCTGCCGCAGACCCGGACAGCGGCCATCCTGGAACAATGCGTCCGGCAACTGGACCCGGCCGCGCTCCACCGCGGAGTCCGGGTGAAGCACCTGAACGACGACGGCGGCCGGGTCACCGCGGAAGCCGTGGCTGGCGGCGCGGCGGTCCGGTACACGGCGGCCATCGCCATCGCTGCGGACGGTGTCCGGTCAACCGTCCGCTCCCAGCTGGGCACCCCCGTCCGGGCGAAGGACTACCCTGACAGCTACCTCATGGGCGACTTCGCCGACACCACCGGATTCGGTCCGGACGCGGCCCTGTTCCTGGCGGCGGCGGGAATCGTGGAATCCTTTCCGCTGCCCGGGAATCATCGCCGCTGGGTGGTCCGCCTCGCTGAGTCCGGGACCGGCGGAGACGTCCGCTGGCTGGTGGACAGCATCCGCCAACGAACGGGCATCGACGTCGATCCGGCGAGCAACAGCATGCTCAGCCGCTTCGGAGTACGCTCACGCCTGGTGCACCGCATGGTGACCGGCCGCACCGTGCTGATCGGCGACGCCGCCCACGAGATCAGCCCCATCGGAGGCCAGGGCATGAACCTGGGCTGGCTCGACGCCGTCGCCCTGGCCCCGGTGGTGCTCGCGTCGCTGCACGGCAAGCACGTGGGGGTGCAGCTCCGGGACTTCGAGGCAGGCCGCAAGGCTGCCGCCGCCCGGGCGGCCCGCCAGTCCGAAATCAACATGGCACTGGGGCGGCCCCTGCCGGCAGGTCCGTGGTCGCTGCGGAACCGCGCCATCGAGGCGGCCGGCGCCGTATCCGTGGTCAACGGATTCGTGGCCCGCCGCTTCACGATGCAGTGATTCAACCTGGGGTAAATCAACCTGCAGGTTGGCTCAGGCGGGCATGAAATAGCAGTCGTAGCTGTCCTGGCTGGCCACCCGGCCGTCCCTGACCTCGAAGACGGACGCGATCCTCGCGCGGATCATCTCGCCGGCGTCCCAGTGCGGCAGGTTCATCAGCAGGGTGGCCGTCCACTCGGCTTCCACCACCACCCGGTTGCCCTCGCACGTCGTACGCCGTACCTCGAAACGCTGCCCGGAGACGACGTCGTGGGCCGTGGCTGCCCCCGCCAGGGCTTCATCGCGGTTCCGCACTGCCCMGGCGGGCGCCAGCAGATGGGGTGCCTCGGTCAAGATGTAGTCCTCGGCGAGGAACGGTGCGATTTCCGCGGCCCCGCCGCCGGATTCCAGAGTGCGGAGCAGGCCAAGGACGCAGTCCAAAGGGGTCGGTGACGTCATCGAACGAGACTAACCGAAAACTCCCGACCGGGGCGCTGCTAGAGGCCTGCGCCAGGAATACACTGGCCCCATGGGCTGCTTCCTCCCGCTGCGCCAGTTCCCGCCGACGCACCGACGTCCCGCCGGTCGAACCCGAGGCGCCACGCAATTCAGAGGCGCCGCCGCCGCGGCAGCCCTCGCCCTGACGGTCTCCTGCAGCGCGGGCGCGTCCCCTGCCGACGATCCGTCCCAACCGCCGGCAACGGCGGCGCCGGCCACAGCGGCCGCCCCCGTCACTGCCGAGATCAACCAGCTCCGCGACAACTACAGCCGCCAGATCATTGCCATCCAGCTGACGAACACCACCGCCGGCCCGGTGACCGTACTCGGGGCAGGACTCACGAGCCCGCTCTATTCCGGCACCATCGAGTGGCCGGCGACTCCCGGCGGGATCGAACTGCCGCCGGGCCAGACGAAGATCCTGCCGGCACAACTGCGCGCTCCGGCGTGCGGAATCCAGACGGCCGGATCAGGCGGCGGGCCCGCAGTAAGACTTCAGCTTGCCGGCGCCACGGGAACCGTGCCCGCCGCGACGGTGCCCGCCGCCGATCCCTTTGGGGTGCTCAGCCGCAACAACGCGGAAATGTGCCTCGCCCAGGCGGCAGCCGCAGTCGCCGTAATCCGGCTGGAACCGGAACTCGAAGTGTCCGCCGACGGGCGAAGCGCAGTGCTGGGACTTGCCATCACGCCGCGGAGCACCCCGGGTGCCGTGAACCCCGGTTCCACGGGAACCCTGACGATCAACTGGATCGAAGGGACCACCCTGCTCGACGAAGACCAGGCCGCGCCCTGGCCACGCTCCGTCTCGGTCAACGCCGGCGGCGCCATCCAGCACTTCCGGCTGGGGATCCGGCCCGCGCGCTGCGATCCGCACGCCATCGCGGATGACAAAGTGGGCACACTGCTGCCGCTCAGGGTGTCGGCGGGCGGACGGGACGGCGTCTTGAAGATCGACGCCGGCGCGGTGCTGCGCGGGCGCATCTACGATTTCGTTTCGGCAGCTTGCGGACGCCAGTAGTCTGTTGGCATGTCTTCTGACGCCAAGCCGACTGACTTCAGCGCCGCCCGCATCCAAGAAACCGTCGAGCAGGTACTCACCGCCGGGGTGCTCCCCGCCATTGTCCAGGCGGGACATCCCGTGCTCCGGCAGTTTGCGGCGCCTTTTTCCGGCCAGCTGAACGATGCCCAACTAGGCCAGCTGATCGACCTCATGCGCAGCGTTATGCACAAGGCGCCCGGCGTCGGCCTGGCGGCACCCCAGCTTGGAATTCCGCTGCAGGTCGCGGTGCTCGAGGACCAGTTCGTCGTCGACGCCGAGGTCGCCGCCGCCCGCGGACGGGAGCCGCTGCCCTTCTTCGCCATGCTCAACCCGTCCTACGAGCCGCTGGGCGGCTCCACGGTGGCGTTCTACGAAGGATGCCTCTCGCTGAACGGACTGCAGGCGGCGGTGTCCCGGCCCGAAGCGGTGCGGCTCGACTTCGCTTCCCCGGACGGGAGCACACAGCAACGGGAATTCACCGGCTGGCAGGCGCGGATCGTCCAGCACGAGACCGACCATGTGCACGGAATCCTGTACCTGGACCGGGCCGAGCTGCGCTCCATCAGCAACAACGCGGAGTATTCCGCACGCTGGGCACAACCGGACATCAGCCTCGCCCGCAAGGAACTGGGGTTCCTGCCCGGCGATTGATCCGCCCGATGGGCAGGCCTGTCCCGGCGGCTGCGTCCCCGCGTTGTTTGAGGCCCTACTGGCGGGGGGCCGGGGCCGGGTTTTCCGCCGTCGGAAGGTAGCGGGACCACCACTGCAGGATCTCATCGAAGCGCTGCTTGCGGTGGTGCGGCGTTCCAGAGCGTGAGAGTTCGTGGTTCTCCCCCGGGAATACCAGGAACGCGGCCTCCACGCCCAGCTGCTTGAGCGCGGTGAAATACCGCTGGCCCTGCTCCACCGGGCACCGGAGGTCCTCCTCGCTGTGAATGACCAGGGACGGTGTGCGCACATGGTCCACCCGGGCCATCGGGCTTTGCGCTGCCATCTGTTCGGCGGAGCGGCCGGTGTATTGCCCGCCGAAGAACCACCCGATGTCGGAGGAGCCGGTGAAACTCACGGGATCCAGGAAGCCACGTTCCACGATGGCGGCCTTGAAGCGGTGGTCGTGGCTGATGGTCCAGGCGGTGAGGTAGCCGCCGTATGAGCCTCCCATGATGCCGAGCGCCCCGCCGTCGAGCTCCTCGAACTTACTGAGCGCCCCGTCGAGGAAGGCCAGGACGTCCTGCATGTCCAGGGTGCCCATCTTCTCCTTGATGGCCCGTCCATGCGCCTGGCCGTAACCGGCGGACCCGCGGGGGTTGCACATCAGGACGGCGTAGCCAGCCGCGGCGTAGACCTGGGCCTCGTCGAAAAGGGCGCCGGTGAACTGGGCAAAGGGGCCGCCGTGGATGTTCAGTAGGACCGGGTGGGGTCCCTGGCCGGCCGGCCTCACGAGCCAGCCGTGGACGGGGTAGCCGTCGCCGGAAGGGAACGTGAGCTCGAGGGGTTCGATGATTCCGGCATCGGAGCGCAGCAGTGCGGAGAAATCCGTCAGGACGCGCAGCTGCCCGCCGTCCAACAGCGCCACGTCCCCGGCGGTCACCGCATCGGCGAAACAGACGACGAGCGAGGCCCCCGCCGCGGCGGCGCCGGAGACGGCACGCTCGCCGTGGACCAGAACCTCGTGTGTTCCGGCGGCCCGGAATTCGTGCAGCTCGACCGTTCCGCGGGCGTTGTTCAGCAGCAGCGCGGCGTCGGGCCCGCGCAGTTCGATCCTGCCGTTGCAGCCGAGGTCCATGGTCTCCGGGTCGCTGAGCCGGGTGGCGTCGCCGCCGGATGCCGGCACCACGTAGAGCGCGGTGTTGCGGGCCACGAAGTCCTGGCCCGAATCGCCAAGATCCTGGGCGAGGAAGAATAACCACTGTCCGTCGTGTGACTGGCGTACGGCGTGGACGGTCTGCCGGCCGGCGTTGGGCGGGGCGACGGGCTGCGGCTCCCCTCCCCCGGCGTCGCCGCCCAGCGCTATGCGGTAGATGCCGCTGGCGAGGTCGGCGTCGCTGCCCTCATGCAGGGCGGCGGTGAAGTAGATGGCGCGCCCGTCGGTGCTGAAGACCGCGCCGTCGTGGTCCGTGGCCGCCGCGGTGAGCTGCTGCGCGGCGGGCAGCAGGCCGGCCGTGACGTCGGCATTGCCGGCGGTATCCCCGGCGGCAGCCGTGGCGCGCGCTTTCAGGGCCCGGCCCCTGGGCGCCACCTTGGGTTCTTCCCCGAGCTCCGGAACGTCCACGAGGAAGAGCTGCACCGGCTTGTCCGCGGTGTAGCCGACGCCGTTCATGCGGTACTGGTAGTCCGTGATCAGCCGGGCGTCCTCGGCGCCGGCGGACACCCCATCTGTGCTGCCGTACCGGCCGTCCTCCGGGGTCCGGGCACCGTAGACAATGCGCCGGGAATCGGGTGACCACGCGAACGCCGACACTCCCAGCGGCGCATCGGTGACGGGCTGCGGCTCCCCGCCCGCTGCCTCCACGATATGAAGCTGGGGTTTCCCGCCTGCAGCGGCGCGCAGGAACGCCAGCACACGGCCGTCCGGCGAAAAGTCCGGCGCCGTGTCACGGAACCCGCGGGTCAGGCGGCGCGGGGGCTGGCCGGAGCCGAGCGGCACCGCCCACAGCTGGCCGACGTACGCGTCGGCGTCGAAATCGGGCCGCAGCACGGACACCACGGCGCTTGCGCCGTCCGGATGCACGGCAGGGGCGGAGACAGAATTCAGCAGCGGCAGATGTTCGGATTTCACGAGTGCGAGCCTAGCCCCAGTTTCCCCGGCTGTGAAATGGCTCACGCAAACGCGCCGGAAACCGCGGCGGCGCGTTTGCGGGTGACCCGGGGGCGGGCCGCCCGGACGGCACCGCCCCTAGGATGGACGGTATGCCCGCCGCCTCCGCCACTTCCCTGCTGTGCCCGGTCTGCCGGAACGGCCTGGGCTTCACTGGACCCGCCGGCCGGTCGCTGGTGTGCCCTGCCGGGCACAGCTTCGACGCGGCGAAACAGGGATACTTCAACTTCCTCGTCGGCAAAGGCACCGTTTTCGAAGCGGACACGGCCGACATGGTGGCGGCACGCTTCGACTTCCTTTCCGCCGGCCACTACCGGCCCCTCGCCGACGCGGTGGCGGACCTGGCAGCTGCGGCACTCGCCGGCGCTGCCGGGGTCCGGCCGGGGACGGTGCTGGACGCCGGAACCGGGACCGGGCACTACCTCCGGGCACTGCTGGACCGGCTTGCGCCGGAGCCGACGCCCATCGAAGCGATCGGCCTGGACATTTCGAAGTTCGCCCTCCGCCGTGCCGCCAGGTTGAATCCGGAGGCCATGAACGTCGTCAGCGATGTGTGGCAGCCCCTGCCGGTCGCCGACGACGCGGTCGACGTCGTCACCGTCGTGTTCGCGCCGCGCAACGCGGCGGAGTTCGCCCGGGTGCTCCGCCCCGGCGGCAGGCTCCTCGTGGTGACTCCCCGGCTCGGCCACCTGGAGGAAGTGGCCGGCCCGGCCGGCCTGCTCGGCATCGACCCGGCGAAGGACGAACGTCTCGCGGCTTCGCTCGAGGGACACTTCGCGGCGCTCTCCGCCGAGCAGCTGGACATCCCCCTCTCGCTGACCCCGGACGACGTCGCCCGGCTGGCCCTCATGGGCCCGGCGGGACACCACCTGGACCGCCAGGAACTGGCGTCCCGCACGGCCGTGCTTACGCCGCTGACCGCCGTGTCGGCCCGGTTCCGGATCAGCGTTTTCGAGCTGAGCCGGTAGCCCTGCGGGTTACCCAAAGGTAACGACTTGGCCACTTTCGGCCCGGGACTTCCGCTGCCCTCCGCAGCCCAAGCTGTTCGGATTAGGATGGAAGGACAGTTACTGAGGGTCTGCGCCTGCAGCCCCCGGGGCGAAGGGGGAAAAGATGTTGGAATGGCTACCCGAAAACTTGTGGGCCCTGTGGCTCACGGTTTTCCTCGTGTTTGCCGTGGTGGAAATGATCACCCTGGACCTGTTCTTCATCATGCTCGGAGGCGGAGCCCTCGCCGGTCTGGTGGCCTCCCTGGCCGGCGCCGACCTTGGCCTGCAGATCGTGGCCTTCTGCGTAGTGTCCCTCCTGATGATCGGCTTCGTTCGGCCCGTCGCGCTCAAACACCTCCACAAAGGCCCGGCTGACCGCCGCAGCAACGTGGAACGCCTGATCGGCGAATCCGCCCTGGTGATGGAGCCCGTCAGCGCCAGCGGCGGACTGGTCAAGATCGGCGGAGACGTCTGGAGCGCCCGCTCGGAAACCGGAGTCCTGTCACCAGGCCAGCACGCGATCGTCAGCGCGATCGACGGCGCCACCGCCGTCGTCACCCCGCAGCCGGAAACCGCGATCCAATAGCAACCGCAAGAATTCCGGCTGCCGGCACCGGCACCGGGCACGCGGCGGGACACCGCCGCACACCATAGCAAGACCAAATTTGGGGAATGGGTGATGTATGGATATCGCAGTCGCAATCGTGCTGCTGGTTCTCGTTGCGTTCGTAATTATTGTGCTGGTCCGGTCTGTGCGGATTGTCCCGCAGGCCCGCGCTGGCGTCGTCGAACGGCTGGGCAAGTACCAGCGGACGCTGAATCCCGGCCTCACGATCCTGATCCCGTTCGTGGACCGGCTGCTGCCGCTGCTTGACCTGCGCGAACAGGTGGTCTCCTTTCCGCCGCAGCCGGTGATCACCGAGGACAACCTCGTCGTTTCGATCGACACGGTGGTCTACTTCCAGGTCACTGATGCCCGCGCGGCCACCTACGAGATTGCCAACTACATCCAGGCGGTCGAACAGCTCACGACGACGACGCTCCGTAACGTCGTCGGCGGCCTGAACCTCGAAGAGGCCCTGACCTCGCGTGACCAGATCAACGGCCAGCTCCGCGGCGTGCTGGACGAGGCGACCGGCCGCTGGGGCATCCGTGTCTCCCGGGTGGAGCTCAAGGCCATTGATCCGCCCCACTCCATCCAGGACTCCATGGAGAAGCAGATGCGCGCCGAGCGTGACCGTCGCGCCGCCATCCTGACCGCGGAAGGCACCAAGCAGTCCGCCATCCTGACGGCGGAGGGCCAGCGGCAGTCCTCGATCCTGAAGGCGGAGGGCGACGCGAAGGCGGCGATCCTCCGGGCTGACGGCGAGGCCCAGGCCATCCAGAAGGTGTTCGACGCGATCCACAAGGGCAACCCGGACCAGAAGCTCCTGGCATACCAGTACCTGCAGACCCTCCCGAAGATCGCTGAAGGATCCGCGAACAAGCTGTGGATAATCCCCAGCGAGGTCGGCGAAGCCCTGAAGGGCATCGGCAGTGCACTGGGCGGCAGCAAGGACGGCCAGTTCAACGACAGCCTGTTCGGACCGGATTCCGACGCCGCAGCGGAACCCGCCGCGGCCCGCCCGGCTGCACCCGCGGCCCCGGTGGCCGGGCCAGCCGGCGCGACAGCAGGTTTCCCGGTCCCGCCGGAAGCCTAGCCACACGAGGGAACAACGGGGAGGCCTCCGCGCGGCGGATGCCTCCCCGTTCTGCTGCCTGTTTTGCCGCCCGTTTTGCTGCGGGGGCAGCCGGCGCCGCGCGGGCTTTGCCCGGTGTGCCCAATCCCCGTATACTTGAATATTTGTCCGGCTGGTTCAGTCCGGTGGAACAATTTAGCTTCGCTAAGCGTTGAATCCTGTGACGACTTTTCCGGTATGGATCCAGTAATTCAGCTGGTGATCAGCGCAAGGCAAACAGCAGTCCGGCGCGGCCTCACGGCCCCCGGCCAGCGCAGGGYAGTGCCCTGCGAACCGAAATAGAGGGAGAGAAGATGAGCGATCGCAGCCTGCGGGGTATGCGCCTTGGCGCGCAGAGCATGGAGACCGAATCCGGTGTCGAACCGGCTCCGCGCCAGCGGGTTGAGTACCGCTGCGAGGACGGCGAGCAGGTATTCGTGACTTTCTCCTCCGAAGCCGAAATCCCCCCGGTCTGGGTATCGAAGACAGGCAAGGAAGCCCTCCTCGTCGATGGCGAACGCCCCGTGAACCTCAACGAGAAGGCAGTCCGCACCCACTGGGACATGCTCCTGGAGCGCCGCTCGCTGCCCGAACTCGAGCAGATCCTCGAAGACCGCCTCACGATCCTGCGCGAACGCCGCGGCCGTCATTCCTGACAGTGCGGACCCGGCCCTTTGCTTCTGACGGCAAAGTGCGTATTCCGGCGGCGATTAGGCCTTGTTGCTGGGGGATTTGCCGCCGGTCTTGCGCGGAAGTTTGCCGCTGAGCGTATTCCAGCGGGCGGTCAGGCCCCACCTGGTGACATTGACCATGGCTTCAACCACAATGTTTCCGCTCATCTTTGAGGCGCCCAGCTCACGCTCGACAAAGGTGATGGGACGTTCGACGATCGTCAGTCCAAGCTTGGCCACGCGCCAGGCCAGGTCCACCTGGAAGCCGTAGCCGACCGAGTCGACGGTGTCCAGGTTCAGCTTCTCCAGGGTGCTCCGCCGGAACGCGCGGAACCCGCCCGTGACGTCCTTGATCTTCACGCCCAGCATGATCCGCGCGTAGGTGCTGCCGACCCGGGAGATCGCCTGCCGGTACAGCGGCCAGTTGACGACGCTGCCGCCCGGCACCCAGCGGGAGCCCATGGCGAGGTCCGCGCCCTGTTCCACGGCCTCGAGCAGCTGCGGAAGCTGCTCCGGCTGGTGCGAGCCGTCCGCATCCATCTCCACGAGGACGTCGTAGCCGGCGTCGAGGCCCCACTTGAAACCCGCGATGTAGGCCGCGCCCAGCCCGGCCTTGCCGGCACGGTGCAGGACATGGACCTGGCTGTCCTCTGCGGCGATACGGTCCGCCAGCTGCCCGGTGCCGTCAGGGCTGTTGTCGTCGACAACCAGGACGTCGGAGCCAGGCACGGCAGTGCGGAGGCGCCCGAGCGTCTTGGGCAACGATTCCAGCTCGTTGTAGGTCGGGATGATCGTGAGGACACGCACAGCGGGCCTTTCCTTGAAGGGAGCGGTCAAGCGCCGGCGGTCTGCGGAGAGCGGACACCAGGCGCAACTCTCCATTATAGGGAGTCGCCGGACCCTCGTAGGCCTAAGCTGGCCGCCGGGGCAGGTCCACCCGCTTCGGGCCAGTTGCGGCGGGCCGCGAAATACGACGCCGGAACCGTTTTCTGCTGCGAAGTGGACCCGCCCCCTGGGAGTACCCATGGCCACGACCAGAGAAGCTGCCGCGCTGGCGGCAACCTGGAACTGACCGGGGGACGTCCGGAGGTTGCGGTCCGCGCAACCCTCCGTTGCCCCTCAATGCTACGGGCAGGCCATGATCTGTCAACCGGTCCGTGACCTGCCGTTTCATCCATCGGCGCAGGCCAGGGCCGCCTCGCGGCGGGTGAAGTTTCGGTGCTGGACCCGTAGTTTTACGCGGTGGCCGTCAGCCCCGGAGCGCGCCGCTGGAGAACAGTTCCCGGCCGTCCCGGACGGTCTGAAGGCAGACCGGATCGGAGCCGGTGTCCAGGGCGGGCAGCAGCGGCGTCCGTGCGCGGGGATCCGTGCTCCAGGACTGGACCCGGCCGTCGGCCACCTGGACCATGAGTTCCTCGACCTCCCACACGGCAAAGCTTGCCGGGGCTCCGGGCACCAGCTGGCCGGCCATGGGGTTCCGGTACCGGGCAGCCCGCCAGCCTGCCCTCGTGTGGCCTAGGAAGGCGGCGCGGGCGGAGATCTGCTGGGCGGGGTCGTTGTGCTGCAGGCAGGCCCGGACGCTGGCCCACGGCCGCAACGGCGTCACCGGGCTGTCACTGCCGAAACAGATCGGGACGCCGGCGGCGTAGAACGCAGCAAAGGGGTTCATGCCGTTCCGGCGGGCTCCCAGGCGCTGCCGGTAGAGTCCGGCGTCTCCACCCCAGGCAGCGTCGAAGCCGGGCTGTGCGCTGACCGTCACGGAGTACCGGGCCAGCCGGCTGATGGATTCCGCGTCGGCGAGCTCGACGTGTTCAAGGCGGTGGCCCGCGGCGCGGACCTTCTGTTCTCCGACTTCCGCCGCCGCCAGGTCCAGTGCGTCCAGTGCGGCATCCAGACCTGCGTCCCCGATGACGTGGAACCCTGCCTGGATCCCGAGCAGCGAGCACGCCGCGAGGTGGGCTGCCGCCTCCGCGACCGAGAGGTAGAGGTTGCCCCGCTCCCCCGGCGCGTCGGTGTAGTCCGACCGCAGCGCCGCGGTCCGCGACCCGATCGAGCCGTCCATGTTCAGGTCTCCCGCCAGCCCCAGCACGGGGACACCCAGTCCGTCCAGGATGGACCGCGCGTGGTCCGCGGAGGTGGCCAGCTCGCCCCAGTAGGGCAGGATCTCCGGAACGGCCTCCGGCCCCGTGTTCCAGCCGGCGGCAAGCTGCAGGTCATCGGTGCTGCCGATGTGCGGCGCCGCCATTTCAGCCAGCGCCACGTAGCCGTTGGCTGCCGCCTGGGCGAGGGCCCGCTGCTGGTACCCGCGGAGGGCAGCGGCGGGCAGCCGGCGTGCCGCCAGCCGGGCGGCAGTGTGTGCGGCGAGTTTGACCTGGCCGCCCGCGCCGGAGCCGTCCGTTCCGTCGAGCCCGGCGGCCGCCGCCAGCGAAGAGGAGACCAGCGCCGAGTGCACATCGACGCGGGAGAGGTAGACCTTCCGTCCGCCGGCGGCGCGTTCCAGTTCCTCCTGCGAGGGCAGGGTGTGGTCCGCCCACTGGGTCTCGTCCCAGCCGTGGCCGAGCACGGTTCCGCCGGCGCTGGAAGCGGAGCCGGAGAAGCCGGCGACGGCGTCGAGCAGTTCCCTGGCGGAGCGGACGCCGCTGAGCTGCAGCGAGTCCAGGGCGATGCCCGTCTCGGTGAGATGGATGTGGGAATCGACGAAACCGGGCGCCAGGAGCGCGCCGCGCAGGTCAATGACCTCCATCGAGGAATCGGCGATGGAGGTGGCTGCCTGCTCGGAGCCCACCCAGGCGACCGTGTCGCCGTCGACCAGCATCGCCGTCGCGAAAGGATCGGCGGCGGTATACACGGACCCGTTCCGGTACAGCGTTACCCGATGGGGTGTGGGGTGCGGTGCGGGGGTGGCCGGTGAATCGGTCATGGGTCGGGGACTCCTTGGTCACTGGTGGCCGGCGCGGGCCGGGCATGTTCGACGACGGTTGGGGGCGGTGTGGCCGGGCGGCCGGCTGCGGCGGTCAGGCCACGGAGGAATACGCGACGACGCCGCGCTTGATGAGCTTGATCGCTTCCCCGCAGAGTCGCGCGACCCGCGGGTCGAGCGACGGGATTTTCGCCAGCTGGTCCAGGAGGTCGATGACCTGCTTCACCCACCGGACGAAGTCGCCGGCGGCGAGGTCCGTGCCGCTGAGGACGTCCTGCAGGTGCCTGCCCTTGGCCCACTTGAAGATAGGCCAGACCAGTCCCAGCTCGGGTTCGCCGGTCAGGGGAAGCTTGTTGGCTTCCTCCGTGTCCTCCAGGGCGGACCACTCATGAACCACAATGTCGACGGCGGACTCCAGGGAGATGCTCGGCATCTTGGGCCGGAGCCCGCGGTCCTCGCGCTTGGCCTGGTAGACCAGGACGCTGGCCAGGGCGGCAACCTCGGCGGCGTCGAGGTCGTTGAGGGCGCCGAGGCGCAGGGACTGGGAAATCAGCAGGTCCTTTTCGCCGTAGATCCGGCGCAGCCGCTGCCCGTCGGGGCTGATGGTGAGCACCCCGGCGTCGGAAGTTTCCAGGTAGCCGTAGCTGGACAGGACGCCGCACACCCGGTCGAAGGTCTTGGCGATGGTGTTGGTGCGGCCCTGGATCTGGCGGACCAGCCCGTCGGTCTCCTGCCGGAGCTTCCAGTAGCGCTCCGACCAGCGCGCGTGGTCCTCGCGTTCACTGCAGCCATGGCACGGGTGGGCGCGGAGCTCCCGGCGCAGCTCCGCGATCTTCTTCTCCTGGTCCGGGAGCGCCGCGGCCCGGCCGAAGTCGTCGTTGCGGTTCGGCGGGGCCGGGGGCCGGTTCTCCCGGAGGGCGTTGCGGACCGAGGACGCCAGGTCCCGCCGCGATTTGGGGACCTTGGCGTTGAAGGACTTCGGGATCCGGACCCTGGTGATCGGAGCCAGCGGACCCTCCACGTCCTGGGTGCTGATCCGGCGCAGCTGGTTGTCCAGGGTCATCACGGCGGGCCGCGGTTCACGGGAGTCGTGGTCGGAACTGAGGACGACGGCGAGCCCGGGCGCCCGGCCCGTCGGAACGTCCACCACATCGCCCGGGAGCAGCCGGCTCAGCGAATCCTCCGTCACGGATTTTCTGGCCCGGGACGTGGTCTTCGAGGCGTTCTTTTCGACGTCGGTGAGCGCCCGCCGGATCCGGGAGTACTCGGTGAAGTCGCCGAGGTGGCACGTCATCGCCTTGCCGAACCCCGCCAGGGACTCCTCCCGGCTCCGCACCTGCTTCGCCAGCCCGACGACGGACCGGTCGGCCTGGAACTGGGCGAACGAGGACTCGAGGATCTCCCGCGCCCGGGGCCGGCCGAACTGTGCCAGCAGGTTGATGGACATGTTGTACGTGGGCCGGAAGCTGGAGTTCAGCGGGTAGGTGCGCCGCGAGGCGAGGCCGGCCACCGACGCCGGATCCGTGCCGGGCTGCCACAGGACGACGGCGTGCCCTTCGACGTCGATCCCGCGCCGGCCGGCGCGGCCGGTGAGCTGGGTATATTCCCCGGCGGTGATGTTGACGTGCGCCTCGCCGTTGAATTTGTCGAGCTTCTCCAGCACCACGGAGCGTGCCGGCATATTGACGCCGAGCGCCAGGGTTTCGGTCGCGAAGACGGCCTTGACCAGCCCATCGACGAAGAGCTTCTCCACGACTTCCTTGAACGTGGGCAGCATACCGGCGTGGTGGGCGGCCAGCCCGCGGAGCAGGCCATCGCGCCAGCTCCAGAAGCCCAGGACGTCCAGGTCGTCGGAGGGGATGTCCTGCGCCGCCTCATCGACGCGCCGGGCAATGACGGCTTGCTCCTGCTCGGTGGTCAGCCACAGCCCGGCGGCGACGCACTGCGCGACGGCGGCGTCGCAACCGGCGCGGGAAAAGATGAAGGTGATCGCGGGGAGCAGGTCCTGGCGGTCCAGGCTGGCGATGACCTGCGGGCGGCTCGCTTTCCGGACCGGGCTGCGCGCACCGGCCGGCTGGGCGTCGTCGCGCTGGGAGTGCTGGTTTCGCTGGCGCCGCTGGTTGCGGCCGCCGTGGCCGAACCTGCCACGGAAATTCATCTGGCTCTCGGCGCGGGCCATGGAGAGCAGTTCGGGGTTGACCTCGAAGCCCGGGCCCTCGGTGATGACCGCGGCCGTGGCCGCCTTGCCCGTGGCGACGGCCACGGTGGACGCGGTGGTCACTTCAGTTCCGACGGCAGGAGCGATCTCATCGAAGGTGGTGTCGCCGGCGAAGAGGTCCACGATTTTCCGGCCCACCATCACGTGCTGCCAGAGCGGCACGGGGCGGTGCTCGGAAACGATGACGTCGGTCTGGCCGCGCACCGTGTCCAGCCAGGCGCCGAACTCCTCGGCGTTGGAGACTGTGGCACTGAGCGAGGCGACCTGGACCTCGCTGGGCAGGTGAATGATGACTTCTTCCCACACTGCGCCGCGGAAGCGGTCCGCCAGGTAGTGGACCTCGTCCATCACCACGAAGCCGAGGTCGGCCAGGGTGCTGGAGTCGGCGTAGAGCATGTTGCGGAGCACCTCGGTAGTCATCACCACCACCGGGGCGTCGCCGTTGATGCTCGTGTCGCCGGTCAGGAGCCCCACCCGGTCGGCACCGTACTTGTCTGCGAGCTCCGAGTACTTCTGGTTGCTCAGGGCCTTGATCGGTGTGGTGTAGAACGCCTTGAGCCCGCGCTGGAGCGCGAGATAGATGGCGAACTCCCCCACGATCGTCTTGCCGGCACCGGTGGGGGCGGCCACCAGGACACCCCGGCCGGCCTGCAGGGACAGGCAGGCCTCGCGCTGGAAGTCGTCGAGTTCGAATGCGAGCGACCGGATGAAACCGCCCAGGTAGGTTTTGGCTTCGGCGGCCCGCTCGGCGCTGGCTCGGTAGCGTTCAGACGGCGATTCCGGCCCGGGTAATGAGGACATGCTTCCAGCCTAGTGCGCGTTGGGCTAGAGATTCCCCAGCTCGGAGCTGGGAGTCGCCTGGTCCGCCGTGGCTTCGGTCTCGGCGGCCCGCTTGACGGCGCGCCGTTCGCGCCGGCGGTCGTTGAGCAAACACAGACCGATGGCGGCGAAGAAGAGCAGCAGCATGGGGCCGGCAAGGTAGAACATGCTCATCGCGTCCGCCCCCGGCGCAGCCATGGCGGCGAAGAGGCAGACGAGGAATACGGTGATCCGCCAGCTCTTGACGAGCTGCTTGCCTTTGACGATCCCCGCCAGGTTCAGGCCGACCAGAATCACCGGCAACAGGAAGGCTATGCCGAACGCCAGCAGGAGCCGCAGCACGAAGGACAGGTACACCTGGGCGCTGATGAAGTTGGAGCCCCCGGTGGGGGTGAAATCGGTCAGCACCCGGACGGCGTTTGGAAGCACCAGCCAGGCCAGCAGGACGCCGCCCACAAACAGCGGGACTGCGGCCGCCACGAAGGACAGGGCGAGCCGCCGTTCCTTCTTGTGCAGGCCGGGGACGATGAAGGCCCACAGCTGGTACAGCCAGACCGGGCTGGCGACGATCAGGCCCAGGAAGACGGACACCTGGATCATCAGGTCGAAGGAACTCGCGACGCCGTCGAAGTTCAGCGTGGCCTGCCGGCCCTCATGCGTGTTGAGATCGCTGATCGGTTTGATCAGCGCCGCGAGCATCGGCTGGTAGACGAGGAACCCGACGACGGTTCCGAGGATGACGGCGATCGCCGACTTGAAGAGGCGGTTCCGCAGTTCTTTCAGGTGGTCGAGGAGCGCCATCCTCCCCTCGGGGTTCGACCGGCGGCTCATGGTTACTGCCACGCGGTGTTAGGCGCGGTTCGGCGGCGGAACGTCGGTTCCGTCTCCGGTGCGGGTCTCCGTACCGGCTGACTTCGGGTGGTTCACGACACGGCCCTCAACGGGGTCGGAGCCGTCCGCGGCGTCCGTGGTGCCGTCCTTCTTCATCTCCCGGACTTCCGACTTGAAGATGCGCATCGACTGGCCGAGGCTCCGGGCCATGCCGGGCAGCTTCGGTGCAGCGAACAGCACCAATGCCAGAATGATGATGATGATGAGATGCCAGCCTTCAAGCCTCATGGCGGGAGGTCCTTTCGTTGAAATACATCCTACGTCTATGTCTCTTTGAATTCGATGTCGCGCAGCCTTTGGGGCTGGCCGCGGTCCGTCTTGCGCTGGACGCGCCGCCTGCGGCGGGCTTCCCGACGGGCGAATTTGGATGCGCGGTAATCATGTCCCATCTGCACGGGTGAGGCAAAAACGGCGGATCCGGGTTCCGGCAGAGGGCCGGATCCGTCCCCCGCGTCATCGCCGTCCGAGCCTACGCGGCCGACATGAACAGCGGTTGAACCGAAGGTGCCCGGGCCGGACGGGATGGCGGAGAACCGCTCCCCCGCCTCCCCGAGCTCCTTGGCTGCGGCCATGAACTGCCGGTACAGCCGGACGCCGAGCACAACGAAGAACAACAGCGACAGCGCGACAAGCGCTATCCAAATCACGATCCAGGACCACCAAGGCATGCTGAGTAGTCTAGCCGCCGCGCTGGCTAGTCTTCATATTGGGCGAGGGCGGCGGACAGCCATTGGCGGGAGGTCGCCGCCAGCTCTTCCGGCTCGACAATGCGTGCGGTCCCGCCGTGCTGGGCCACGAACATCGGGAGCCAGTCGGTGCTGCCGAAGCGGATCTCGGCCAGGAGCCCGCCGTCGGGCAGCTCCGCCGTCCGCTCCGCGTAGTACTCATCGGCGAGGCCCGTGCCGCGGCGGGTGAGTTCAACCACTACCACTGCGTCGTCGTCGTTGGGGGTGAAGAGCTTGACGGGGAAACTGTCGCCGGGCGTGGCCGACTCCGAGACGGGCAGGCCGTTGGGTTCCAGCGCCTCGATCCGGTCCAGCCGGAAGTTGCGCAGGCCCTGTGCGGAATGGCAGTAAGCCTCGAGATACCAGGTGTTGTCCAGCGAATAGAGCCGCAGCGGGTCGATGTCACGTTCGGAGACAGTATCCCGGAGCGGCGAGAAATAGCGCAGCCGCAGCTGGGCGCCCGTCCGGATCGCTTCCCGCGCCGTTTCCAGGGCGGCGGAGTTGCCGGGTCCCACCTCGGGGGCGGACAGCGCTGCAGCTTTGAGCCCCTCCTCCCCCGCCGCCGCCATGAGCTTAAGCGTGACGGATTCCAGTGCGCCGCCTTCGGCAAGTTCGGGCAGGCCGTTGAGCGTTTCCAGCCCGGTCAGCAGGGCGCAGGCCTCCTCGACGGTGAAGCGGACCGGCCGTTTCAGGTCGAGGTCCTGCGTGATGGTGACGTGGTCGTCGTCCCACTGGATGTCCAGCAGGTCGTCCGGGTAGCCCTCGGGCAGGCCGGAGCAGATCAGGATCCGCAGGTCCGCCTCGAGCTCCTTGCGGGTGATCCCGAAGTTTGCGGCCACTTCGCTGATGTGGAGGCCCTGGTTGTGCACCAGGAACGGCACGAGCTGCAGCATCCGGGCCAGCTGGTCCTCGGAGGTGCGTTTACGGCCGCGGCGGGGTGCCCCCCCACCGGGGAAAACAGCGGGGAAGACGGCAGTGGCGGAGACCGCGGGGAAAGCGACCGGCGGGACAGGGGCCGAGGCGAAACGTTCGGCGGCCGCCAGGCGGCGCCGCACGGACGTAACGAGCTCGGGCGGGGACACCACACGGACCCGCGGCCCGTAGGAAGCGAGCTCCTCGGCCAGGGTCTCCGCGTCCCGGTATGGCACGCTGAGGCGGTCCCGGCCCGCTTTGGGCAGTCCGGCCCCGGGCTCCGCAACGGGAGCGCTGAGGGCCCGGGTACGGAGGCCGTGCAGCCTGCCCGCCTGGACGTCCAGGACGGCGGTCCTCACCGGCAGCTCCGCCAGTGAGGCCAGCTCGGTACGCACATTGAAATCCGCCGGCGGCGTGAAGCTTTCCTTCTCCAGCACGGTTACTGCGGAGGTGAGGCGGGAGAGGCGGAAGAAACGCTTGTCCCCGCGGGTCCTGTCCTGGGCAACGAGGTACCACTGGCCGAAGCGGCTGCCGAGGCCCCACGGCTCCACCAGGCGCTCTTCCTCCTTGCCCGTGCTCCCGGCAAGGTAGCGGAAGCTCACGGGGTGCTGGGCGTGCATGGCAGTGACCAGGTCTTCGAAGGCCTGGCCGGCGGGACGGATCCGTGGTTGAACGCCGGCAGGGAGCTCGGCGTCGACGAGTCCGCCGGAGGCCTGGAGCTTGCGCACCGCGTTGACGGCGGCCGAGCCGAGGGCCGCGTGCTCCCAGAGCTGGGCCGCGAGGATGAGGACGGTGCACTCGGCCGGCGTGAGGCTGACGTCGGGAAGCCGGTTGGATTCCTTGCCGATCCGGTAGCGGGTGGTCGCCGGATCGTCGGACCCCCAGCCCTTGTCCGTGACGGTCTCGACCTCGAAGCCGAAGTGCCGCAGCTCGCCCTTATCGCGTTCGAACATCCGACCGAAGGCCACGTCGGTGCTGGTGCTGTCGCGGTAGACCTTGTCCCGCAGCTCGCTGCGGCGCAGGCCGTAGGTGGTGTTGAGCAGGGCGATGAGCAGGTTCAGGAGGCGTTCTGTACGTGAGGCGGACACCCCGCAAGGGTACTAAAGTCCCTGCCCGAAACTGACAAAAGCGCGGTAACAACCGGGAGAACTTTTCCGATTGTTACCGCGCTCTGTGCATCAGGCCGCGGCCGGTGAGGACGGCAGCCGTTGAAGTGTCCTAGGTGCTCAGCGGACGCCGACGAGGTCGACGACGAAGATCAGGGCTTCGTTGGGGCCGATCGCTCCGCCGGCTCCGCGAGAGCCGTAGGCCAGCTCGGAGGGAATTTCCAGCCGGCGGCGGCCGCCGACCTTCATGCCCAGCAGGCCCTGGTCCCAGCCCTGGATGACCTGGCCGACGCCGACGCGGAAGTCCAGCGGTGCCCCGCGGCCCCAGGAGGCGTCAAACTCTTCGCCGGTGGACCAGGCCACGCCGACGTAGTGGGTGGAGACGGTGTCCCCGGCTTTGGCTTCGGCGCCGTCGCCTTCGATCAGGTCGGTGATGACCAGCTCGGTGGGCACGTCGCCTTCGGGGAACTCAATTTCCGGCTTCTGGCGGTCGATGTTGCGCTGTCCAAATGACATGGTTGCTCCTTCGTTGGCTTGGGTGGTGGTGCTGCATGGGGTGGTTATTTGACGCCGAGGATGTCGACGACGAAGACGAGGTCGCCCTTAGCGTCGCCCTGGCCTTCCGCGCCGTAGGCAAGGTCCTGGGGGATGACGAGAAGGACGCGGGAGCCAACAGTCTTGCCGGCCAGGCCCTGGGTCCAGCCCTTGATGACTCCGGTGAGCGGGAAGGTGGCCTTCTGTCCGCGGTCGAAGCTGGAGTCGAAGACCTTGCCGCCGGCCAGTGCAACGCCGACGTAGTTCACGGTGAGGGTGTCGGTTTCCTTGACCTGCGGGCCCTTGCCCTTGATGAGGTCCTGGGACACGAGTGCGGTCGGGGCGGCGACGCCCTCGACGGAGATTTCCGGGATGCCCTTGTCGTTGTCCTTGACGGTCGGCAGGCCTGCCGGCGGGGTGACAGTTTCACCCTCGGGCTTGTCCAGGACCGGCGGGGCGTCCTTGGCGGAGAGCACCTTGACGACGAGGAGCTGGGTGGGCTGCGCCTCGGCGCCGGCGGTAGCTGCGGCGCCGGGTACGGCGAGGGCCAGGTGGGAGCCCACCTTCGCGCCCACGAAGGCGTTATAGATGACGGCGCTGCTGGTCTTGAGCTCGTCGTTCAGTTCGAGCTCTTCCGGATCCTTCGGGAAGGTGTCCTCCAGCGTGGAGCCGTCCTTGCCGCTGAGGGCGACGATGGAGATGGAAGCGATCTGGTTCGGCTTGACCCGGTCGCCGCCGCCCTCCGTGACCACCTTGACAGTGGGTTCCTTGACCTCGAGGGGCTTGGCGAATTCAACACCGGGCGCTTTCTTGTCGCCGTTCTCCGTCAGCTTGACGGAGTCGAGCTTGGCGGTCTCACCGGCGGACTGGCTGGTGGGTTCCGGGGCGGCAGGTTCACCGCCGCCGCAAGCAGTCAGCAGCAGCAGTCCGGGAAGAAGAATTGCTAGTAGTCGGCGCACTTAAGAACTTTCGTCGGGGCAGGGTGGACGCCTCGCCGGGCAGTTGCCAGCGGCAAAGCAAGCGTTGGCCGCGAACGGCACCATTCCAGAATAACGCGGAAAGCTGGGTATCAGCCCATAGAGTTCAGCAGGGCATCCACGCGCTCATCGACGCTGCGGAACGGGTCCTTGCACAAAAGGGTCTGGTGGGCGCGGTCGTTGAGCTTCAAATGCACCCAGTCCACGGTGTAGTCGCGTCCCAGTTCCTGCGCCCGGCGGACGAAGTCGCCGCGCAGCTTGGCGCGGGTGGTCTGCGGCGGTGCGTCCACGGCGTCCTTGACGGCGGTATCGTCCACCACGCGGCGCACGGCCCCGCGGGACTGCAGCAGGTAGTAGAGGCCACGGGTCCGGGAGATGTCGTGGTAGGTCAGGTCCAGCTGGGCGATCCGGGGCGCGTCGAGGCCCAGGTTGTGCCGTTCGCGGTAGTTGTCCATGAGCTTCTTCTTGATGGCCCAGTCCACCTCGGTGTCGATTTTGCTGGTGTCGCCGCTCTCGATCGCGTCCAGTGTGCGTTCCCAGAGGTCCAGGATCAGCGGTACGTGCGCATTGTGGGCGCCGTTTTCCGCGACGAACGCCGTGACCTTGCCCAGGTATTCGCGCTGGATTTCCAGGGCGGTGAGCTGCCGGCCGTTGGCGAGCCGGACCAGGGCGCGCCCGCTGAGGTCATGGGAGATTTCGCGGATGCTGCGGATGGGGTTCTCCATCCGCATGTCGCGCATGATGACCCCGGCCTCGATCATCCGCAGGATCAGGTCGACGGTCCCGACCTTGAGCAGGGCGGTGGTCTCGGACATGTTGGAATCGCCCACGATCACGTGCAGCCGGCGGTAGAACTCGGCGTCGGCGTGCGGCTCGTCGCGGGTGTTGATGATCGGGCGGGACCTCGTCGTGGCGGAGGAGACGCCCTCCCAGATGTGGTCGGCGCGCTGGGAGAACGCGAACGTGGCTCCATGCGGGGTCTTCAGGATCTTGCCGGCGCCCGCGATCAGCTGCCGGGTCACCAGGAACGGGATCAGGATCTCGGCCAGCCGGGAGAATTCGCCGCGCCGCGGGATGAGGTAGTTCTCATGGCTGCCGTAAGAGTTCCCGGCGGAGTCGGTGTTGTTCTTGAAAAGGTAGACGGTGCCGTTGAAACCCTCCGCCGCGAGCCGTTCCTGCGCCTCGTCGACGAGGTCGTCCAGGATCAGTTCCCCAGCCCGGTCGTGCGCGATCAGCTGGGCGAGGTCGTCGCACTCCGCGGTGGCGTACTCCGGGTGGGATCCGACGTCGAGGTACAGCCTGGACCCGTTGGTCAGGAACACGTTGGAGGACCTCCCCCAGCTGACCACCTTGCGGAACAGGTAGCGGGCCACCTCTTCGGGGGCCAGCGGACGGGACTCCGGGCTGGAATAGGAAATCCCGAACTCGGTTTCGATGCCGAAAATACGCTTGTCCATCTCAGTTCTCCTCAGCCAGCAATGCCGTGATGTCTGCGTCCTCAAGCCGGCKGAAAGCGCGGCGGGCGCCGCGGCTGCTTTCCGAGCCGCGGTCCAGCACGGCCACCTCCACCGCCGACGCCGGCAGCGTGGTGGTTTCCTTGTCCGCGACGAGGCCGGCCAGGGCCAGCCTGATGGCGCCGGCAAAGTCGAGTTCGCCCCGCCAGCCCGCTGCGACTGCTTCCGAGACCTTGTCCGCCTGGCCGCCCATCACAATGAAGCCGTTCTCGTCGGCGATCGACCCGTCGAAGGTCAGCCGGTACAGGTGGTCCGCTTCCGGGGAGTTCCCCACCTCGGCCACGGCCAGTTCAACCTCGAAGGGCTTCTGTTCGGCCGTGAACACCGCCCCCAGGCTTTGCGCGTAGACGCTGGCGAGGCCCCGGGCCGTAACGTCCTCCCGGTCGTAGGAGTAGCCGCGCACGTCGGCGTACCGCACCCCGGCCTGGCGGAGGCTTTCGAATTCGTTGTACTTCCCCACGGCCGCGAACGCGATCTTGTCGTAGATTTCCCCGATTTTGTGCAGCGAGGGGGACGGGTTCTCGGCCACGAGGGCGATCCCGTCGCGGCAGCTGATGACCACCACGGAGCGCCCGCGCGCGATGCCCTTCCGCGCGAAGTCCGCGCGGTCCTTCATCAGTTGTTCGGGCGATACGTAGAACTGCTGGGTCATCTCAGGCCTCCCGCTGGGCCGCGGCCCTGGACTCTATGATGGTCGCCGCCCTCGCCGCGAGCTCACGCTCCGGAACCCGGAAGGCACCTGTTCGGTTGACGATGTAGACCACCGGCCAGAGCTGCCGGACGGGGTCYGGGCCGCCGGTGGCGGAGTCGTCGTCGGCGGCGTCGTAGAGCGCCTCGACCGCGACGGCGACGGCCTCCTCCTCGGTGAGGTTGGGCCGCCAGAGTTTCTTGAGCGCGCCGCGGGCGAACATCGAGCCCGAACCGACGGAGTGGTGCTCCTGCTCCTCATACCGGCCGCCGGTGACGTCATAGGAGAAGAGCCGTCCGACGCCGGCCGGCCGGTCGAAGCCCGCGAACAGGGGCACCACCGCGAGTCCCTGCATGGCCATCGGCAGGTTGCTGCGGATCATGGCCCCGAGGCGGTTGGCCTTGCCGTCCAGGCTCAGGAGTGTCCCCTCGATCTTCTCGTAGTGTTCGAGTTCGACCTGGAAGAGCCGGGTGATGTCGAGGGCGATGCCCGCGGTCCCGGCGATGCCGAGCACCGAAAACTGGTCCGCCGGGAAGACTTTCTCGATGTGCCGGCTGGCGATGACGTTGCCCATGGTGGCGCGCCGGTCCCCTGCCATCAACACACCGCCGGCATAACCCAGCGCGACGATCGTGGTCCCGTGCGGCGCCTGCAGGGGTTGTGCTGTGCCCATTGCGGCCGCTCCCGCCCCAAGGTGCTGGCCGAACGGCAGCAGATCGGGACGTTGGCGCTGCAGATGTTCGGTGAAGGAGGACGTGGCGTTGGCTGCTACCTGGTTGGCTGTGGTTTCCTGCACTGGTGCACTCCCTCAACGTAGTGAATCAACGACTTCCGGCACTCAGCCCCGTGTCGGCGCAACCCCTGGGCCGCCGTGGTCCGGCCGGCCTACTGGCCGCCCTTTTGGACGAACGCCCGGACGAACTCTTCGGCGTTGGACTCCAGCACACCGTCGATCTCATCGAGCAGATCGTCGACGCCCTGGGTGGCGGCCGATGCCTGTCCCTCCGCCGGGGCCGGCGGGGCGGCGGGGATGTCCTCGTCGACCTCGGTGTCCCGCGGCTGCGGCTGCTGTTGCTCCTGGCCTGCCATTGTTTTCTCCTTCTGTCCGTCCCGTCTGCGCGAGGGACATCCTGTAAGCCATATTGCCACGCCCGGGGCCGCTGCGGGGCTCTTTGTCCCTAGGAACCCGGTGGGAGTCCCAGCAGTTCGGAGAGGAACGGTCCGGCTTCGCGGTGACGGGCGAAGAGACCCCCGGTGAGAGCCTCGGTTCCGCGCAGCGGTTCCCGGGTGGGGACCCGCTGAAGCCTGCCGCGGCCGGGCACATCGAAGATCACGGAGTCCCAGCTGGCGCCGACAACGTCGGCCCCGAAGCGGCTGACGCAGCGGCCCCGGAAGAACGCCCGGGTGTCCGACGGCGGTTCGGTGACCGCCCGCTGGATCGCGCCGTCGTCGACGAGCCGTTGCATGCGGTCACGTGCCAGCAGTCGGTAATAGAGTCCCTTTTCGGGCCGGATGTCCGCCCACTGCAGATCAACGAGGCCCAGCCGTGCGTGGCCCCAGTCGAGTCCGTCGCGTTCCCGGTAGCCGTCCAGCAGCGAGAGCTTGGCGAGCCACTCCACGGAGGACGCCGCTGCCGCCCGGTCGCTGCCCAGCTCCGTCAGCGTCGCCTGCCAGCGTTCCAACACCTGGTGGGTGTGGCCGTCCCCGTCCACGGCGTCGGCGACGCCGGTGTCCTGGGCGTGCTTCGCGGCCGCTTCGTAGTAGATCCACTGCAGGTCCAGGGCGGTGATCCGCCGCCCGTCGAGCAGCCGGAAGGTGGCCGTGAGTGAGGTGTCATGGCTGACGGCCTGCAGCGCGGCCACCGGCTCATGGACTTCGAGCCGGGGCGCAAGGCCGGCCTCGATCAGGCTCAACACCATCGCGGTGGTGCCGAATTTGAGGTAGTTGGAGGCCTGGCTGAGGTTGGCGTCGCCGATGATGACGTGCAGCCGCCGGTACTTGTCCGCCGTCGCGTGGGGTTCGTCGCGGGTGTTGATGATGGGGCGGCGGATGGTCGTCTCGAGGCCCACCTCGGTCTCGAAAAAGTCCGCCCGCTGGCTGATCTGGTAGCCGGGCCGGGAGCCGTCCTGTTTCATGCCGACCCGGCCGGCCCCGCAGATGATCTGGCGGGTGACAAAGAAGGGTGTGAGGCCGCGCACGATGTCCCCGAACGGCACATTGCGGGGCATGAGGTAGTTCTCGTGGGAGCCGTAGGACACCGACTTGTTGTCGGTGTTGTTCTTGTACAGATTGACCGGGGGCAGTTCAKGGTCCCCTGCCAGCCGGCGCACCGCCGCCAGGGCCACGAGGTCTCCGGCCGCGTCCCAGGCGACGGCGTCGCGCGGGTTGGTCACTTCCGGGCTGGAGTATTCGGGGTGGGCATGGTCGACGTATAACCGGGCGCCGTTGCCGAGGACCATGTTCATCAGCAGCGCGCCGGATTCGTCCTCGCCGTCGGCCTCCAGTTCCTGCCGCCCGTAGGCGAGGGCGACAGCCTCGGCGTCGAGGACGGGAGGCTGGTCGGTCAGCTGGTCGGGGTCGGCCTTGCTGCGCTCCAGCGTCCAGCCCCGCGCGTCATGCAGCGGTTCCTCGTCGGTGTAGTCCCAGCGGGTTTCGGCGCCGCCGGCGGCGCGCTGCCGTGTCACCTGGGCGTAGGCCTGGATCACCCGCGCGGACATCATAGTGGCGTTGGCCCCGGGGGCGGAGGGTGCGTGGATGCCGTACTCGGTCTCCGACCCCATGACCCGCATGGCTCCGCCGGCCGGCAGCCCGGAATCGGCGGCCGGCCGGCCGGGAACTGCCGTCACAGGTACTGGCCCGTGGTCGGCATCGTCTCGATGGACTTGCCGGGCTCCTGCCCCGCCTTGCCCTGGACGATGGTCCGGATGTAGGTGATGCGTTCGCCCTTCTTGCCCGAGATCCGTGCCCAGTCGTCCGGGTTGGTGGTGTTGGGCATGTCCTCATGCTCGCGGAACTCGTCGACAACGGCGCGCAGCAGGTGGTCGATCCGGATGCCCTTCTGGCCCACGGTGAGCAGGTCCTTGATGGCGTACTTCTTGGCCCGGTCCACGACATTCTGCACCACGGCACCGGAGTTGAAGTCCTTGAAGTAGAGCATTTCGGTGTCGCCGTTGGCGTACGTGACCTCGAGGTATTCGTTGGACTTTTCGGTGGAGTACATGGCCTCGACGGTGCGCTGCACCATCGCATCCACGGTGGCCTGGACATCGCCGTGGTGCTCGGCGAGATCGGATTCGTGGAACGGCAGGTCGGCGGTGATGTACTTGTTGAAAATGTCGGCCGCGGCCTCCGCATCGGGGCGGTGGATCTTGACCTTGACGTCCAGCCGCCCCGGCCGCAGGATGGCGGGGTCGATCATGTCCT
The DNA here is from genome assembly GCF_052113365.1 of Arthrobacter sp. YAF17. Lineage (NCBI taxonomy): Bacteria > Bacillati > Actinomycetota > Actinomycetes > Micrococcales > Micrococcaceae > Arthrobacter > Arthrobacter sp. YAF17. The sequence goes on along the minus strand of NZ_JBFRDB010000001.1, from coordinate 382,701 downwards.
CGCGGTTCGACGCGCCGATCACGATCACGTTGTCGAGGCGCTCGACGCCGTCGATCTCGCTGAGCAGCTGCGGGACGATGGTCGTTTCGACGTCGGAGGAGATGCCGGTGCCGCGGGTGCGGAACAGCGAGTCCATTTCGTCGAAGAACACCACCACGGGGCTGCCCTCGGAGGCCTTTTCACGGGCGCGGGCGAAGATCAGCCGGATGTGCCGTTCGGTCTCTCCGACGTACTTGTCCAGCAGCTCCGGGCCCTTGATGTTCAGGAAGTAGCTCTTCATGTCCGTCTTGCCGGTGYGCTCGGCGGCCCGGGCCGCTAGCGAATTGGCGACGGCCTTGGCAATCAGCGTCTTTCCGCAGCCCGGGGGGCCGTAGAGCAGGATTCCCTTGGGTGCCTTGAGGCCGTGTTCACGGTAGAGGTCCGGGTGCAGGAACGGCAGTTCCACGGCGTCGCGGATCTGTTCGATCTGCGGTCCCAGCCCGCCGATGTCCTGGTAGGTGATGTCCGGAACTTCTTCGAGGACCAGGTTCTCGACCTCGGAACGCGGGATCTTCTCGAGGGCGTAACCGGTGCGGGAATCGATCGAGAGAGCGTCGCCGACGCGGAGCTTCTGCGCGAGCAGGGGCCCGGAGAGACGGATAACCCGTTCCTCGTCCGCGCGGCCGACCACCAGGGCACGGTCCGCGCCGAGCAGTTCCTTGAGCGTCACCAGGTCCCCGGCCCGCTCGTAGCCCAGCCCGGCGACAACCAGGAGGGCCTCGTTGAGGAGGACCTCCTGGCCGACAGCCAGCTGGTTCATGTTGACCAGCGGGCTGATGCCCACGCGCATCTTGCGGCCGGCGTTGAAGATGTCCACGGACTCTTCGGTGACGGCCTGGCCGCCGTTGCCGGCGGCGGGGTGGCGTTTCGGGTTCAGCTGCAGCACCGTGCCGAAGCTGTACGGCGGCTGGCCCTCCTGGTCGAGGGCGTTCTTCAGCCGGAGGATTTCCTGCTTGGCAGCCTCCAGCATGGTCACGAGCTTGGAGTTGTTCTGCGTGGCGGCGGCGAGCTGGCGGTCAATATGCCGGAGTTTGTCCCGGAGGATATTGACCTGCCGCTCGGCCACGGACAGTTCGCCGGCGCCGTAGCGGTCAGCGTCGGCGTGCGTTTGTCCCGCGGCTGCTGCCGCGTCCTCTGCCGGTGTCAGGCCCGGATCGGTGTTCGGAGTCTCCATCGTGCATCAGCCCCTTCCTACGCTTCTATTAAGACATTAGCCCCAAGAAGCCGGGTGCCGCTGGAGTCTTCCGAAATACGGACTACTTCGTAATATCCGGATCGTCCTTGACGTTGGTTCCGGCGATGGCGTCCCGGGCGGCCCGGCGCAGCTTCTTGTCCGAGACGGCGCGCTCCCCCACGGCCCCGGGCGTCCAGGCGTTGACGTCCTCTTCGTTGAAGTCGGTCTTGGAGGGCCGGCGCTTCACGGAGATGCCCGTGACGCCGTCGGCCAGCCGCCGGGTGACCAGCAGGAAGCCGGTGTGGGCGACCATCCGGTGGTCCGGGCGGACTGCCAGGCCCTCGAGGTGCCAGCCGCGGACCATGGATTCCCAGGCGTCGGGTTCGGTGAAGCGGCCGTCGGCGCGGATGGCCTCCGCGGTCCGGGACAGCTGCGTCACGGTGGCGACATAGTTGATCCACACGCCGCCCGGTGCCAGCACGGTGGCGACGGCGTCGAGGCATTCCCACGGGGCCAGCATGTCCAGCACCACGCGGTCCACGGAGCCGGGCTCTTCGGTGCGGACCACTTCCTCCTGGAAATCGCCGAGGGAGATTTGCCAGGCCGGGTGCGGGCCGCCGAAGATCGTCTCGACGTTGCCGCGGGCGATGTCAGCGAATTCCTCCCGACGTTCGAAGGAGTGCAGGTATCCGTTGTCCCCGACCGCGCGGAGCAGCGAGATGGACAGGGCGCCGGAGCCGACGCCCGCTTCCACGACGCGTGCGCCGGGGAAGATGTCCGCCATGGTGACGATCTGGCCAGCATCCTTGGGGTAGACGACGGCTGCGCCGCGGGGCATCGAGAGGACGAAGTCCGAGAGCAGCGGCCGCAGCGTTTGGTACTGCTGCCCGACGTTGTTGACCACCACGGAGCCGTCCGGCTTGCCGATGATTTCGTCGTGGTTCAGGAAGCCGCGGTGCGTGTGGAACGCGCCGCCGGCTTCGAGGCTGATCGTGTTCATGCGGCCGCGCTCGTCGGTGAGCTGCACGCGCTCGCCTTCCCGGAAGGGTCCGCGGCGGCGCGCGGCGCCGACCGGGGCGGCGGTAGCAATCGTTGCTGCGCGGCCGGCTGTTCCGGTGTCGTCCGGGCTGGTGCCTGCGGCGGTGTCGCTGCTCATGAAAATGTTCCTCGCTCCTGTAAAGCTGTGTGGCCGCGGATGGTGCCGGCGTGCCAGCGGCTCGTGCCCGGGGCTTGAACCCCTGATGGGAAATGCAAGGCCGGAAATACACGACCGGCAGGTAACTCTACCGGCTTTGGCCGTACATCCGCTTGCCGGCGCCGTCGCCCTTGCCCGTGAGGGCGCCCAGGACGGCGGATTGCCGGAGCAGGCCGGTGACGGTTCCGTCCCGGTCGACGACGGCGTACTCCATGCCCTCGAGCTGCGACAGGTACTGGATCAGTTCCTGTCCCTTGGACCACTCGGGCACGTAGGCTCCCGCACCGAGGGCGTAGGACACGGCCGTGAGGGGTGTGGCGGCGGTGGCGGCCGCGGGAACCGTAGCGAGGGCACCGGCGTCGACCACTGCAGACGGACGTCCGTCATGGCGGTACAGCACGACGGCGGGAGCCGTCCCGGTGGCAGGATCCGGTGCCAGCGCCAGCACATCGGCCACGGTGGCCGACTCCGGGAGGCCCACTGCGGGCTCGGCGAGGGCGCCGGCTTCCACGCCCGGCAGCCGGCCCCGCAGGCGGGCCTGCTGGATTGAGGCGCTGGCACCCATCCAGAGGAAGCTGCACACAAGGAGGGTGATGAGCGCCATGAACAGGTCCGGCTCGCCGCCACTGAGCAGCGGCAGGGCCACGAACCAGGCCACGAGGGCGATCACGATGATGCGGCCGCCCCAGCCGGCAGCCACGGTGCCCTTTTCCTGGCTTCCGGTCAACTTCCAGACGGCTGATTCGACGAGCCGGCCGCCGTCCAGCGGCAGCCCCGGGAGGACGTTGAAGATGCCGATCAGCAGGTTGGCCCAGACAAAGATATTGGTCAGGATTCCGGGTACCCCGGTGAGGTCGCCGGCGGTCAGCAGGAGCCAGCCTGCGCCGGCAAGGACAAAGTTCGCGGCCGGTCCCGCCATCGCAACCAGGACGGAGCGGCCAGGAGAGGCCGTGAAGCTCTGGAACTCGGTGTGGCCGCCCCAGAGGTTGAGGACAATTTTCTCCGTGGGCCAGTGGAACAGCTTGGCGGTCAGGGCGTGCGCGAGCTCATGCACGAGGACAGAGACCAGCAGCAGCAGCGCGTAGGCGAAGGCGACGAAGAAGGCGGTGACGCCGAGGCGGGGATAGTCGTTCTGCAGGACGGGCCCGAACGCGATCACCGTGAACGCCGCAATGATGAACCACGAGTAGGCGAGGATCACGGGGATGCCGGCGATGCGGCCCAGCGGGATTCCCTCCTTGCGGCCCTGTTTCCGGGGGTTCTGGCCGCTGCGGCCCTGGGTGTCGGTGTCAGTCATGGACCGCCTCCGGCGCGGAGCCGCGGGCCAGGCCGAAGGTGGCTTCCGGGAACTCGTGGCGCAGGGCGACGAGCTCTTCGAGGTCGGCCACAGTACGCCCTTCCAGGGTGTCCCACATGGCATGGCGGGGATCGTGCGGCAACGGTGCGATGTGGGGAATGGCGACGGTCGGCACCCCGGAGGCGACGGCGGCGGCCACGCCCGGCTTGGAGTCTTCCAGTGCGATGCAGTGGTGCAGGCCGAGGTCAGGGTCCTGCTCCTGCAGCAGTCCGACCGCCGTGAGGTAGGCCTCGGGATGCGGCTTGCCCTGCGTGACAGTGTCGCCGGTGACCAAGAACTCGAAGTAGGGCCTGGGCAGGCTGGCCACGATCTCCCGGGCCAGCGGGGCCTCGGACATGGTCACAAGGACGCAGCGGATGCCCGCGGTGTGGAGTTCTTCGAGCAGTTCGCGGGCGCCCGGCCGCCACGGCACGGAGGTGCGGACCTGGCGGATGACTTCGGCCGTCAGGATGTCGATGATTTCCCGGCGCTCCAGCGCGACGCCGGCTTCCTGCAGGATCCCCGCGGAGAAGACGAGGGACTGGCCCACCAGCTGCATGGCCTTCTCGTGGGACCACTGCCCGCCGTGCGCGGTGACCAGGGCGTGTTCCGCTTCGATCCAGTACGGCTCGGTGTCGACAATGGTGCCATCCATGTCCCAGAGCGCGGCTTTGAGGAGGGGCTGGGAAGCTGAGGATTGCATGTTTTCCAGTCTACGGCGCCGTGCTGTCAGGGGCCGGATACTACGCCTACGGCGAATATCGGCCACGAGACGGCGATTCCCGGCGCTTCATTCCATGCGTGCTCCGGGTCCTTGGACGTAGGGTGAAGAGATGAATAGCTTCGAGGTAGACCCCACGGAAACGGGCGACGTGCCCGAGCCGGAACGGCTGCTGCAGCCCGTACCCGAGGGACAGCGCATCACGGTGCTGCTGGCGGCCTTCGAAGGCTGGAACGACGCCGGGGAGGCTGCGAGCGATGCCTTGCGCTACCTCAACAAGCTCTGGGGCGGCAAGAAAGCCGGTTCGATCGACGCCGACGAATACTACGACTTCCAGTTCACCCGGCCCACGATCCGCCGCACGGCGTCGGGTGAGCGGAAAATCAAGTGGCCCTCGACCCGGATCTTCAAGGCGAGTGTTCCCGAGTCCAACGTGGACGTCATYTTYGTCCAGGGCACGGAGCCGTCCTACAAGTGGCGTGCGTACACCGCCGAACTTCTGGTCCATGCCGAGGCGCTCCACGTGGACTACGTGATCCTAGTCGGCGCCCTCCTGGCCGACGTGCCGCACAGCCGGCCGATTCCGGTGAGTGCCTCCACCGATGACCCTGCGCTGAGGGAGCGGATGGACCTCGAGGCCTCGCAGTACGAGGGGCCGGTGGGGATCGTCGGGGTCCTCGCGGAGGTCGCGCTGCTGGCCGGGCTGCCGACCGTCTCGCTGTGGGCCGCCGTGCCGCATTACGTGGCGCAGGCGCCCTCCCCCAAAGCGCAGCTCGCGCTGCTGCACCGGATCGAGGAACTGCTGCAGGTCCCGCTCGACACCCAGGAACTCGTCGAGGAGTCCGACGCGTGGGAGCGCGGCGTCGATGAACTCGCCACCGAAGACCCCGAGATCGCGGCGTACGTGCGCCAGCTGGAGGAAGCGAAGGACACCGCCGACCTCCCGGAGGCCAGCGGCGAGTCAATCGCCCGGGAGTTCGAGCGTTACCTCAAGCGCCGCGGCAAGGACAAGCCCTAGCATTCGGCGCCGGGGCTTCCGCTCCTAGAGTTCGACGCCGAGCAGCGCGTCGACGGCGTCGCTCACCAGTGACGCGTCCGACGGCGACGCCTCGTGGCCGGCTGAGACCGCGGCCTGTGCCCAGGCATCCACGGCGGCGACGGCCCCCGGGGCGTTCAGGTCATCCGACAGTTCGGCCCGCATCCGGGACACCAGCCCGGCGGCTGAGCCGGCGGGCGCAGCGGCGAGGGCCTCCCGCCAAATGCGGAGCCGCTCCTTGGCGGCGGCGAACCCGGCATCGGTCCAGGACCAGTCGCTGCGGTAGTGGTGGGCCAGGATGGCCAGCCGGATTGCGGCGGGTTCCTCGCCGGCGGCGCGGAGCTTGGAAACAAGGACCAGGTTTCCCTTGGACTTGCTCATCTTCTCTCCGTCGAGGCCCACCATGCCGGCGTGCGCGAAGTGTTGTGCCAGCGGCACACCGGACAGCGAGTAGGCATGCCCGGCGCCCATCTCGTGGTGCGGGAAGATCAGGTCCGAGCCGCCGCCCTGCACCGTGAACGGGGCGGGGAGGTACTTCTGGGCGATGACCGTGCACTCGATGTGCCAGCCGGGCCTGCCCTCCCCCAGTTCTCCGCCGGGCCAGCTGGGTTCGCCGTCGCGGGCCACCCGCCAGAGCAACGGGTCCAGCGCCTGGCGTTTGCCGGCACGGCCGGGATCGCCGCCGCGTTCGGCAAAGAGCTCCAGCATCTCGGCGTCGGACAATCCGGAGACGGCGCCGAGCGTCCAGGCATCCGTGGCCTCGGCAGAGTGCTTGCCGGCGGCTTCGACGTCGTAATAGACGTCCCCGTCAGGCTCGCCGGCGCCGCCGGCCACCCGGTAGGCCAGACCCCGCTGCAGCAGCTGTTCGATGGCCGGCACGATCAGCGGGATGGCCTCCACGGCGCCCACGTACCGGTCCGGGGCCAGCACATTGAGGGCTGCCATGTCCGTCTGGAAAAGTTCTATCTGGCTGGCGGCGAGGTCACGCCAGTCCACGCCGGTCGCCGTCGCGCGCTCCAGCAGGGGGTCGTCGACGTCGGTGACGTTCTGCACGTAGGAGACCGTCTGCCGGCCGTCCCGCCAGGCACGGTTGAGCAGGTCGAACGCGACATAGCTGGCCGCGTGGCCCATGTGGGTGGCGTCATACGGGGTGATTCCGCAGACATACATGGACTGTTCGCCGGCTGCGCCGAGGGTAACAACACTGCCTTTGGCGGTGTCGAAGAGGCGGAGGGCAGGCATGCTGCCCGGGAGCTGGGGAACGGGGCGGGAGATCCAAGACTTCACAGACCAAGCCTAGTGCTAGGCGCTGATGACGTTGAAACCGAGCAGCAGGTACAGGGCCAGGCCGAGCAGGATCCGGTACCAGACGAAAAGCCGGTAGCTGTGGGTCGAGACGTACTTCAGGAACCAGCCGATGATGATGTACCCCACAACGAAGGCGACGGCCGTGGCGAGGGCTGTTTCCGGGAGGCTGTAGGGCCCGGTGATGCCGTCCTTGGAGACCACTTTGTAGAGCTGGTACAGCCCACTGCCGAACACGGCCGGGATGGCCAGCAGGAAGGAGTAGCGGGCCGCCGCCTCACGGGTGTAGCCCATCAGCAGGCCCGCGGTGATGGTGCCGCCGGAGCGGGACACGCCCGGGATCAGGGCCAGGGCCTGCGCCAGGCCGTACAGGATGCCGTGCTTATAGGTCAGCTGGGTCAGGTCGCGGTCCTGGCGTCCGACGGCGTCGGCGACGGCGAGGATCATGCCGAAGACAATCAGCATGGTGGCGACGATCCAGAGGCTGCGGAGCACGGACTCGATCTGGTCCTGGAACAGCAGCCCGAGGACGATGATCGGCAGGCTGCCCAGGATCACCAGCCAGCCCATCCGGGCGTCGGGGTCCTGCCGGGAGACTTTGCCGGTCAGGGATCCGGCCCAGGCTTTGACGATCCGCACAATGTCGCGCCAGAAATAAACCACGACGGCGGTTTCCGTGCCCAGCTGGGTGATGGCGGTAAACGCCGCGCCGGGGTCCGCGGCGTTCGGGAGGAACGAGCCCACAATCCGCAGATGGGCGCTCGAGGAAATCGGGAGGAATTCGGTCAGCCCCTGCACAAGGCCCAAAAAGGCCGCTTCAAACCAGTTCACGTATATAGACCCTACGTCATGAAACATTCCGAATCCCCGTAAGCTTGCTGACATGCAGCAGCGTTATGTCGGCAACAGTGGGTTGCGTGTGTCCTCCCTTTCCCTCGGCACCATGTCCTGGGCCCGGGAAACCGATGAGCAGGATGCCTCGGCCCTGCTCCGCACCTTTGTCGACGGCGGCGGGACCCTGATCGACACCGCTGCTTCCTACAGCGACGGCCAGGCCGAAGCGATGCTGGGCGGGATGCTGGGCGACGTCGTGGCCCGCTCCGAAGTGGTCATCTCCACCAAAGCCGGACTTTCGTTTTCGGATGGCCGGCGCGGGGTCGACACCTCACGGAACGGGATGCTCTCCGGCCTGGACGCGAGCCTGGCCCGGCTGGGTACCGACTATGTGGACCTCTGGTTCGCCCACGCCTGGGACCCCAACGTTCCGCTGGAAGAGACCTTGTCCGCGCTTGAATATGCAGTGCGTTCGGGCCGCGCCCGCTACGCCGGCGTGTCCAACTTCAACGGCTGGCAGACGGCGAAGGCCGCCGCAGTGGCCGGCTTCCCGCTGATCGCGAACCAGTCGGAGTACTCCCTCCTCCACCGCTCCCCCGAAGCTGAACTCATTCCAGCCGTCGAAGACGCCGGACTGGGCCTGATGGCGTGGGGCCCGGTGGGGCGCGGCGTGCTGAGCGGCAAGTACCGCGGCAACATTCCCGCGGATTCGCGGGCGGCCAGTACGCGGCTGGCCGGCTACGTGGAGCCGTACCTGGAGGGTGCCGCGTCCAGTGTGGTGGAGGCCGTGGCCATGGCGGCGAAGGGTCTGGGCCGGACGTCCCTGGACGTCTCGCTGAGCTGGCTGCTGTCCCAGCCCGGCGTCGCGACTGCGATCGTGGGCGCCCGCACGCCCGTGCAGCTCAAGGAGATCCTGGATTCGACCCTGGCACCGCTGCCGCCGCAGATCGCCCAGGCGCTGGAGGACGTGTCGAACCCCGCCTGAGCGGAATGGTCAGTGCCCTGGCTATCGGCCGGATCTAGTCCTGGAGAATTTCGAGGTCTTCCTCGTCGTCGACGTCTTCTTCCTCGTCCTCATCGCTGTCGTCATCGATCACCTCGAGGGGCGTCACTTCGCCATACGCTTCGTAGAGCGAATCGTCGTAGACTTCAAAGGCATCAGCAACGGCAAAAAACGCTGCCTCGACCGCGGGATCCCCATCTCCCCGGCGTGCCGACGCAGCAGCGAGGTGTTCTTCCAGGGCAGCCGTCAGGGATTGAAGCGCGACACGCGGATCGATGCTCATGACTTCACGTTAGCCGGAAAAGGAAGAAAATGGAGAGCAATGAAGGAACATTTTCTCAGCAGCTCGGTCCGGCGGGAACGGGACTATGTGAGGCAGTACGAGTACCTCGTACTGACGGTCAGCCCTGAGGATTCCCTGCCGGAAGCGCGCCGCCGCCTGGTCGAGCACTCCGAGTACGGCAAGTGGGAACTTGAGCGCAGCGTGCTGTATTTGGGCGGGGGCCGCCGTTTCTGGCTGCGCCGCCGGGTGACGCAGGTCCAAAGGACCGTCTAGGGTTCGAGCGGTCCCAGCCAGGCGTTGGCCACCGTGTTGTGCGCCGATTCGTCGTCTGAGGGGTGGAACATTCCCGCCAGCACGTCGCGGTACAGCCGTTCCAGCTCGGAACCGCGGAAGTAGCTCGATCCCCCGGAGACCCTGACCGCCAGGTCAACCACCGTTCGGGCCGTCTCCGTCGCACTGACTTTCACTCCGACCAGCTTCGGGAACCACTGGCTGCCATGCTCGGCCAGCGCGTCCACGTCCGCGGCGACGCCGGACAGCTGGGGGTACAGCGCGTCCATCGCCATCGCGGCGTCCGCGACCTTCCAGCGGATGTCCGGATCCTGGGCGTAGCTGCGCCCGCCGTTCTTAAACGACGTCCGCCGCTTCACCGCGTCGACCGCCAGGTCAAGGGCCCGTTCGCCGAGGCCCGTGTACACGGCGGCCAGCAGCGTCTCGAAGCACGCGAAGATGGCGAAGATCAGCGGGTCCACATTCGGGCCCACCGGGAGTTTCCGGAAGATCCTTTCCGCCGGCACTACCGCACCGTCCAGGACCGTCGTGTTGGACTGGCTGGCCCGCATGCCGAGCGTGTCCCAGTCGGCCAGGATTTCGTAGCCGGGGGTGTCCCTGGTGATGAAGCCGTGGACCAGCTGTCCCTCGCCGTCCGCCGCCGAGGTGTCCTTGCCGAAAATCCCCAGCCGGGTCCATGCCGGCGAGAGGCTCGTGAAGATCTTGCGGCCGGTGAAGGAGTAACCGCCGCCGGACTGCGGGACCGCGGAGGTGCGGGAGTCGAAGAGCACTGAGTCGTTCCCCGTCTCCGAGTTGCCGAAAGCGAAGATCTCGCCCTGCGCGGCCTCCTTGAGGATGAAATCCAGCGAGGAGTCACCGCGGGCGGCCAGGACGTGCGCGACGCCGGTCCACACGAGGTGCATGTTGACGGCCAGTGCGGTGGCCGGGGCCGCCGTCGCCAGCCTCCGCTGCAGCTGCGCCGCCGCTGACAGCCCGAGCCCGAGTCCGCCGTCGGACGCCGGGACAAAAATCTTGAGGTAGCCGGCCGCAGCCAGCTCCTCCAGATCTTCGTGGAAGAAGGCGTTGTCCCGGTCGTAGCCGGCGGCGCGGCCGCGGATCCGTTCGAGGAGGGATTCGGGCAGGACGTCTTCAGGGCGCATCGGCGGTGTCTCTCAGGGCTCAGTAGTTGGTGAGCAGGGTATCCAGCACGCGGGCGCCGAATTTCAGGGATTCGGTGGGGACGCGTTCGTCCACCCCGTGGAACATCCCGGTGAAGTCCAGCTCGTCCGGGAGCTGGAGCGGGGCGAAGCCGTAGCCAGTGATGCCCAGCCGGCTCAGGGACTTGTTGTCCGTGCCGCCGGAGAGCGTGTAGGGCAGGACTTTGGCTCCCGGGTCCTCGGCGTGGAGCGCGTCGATCATGGAGTCCACCAGGTTCCCCGCGAACGGGACCTCCAGCGAGACGTCGTTGTGCACGTAACTCACGTCCACACCCTTGCCGGCGAGTTCGCGGACCTTTTCGAGGACGTGCTCCTCCTGGCCGGGCAGGGTGCGGCAGTCGATGAGGGCCTCGGCCGACTCCGGGATCACATTGTGCTTGTAGCCGCCCTTGAGGAGGGTCGGGTTGGTGGTGTTCTGCAGGGTGGCGCCGACGAAGCGGGCCACGGTGCCGAGTTCCTTGAGGATCTTGTCCGGATCGTCCGGATCGAAATCGACGCCCGTGAGTTCCGTCACGCCGTCGAGGAACTGCCGGGTGGTAGGGGTCAGTTCCACCGGCCACCGGTATTCCCCGATGCGGGACACGGCGCTGGCCAGCCGGGTAACGGCGTTGTCCGTGTTGATCTGGGAGCCGTGGCCCGCGCGGCCGTGGGCGACCAGGCGGAGCCAGGACAGGCCCTTCTCGGCGGTCTGGAGCAGATACGTGCGCTGGCCGCCGATGGTGGCGGAGAAGCCGCCGACTTCGGAGATGGCCTCGGTGGCGCCGTCAAAAAGTTCGGGCCGCTTCTCGATGGCATAGCGGGCGCCGTAGGTGCCGCCGGCCTCCTCGTCGGCGAAGAACGCGAAGATCAGGTCTCGTTTGGGTTTGCGGCCGGTCCGGGCAAAATTCCGCAGGACGGCGAGGATCATGGCGTCCATGTCCTTCATGTCCACGGCGCCGCGGCCCCAGATCATGCCGTCCTTGAGTTCGGCGCCAAAGGGATCCACCGACCATTGATCGCGGAGCGCGGGGACAACATCCAGGTGCCCGTGGACCACCAGGGCGCTGGCGGACGGGTCCTCGCCGGCGAGCCTGGTCACCACGCTGGCGCGGCCCGGGGCGGACTCGAAGATTTCGGCGTCCAGCCCCACTTCCGTCATCAGCCCCGCGGTGTATTCGGCAGCCGCCCGCTCCCCCGGGCCGGATCCGTCGCCATAGTTGGACGTGTCGATCCGGATCAGTTCCTGGCAGATTCGAACGACTTCGTCCTCGGGCCTGATATCAGTCATGTTTCACTCCTCGTGGCGTCGGCTCTGTTGCTGGCTTCAGCCTACCCACATGCCCGATCAGGCCCCGATTATTTGTTTCGGGAAACTTCATGCTAGAGTCTTTCTCGCTGCTTCGGAGAAATCCAAAACGCTGAAAGGCGAAAAGGTTCACCGAATACCACCTGCGCGGGTGGCGGAATGGCAGACGCGCTAGCTTGAGGTGCTAGTCCTCGAAAGGGGGTGGGGGTTCAAGTCCCCCTCCGCGCACAACAGGAAAAGGCCCTGGAATCCCATGGATTCCGGGGTCTTTTTTGTGTGTCCGGAGTTTGGCCCCTGCGGCCTCATCCCTGTTGTCGGGCAAATCCTGGGTAAATGCCGGGCATCTCTGGCGGCTGCGGTCCGGGGGCACCTTGACACGAAAACGCCGCGGCCACCGGGCCCAAGCGCCGGAGGCGTGTCCAAAGGCGCCCCGGACGGCACACGGCCGACCCGGGGCATCCGTCGACGCGGGAATCACGCCACCGTCGGCCACGGCCACGGCTACGGCTACGGCCACCGCCACGGCCAGTGCCAGCAGGCCGGGCTATAGGCTGGTGCCGTGACCCCGTCCGCAGATCCCGTCGACGTCTTCGTCCATACCGGCCCCGCCGAATGGTGGCAGGTTTTGGCCGCCCTGGGGCCGCTCGCCGTGCTGCTCGCGGCCGTCATCGGTGCCGTTGTCAGCCTGCGCACCTTGAGGCACCGGGCCATTGCCGATTCGGCAACCCTGTCCCAGCAACGGGAGGCGGACAACCGGAGCGAGTGGTGGAGCCGCACCCAGTGGGCCCTGGACAGTTCCCTCTCCGCAGATCCGCGCCGGGCCGAACTGGGCCTGGGCGTTCTGGCGGTCCTGGCCGACAGCCGACTGGCCAGTCCTGAGGAGCTGGAGATCATCACGGTGGCGTGGGYAGACCCGCTGACGCTCGCGCCGGCGGCGGCAACTGCCCGGGCGCGGGAAGCGGTCCGCCCCGTCCGCGAGGCGGCGTCGCGCGACCACGGCGTACAAACCGCAGCCGCGAAGCTCCGCCTCGTCACCGACCGCCGCCTGGGCCGGGCCACCCCGGACTGGGTCAGGGAACTCGCCGCGGGGTAGCAGCACCGGCTCCCCCGGAACGGTATGACATCCGGCCGGCATTCAAGCGGGGACACCGGCTGCGGGCGAACCTATGCTTGTCGCCTGAGGGGGAAAGTCACTACGCCGCATTGGAACCGGCAGCACCTGTGGTCTCACTAGTCACCTAGGAGTACCCCATGCACCGCCGTCCAGCCGCAGCGTCCGCCCTGCTCGCCTCGCTCTAGCTTTGTACCTCGTGCAGTTCCACGCCCGGCGGCCAGCCGGGTGGATCGATGCCGGCCACAGGCGGCAGCGCCTCCCCCGGCGGCCAGGCCGCAGCAACACCCACCCCCGTGACGACCGACGCCACCCTCGCTCCCTGCCCGGCTCTACTGCCCGAAGGGGACGCAGGAAGGCTGCCACGGCCCTGCCGACATGCCGAGCTACGTTGGCCACGTGATAGCGGTGACAGCCCCGCTGTTCGACGCGACCTACGGGGTGGAGAACCGGCCGGCGTCGTTCTATTTTGTGCCGGCCGGCGTTACCGGCGCGACCGCCTGCGTCAAAGATGACGGAACCCCGGAGGAGTACACCAGCCAGGACTATTCATACTGCTCGGAGGACAAGGCCATCTACGTTGGCCAGGACGCGCTGTGGGAGCTCTACAACGGCGTGGGGGCGCGGCGCCCGCCGTCGGCTACGCGCACGAATGGGGGCACCACATCCAGAACATCAGGGACGTCCCGGCGCCGGAGACCGAAGAGCAGAACATGCTGCTCGAAAACCAGGCGGACTGCATTTCCGGCGCCTGGGTGGCCAACGCGGCACAGGCCGGCAACCTCGCGTATCCCGGGGACCTGGGCGACATCAATGCCATGCTGGCGGGCATTGCGCCCCCGGGTGAGGGTGAAACAGGAAGCCCGATCCAGGACCGGGTGAACGCCTTCATGCAGGGCTACACGAACAACCTCCCGGGCTGCAATTCGTTCTTCCCGGAGACACCCATTTACGCCGGATGACTTGGTTGAGCAACGGCGGCCTTGTTCTCCGTGACGATGATGACCGCAGGCTCGATCGTGCCTCTCCTACGCCTCCGGCGGCAGCGCGGACCGGATGGTGCGGACCAGTGAGCGGAACCCCTGGTCTGCCTGCAGCGCGTCGAGCAGCACCGGTCCCCGCGGGCCGGCGAGCGGTATGCGCCAGTTGGGGTACTCCGTGCTGGTTCCTGGCTGGTTTTGGGTCCGGGTTTCGCCCACCGCATCAACCAGCGCGACGCCCAGCAGGGACGACGGTGTCAGAGTGGTGAAGGCGTACAGCGCCTCGACGGTGCCCTGCACGTCTTCGTGCCCGGGCTCCGGCAGGAGGCCGCGTTCCCGCAGCATGCCGAGCACCGCCTGCTGCTCCGCCACGGCCTCGGCGCGTTCCTCCTCCACCGGACGCCGCAGCAGGCCAAGGGATTCACGGAGGGTGACGTGCTCGCCGGCCAGATAGCCCGCCGTCGGGGGCAGGTCGTGGGTGTTGACGCTGGTCAGGCACTGCTGCCGGTACCGCTCCGGCGGAATAGGGCCGTCGGCGTCGTGCTCGAACCAGAGGATCGAGGTGCCGAAGATCCCCCGCTCGGCGAGGTAGTCCCGGACCCACGGCTCAAACACCCCCAGATCCTCGCCGATCACGACCGCACCGGCGCGCTGCGCCTCCAGCGCCAGGATGCCGATGAGCGCCTCATGGTCGTAATAGACGTAGGTGCCCTCCCCCGGCCCGGCCCCCTCCGGGATCCACCACAGCCGGAACAGGCCCAGGATGTGGTCCACGCGGATCCCGCCGGCATGGCGCAGCACGGTCCGGAGCATGTCCCGGTAGGCGGCGTACCCTGACTCGGCGAGCCGAACCGGGTGCCAGGGCGGTTGGGTCCAGTTCTGGCCCTGCTGGTTGAACATGTCCGGTGGCGCGCCGACCGTGACGTTGCGGGCCAGCACCCCGGCAAGGGTCCAGGCGTCCGCGCCGCCCGGCTTAACGCCGACCGCAAGATCGTGGATGACTCCGATTTCCATGTCCGACCGCCGGGCCGAGCGCTGGGCGGCCTCAAGCTGCTGGTCGCAGAGCCACTGCAGCCAGCGGTGGAATTCGATCCGCCCGGCGAGCAGGGCCCGTTGTTCCCTGCAGTATGCGGTGTCCGGGGTCGCCGCCTCCGCGGCCCATTGCGGGGCGTCCGGGGCCAGCTTCTCGGCCAGGGCGCACCACAGCGCGAAGTCGTCGAGTCCCTGCCCTTGTTCGCGGCAGAAGTCCGCAAAAGCGAGGGAGCGGGCGGGGTCGCGCGGGACTCCGAACACCAGCTCAAGGGCGRCAAGTTTCGCCCCGTAGCTGGAGTTCCGGTCCAGCAGCTCCGTGGAGTGGTTGGCGGAGTGTTGTTGGTCGGCGAGCCGCTCCACCCGGGCCCGGCCGGCCGGTCCGAGGTAGCCGTATTCGGGGATCTCTTCCACCCGGAGGTAGAGGGGGTTGAAGAACCGCCTGGTCGTGGGCAGGTAGGGCGAGTCTTCGACCGGCGGCCGCGGCTCGGCGGCGTGCATCGGGTTGACCAGCAGGAATCCGGCGCCCTCCTGCCCGCTCATGGTGGCGAGGTCCGCGAGGTCGGCGAAGTCTCCGATGCCCCAGGACCGGGCGGACCGTACGGAATAGAGCTGCGCGGTCAGGCCCCAGTTCCGCCGGCCTGCGAGCGCCTCGGTTGTGTGGAGCCGTTGCGGTGTAACGACGAGCGGGCACCGGGCCACGGTCCCCGCGTTGTCTGCCAGCAGGGTGTGCCAGCCGAGCGGCACCGTACCCGGCAGCGCGAAGGTCGCCCGGCCGGTGAGGACGCCGTCGACCTCGACCGGCGCGTCCCAGTTCTCCCGCTGCGCTGCCCTGTGTGTGCTGCCGTCTTCGGCTGCGATCCATACGCTGACGGCGCTTCCGTGCGGCACATGGACGTTGATGAGGAGTTCCTGCCCCTCACGGGCGACGGCGACCGGCGGCAGCAGGCGCCGCCACGGCGCCAGCCGCGCCTCGTCCAGTGACCGCTCTATCGTGTCCGTGTCCGCGGCCGGGACGCCCAGCGCGCCGAGGACGCCGCGCAAGGTGCTTTCCGGGACGGACCGTTCGACGCCGTCCCAGCCCCAGTAGGAGGTTCCCACGCCGTGGGCTGCCGCGAGTTCCCTCAGCAATGCGGCTGCGTCGGGAGCGCTGTCAGGGTGCATGCCATCCGCCATGGGGCAACTCTAGACGCTGCCCCCATGCGCCGTCCCGTGCTGCTGAACGTGGGTTTCCCCGACCAGTTCCTGCAGGCCCTCCACTGTGCGCGCCAGCGACAGCCCGGGGGACGCAGCGATCAACGGCAGCAGGAACCTGTTCTCCTTCTCCAGGTGCAGGGCAAAGATGTTCCGCAGGGAGCCTGCCGCCACGGCGGCGTCCACGCCGGCCGATCCCCGGAGTTCCTCAACGAGGCCCGCGATCGCCTGGTGCTCGGCCAGCATCCCGTCCACCAGCAGCGTGCCTTCCGGCAGGTTCCGGGCACCGCCGTAGAGGGACCCTTCCTCGGCGAGCGCGTGCGGGACGAGCTCGGTCTCGCACCATTCCACCAGCACCTCGTGGGCGTCGTGCTCCGCCACGGTGTCGCCGGCCCTCACGGCGTGGGTGAGTGCGGTTGCCAGGGCGTCAAGCCGCTTGAGCATGTCCGCGTGGTGCCGCTCCACCGCGGCCAGGGCCCGCGCTTCCTCGTCTGTGTTCTCGTTCAGGGCGTTGGCCGCCTGCTGATCCATGACGCCTCCTGGCTTTCCCGGCCGAAGAGTTCTGGCCACTGTCTCCTCTTCCCACTGTACGGCGGAGACTCCCCCGGGCGCCGGGGACTTTCGGCCCGGCCCGCGTGCGCTTTGCGGCGCAGGCTTTCGACGCCGGCGGGTCAGCCGCGCTAGCCTTGCAGCCTATGGTCGACGTCGAACGGTTCCGGATACGCCTCCAGGAGGAGCGCCACAAAAAACTTGCACTCCTGCCCGCGCTCCGCCGGGACATCACCGCCGTGAACGCAGCCCGGCAGGACTCGAACGTCGACGACGAACACGACCCCGAGGGCGCGACCATCGCGTTTGAGCTCTCCCAGGCCTCGGCCCTGCTGGACCAGAGCCGCCACGGCCTGGCCCAAATCGAGGCAGCCCTCGAGCGGATCGAGACCGGCACCTACGGCATCTGCGCCGTGTGCGGGGAAGAGATCTCGGAGGGCAGGCTGGAGGCCAGGCCGTGGACTCCGTACTGCATCCGGCACAGTGCGGGCCCCTCGGGCCCCGCAGGACCACCTGCGCGGGTCACGGGATGACCAACGCCGCCGAGACCTGGTGGAACCGGATAGCCGCCGGATTCAGCCAGGCCCCCGTCCCGCACGTCACCGGCACCGAACTCGCCCTGGTGATCCTCCTCGCCGTCGCGCTCTCCCTGCCGCGGGTGACCTGGCGCTACTTCGGACTGCTGGCCACGGTGACCCACGAACTCGGCCACGCCTTCGCGGCGCTCATGACCGGGCAGCGCGTGGGCGGCATCCGCCTGAGCCTTGACCACTCGGGCACCACCACCACCTACAGCAGGCGCCCCCTGGCCGCCGTCTGGTCCACGTTTTGGGGCTACCCGGTGCCCGCCGTCGTCGGAGCGGCCATGGTCTGGAGCGGCTTCAACGGCTGGGGTCCGGCCGYGATGTCGGTTGGCACCCTCATCTTGCTGGCCTCGTTCCTGTTCATCCGCAACGGCATCGGGCTGCTCATCACCGCGGCTGCGGTCCTTGCCGCCGTCCTGCTCGTTCTGTTCGTCCCGCCGGAATTCAACGGCCATGTGATGATCGCGCTCGGTCTGGCGCTCCTGGTCGCCGCCGTACGGGACCTCGGCAAGGTGGCCACCGTGCACCTGCGGCGCCGGGACCGGCTGGCCACGTCGGACGCCTACCTGCTGTCCCGGGCCACCCGTATCCCCGCGGCCGTGTGGATCGTCCTGTTCGCCGCCGTCGTCGGTGCCGCCTGGTGGTTCGCCTGGCAGCCGTTGTCGCAGGTCTTCGCGACACTGCCGCATCCACCGTGGCAGGGACCCGGCGGCGCTCCGGCATAGGCTGGGACCATGAGCCAACCACACACGGACGACCCCGGATTCAGCACCAAGGGTGCCTACGTCACCGGCGGCGAGGAGTTCACCCGGGACACCAACTACATCGAGGACCGGATCACCCGCGGCGGCACTCCAGGCCGCAACGGCGAGCCTGGCTGGCCGGTGGAGCCGGGACGCTACCGGCTGATCGCGGCCCGCGCCTGCCCGTGGGCCAACCGGACCGTGATCGTGCGGCGGTTGCTGGGCCTCGAGGACGTCATTTCCCTCGGCCAGCCCGGTCCCACGCACGATGCGCGTTCCTGGACGTTTGACCTGGATCCCGGCGGGAAGGATCCGGTGCTCGGCATCGAGCGGATCCAAGAGGCGTACTTCCGCCGGTTCCCGGACTATCCTCGCGGCATCACCGTTCCGGCCATGGTGGACGTCGCCAGCGGCCAGGTGGTGACCAACAACTTCCCGCAAATCACCCTGGACTTCTCCACCGAGTGGGCCGAATACCACCGGCCGGGCGCGCCGGACCTGTACCCCGAGGCGCTGCGCGCGGAGATCGACACGGTCAACAAACGGGTCTTCACCGAGGTGAACAACGGTGTGTACCGCTGCGGCTTCGCCGGATCCCAGGAGGCCTATGACGCCGCCTACACCCGGCTCTGGACCGCCCTGGACTGGCTGGAGGAGCGCCTCGCCAGCCAGCGGTACCTCGTGGGAGACACCATCACGGAGGCCGACGTCCGCCTCTTCACCACGCTGGCACGGTTCGACGCGGTCTACCACGGGCACTTCAAATGCAACCGGCAGAAACTCAGCGAAATGCCGGCGCTGTGGGCCTACGCCCGCGACCTGTTCCAGACCCCCGGATTCGGTGACACCACCGACTTCGTGCAGATCAAGCAGCACTACTACATCGTCCATGAGGACATCAACCCCACCGGGATCGTTCCGGCGGGGCCGGAGCTCGGCAACTGGCTGAGCGCCCACGGCAGGGAAGCCCTGGGCGGCCGCCCCTTCGGCGACGGCACGCCGCCGGGCCCGGTGCGGCCCGGGGAGGAAGTCGCTCCCGGGCACGGCGCCGGCTAGGCGGCCCCGGGCCGGGGGTTCGTCCACTTGTCGCAGCCACGTCCCCGCCCTAGGGTGAGCCGGGTGACAACTACAGACGAGGCACCCCACACCGACGGCCCCTCCCTGCCCCGGAGGGCCTGGCGACTGGTGGCCGGCAACGTCCGCTCAGCGGTGCTGTGGCCGCGGCTGCAGCTGGCCATGAAAGCAGGGCTGGCCGCGGGCATTGCCTTCGCGATCGCCCCGTTCATGCCGGGCTCTGCAGCCGACTACCCCTACTACGCCCCGCTGGGCGCCCTGGTCGCGATGTACGAGAACGTCGCCGGCTCCATGCGCCAGGGCGTCCAGACGCTCGTCGGGCTCGCGATCGGGGTCGGGCTGGCCTTTGTCCTGTTCATTCTCGGCAGCCCGACGCCGTTGACGGTCGGCGTCGTGATGGCGTTCGGCGTCGTCCTGGCCGGACTCCCCAAACTGGGTTCCGGCCGGGACTGGATCCCGACGGCTGCGCTGCTCGTCCTGCTGGTCGGCGGCCACAACCCGGACCAGTTCTCCTTCGGATACCTTCTCCAGATGGGCGTCGGGGTGACGGTGGGAATTGTCGTCAACCTGCTGGTCTTCCCGCCGCTGCACTTCCGCGCCGCCGAGCTCAGCATCGCCGAACTGCGCCTCGCGCTCGCCCAGCAGCTCTGGGACATGGGCAAGGCGCTGAAGGAGAGTTGGCCGCCGGAGCACGAAGCCTGGTCCGAGCGGTCCGGTGCCCTCGAGGCGTCAGCGCGTTCCGTCCGGCTGGCTGTGGAGAAGGCGGACGCCAGCCGGCAGGCCAACCCCAGACGCCGGCTCCATCCCCGCGACATCGGCCAGGACTACCGCAACCTGCGGGACCTTGAACGGATAACCTTTCACGTCCAGGACGTCACGCAGGTGCTGTCGGATGTCATCTGGGCCAAGGACAACCCCTTTGTGGTGCCGGATGAATACGCAGCGCCGCTCGCCGACGCCATGTCAGCCGTGGGCGACGTCCTGTCCTCGGTCGAGGACGAGACCCCGGAGCGGCAGGCGGAGCTGAGCGAAGCGGCCGACGCCACTGTCAAGGAGCTGACGGCACGGGTTGGTGCCGAGGAAGCGGCAGGCGGCGCCCCCAGCGCCGTCGAATCGATCCTGCTCAGCCTGCACCGGATGCTGCGGGTGGTGAAGACCTCGGCGGACAGCACGTAGCCATCCCGCTGCGGCGCCGGCACTCCGGCACAAGGGCACAAACAACGACGGCGGCGTCCGCCCACTCTGGGGCGGCCACCGCCGTCGTCCGTTGCGGCCGGCATCGCTATAGCGCGACAACCGATCCGCTGAAGTGCTTGCGCCCCAAACGCGGGTTCCAGGCGACGTACTCGGAGCGCCGCCAGGCGCCGTCGGGGTCCTGCGTCGTGCTGATGTCCAGCGCGACGCGGGCCGGCAGGAACACCGGCGCCTCGAAGGACACGTCCCAGCTGAAAGCCTCGCCCTTGGCGGCGCCCACGTCCGCCAGCGCCCTGGACGCCAGATACATGCCGTGCGCGATCGACCGGCGCAGCCCCAGGGCCTTGGCCGAAAGGACGCTCAGGTGAATGGGGTTGAAGTCGCCGGACACGGCGGCGTAGGCACGCCCCGTGTCGACGCCCAGCTGCCACAATGCCGTGGGATCCGGCGCCTTGAAGTCAGCCGGCACCGAGGCGGCCGTGGGCTTGTCGATGCCGGGCAGGAACACGCCCTTGGCCAGGTAGCTTGAGACACCGCGCCAGCTGACGGCGTCCTCCCCCGTGCGGCGCACTTCAGTCACGAGGTCCAGTTGGGTGCCTGACCGGTGCCCGCGCAGGTTCTCCGCCCAGGCGCGGATGTCCAGGGTCTCCGTGAACCGCAGCGGCGCGGACTGCACCACGTGGTTTTCCAGATGGATCATCCCCAGCAAGGGCAGCGGGAAGTCGTCCCGGTTCATCACGCTCATGGCCAGCGGGAAGGCCAGGGCATGGATGAACCCGGCGGGCAGCACATCGCTGGCCGTCTCGCCGATCAGGTGCTGGTACGCCGTGAGGTTCTCCACTGCAGCCTTCACACCGCGGACCTCGTGCTGTGACGCAGGGAGCCCGTTGCCCGCATGGGTGCCCAGAACCCGGCGGCGGGCGGCCGTGGCCGCCGCGTTGACATACAGCTTTGACAGCGACGGCATCTCGCCCAGGATGACGGGCCCGGATGGGGTCATGCCCCCACCAGGTTCTGCCCGCAGACGCGCAGTACCCCGCCGGAGATGCCGCCGGCAGCATCACTGGCCAGGAACGCGATGGCTTCGGCGACGTCCCCCGGCCGGCCGCCCTGCTGCAGGGAGTTGAGCCTGCGGGCGATCTCGCGGGTGGCGAACGGGATCTTCGCCGTCATCTCGGTTTCGATGAAGCCCGGGGCGACGGCGTTAATGGAACCGCCGTGCGTGCCGATCAGCGGCGCCGTGGCCCGGACCATGCCCATCACGCCGCCCTTCGAAGCGGCATAGTTGGTCTGGCCGCGGTTGCCGGCGACCCCGCTGGTGGAGGCCACGGAAACGATCCGCGGTGAGTTCCGGAAGTGCTCCGATGCCAGCAGCGCCTCGTTGATCCGCAACTGCGCGGCGATGTTGACCGCAATGACCGAGTCCCAGCGGCCCTGGTCCATGTTGGCGAGCAGCTTGTCCCGGGTGATGCCGGCGTTGTGGATCACAATGTCCAGGCGCCCGTGGCGTTCCACGGCGTGGTCGATGATCCGCTTCCCGGCGTCCTCCCTGCTGATGTCCAACTGCAGGGCGGTGCCGTGCACCTCGTTGGCAACCGCCGCCAGGCGGTCCCCGGCCGCCGGGATGTCGACGGCGACGACCGTGGCGCCGTCGCGGTAGAGGGTGCGTGCAATAGCGGCCCCGATGCCGCGCGCCGCACCGGTCACGACGGCGACCTGGCCGGCCAGCGGCTTCTCGGCGTCGGCCGGCAGCTTGCCCCCGGTGGAGCTGACGGTCAGGAACTGGCCGTCGACGAACGCGGAACGGCCGGAGAGGAAGAACCGGAGCGCGCCGAGGGTGCTGGGGCTGGTGGTGCCGGCGCCGCCAGCGAGCAGGATGCCGTTGGCGGTGGCACCGGCGCGGAGCTCCTTGGCGAGGGAGCGCAGGAGTCCGTCCACGCCCTGGCGGGCAGCCGCGGCGGCAGGGTCCGCGGCGGCGGGGTCTGCAGCCTCGGCCGCAGCGCGGGAGATGGTGACGACGCGGGCGTTGGGTGCCAGGTCGCGGAGCGAAGTGGCCGCGGTGAGCACCGGCTTCGCCAGATCCTCGGGGCGGGCCAGTTCATCCAGCACCAGAATGATGGCGCCCAGCTTCTCCTTAGGCACCGCATGCCGGCGCACATCGAGGTCCAAGGACAGGAGGGCCGAGGCCAGCTCATCGGCACCGCTGCCGGTGCCCTGGACGAGGACGGGGCCGGTCACCAGCGGCTGGCCCGGCTTGTGGCGCCGAAGGACGACGGGCTGGGGCAGTCCCAGTTTCCTGGCGATGTCCCGGCCCACGCCCTTGGTCACGAGTTGGGTGTATTTGTCGGTCATTGGAGTCCCCTAGTGTGCTTCAAGAATTGCGACGACGCCCTGGCCGCCGGCGGCGCAGACGGAGATCAGCCCGCGGGCCGGGCGGCCGTCGACGCGGCCCTTGGCGTGCAGCATTTTTGCGAGGGAGGCGACGATCCGTCCACCGGTGGCCGCGAAGGGGTGGCCGGCGGCCAGGGAGGACCCGTTTACGTTGAGCCGGGACCGGTTGATGCTGCCGAACGCCCCATCCAGACCCAGCCGGGTGCGGCCGAATTCCTCGTCCTCCCAGGCAGCGAGGGTACTCAGCACGGTACCGGCAAAGGCCTCGTGGATTTCGAAGAAGTCGATGTCGTCGAGGCTGAGGCCGTTGCGGGCCAGCAGGCGCGGCACGGCGAACGCCGGAGCCATCAGGAGGCCGTCCTTGCCGTGGACAAAGTCGACTGCCGCCGCCTCGCCGTCCACGACCGTGGCCAGCTTGGGCAGGTCGTGGGCGTCGGCCCACTCCTCGGATCCAAGCAGCACGGTCGAGGCGCCGTCGGTCAGCGGGGTGGAGTTGCCGGCCGTCATGGTCGCCGCGGAACCCAGGCTCTTGCCGAAAACCGGCTTGAGCGTGGCCAGCTTGTCGAGGCTGGTGTCGGCGCGCAGGTTGGAGTCGCGGGTGAGGCCGCGGTATGGGGTCAGCAGGTCATCGAAGAACCCGGCGTCGTAGGCGGCGGCGAGGTTGCGGTGGCTGTTGAAGGCCAGTTCATCCTGCGCCTCCCGGGTGATCTTCCACTGCGCGGTGGTGAGAGCCTGGTGCTCCCCCATGGACAGTCCGGTGCGCGGTTCGCCCGTGTTGGGGGCGTCGGGTGCGAGGTCCTTGGGCCGGAGCCGGCTGAGGACCTGCAGGCGCTGCGGCAGCGTCTTGGCGCGGTTCAGGTCAAGGAGCACTTCGCGCAGGCCTTCGCTGACGGCGATCGGGGCGTCCGAGGCGGAGTCGACGCCGCCGGCGATGGCCGAATCGATCTGGCCGAGCTTGATCTTGTTGGCAAGGCCAAGGACCGTCTCCAGCCCGGTGGCGCAGGCCTGCTGCAGGTCGTAGGCCGGGGTCTCTGCGGAGAGTGCGGAGCCGAGCACGGCTTCGCGCGTCAGGTTGAAGTCGCGTGAGTGCTTGAGCACGGCCCCGGCCGCTACCTCGCCGATGCGTTCGTCCTGCAGCCCAAAGCGGGCGATGAGCCCGTCCAGGGCCGCGGTCAGCATGTCCTGGTTGGAGGACTTGGTGTAGGCGCCCCCGGTCCGGGCAAACGGAATGCGGTTGCCGCCCACGATGACCGCCTTGCGGAGCTGCGCCGCCGCGTTGGGTGCTGTGGGTGTCGCGGGGGTGGATTCCTTTGGTCCGGGTGCGGACTGTCCGTTGACGGACATGGGCTGTCTCCTTCGATCAAAGCGGGTTACCGATACCCAGCGTACCTGATACGCTGGGTATCGTGAACATCCCCCAGCCTGATCTTCCCGGCGGAACCTTGGCTGGCTCCGCCGCTGCCGGCGCCGGCAGTGTTGACGGCCGCGCCTCCCGGTGGCAGTCGCACCGTGAAGAGCGTCGCCGCGAGCTGATCAAGTCGGCACGCGTGGCCGTGCACGCCCTCGGCAGTGACGCGTCGATGGAGGACATTGCCGCGGCGGCAGGCACCTCGAAATCCGTGTTCTACCGGTACTTCGGAGACAAGGCCGGGCTGCAGCAGGCAGTGGGCGAAGTGGTCCTGAGTCAGATGCAGCGCCGCATCCAGGAGGCTGCCCAGAGCGCACAGACTCCCCGCGAGGGCCTCTTCGCCATGGTTTCCGCGTACCTCCAGATGGCCGAAACCAGCCCGAATGTGTACACGTTCGTCACGCGCTACGCCCCCGGGGACGCGGACGCCGCCAACGGCACCATGGCCACCGCCGGTGCACTGGGCCACTTCTTCGCGGCGATCAGCGACATGATCGCCCGGCCCATGCGCAGCCACCTCGGCGACGGGCGCGAGGCCGTGATCGGCTACTGGCCGAACGCGGCGATCGGTCTGGTCCGGAACGCCGGCGAACAATGGCTCGCCAGCCCRGCATCCCCCTCGAAGCCCGGCCAGGAGGCGATGGCACGCCAGATTACCGACTGGCTGTGCCTCGGCATCGCCCCCGAGCTGCGCACGGCAGCCCCGAACCAAACACCACCGACTTCAGCACCGACCTTGTCAGAACCAAAGAAGGAATCGACATGACCGAACTCGCCGACCGCCCCGCGGACGCCTCCCGCAACACTGCAGTCCGCAACAACGCCACCCGCACCCCTGCTGCTCCGACGCCGTCGGCTTCGGCGACGCCGGGCACGCAAGCTCCCGCCGTCGACGTCGCCGCGCTGGGCGAGCTGCTCCTGGGCAAGTGGGCCGACACCCGCCGCGTCTCCCGGGCGCTCGCAGGCCGCCCGGAGCTGCACAAGACGGAAGGACTGACCCACACCGAGCACCGCAAGCGCGCCTTCGGCCAGCTGAAGATCCTGGTGGATCACGGCGCCGTGCACCGTGCCTTCCCCGTCTCCGTCGGAGGCGCCGACGAACACGGCGGCAACGTGGCTGGCTTCCAGGAACTCGTCATCGCCGACCCCTCCCTGCAGATCAAGGCCGGCGTCCAATGGGGATTGTTCGGCTCCGCAGTGAACCACCTCGGCACCCGGGAGCACCACGAGAAGTGGCTGCCGGGCATCATGAGCCTGGACATTCCCGGCTGCTTTGCCATGACGGAGACCGGCCACGGCTCGGATGTCGCCAGCATCGCCACGACCGCCACGTACGATCCGGCCACCGAGGAATTCGTGGTGCACACGCCGTTCCGGGCAGCCTGGAAGGACTACATCGGGAACGCCGCCGTAGACGGACTTGCCGCCGTCGTCTTCGCCCAGCTCGTCACGCAGGGCGTCAACCACGGCGTCCATGCCTTCTACATGGATCTCCGCGACCCTGAGACCAAGGACTTCCTGCCGGGAATCGGCGGCGAGGACGACGGCGTCAAGGGCGGCCTGAACGGCATCGACAACGGCCGGCTGCACTTCACCCACGTCCGGATCCCGCGCACCAACCTGCTGAACCGCTACGGCAACGTCGACGCCGACGGCAGCTACAGCTCCCCCATCGCCAGCCCCGGCCGCCGGTTCTTCACCATGCTCGGCACCCTGGTCCAGGGCCGCGTCTCGCTCGACGGCGCCGCCGTCACTGCCTCGAAGCTGGCCCTGAAGACAGCGATCCAGTACGCCACGGAACGCCGCCAGTTCAACGCCTCCTCACAGACCGACGAGGAAGTTCTGCTGGACTACCAGCGGCACCAGCGCCGGCTGTTCACCCGCCTCGCCACGACGTACGCCGCGGGCTTCGCCAGCGAACAGCTCCTGCAGAAGTTCGACGACGTCTTCTCCGGCCGCACCGACACGGACGAGGACCGCCAGGACCTGGAAACTCTCGCGGCGGCCCTGAAACCGCTCAGCACGTGGCACGCCCTCGACACCCTGCAGGAATGCCGCGAGGCCTGCGGCGGCGCCGGCTTCCTGATCGAGAACCGCTTCGCCTCACTGCGTGCCGACCTGGACGTCTACGCCACCTTCGAAGGTGACAACACCGTCTTGCTGCAACTGGTCGCCAAACGGCTGCTGGCCGACTACGCCAAGGAATTCCGCACCGTGAACTTCGGCGTGCTGGCCCGCTACGTGGTGGGCCAGGCCACCGGCGCCGCCATCCACCGCACCGGCCTGCGCGGCGTCGCGCAGTTCATGGCGGACTCCGGCTCGGTGCAAAAGGCCGCGATCGCCATCAAGGACGAGGCGAGCCAGCGCGCGCTGCTGACCGACCGGGTGCAGACTATGGTCGCCGAAGTGGGCTCGGCTCTCAAGGGCGCCAACAGGCTGCCGCAGGAGCAGGGCGCGGCGCTGTTCAACAGCCACCAGAACGAACTTATCGAAGCTGCCCAGGCACACGCCGAGCTGCTGCAATGGGAGGCCTTCACCGAAGCGCTGGGCAAGGTCGCGGACCCGGGCACCAGGAAGGTTCTGACCTGGCTGCGCGACCTCTTCGGCCTCTCGCTGATCGAGGAAAACCTGTCCTGGTACCTGATGAACGGCCGCCTCTCCATGCAGCGTGCCCGGACCGTGGGCGAGTACATCAACCGGCTGTTGGTCAAGATCCGCCCGCATGCCCTGGACCTGGTGGACGCCTTCGGGTTCGGCCCGGAACACCTCCGCGCCGAGATCGCCACGGGCGCCGAGAGGGTACGCCAGGACGAGGCCCGCGAATACTTCAGGCAGCAGCGCGCCAGCGGGGACRCCCCGGTGGACGAGAAGATCCTGCTGGCCCGCAAGAGCCACGGGGCCAAGACCCGCGAAAGCAAATAGTCCGGCCCCCGACGCGTCCCGATAACGACGACGGCGCCRCCCCTCAGCCGGGGCGGCGCCGTCGTCGTCTCTGTTCTGGAGGCGGCGGGTCAGGAACCGCCGGGGAGCACCGAGCGGTAGACCTCAAGCGTGGTTTCGGTGATGGATTCCCAGGAGAAGTGCTCCTCGGCACGGCGCCGCCCGGCCTGGCCCATGGCGCGGGCCCGTTCGGGATCGGACACGACCTCGGTCAGGGCCGCGGCGAATTCGGTGACGAATTTCTCCGGGTCCAGCGGGGTGCCGGTCCCGTCCGTGACCTGCTCGATGTCCACCAGCAGGCCGGTCTCGCCGTGCTGGACGACTTCGGGGATCCCGCCGGTGGCGCTGGCCACGACGGCGGCGCCGCAGGCCATGGCCTCCAGGTTGACGATGCCGAGCGGTTCGTAGATGGACGGGCAGGCGAACGCCGTCGCGTGGCTGAGGACCTGGATGAGCTCGTTCCGCGGCAGCATCCGCTCCACCAGGATCACACCGCCGCGCTGGGTCTGCAGCTCCTCGATCAGGCGGGCGGTTTCGGCCGCGAGCTCCGGGGTGTCGGCGGCACCGAGGCACAGCACCAGCTGGACATCGGCGGGCAGCTGGGAGGCCGCGCGGAGCAGGTAGGGCACACCCTTCTGGCGCGTGTTGCGGCCTACGAAGACCACACTCGGCCGCTCCGGGTCAATCCCCAGGCCGCGGACGATGTCGTCACCTTCGTCCCGGTTCCAGAGGCTCACGTCGATGCCGTTGTGCACCACCTTGACCTTGGTCGGGTCCACCTCGGGGTAACTGCGCAGGATGTCCTGGCGCATGCCCTCGGACACGGCAATGATGGCGGCCGCGGCCTCGTACGCGGTCTTTTCCACCCAGGAGGACACGGCGTAGCCGCCGCCGAGCTGTTCGGCCTTCCACGGGCGCAGCGGTTCCAGGCTGTGGGCGCTGAGCACATGCGGAATGCCGTGTAGCAGCGAGGCGATGTGCCCCGCCATGTTGGCGTACCAGGTGTGCGAATGCACCAGGTCCGCGCCGGCGATGTCGGGAACGATCTGCAGATCCACCCCGAGGGTCTGCACGGCGGCGTTCGCGCCGGCGAGGTCCTCGGGCACGGCGTAGGACGTGACCGTGGCACCGTGGTAGCCCGGTTCACGGGGCGCGCCGAAGGCGCGCACCTGCAGATCCACGTGCTGGGCCAGCACCCGGCTGAGTTCGGCCACGTGGACCCCGGCGCCGCCATAGATCTCGGGCGGGAATTCTTTGGTCACAATGTCTATACGCACAAACCCCAAGGTAGTCGTTACGGTGGAACTGATCTAGTGTGAAGACGTTCGGGCGTGCCGGACTGATTTGGGGAAGTACAAAGGCGTTCAGGAGCGATCACCATGCCGAATAAAAAAGTTCTGGCCATCGTCCTCGCAGGTGGCGAGGGAAACCGGCTCATGCCACTGACGGCGGACCGGGCCAAGCCCGGCGTTCCGTTCGCCGGAAGTTACCGGCTTATTGACTTTGCATTGTCCAACCTGGTCAATTCCCGCTATTTGCAGATCGTCGTCCTGACGCAATACAAGTCGCACAGCCTGGACCGCCACATTTCCGAAACCTGGCGGATGTCGACCCAGCTGGGCAACTACATCGCCTCGGTCCCGGCCCAGCAGCGCGTGGGCAAGAGCTGGTTCCTCGGCAGCGCCAACGCCATCTACCAGTCCCTGAACCTCATCCACGACGCGAATCCGGACATCGTCGTCGTCGTGGGCGCAGACCACGTCTACCGGATGGACTTCGCCCAGATGGTTGACCAGCACGTCGCCAGCGGTGCCAAGGCCACGGTCGCCGCCGTCCGCCAGCCCCTGCACATGGCCGACCAGTTCGGTGTCATCGAAGTGGACCAGGACAACCCCGAGAAGATCGCGGCCTTCGTGGAGAAGCCGTCCTCCACCCCGGGCCTCGCCGCCGACCCCACCCAGTTCCTCGCTTCCATGGGCAACTACGTCTTCAACGCCGACGCCCTCGTCGAAGCCCTGCACGTCGACTCCGAGCGTCTGGACACCAAACACGACATGGGCGGTGACATCATTCCGTACTTCGTCGACAAGGGCGAGGCCGGAGTCTACGACTTCACCCTCAACCAGATCCCCGGGTCCACCGAACGCGACCGCACGTACTGGCGAGACGTCGGCACCATCGACTCGTTCTACGACGCGCACATGGACCTCATCTCGCCGGTGCCGGTGTTCAACCTCTACAACTCCGAGTGGCCCATCTACACGCGGCAGAGCATTTCCCCGCCCGCCAAGTTCGTCCGCGGCCAGAAGAACACGGTGGGCACCGCCCTGGATTCGATCGTCGCCAGCGGCACCGTGATCTCCGGCGGCATCGTCGAAGGCTCCGTGCTGTCCAACGACGTCTACGTCGGCACCTCCAGCCGGGTGCTGGACTCCGTGCTGATGGACAAGGTCAACATCGGTGAAGGTGCCGTCGTCAAGCGCGCCATCATCGACAAGAACGTCCGGGTCCCGGCGGGCGCCGCGATCGGCCTCGATCCCGAGCTGGACCGGGCCCGCGGCTTCAAGGTCACCGATTCAGGCATCACCGTCCTGTCGAAGGGGCAGCTTGTCC
Source organism: Arthrobacter sp. YAF17 (assembly GCF_052113365.1). Lineage (NCBI taxonomy): Bacteria > Bacillati > Actinomycetota > Actinomycetes > Micrococcales > Micrococcaceae > Arthrobacter > Arthrobacter sp. YAF17. Next base: position 353,193 of record NZ_JBFRDB010000001.1, on the reverse strand, counting down.
CCGAACCGGGCGAGGACGAGCGCGCCTTGTCGGCCGCCAACCTGATTCTGGTGCCGGATGCGGTCAGGGCCGCCACGGAGAACTGGCCTGCCCTGCGGGAGTCGGTGGACAAGGTGGCGGAAGTCCAGGCCGCCGCCGTCGGCGTCGCGGTCCCCGGCACTGGGTCCCCCAAGGGGAGCTGAGCCTTTCTTCCGGCGAGGCGCCGGAACGGACGGGAGCCCGGCACCGGCGTCGGGCCGGGCTCCCTGCAGGCTGTAAAATTAGGGAAATGAGCTCCCCCGATCTGCCGTCCGATCTGACCCCCGAGGAAATCCAGGCCTGCCTGAAGGTCCTCAACAGCATCCACGTCTACGACGAGGAGCACCCGGACTACGTATCGGTGCGCCGCGCCACCGGAAAAATGTTCAAGGCCGTCAAGCGCCACCGCCGGGTCAGCAAGCGCGACCTGATCGCCGAAGCGGACCGCGCAGTGATCGCGCAGACGGCGACGGCGGCCCCGGACCGGATCGACGACGAAACCCGCGGCAACAAGCTCGCGCCCTCCGCGACCGGGCAGATCGCCGGCCACCTCATCAAGTCGCGCCCCTGCTACATCTGCAAGCAGCACTTCACCCAGGTGGATGCCTTCTACCACCAGCTCTGTCCCGAGTGCGCCGAATTCAGCCACAGCAAGCGGGACGCCCGCACCGACCTCACCGGACGCCGTGCGCTCCTCACCGGCGGCCGCGCGAAGATCGGCATGTACATCGCCTTGCGGCTGCTCCGCGACGGCGCCCACACCACCATCACCACCCGCTTCCCCAAGGACGCCGCCCGGCGCTTCGCCGCCATGGAGGACAGCGGCGAGTGGCTGCACCGGCTCCGGATCGTCGGCATCGACCTGCGCGACCCCTCCCAGGTCATGGCGCTGACCGACTCCCTGGACGCCGCTGGCCCGATGGACATCATCATCAACAACGCGGCCCAGACCGTCCGCCGCTCCGGCAACGCGTACAAGCCGCTGGTCGACGCCGAGGACGAGCCGCTTCCGGCGGCCCTGCAGGCCGCCAACGGCGGCCCCGAACTGGTGACTTTCGGGCACGCCCACGACAAGCACCCGCTCGCCCTGGCGAGCACCGTCCTGGAGCATCCGGTGCTGGCCGGCGACGCCATCACGTCACTGGCGCTGTCCACCGGATCCGCGTCACTGGAGCGGATCGCGTCCGGCACCGCCATCGACGCCGGCGGCCTGGTTCCGGACCTGGCCACGATCAACAGCTGGACGCAGGTGGTGGACGAGGTGGATCCCCTGGAAATGCTCGAAGTCCAGTTGTGCAACGTCACCGCGCCTTTCCTCCTGGTCAGCCGGCTGCGTGGGGCGATGAAGCGCTCCACCGCGAGGCGGAAGTACATCGTGAATGTCAGCGCCATGGAAGGCCAGTTCTCCCGCGCCTACAAGGGCCCCGGCCACCCGCATACCAACATGGCCAAGGCGGCCCTGAACATGATGACCCGGACCAGCGCCCAGGAGATGCTCGACGCCGACGGCATCCTGATGACCGCCGTCGACACCGGCTGGATCACCGATGAGCGGCCGCACTACACCAAGGTGCGTCTGATGGAGGAGGGCTTCCACGCCCCGCTGGACCTCGTCGACGGGGCAGCCCGGGTATACGATCCGATCGTTATGGGCGAGTCCGGCGAGGACCAGTTCGGGGTCTTCCTGAAGGACTACAAGCCGAGCCCGTGGTAACCCCGCGGCACGCTGGGCCGTCCGCGCGGGCAACGGGCCTTATGGCCCTGATGGGGGTAGCAGGCAGTACGTAACGTGGGTCCACATGAACACAGAGACGACGCCTGCGCCCGATTTTGGACTGTCACTTGACCAGTGTTGGGTGCTGCTGGATACGGAAGTTGTGGGCCGGATCGCCCTGATTGTGGACGGCCATCCCGAGATCTTTCCGGTGAACTTCGCGCTGGAGCGCCGCTCCATTGTGTTCCGCACCGCAGGCGGGTCCAAACTGTGGGCAGCGATGACGGCCAAGCCGGTCGCCTTTGAAATCGACGGCTACGACGCCCACGAGCAGCAGGCCTGGAGTGTGGTGGCCCGCGGCGAGGTCCAGTTGATTGAAAGCCAGCAGGAGAAGGACGCCGTCGACGAACAACTGCTCGAGCCGTGGCAGCCGGGCGACAAGAACTACTACGTGCGCCTGTCCCCCAAGGCCATGACCGGGCGCCGGTTCAAGGTCAACAAGCCGGATCTGTGGAGCACGCGGCTCTCCGATCCCCGCCGGGCGTCTTTCGAATAGCCGGCTGCGGACCGGACGGCCGCCGCGCGTTTAATCCCGCCTACTTGGCCTCTTTCTTGTCCTTTGTTTCCGGGGAATGGACCACCAGCACCGGGCAGTGGGCATGGGCCACCAGGGCAGAGCTCACCGAGCCGATCAGCATTCCACCGAAGCCCCCGTGGCCGCGGCGTCCGACCACCACGAGGTCGGCATCGCGGCTGGCCTCAATCAGGGTGTGCCGCGGGTGCCCCTGCACGAGCCGCATTTCGACGTTGGCCGGGATTTTCACCCCGAACGCCTTCTCCACCGTCTCCTGCAGGATTTCGCCTGCACGGACGTCGAAGTCGTTGATGCCCATGGCCACGTAGCCGTCATAGACCGGGGGGACGTCCCAGCTGGCCATCGCAACCAGCGTCGCCGAGAGCGGTCCGGCGAGGCTCTGGGCCTGGCGCAGCGCTTCCACCGACGCGCCGGAACCATCAACCCCCACCACGATGGTCCGAATGTCCCTGGCTTCGGTCATTGCAGTTCCCTTCGTCGAGCAGCCGGCGCGTCCAGCCTAGAATGTCGCGGCAACCATAGGAACAGCAAGGGCCAAAAGTCATAAGGCCAGCCGATGGTGACGCCGCAGCAGGACCAAGGACCCTTGTCCGGGTTCGGGCCGGAGAGCAGAATTGCAGCAGTCGCCACGGCGACAGCGACGCTTGAGTCGGCGACAATAGACTGAGCGCGCACGATCCGCAGGCTCGGCCGGCAGGCAGGGTCTGGAGGCACGCTGGGGAGCACCGCACCATACTTGGCAGCACAAGCTGCCCGACAGGAGAACCATGATTGCCTGGTCAGACGCAGGTCTCACTGCACCCGACGGGGTTCCGGCTGTCATCCGTGTCTTCATTCTGGATGACCACGAACTCGTCAGACGTGGCCTCCAGGAGCTCCTTGAGGGTGAAGGGTTCCTGGTGGTGGGAAGTTCGGGTTCCGCCGTCGAGGCGACCCGCCGCATTCCCGCCCTTCATCCGGACGTCTGCGTCCTCGACGCCAGGCTGCCGGACGGAACCGGGATTGAGGTCTGCCGTGACGTACGCTCCGTGGACCCCTCGCTGAACTGCATTATCCTGACCAGTTTCGACGACGAACAAGCCCTGCGTGGAGCCGTCTTGGCGGGCGCCAGCGGGTATGTCCTGAAGGAAATCGGCGGCACCGACCTGATCGGGGCGCTGCGCCGGGCGGCCGCGGGAGAGTCGATCTTCGCGGAGGGAGTCGCTGCCGGCGTCGTCGACAGCCTCGTCGAGGCCGAAGATGTTGACCCCCGGACGTCCTCCCTCACGCCCCAGGAGCGCCGGGTGCTGGAGCTGGTGGGCGGGGGGCTCACAAACCGCCAGATTGCCGCGGAAATGTTCCTCGCTGAGAAAACCGTCAAGAACTACGTCTCCTCACTGCTGGCCAAGCTGGGCTTCGAACGGCGCACCCAGGCCGCCGTCTTCATCGCCGGTCCCGCGTTGCCGGCAGCGCCCGGAAGCCATGCCGAAGCCGGCCGCCCGCACAGCGTCCGCTAGCTGGCCGTCCGCGCCCGCTGTGACCGGCCGCAGCTAAACCGGCACTGCAGCTGAACCGGCAGTGAAGCTAAACCGGCACTGACCACTCAAGGCTGGTCCCGACGTCCGGGGCGCTGGTGACGGTGCATTCGCCATCGAGCATGCGGGCCCGATCCTCCAGGTTGGCGAGTCCCCTGCGTTTTTCCGGTTCGGCGAAGCCGGCGCCGTTGTCCGTGATGACAACCGTGACCCTGCCCTTGACGACGCCGACCGACACGGAGATGGCGTCCGCACCTGAATGCCTGATGGCGTTGCTGAGGCCCTCCGACACCACTGCCACGACATTGTCCGCCTTGTCCGGCGTGACGGCATCCACCGGACCCGTCATGGTCAGGCGCGGTGTGAACGGCATGGACTTCGCCGAACTGCGCGTCACGCGCCGGATCCGACCGCTGAGCAGCTCCGTTTCCCCGCTGCTGCTCTTGAGCGAGTAGATAGTGTCCCGCAGGCTTCGGATCGCCTCATCAAGCTCGCCGGTGATGGTGCGGATCCGTTCGGTGGCGAGCTCATCCTTGGTGAAGCGGGTCAGGCTCTGGACGCTCAGCCCGGCGGCGAACAGCCGCTGGATGACAAGGTCGTGGAGGTCGCGGGCGATCCGGTCCCGGTCGGTGAAGACCAGCAGTTCTTCGCGGAGCCGGTGGACGCGGGCAAGCTCGAGGGCGAGGGCGACATGGGACCCGAAGACGGCGCCCATCTCGATATCCGTGCGGGCGAAGTGGAGCGCGCCCGGATCCCGGACCAGCATCAGCAGCCCGTGATGCGCGCCCTGGGTGCTGAGCGCCACGGCCAGCAGCGGTCCGGTGATGCCGCCGTCGATCTCGCCGAACAGGTCCGAGGCGTCATGAAGCACAACGGGCTCCCCGCCGTCGAGGACGCCTTCAAGCAAGGGTGAGTCCAGCGTCAGCCGGCGGCCGGAGAACTGCGGACTGCGTTGGCCGGCGACGCCCGCGACAATATGGCCGCGGCCGTCTGCGGCCGGGGCCACCAGCAGGGCCAGCCGGGAGCCCGACTCCTGCAGTGCCCGGCTGGCGATGGGATCCAGTCCCCCGGAGGTGTAGTCGCGGTCGTTGCTGAGCATGAGCCCGGAGACGTCCATGCAGGCCTCCAGCCAGCGGGCGCGGCGGCGGGCGTCGTCGTAGAGGCGGGCATTTTCAATGGCAACCCCAGCGGCGGCCGCCAACGCCACGGCAAGGCCCTCGTCCTCGGCAGTGAAGTCGCTGCCGTCTTCTTTTTCCGTGAGGTAGAGGTTGCCGAAGACCACGTCCCGGACCCGCACCGGGACGCCGAGGAAGGACTGCATCGGCGGATGGTTCGCCGGGAAGCCGTAAGACTCCGGATGTCGGTGCAGGTCGTGGAGCCGAAGGGGGCGGGGCTCTGAAATCAGCAGGCCCAGGACGCCGTGTCCGGTAGGCAGCGGTCCGATCCGGTGGGCCAGTTCCTGGTCAATKCCGACCGTGATGAAGTGGCTGAGCGCGTGGTCATCGCCGATGACGCCCAAGGCGCCGTAGCGGGCATGCAGAAGCCGGCAGGCGGACTCCACCACGCGCTCCAGCACGGCATCCAGGCTGAGATCCTCGGCGACGGCGACGACTGCCTCCAGCAGTCCGGCCATGCGCTCCTGGGACTGGAGCAACTCCTCGGCCCTGGACACGAATCCCTTGAGTACGCCGTCAATCATGGGCTCTGGCTCCGCGGCCGCCTGGTCCGGATTATCCCCGATTGAATGCATGCTCCTGGCCCCAATTCCCTACAACGAACGCAACGATCGTCGGCGCTGACGATGGTGATGCCAGAATACCCCGTAGCGGGTTCAAAGACCCTAGACGTCGGCTGTATTGCTGTGGATTGTGACCTTATCCCCTACACCGCCGCCGCCGGCCCCGCATAGGATCGGCACCATGAGTACTGATCCGAACCTGGGCAAAAACCAGCAGGCATATGAAGTCGAGATCCTTGACCACCACGAATGCTGGCGGCTCCTACGGGGCGTTTCCCTGGGCAGGTTCGCGGTATGGGTGGACGATCATCCGGACATCTTCCCCATCAATTACAAGGTGGACCACGGGACCCTGGTGTTCCGGACCGCGGAGGGCACCAAGTTGCAGGCAGCCACGGGCGACACGCCGGTGGCATTGGAAGCGGACGGTGTGGACTCGAACACCGGAATGGCCTGGAGCGTCGTAGTGAAGGGCCAGGCCGCACCGGTCAGGCATCCGGAGGAGCTCATGGACACGGTGGGCCTGTTGCTGTTCCCCTGGCAGGGCGGAAAGAAGGAGCGCTTCGTCCGGATCACGCCGGACACCATGACGGGGCGCCGCTTCAAGGTGGTGCCGCCGTTGACTTGGTGGACGCCGCTGGATGACGCCCCGCGATCCGGCCCCGAATAGCCCCGTAAGCCCCTGTTGCGCTATCAGATGCAGCTGTTCTGAGGCTTCAGAGCAGCTGTACCTGGCAGCGCAACGCCGGCTGGCGCCAAGGCTCAGGCCAGGCGGGTGATCTCCACGCTCACGCTGAGAGCCGAGCCGCCGCCGCCGGACAGGATCCCCTTGAGCGGGGGCACGTCGCGGTAGTCCCGGCCCCGTGCGACGGTCACGTGGAAGTCGCCGGCCGGTTTGTGGTTGGTGGGGTCCCAGCTGCGCCATTCGCCGTCCCACCATTCCAGCCAGGCGTGCGACTGCCCGGCGACTGTCTCGCCGAGGTCCGCCGTCGAGCGCGGGTGCAGGTAACCGGATACGTAGCGGGCCGGGATGCCGCGGCTGCGCAGCGCACCGATCGCAAGGTGTGCCAGGTCCTGGCAGACGCCCTGCCGCTGGTTCCAGGCTTGCTCGGCGTTGGTGGTGACGCCGGTGGAACCCTTCATGTAGGTCATTTCCCCGCGCATCCAATCGAAGACCGCCAGGGCGGCCTCGTGCGGGTTGCGGCCCTCGACGACGCCGGGGATGATGGCGAGAACTTCGGCGCCCGGACCCGTGAGCTGCGACTGCGGAATCCAGTCGCTGAACTTGTTGAGGGTTTCCGGGGCCTCCAGGACGTCCCAGCCCACGATGTCCGCCTCGGACGGGATCCGCTCCACCCGGTGCACCTCAACGGTGGTGGTGGACAGGACCTCGAGGTGCTCGTGTGGCATCTGCATGTCGAACGCGGAGACCCGGGTCCCCCAGTAGTCGCGGTAACTGCTCAGGGCGGCCTGGGACGGCGAGACCTTCAGCGAGGACTCCAGCACCACCTGCTGGGGATCCGTCAGCGGGGTCATGCGGGCCTCGTTGTAGGAGAGCGTGACCCGCTTGTTGTACTTGTACGCCGTCTTGTGGATGATACTCAGCCGGGTCATGAAACTTCTCCCACCCAGGCCAGTTCGTCTGCCTGATTGAAGTACTTACGGGAAATGGCGTCCGAGGCCTGTGAGACGGCCTTCTGCACGCGTTCCATGTGCTCCGGCAGCTCTGACATCAGATCGTCGGTGCGGTGGAACTCGAGGAAGGTACGGGCCTGGCCCACGATCCGGCGGGCGTCGTTGATGAAGCCGACGCGTTGGGCCGAGGGGTCCAGTTTCGCGAGGCACTCGTCGGCATCCCGCAGCGCGTAGACGATGGAGCGCGGAAACAACCGGTCCAGGAGCAGGAACTCGGCGGCGTGCTGGTCGCCGAACGCGGCCCGGCGGGTGCGCAGGAACGATTCGTAGGCACCGGCGCAGCGGAGCATGTTGACCCACGACATCCCGGCGGAGAGCACATCACGGGTGGAGAGCATCCGCGCGGTCATGTCGGCGCGTTCCAGTGAGCGGCCCAGGACCAGGAACTGCCAGCTCTCGTCGTGGCTCACCGTGGTATCCGCGAGGCCGCTGACCATGGCCGTGCGTTCCAGCACCCAGTTGCAGAAGCGGTAGGTGCCCACGACGTCCTTGCGGTGCTGGTTCAGCCCGTAGTACGTGGTGTTCAGGCTCTCCCAGAGCCCGGACGACACGGTTTCCCGGGCACGGCGGGCGTTCTCCCGCGCCGCGCCGAGGGAGCCGGCGATGGACGTGGCACTCTGCTTGTCGTACGCGAGGGCGTTGAGGAGTTCGGGGAGGCCGAAGTCCTCGCTCTGCGCCCGGGCGCCCATGACGGCGAGGAGTTCCTGCGCAACGCTGCGCTGTTCCTCCATGGGCAGGTGGTTAAGCCGCTCCAGGTGGACGTCGAGGATCCGGGCGGTGCCGTCGGCCCGTTCCACGTAGCGGCCGATCCAAAACAGGGACTCGGCGATACGGCTAAGCATTCGCGGTTACCTCCAGCGCATCGGAAATCTGAAAAGGGCAGGTATGCGGAAAATTGGTCGACGCGGTGCCGCGGGTCATTGCTGCTGCTCCTTCTGGCTGTCGCGCCAGTTGCTCTCGACCGGCCACACGGAAACCCGTTCGCGGACCGTGATGGCCGGGCGCGGCAGGGTCTCCACCGGTACCTCCGGCGAGTCGGCGAGCACCCAGGTGTCCTTGGAGCCGCCGCCCTGGCTGGAGTTCACGATCAGTGAGCCCTCCTTGAGCGCCACGCGGGTCAGGCCGCCGGGCAGGACCCAGACGTCGTCGCCGTCGTTGACGGCAAAGGGGCGCAGGTCCACGTGCCGCGGGCCGAACTTGTCGCCGCTGAGCGTGGGGACGGTGGAGAGCTGCAGGACCGGCTGCGCGATCCAGCCGCGGGGGTCCGCGATGACCCGCTTACGCAGGGCATCGAGTTCCTCCCTGGAGGCATCCGGGCCGATCACCAGGCCCTTGCCGCCGGAACCGTCGACGGGCTTGACCACGAGCTCGTCCAGTCGGTCCAGGACCTCTTCCCGGGCTTCCTTCTCTTCGAGCCGGAAGGTGTCCACGTTGGCGATCACGGGTTCTTCGTTGAGGTAGTAGCGGATGAGGTCAGGGACGTAGCTGTAGACCAGCTTGTCGTCGGCGACGCCGTTGCCCACGGCATTGGCGATCGTGACGCCGCCGGCGCGGGCGGCGTTGACCAGGCCCGGGCAGCCGAGCATGGAGTCGGCGCGGAACTGCAGCGGATCCAGGAACTCGTCATCGATGCGCTTGTAGATCACGTCCACGCGCTGTTCCCCGGCGGTGGTGCGCATGTAGACCCGGTTGCCGCGGCAGATGAGGTCGCGCCCTTCGACGAGTTCCACGCCCATCAGGCCGGCGAGCAGGGTGTGCTCGAAGTAAGCGCTGTTGAACACTCCCGGGGTCAGGACCACCACGGTGGGGTCGTCGACGCCGGACGGTGCCGTTTTCCGCAGGGCGGACAGCAGCCGGCGGGGGTACTCTTCGACCGGCCGGATGAGCTGCTGGCCGAAGGCCTCGGGCAGGCCCTTGGCCATGGCGCGGCGGTTTTCCAGGACGTAGCTGACTCCGGAGGGGACGCGGACGTTGTCCTCGAGCACACGGAAGGTGCCCGCGGCGTCGCGGACGACGTCGATGCCGGAGATATGGACGCGGACGCCTCCGGCCGGCTCGAAGCCGTGCACCTGGCGGTGGAAGTGGGCGCTCGTCGTGACGAGCTGGCGCGGGATGACGCCGTCGGCCACGACGGCCATCTTGTCGTAGACGTCGTTGAGGAACGCCTCGAGCGCCCGCACGCGCTGGGCGACGCCCTGCTCCAGCACGGTCCACTCGTCGGCCGGGATGACCCGGGGCACGATGTCGAGCGGGAAGGGCCGCTCCTCCCCCGCGAAGTCGAAGGTCACGCCGCGGTCCAGGAAGGTCCGCGCCATGGAGTCGGCGCGGGCGGTGACATCAGCGAGCGAGAGTTCACGCAGGGCCCCGGCAACCTGGCCGTAGGACTTCCGCGCCTGTTGCCCGGGGGTAAACATCTCGTCGTAGGCGCCGGTGCGTCCGGCGGCCACTGAGTAATCCTGGAATAGGTCAGACATGGTCACTAGACAATCACATTTTTTGTTGCGAGATCATTTCCTGGCCAGCGGCAGGGTGGCGCCGGCAGCGGGACGAAGGCCGGACGGAAAGGGTTCTGCGGGCCGGAAACCGGTGCACACCACCGGGCGGAGGCCGTGGCGTTTAAGGCTTTTCCGGACCGTTGGGGCAAAGTTGGTGGGTGCCACTGATAACTCTCCGACCGTCGCTCAGGGCCAGCCCGCTCCCGGGACTGCTCCCAGGCCTGCTGGCCGCGGCAGCCGCCGTCGTGCTGGCCCTGGCCGTCCACACCCTGGTTCCCGTCCTCCCGGCCATGACTTTGGCCGTGGCGTTCGGGCTCCTTGCCGCAAACGTCCCGGGGCTCTCCGGCTGGACTGCGGGAGCGGGCCGGCCGGGCCTGGATTTTGCCGGCAAGCACCTCATGCGCGCCGGGATCGTGGTCCTGGGCCTGAAGGTGAGCCTCGTGGATGTGCTTGGGCTCGGCTGGAGCGCGCTGCTGCTGATCACGGGCGTGGTCCTGGCGGCCTTCGCCGGAACGTACGGGATCAGCAGGCTGTTCCGCCTGCCGCCGCAGGTATCGCTGCTGATCGCCACCGGCTTTTCCATCTGCGGGGCCTCGGCCATCGGGGCGATGGCGGCGGTGCGCCGCATCCGGCAACACGACACTGTGCTCCCGGTCGCCCTGGTGACCCTGTGCGGGACGCTGGCCATCGGGGTGATGCCGCTGCTGATCCGGCCGCTGGAACTCAGCCCGGAAGTCTTTGGCGCCTGGGCCGGGGCCTCGGTGCACGACGTCGGACAGGTGGTGGCCACCGCGCAGACCGCGGGGGCATCGGCGCTGGCGGTCGCCGTCGTCGTGAAGCTCACCAGGGTGATCCTGCTGGCTCCCATCGTCGCCGCCGCGGGCCTGCACCACCGCAGCACCGCCGACGCCGGCGAGGGGCTGAAGCGGCCGCCCATCGTCCCGCTGTTCGTGCTCGGGTTCGTCGCCCTGGCGGCCCTGCGGACCACGGGCTGGCTCTCCCCTGCAGTCCTCGACGCCGCCGCGGTGCTTCAGGACGTTCTGCTGGGGATGGCCCTGTTCGGCCTCGGTTCGGCGGTGCGGGTGGGCCAGTTGCTGCACACCGGTTCGCGGGCCCTGCTGGCCGCGCTGGCGTCCTGGCTGCTGATTGCCGCGCTGGGGCTGGGCGCCGCGTTCCTCATGATTAGATAGCTGGGTGTCGAACCAGAACCTGCGCCGCGATGAAGCCGCAACCCGCTCAGCCCTGATCACTACGCACAGCTACGACGTCTCACTGGACGTCCGGCAGGCCGCGGACCAGGATGTCGCCGGGTACACAAGCCGCAGCGTCATCAACTTCTCCGCCGGCGAGACCGGGTCCTCCACGTTCCTGGACTTCATCAGCAGCGACGTGCACAGCGTTTTCCTTAACGGAAAGGGTCTGGACGTCAAGGACGTCGTGGACGGCTCCCGGATCCGGCTGGACAACCTTCTTGCGGAGAACCAGGTCACCGTCACGGGCACCGCGCTGTACAGCACGTCCGGGGAGGGCATGCACCGCTTCTTCGACCCGGCTGACGGCCAGTGCTACCTGTACACCCAGTACGAGCCCGCGGACGCCCGCCGGGTCTTCGCAAACTTCGAACAGCCCGACCTCAAGGCGGAATTCACCTTCCACGTCATGGCCCCCTCGGCCTGGCAGGTGGCCTCGAACGGCGTCGAGACCGGGCGCACGCACCTGACCAGCGACCCGGACACCAGCCGCTGGGACTTCGCCCCCACCAAGGCGATGTCCACCTACATCACCACCGTCCTGGCCGGCCCCTACTTCAAGGCCGAGGATTCCTGGCGCGGGACCCTCGGGGACGGCACCAGCCTGGAGGTGCCCCTGGCCCTCTACTGCCGCGCGTCGATGGCGCCGTCCTTCGACCCCGAGGCGCTCTTCGCCCTCACGAGGAACGGCCTGGACTTCTTCAACGAGCTCTTCGACTTCCCGTACCCGTGGGGCAAGTACGACCAGGCCTTCGTGCCTGAGTACAACCTCGGCGCCATGGAAAACCCCGGACTGGTGACCTTCACGGAGAACTACGTCTTCACCTCCCGGGCCGCCGATTCGCAGTACCAGGCCCGCGCCAACACCCTGCTGCACGAGATGGCCCATATGTGGTTCGGCGACCTCGTCACGATGCAGTGGTGGGACGACCTGTGGCTCAAGGAGTCCTTCGCGGACTACATGGGAACCCTTGGCGTGGACCGCACCACGGACTGGGCCACGGCCTGGGTGAACTTCGCGAACAACCGCAAAGCCTGGGCCTACGTGCAGGACCAGCTCCCCACGACGCACCCGATCGTCGCCGACATCCCCGACCTTGAAGCCGCCAAGCAGAACTTCGACGGCATCACGTACGCCAAGGGCGCCTCGGTGCTCAAGCAGCTCGTCGCCTATGTGGGTTTCGAAGCCTTCATCGCCGGTTCGCGCCAGTACTTCAAGGACCACGCCTACGGGAACACGACCCTGGCCGAACTGCTGGCCGCGCTCAGCGCCGCCTCCGGCCGCGACCTCGCGGACTGGGCCCGCCAGTGGCTGCAGACCTCCGGGATCTCGACCCTCACCACCGGGATCGAGGAGCGCGACGGCGTCCTCGGGACCGCGACCCTCCATCAGGACGCCGAGGACCCGACGACGGGCCGGCAGGAGCCGCGGCCGCACCGCCTGCGGATCGGCCTTTACGAGATGGACGACGCCGGTGCCCTGGTCCGCACGGACAGCGTCGAGACCGACGTCAGCGGCGCCCGGACCGAGGTGGCGGCCCTGTCCGGCAAGCCGCGGCCGGCCCTGCTGCTGGTCAACGACGATGACCTCAGCTACGCCAAGGTCCGGCTGGACCCGCGCTCCGAGGCCACCGTCCGGGCCTCGCTCGGCGCGCTCACGGATCCGATGGCCCGGGCCCTGTGCTGGACCGCGCTCTGGGATTCGGCGCGTGACGCGGCCACGCCGTCGTCCCTCTATGTGGACGCCGTGAAGCGCTTCGGCCCCGCGGAGACCGGCATCGGCGTGCTGCTCAACGTCCTGGGCAACGCGTCCACGGCGATCGAACGCTATGTGCCCGCGTCCCGGCGGGACACGGTCCGCCATGGCTTCCTGTCCCTGGCCGCCGACGAGCTGCAGAGGGCCGCGCCGGGCTCCGACGAGCAGCTGGCGTGGGCCCGGACGGTCGCCGCGACCAGTCGCTACGACGGCAGTCGGCTGGACCTGCTGCGCGGCATCCTGGACGGCAGCACCGTGATTGACGGCCTGTCCGTGGATGCGGAGCTCCGGTGGAACCTCTGGCACGCCCTGGCCGCCAACGGACAGGCCACTGCCGAGGAGCTCCACGGCGAACTGGCGCGGGACAACACCGCCGCCGGAAAATCCGGGCATGCCACCGCCCTCGCCGCCCGCCCCGAGTCCGCCGTCAAGGAGGCGGCCTGGCAGGAGGCGGTGCATGGCACCTCGCTCTCCAACCAGCTGCTGAGCGCCACGATCGCCGGTTTCAACACGGCCCCGGCGGCCCTGCTGGGTGGATTCGTGGACCGCTACTTTGAGTGCCTGGAGGACGTGTGGGCCGGGCGCAGCATCGAGATTGCCAGCCGGATTGTCCGCGGGCTGTACCCGGCGGGCCAGGACCTCGACGGCGGCGCTCCGGACACGCACGCCGTCGTCGTCCGGACGGATGAGTGGCTTGCCGGGCACGTGGACGCCCCGCGGGCGCTGCGCCGCATCATCATCGAACAGCGCAGCCACCTGCACCGCTCCCTCACGGCACAGGCCGTGGTCTAACCCCCGGTCGACTGCTCCGTAACTGCCCTTTTGGCGGCCCATAAGGGCGGCTGGGCCCACGCCGGCAGGGTTCCCTGGCCGAGCTTGCGAGGCGAGTGTGCCGGTACGGAGCAGCCGATGCGATCGCAGGGCCCTACGGGACGCGGTGCAGCCACTCCTCGGTGCCGAACTTGGACTCCACCCGTTGATGGGCCGCGGCCAGTTCTGCGTCGGTGAGCTCCGACGGCGTTGCAGCGTAGCGCTCGGTGAAGACGTCCATCATGGCCGCGACGATGTCGGTCCGGGACAGTCCGGTCTRCCGGCGGAGCGGATCCACCCGCTTCTTCGCACTGCGGGTGCCCTTGTCGGAGAGCTTCTCCTTGCCGATCCGCAGGACCTCCACCATCTTGTCCGCGTCGATGTCGTAGCTCATGGTGACGTGGTGCAGCATGCCGCCGTTCGCGAGCCTTTTCTGCGCGGCTCCGCCGATCTTTCCCTGCTCGGTGGCGATGTCGTTCAGCGGCACATAGAAGGCGCTGATGCCCATCTTCTCGAGGGCTGCCATCACCCAGGCGTCAAGGAAGCTGTAGGAGTCGGCGAAGCTGATGCCGTCCACCAGGGTCTGCGGCAGGTACAGCGAGTACGTGATGCAGTTGCCGGCCTCCATGAACATCGCTCCCCCGCCGCTGATCCGGCGGACCACGCTGATGCCGTGGCGTTCGACGCCGGCCGGATCGAGCTCGTTCCGGACCGACTGGAAGCTGCCGATCACCACAGAGGGTTCCTCCCAGTCCCAGAAGCGCAGGGTGGGGTTGCGGCGGCCCGCGCCGACTTCTTCGGTCAGGACCTCGTCGAGAGCGACGTTGATGTSGGTGGGCAGCACCGAAGGCCCAATGATGTTCCAGTGGTGGTCCGCCCAGCCGGTGGCCTTCGCGAGGGCGCGGCGGACGGTCACCGCCACGGCGTCGGCGGAAAAACCGAACAGGACTGCGTCGGCGGGCAAGGCAGCCGCCACGGCGGCGGAAATATCCGCCGCGCCGGACTCCGCCGGGAGGCCGGTGAGAGCCCGGTTGATCGCCAGCAGCGCCTCGTCCGGCTCCAGGAAGAAGTCGCCGCTGAGCGAGACGTTCGCGAGGGCACCGTCGACGACGTCGAGATCGGCCACCACGAGCTTGCCGCCGGGAACCTTGTACTCCCCGTGGCGGCGCGTGCCGCCGTCGTCAGCGCTGTTGGAACCGGGATCCGGGCGGAGGGTTGTCATGCCCTCAATCCTGCCACGTGGCGGCCGGCCTGCAGGAACAGGGTCGTTCGGGGGTCATCTGACGCAAAAAGCCCGCACCGTTTCCGGTGCGGGCTTTTCCAAAAGACCTTGGGGAGAAGTAGTTACTTCTTGCCGCCGAAGCCCTTGAAGCGAGCGTTGAAGCGCTCGACGCGGCCTGCAGAGTCCATGATGCGCTGCTTGCCCGTGTAGAACGGGTGGGACTCGGAGGAGATTTCGACGTCGATGACCGGGTAGGTGTTTCCGTCTTCCCACTCGATGGTCTTCTTGGAAGACACGGTGGACTTGGTCAGGAACTTGACGCCGGAAGCCAGGTCGTTGAAAACAACAGCTTCGTACTTCGGGTGGATATCAGACTGCATAATTGGACCTTTGTTCGCGCAACTGGATTTTGCCAGCTGCCAGGTATGAGTGGGATGGCCGGCGGAATGGACCGGACGGCCAGCTATCAATCATAGCGGAAGATCGGCGCGTTCGCCGCCTGACCAGCTGTTCCGTTTTTTAGCCGCGCGGTTCAGGCATACGGTTCAGTCGCGCGGCCGGAGTTCCCAGAATGCGACGGCGGACGCGGCCGCCACGTTGAGCGAGTCAACGCCCGGCCGCATGGGGATCTTGACGGCAAGGTCGACGGCGGCGAGGGTGCCCGCGCTCATCCCGGCACCCTCTGTGCCGAGGACAAGGGCGAGTTTCCCCGGCTGGCGGGCAGCCAGCTCATCGAGGTCGACGGCGTCGCCGGTGAGCTCCATGGCGGCCACGGTGAAGCCATGGTCCCGGAGCGCCTGGAGGTCCCCCGGCCAGTTCTCCAGCCGGGCCCACGGCACCTGGAACACCGTACCCATGCTAACCCGGACACTGCGCCGGTACAGCGGGTCCCCGCAGCGCGGGGAGACGAGGACGGCGTCGACGCCGAGGGCTGCGGCGGAACGGAAGATCGCGCCGACGTTGGTGTGGTCCACGATGTCCTCCAGCACGGCGACCCTGCGTGCCCCGGCGAGGAGCTCGGGCAGCGGCACCGGTTCGGGGCGCTGCATGGCGGCCATCGCGCCGCGGTGGAGGTGGAAACCGGCGATGTCCTCGAGCAGGGCGGCGGAACCGATATAGGCCGGGACGTCCGGGTACTCCGCGAACACATCGGCGAGGTCCTCGAGCCACTTCTCGGCGAGGAAGAAGGACCGCGGCCGGTGTCCTGCCGCGAGGGCGCGGCGGAGCACCCGGGAGGACTCGGCGATGTACATGCCCTCGGCGGGTTCCCGGAGCTTGCGCAGGTGCACGTCGGTGAGCTGGGTGTAGTCGGAGACCCGCGGGTCGTCGGCGGACTCAAGGTGGTGGAAAGTCACGGGCGGGCCATTTCAGCGGAGTAATTCGGGAAAGGTTCAGGGGTCACGGGACGGGATCACTTGAACAGGTTGGCGATCATGAACCCCAGGGCCACGAGGCCCAGGACAAAGATGACCCCGCGCAGGACCACCGGGGACAGCCGGCGGCCGACCTTGGAGCCGATCACACCGCCGATCAGCGAGCTCACGGCGATCAGCCCGACGACATTCCAGTCGATCCGGCCGAACGCGAAGAGCAGATAGGAGGCCGCCGCCACAACGTTGACGGCGAGGACCAGGATGTTCTTCATGGCGTTGGCGTTCTGCATGGTCCCGGTCATAAAGATGCCCAGAATCCCGACCAGCAGGATGCCCTGCGCGGCGACGAAGTACCCGCCGTACACACCGGCGAGGTACACGAGGACCACGAGGATGACGCCGTGGCGGCGGTCCCGGATGGCGTGCTCGGGGTTCTGTTCCCGGTTCCGGACCCACTGCTGCAGCTTGGGCTGGAAGGCCACCATCAGCAGCGCCAGTACGATCAGGACGGGGGCGGCGTAATAGAAGACCTTCTCGGGCAGGTGCAGGAGCAGGTAGGCGCCGGTGATGCCGCCCAGAACCGAGGCGGGCAGCAGCTTGAGCAGCTGCCTGCCGCGCCCCGTGAGCTCCTTGCGGTAGCCCCAGGCGCCGGAGGCGTTCCCGGCCACCAGGCCCATCGCGTTGCTGATCGAGGCCGTAACCGGCGCGTAGCCGAGGGCGATCAGCACCGGAAAGGTCACCAGGGTGCCGGAGCCCACCACGCTGTTGATGGTCCCGGCCCAGAGCCCGGCAAAGAAAATGAAGACGCTATTGAGGAACTCCACGCGCGGTCAGCGGCCCGCTCAGCGGCGTGCGGTGGCCGTGTACCGGCCGGCGGCAACGCTGACGTCCAGCGGCAGGCCGAAGGTCGCGCTCAGGTTCTCCGCGGTCAGGACGCCTTCGATCGGGCCCTGGGCAACGACGCCGCCGTCGCGCATCAGCATGGCGTGCGTGAAGCCCGGCGGGACCTCCTCGAGGTGGTGCGTGACCAGCACAATAGCCGGGGCGGCCTCGTCGCGGGCAAATTCACTGAGCCGGTACACGAGGTCCTCGCGGCCGGCCAGATCGAGCCCGGCGGCGGGTTCGTCGAGGAGCAGCAGCTCCGGGTCCGTCATCAGGGCACGGGCGATCTGGACGCGCTTGCGCTCCCCCTCGGAGAGCGAGGCGAACGGCCGGTTGAGCAGCGGGCCCATGCCCCACTCGTTCAGCAGGGAGAAGGCGCGGCGTTCGTCGTCCTTCTCGTACCCCTCGCGCCACCGTCCTGTGACACCGTACGCGGCCGTCACGACGACGTTGAGGACCTTCTCGTGTTCCGGGATCTGGTTGGCCAGCGCGGCCGAGGACAGGCCGATTCGGGGCCGGAGTTCGAAGACGTCGACGGCGCCGAGGATCTCTTCGAGGATGCCCGCCATCCCGCTCGTGGGGTGGATCCGTGCCGCGGCGATCTGCAGCAGAGTGGTCTTGCCGGCGCCGTTGGGGCCAAGAATCACCCAACGCTCGCCTTCCCGGACCTGCCAGTCGACCTTGTCCAGGAGGGTTTTTGCCCCACGCACAACGCTGACGGCGGCCATTTCAAGAACATCACTCATAGGAGTAGACACTAGGACATAAAAGCGGACGACTGATAACCGGAACACCGGGCCCGCGCCGGGTGCGTGCCGGGCAGCCGCCGCCAGGGTGCCGCGGCGTCACCGGGGCGCAACGAATTCGGGCCCCCATCCGTCTGATCGCTAGGATTGAAGCCATGAACCTGTTCGTGACCGCAGTGAGCTATGCCCCGAAACTGACCCTCCCCGAAGTGCAGCGGCTCCGTGCGCTGCTGGCAGACGCGGGAGTGGCGCTCGACGCCGAAACCCGCACCGGCGACTCCCGCTTCGAGGTGTACACGGCGGACGGCAGCGTTGATTTTGGTTCCGGCCCGGACAGCGGGGAGTCGGCACTGGCTGGAGTGCGCCGGGCGGCAGCCGATACCGGCCCAGCGGGAGTGGACACGGCGATTGTCCCCGCCTCGCTGCGGAACGCGCAGCGGAAGTTCCTCATCATGGATGTGGATTCCACCCTGATCCAGCAGGAAGTCATCGAACTCCTGGCCGCCTACGCCGGCAAGCGTGAAGAAGTGACCGAAGTGACGGAGGCCGCGATGCGCGGTGAGCTGGATTTCGCCGAGAGCCTGCACGCCCGGGTGGCGGTCCTCGCCGGGCTGCCCGCCGACGTCGTCGATTCCGTCCGTGCCGAAGTGGAGCTGAGCCTCGGCGCGGCGGAACTCGTGGCCGCGTTCCAGGCCGCGGGCCACGTGGTGGCAGTGATCTCCGGCGGTTTCAACCAGATCCTGCAGCCCATCGCGGAGGGGCTGGGGCTGGACTACTGGATCGCCAACGAGCTCGAAATCGTCGACGGCGCCCTGACCGGGAAGGTGATCGGCGAGGTGATCGACCGGGCGGCGAAGGAGAAATACCTGCGCGCATGGGCCGCCAGGGAAGGCATCCCGATGGAGCACACGATTGCTGTGGGCGACGGCGCCAACGACCTGGACATGCTCGGCGCCGCAGGGATCGGCGTGGCGTTCAACGCCCAGCCGGCGGTCCGTGCTGTGGCGGACGCCGCGGTGAACCTGCCGTACCTTGACGCGGTGCGGCACATCGCCGGCGTCTGAGAGGCCGCACGGTCACCTGATGGCCCTGAACAAAGGAAGGCCGGGGCGGTTGCCCCGGCCTTCCTTGTTGTCCTGCCTGTGAGGCGGGTGCTTAGTTGTTCTTGTTGAAGTAGTCGGAGCCGCCGACGTACTCGGTGTGGCCGGACTCGACGTCGGCCGTGACCATCTTGGCAACCTCGCCGGCGAACTCGACCACGGAGTACAGCTTCCCGGCCTCGGCACGCCGGGCCTCGATGGCGCCCGGGTTTGAGCGGTCCAGCAGGGTGGCCGTCACGGTGCCCTCGATCATGTCGCCGGAGACGACGACGAGGGAGATGCCCTTCTCGGCCAGGTTCGGGACGAGTTCGCGGAGGGCGTCCTCGCCGGCGCGCTTGCTGCGTGCCACGGGCTCGTAGTTTTCCATGGTGGGCACGGTGTTGATGAAGTGTGCCTGGTGGCTGGTCACGAAGACCACCCGGGAACCCTCGGGCATCAGCGGCACGGCGGCGTTGAGCATGTTCACCTGGGCGTCACGGTTGAGCTTGAGGGCGTAGCCCTCTTCCACGCCGGATTCCATCCCGCCGGAGGCGTTGAGGACCAGGACGTCGAGCGAGCCGAAGTTTTCCATCGCGGCGCTTGCCAGGGCCTGGACGCCTTCCTGGGTGGTGAGGTCGGCCCCGACGGCGGCGGCACGGCCGCCGGCGGTCTCGATTTCCGTAACGACCTTGTTGGCGCGCGGCGCCTTCTGGCGGTAGTTCACGACGACGGCGGCGCCCTCGGCGGCGAGGATCTTGGCGACTTCAGCGCCGATGCCCCTCGATGAACCGGTCACGATTGCGGTCTTGTTGTCCAGCAGTCCCATACGAGCTCCTTTGTTCCAAACGTCCAAAAACGGTGGGTCTGCAGTCCATCATGCCAGCGCCACGGGCGTTTTCAGTTGTTCGGGTTCCACAAAGAAGCAGCAGCGGGCTAGTGGCGGCCGGGTCCACGGGCGCCGGCCCCGCCGCATCCGGCCCCGCTACGGGTGGTCGATCCTGATCTTCCGGGACGTCGTGTCGGGGGTGGTCACGGGGGCGGGTGCCCGCACCTCGAGGACGCCGTCCTTGTACGTGGCGGTGATGTCCTCCGCCCGGGTGCCCGGCGGCAGCGCAACACTGCGCGAGAAGGAGCCGTAGCGGAACTCCGAGCGGTAGCCGTCCTTGCTCTTGTGCTCGGTTTTTTCCTCACGTTCCGCCCTGATGTGCAGCATGCCCCCGCTCACGGAGACGTCGACGTCCTTGTCGGGATCGATGCCGGGGACTTCGGCGCGCACCACCTGCGTGGTTCCGTCCAGAAACTGTTCGACTTTGATGGACGGCGTCATGGTGAGGTCGCCGTCGAGGAAGCGTTTGATCGGCTCCAGCATGTCCGAGGCGACCCACTTGTTCAGTTCAGCCACAGTTGTCCTCCTGAATCCATGCCCCCGCCAAGGTGGGGTCAGGGGCTGTAGCCCTATTACACACCTGCGGACGCACGGCGCAAAGGGCTGAAGGTCCCAGCGCGGCAGGCCCTGAGCGGTGGTGGGCGGGCAGGCTGCGGCCGGCCCGGTGAGGGCCGGCCGCAGCGACTCCCGTCGTCGTCGCCGTCGTCGTCGACTGTTGGAGCCTAGTGGCCCATGCCGAGGCCGCCATCGACCGGGATGACCGCGCCGGAGATGTAGGCGGCCTCCTCGCTGGCGATCCAGCGGACCACGTTGGCAACCTCGGAGGCTTCGGCGAAGCGGCCGGCGGGGACCTTGGACAGGTAGTCCTTCTGGGTTGCCTCGGGCAGTTCCGCCGTCATGTCGGTGTTGATGAAGCCGGGCGCCACCACATTGGCGGTGATGCCGCGGCCGCCCAGTTCGCGGGTCAGGGAGCGGGCGATGCCGACCAGGCCGGCCTTGGACGCGGAGTAGTTGATCTGGCCGGGCGCGCCGTAGAGGCCCGAGACGGAGGAAATCAGGACGACGCGGCCCTTGCGTGCCCGGATCATTCCCTTGGAGGCGCGCTTGATCACGCGGAAGGCGCCGGTGAGGTTGGTGTCGATGACCGAGGTGAAATCGTCCTCGCTCATCCGCATCAGGAGCGTGTCCTTGGTGATGCCGGCGTTCGCCACCAGCACCTCGACGGGGCCGTGCGCGGCTTCGACCTCTGCGAACGCGGCGTCCACCGAGGCTTCGTCGGTGACGTCTGCCTTGACGCCGAGAATGCCCTCGGGGAGCGCTGATTCGCTGCGGTACGTGACAGCCACCTTGTCACCGTTGGCTAGGAAAGCTTCGGCGATGGCGAGGCCGATTCCGCGGTTTCCGCCGGTGATCAGGACGCTGCGGCCGGTGGTTGCTGTTTCAGACATGGTGGGGCTCCGGAATTCTGCGGCGGACGGCGCCGCGCTGGGGGCGGGATTTTCCTGCCTCCGATCTTAGCGCCCGGCCGGCCCGCGTTTGGGCGGCCCTGCCGTTGGTGAGAGAATTGGAGTAAGCCTTGGGAGCGTGATCTGACAGCCGTGACACTCAAAAACCGACCCGGTGTACCTGTGCCCGGGACCCCGGACGTCCCGTCCGGTGATTCCGAGGTTCACAGCATCACGGACGCCGCTACGGCGCATTCTGAAGAGATTCGCCAGCGGATGATCAAGTACGCCGTGGCGATGGGTATCCGCATGGTGTGCCTGATCCTGATCTTCGTGGTGGACGGCTGGTTCAAGGTCCTGCCGGTCATCGGGGCCGTCTTTCTGCCCTGGGTCGCCGTTATCATCGCCAACGGAGGTGACCAGGCGGAGGTCCACGCCGACTCGCTGCTGGACTACGCCCCGCTGGCCCAGCTCGATGCCCCGGCCGCGGTTCCGGGGGGCCCGGAACAGGAGGATCCGTCGATGACGCTGTTGCAGGGCGAACTCGTCGATGACGAGGACGCGTCGAAGGATGGGCGGGATTTCCCCGCGGAAGACGCCGGGGATGACGCCGGCCAGGGACGGGCGGCGTCGTGAACCTTTTTGATCTCACCGGGAACGGCGGAGCAGCCGGACCTGCGGAGGCCGTGTGCTCCCGCAAGGCATGCCGGAGCGGCGCCGAATGGCAGCTACTCTGGAACAACCCCAAGATCCACACCCCGGAACGGCGCAAGATCTGGCTGGCCTGCGGAGAGCATCGGGCCTGGCTCGAGGATTATCTGCAGACCCGCGGGCTCTGGAAAGACACTGTGGCACTGGACCCGGCAGGCAAGGCAATCTGAATGTACCGTTTTCTCTTTTCCAGCAAATGGCTGGGCTATTTGTTGCTGGCCGCTATTTTTGCGGCCGCCTGCGTCGGGCTGGGCCGCTGGCAGATGGACCGCCGCGCGGAAACCCTCGCGGAAATCAACCGCGTTACCTCCAACTATTCCGCCACGCCGGTCCCCTTCGCCGAGGTCAAGGAGCAGTTCAGCTCCCTCGCGGCGGACCGCGAGTGGACGCAGGTGGAGCTGCAGGGCACTTACGACGTCGACGGGCAGCGCATCGTCCGCAACCGGCCCCTCAATGGCCAACCCGGCTACGAAGTCGTGGTCCCGTTCCGGGTGGAAACCGGTGAGACCGTCGTGATTAACCGCGGGTGGCTGCCGATCGGCAACAACAACCCGGGCCGTCCGGACTCGGTCCCGGCTCCGCCCCAAGGCACGGTAACCGTCGTCGCGCGCCTCAAACCTTCCGAGCCCGAGCTCCAGCGCGGCGCCCCGGACGGGCAGCTGGCCTCGATCGACCTCAAAACCTACTCGAGCCAGCTCGGCTACCCCTTGCTGACGGGCGCGTATGGGCAGCTAGCGTCCGAGAGCCCGTCTGTGGCGGCGATGCCCTTCCCGTTCCCGAAGCCGACCACCGAGGAGGGTACCCACCTGTCGTACTCGCTGCAGTGGTTCGCCTTCGGCGTCCTGATGTTCATCGGCTTCGGGTACGCGGCACGTCAGCAGGCCCGGAACGCGGCCATCGACGCCGAGGACGCCGCAGCGCAGGCGGCAGAGGGAGGCTCCGCCGGCGGGTTCATGCACTCCAGCGGTCCGGTGACCCGCCGTCGTCCTGTCCCCCGCAAGCGGAAGAACGCGACGGCGGAAGAAGAGGAAGACGCCATCCTGGACGCACAGGGGTTCTGAGCCGTGGACATCGTGGTTCCGGATCCCGTGGCCCGGGTCAAGCGCGCGTTGACCGTGCTGGGCGCAGAAGACACCGTTACAGTGTTCGATTCGAAAGTCCCGACGGCGGCTGCGGCCGCCGCCACGCTGGGCTGCGATGTCGCGGCGATCACCAACAGCCTCGTATTCGACCTCGACGGCACCCCGCTGCTGATCCTGGCCAGCGGTGCCGCAAGGGTCGATGTCCTGAAGGTCGCCGCCCAGTTGGGTACGGGCAAAATCCGCCGCGCCTCCCCCGGATTCGTACTCGAACACACCGGCCAGGAAGTTGGCGGCGTAGCCCCGGTGGGCCACCCGGCGAAAATTCGGACGCTGCTGGACGAGTCCCTGGCGGCCCATCCCGTGCTCTGGGCCGGCGCGGGCGACCACAACTCGATGTTCTCCATCACCTACGACGAGCTGCATCGGATCACCGACGCCAAAGAAATGCCCGTCCGCTAGTCCTCCCCGCATGGATCCTTTGCCTCACATGGACGTTCGGTTTGGAGGTTCCGTGGCTGCCGGGACGCTTGGGCGCGGCTGCCTCCCACCCGTTTGCCACGAATGGCCACTAAACCTGCTCGGTTAGCGGCCATTCGTGTCATATGGACGGGTACGGGGCACCGGAACCGGGTCATACCTACGTCGGCACTCCGACGTCTCGGAGCAAACCGCCCGGGCCAGGCCGGAGGCGCCCGCAAGCGAGCACCGCAGCCGCTTACGCGAGCGTGATCAGGTCCAGGTAGTCCGCGTTCCAGAGGTCTTCGACGCCGTCGGGCAGCAGCACCACGCGCTCAGGATTCAGCGCTTCAACGGCACCTTCATCGTGGCTCACCAGGACCACTGCGCCGGTGTAGTTGCTGAGGGCTCCAAGGATTTCGGCGCGGCTGGCCGGGTCCAGGTTGTTGGTGGGCTCATCGAGGAGCAGCACGTTAGCGCTTGAGGCCACGATGGTGGCCAGTGCCAGACGGGTCTTCTCACCGCCGGAAAGCACACCGGCGGGCTTGTCGACGTCGTCACCGGAGAACAGGAACGAACCGAGGATGTTGCGCACTTCCGCGTCGTTCATGTCCGGGGCGGAGGAACGCATGTTCTGCAGCACGGTCCGGTCGACGTCGAGCGTCTCGTGCTCCTGCGCGTAGTAGCCCACTTTCAGGCCGTGGCCCGCGACGACTTCGCCGGTGTCCGGCTTGTCGACGCCGGCGAGCATCCGGAGCAGAGTGGTCTTGCCGGCGCCGTTGAGGCCCAGGATGACCACCTTGGAGCCGCGGTCGATGGCGAGGTCCACGTCCGTGAAGATCTCCAGCGAGCCGAAGGACTTGCTGAGGCCGTCCGCGGTGAGCGGGGTCTTGCCGCAGGGCGACGGATCCGGGAAGCGCAGGGCTGCCACGCGGTCGGTCGCGCGCACGGCCTCGAGGCCGCCCAGCAGACGCTCGGCACGCTTGGCCATGTTCTGCGCGGCGACGGCCTTGGTGGCCTTGGCACGCATCTTGTTGGCTTGGTCCATGAGGACCTGGGCCTTCTTTTCCGCGTTGGCGCGCTCCCGCTTGCGGGCACGCTCGTCCGTCTCGCGCTGCTGGAGGTAGCGCTTCCAGTCCATGTTGTAGAAGTCGATCTGCGCGCGGTTGGGGTCCAGCAGGAACACCTTGTTCACGGTGGCTTCAAGCAGTTCCGTGTCGTGGCTGATCACGATCAGGCCGCCCTGGTGGTTCTTCAGGAACTCACGGAGCCAGGAGATCGAGTCGGCGTCGAGGTGGTTGGTGGGCTCATCGAGGAGCATCGTTTCGGCGTCCGAGTACAGGATGCGGGCCAGCTCCACACGGCGGCGCTGGCCGCCGGAAAGTGTCTTGAGCGGCTGGTTCAGCAGCCGGTCCGGGAGCGCCAGGTTGGAGCAGATTGCGGCGGCCTCGGCCTCAGCCGCGTAGCCGCCGGCTGCCAGAAACTCGGACTCAAGCCGGTCGTAGCGGTTCATCGCCTTGCGCTGGATGTCGGCGTCGTCGCTGGCCATCTCTTCGTGGGCCACGCGGAGCTTCCCGACGGCGATGTCCAGGCCGCGGGCCGACAGGATCCGGTCACGGGCCATCTGTTCCATGTCCGGCGTGCGCGGGTCCTGCGGCAGGTAGCCGATCTCGCCGCTGCGGGTCACCTTGCCGCCGGCCGGCAGGCCCTCGCCCGCGAGCACCCGCGTCAGTGTGGTCTTGCCTGCACCGTTACGGCCCACAAGGCCGATCTTGTCTCCCTTGTCGATCCGGAAGCTCACCTGGTCCATAAGGAGGCGGGCGCCGGCGCGCAGTTCGAGATCCTGGACGGTAATCAATGCAGCTAAGGCCTTTCACAACAGGGAACGCCGCGGCACAAAAGTGAGTCTGGAAAGGCCGGGGCAGTGTGGCCGAGAGGACGGCCTCTCCCAGTCTACCGGCCAGGCCTCCGCCCTATGACAAGGACACCGGCCGGGAGCCTTTGGCGCTGCCCTCCAGCAACCGGGCCGCTGGTTAGTGGAGCACCTACAAAAAACGCGCGCCGCCATGCTCGTACAGTCAGAAACAGAGAAGCATGTCCCCGATTCACCCGCGTTAGGAACTCCCATGACACAGACCGACGGCGCCGCTGCCGCCGCCCACGCCGCCGCTCCCGCCCGGCGCCGCAACCGCTGGGACGCCACCGACCTGGGCCTGATCGCCGTCTTCGCCGCGCTCGTCGCAGGATCAGCCCTGATCGCCGCCATCCCGGTGGGCGGCCTCGGTGTCCCCATCACCCTTCAGACGCTCGCCGTGATGCTCACCGGCCTTGCGCTGGGCCCCGGCAGGGCTTTCGCCGCCGTCGGGCTCTACGTCCTCCTCGGGCTCGCCGGGCTGCCGATCTTCAGCGGCGGCCGCAGCGGACTCGGCGTCCTCGCCGGCCCCTCCGCGGGCTACATCATCGGGTTCGTGTTCGCGGCTACGGCTGTGGGCTGGCTGACCGTCGTCGTGCTCCGCCGCACTGCGGGCCGTCCCGGCAAGCTCCGTGCGCTCCTCCTTTTCGCTTCCGCAATGGTGAGCAGCATCATCTTCATCCACGGCCTCGGCATCCTGGGAATGATGGTCAACGCGAAGCTGGACTTCTCCAAGGCGTTCCTCGCCGACCTGGTTTTCTACCCCGGCGATGTGATCAAGAACGCAGTGGCCGTGACCGTTGCCCTGGCGCTGCACAAGGCGTTCCCGGATCTGCTCATCCGCAGGGTCCGGGCCGCCGGGACGCCCCGTCCCGTACCCGCCGCGGCCGCTCCCGGCGCCGAGGCGGACAGCCGGCCGTGAGCACCATCGTCCTGGACCGGGTTGCGGTGCGGGTCGCCGTCGACGGCCGCCCTGCGCCCAAGATCCTGCTGGAGGAGCTGAGCCTGCGGCTCACAGAGCAGCGGATCGGCGTGATCGGCGCCAACGGTTCCGGCAAGTCCACCCTGCTGCGGCTCCTCAACGGGCTCGTGGCGCCGAGCAGCGGAACCGTCACGGTGGACGGCTCGGATACGGTCCGCGCGGTGCGGGAAGTACGGCGGCGTGTCGGCTTCGTGTTCACCGATCCCCTGTCCCAGCTGGTGATGCCGACGGGGCGGGAGGATGTCGAGCTGTCACTCCGGCGTTCGGTCCGTAATTCCCGCGAACGCAGCCGCCAGGCGGAGGCAACCCTGGACCGCTTCGGCCTGCTGCCGCTGGCCGACCAGAGCATCTATGAGCTTTCCGGCGGTGAACGGCAGCTGCTGGCCCTCGCGGCGGTTCTCGCCGTTGACCCGGAAGTGCTGGTCCTCGACGAGCCGTCCACCCTGCTCGACCTGCGCAACAGGGAGCTGCTCCGGCGCACGCTGGCCGGGCTCAGCCAGCAGATCTTCCTTTCCACGCACGACCTGGAACTCGCGCTGGACCTGGACCGGGTCCTCGTTGTCGACGCCGGGGCGGTGGTGTTCGACGGCGGTCCGGCCGCCGCCGTCGCGCATTACCGCGAGCTCTGCGCGGCGGTTCCCGCGGCCCCCGGCGGAGAGCTGGAAAAGCCGCGCCAGGAGCAGCTGTGAGCGGCCACGGATTCCTGCTCGCCAACTACGTGCCCGGGAACTCCCTGCTGCACCGCGCACCGCTGTGGCTGAAGTTCCTGCTGGTCCTCGGCTGCGGCATGGCGTCGTTCCTGATTGTGGACTGGGCCGTAGCGGCTGGGGTCCTGGTGCTGATGTGCGCCCTGTTCCTGCTCAGCGGGGCAGGCTTCCCGCGGCTGTTCCGGGCGGTCCGGCCCGTGCTGCCCGTCCTCGCTGCCATCGGCCTGTTCCAGTGGTGGCAGTTCGGCGGGCCCACGGCGGCGCGGATTGTGCTCAACGTGCTGGTCTGCATCGTGGCGGCATCGATCCTCACCGCCACCACTCCGGTGCAGCGGCTGCTGGACGGGGTAGCTTCCCTGGCTACGCCGTTCCGCCGCTTCGGTGCGGACCCGGAGCGGTTCGCCCTGACGATCGCGATCATGCTGCGCAGCATCCCGTTCATCGCGGGCGCGTTCAGCGATGTCCGCGACTCCGCCCGTGCCCGCGGCCTGGAGCGCAACCCCCGGGCGCTGATTCTTCCGGTCTTTATCACCACGGTGGCCTTCGCCCGGCAGACCGGAGACGCCCTCGCGGCCCGCGGCCTGGGCGAAGCCGAGACCGAGGAGCATGCACCTCCTGCCACCCCCGCCACGGGACACGCCGTCCCCTAGCAAGGCATCACCACTGGACATGCCCTCCCCAGCGCGCGGCCGCTGGACATAAGCCCGGTATGTCCGCTGGCCGGGCCCAGGAATGGGCATGTCCCCCGGTGGCGTGGTGCGGGTCTGAGCCCAGCAGCCTCTGAAGCACTGGACATGCGCTCCCCAGCGCGCGGCCACTGCACATAAGCCCGGTATGTCCACTGGCCGGGCCTAGGAATGGGCATGTCCCGCGGTGCCCGGGTGAAGTGACCGGGAGAAGCAGCTAGGAAATGCTCCGGTACTCCAGCAGCGCGGCGGTTCCCATGCCCCCGGCGATGCTGATCATCGCCAGCGCCAGTTGCCCCTCGACCGGGTTGCGGCGGGCCTGCGCCAGCAGCCGGGTCACCAGCACCGCGCCGGATGCTCCGTAGGCGTGGCCCAGGGCCAGGGCGCCGCCGTCGAGGTTGGCGCGTTCCGGCGCGATGCCGAGGCAATCCAAGCATGCCAGGGTCTGCGACGCGAAGGCCTCGTTGAACTCGACGAGCCCCACCCCGGCGGACGTGACGCCACACCGCTCCAACAGACGTTCGGCAGCCGCGGCGGCCCCGATGCCCAGCAGCTGCGGGTCCACGCCCGCCGTGTCCGTGCCGCGCACCAGGAATCCGTCGGCGGCCCCCAGTTCGCGGGCCCGCTGCACCGAGGTGATCACGGCGGCGGCGGCCCCGTCCGCGTCAAAGCAGGAGTTCCCTGCGGTGACGGTGCCGCCCTCGGCGAACACCGGTGGGAATCGGGCCAGCACAGCTGCGGTCAACCCCGGGCGCGGCCCATCGTCGGCTGACACCGTGCCGCCTCCGGTGCCAACAGCGCCGTCCGGTACGGGAGCTCCGGGGAGCTGAACGATCTCGGCGTCGAACATCCCGGCGGCGGCGGACGCCAGGGCACGCCGGTGGCTGCGCAAGGCCAGCTCATCCTGCCGCTCCCGGCTGATGCCGAAATGGGCGGCCACATTCTCTGCGGCCACTCCCATGTCCGGATCGCCGAGGCCCTTGGGGGCGAACTGCGCCCGCGAAAAGAACTCGGGGTCGCCCAGGGCACTCCGGCGGGCGCGCAGCGGTGCCGTGCTGATGCTTTCCACCCCGCCGGCCAGGTACAGGCCGCTGCCCCCGGCTGCCACGAGCTGGGCGGCCAGCACGATCGCGTCGAGTCCGGAGCCGCACTGCCGGTCCACCGTGACACCGGGGACGCTGACCGGCAGCCCGGCTTCGAGGGCCGCGAGCCGGGCCACGTTTCCGCCGCCGCCCACGGCGTTGCCGATCACTACGTCCGCGACCGATTCCGGGGCGGCTCCGGCGTCGGCCAGCAGGCTGCAGAGCACGGGGGCGAGTAGTTCGTGGGCGTGCCAGGTCTTCAGGGCGCCGTTGGCGCGGCAGACGGGGGTGCGCCGTGCCGCGATGATGACGGGCTGCCGGTCGTCGGGCAGAATCCGCTGCTGCTCAGCCAAGGCGCCGGATCCGCGGGTCGTTGCGTGCGATCCAGGCGAGCAGCAGTTCGCGGCTGAGCTTGCCGCGGTCTGTCAGGGGCAGCTCGGCCAGGGCGAAGTACTCCAGGGGCCGCTTGTTCCGCGCCAGCACGTCCTCCACGCCGGCCTTCACCTGGGTGGCAGTCACGCCGCCGTGGGAGGGAACGATGCCGGCGACGACCTTCTGGCCGCGGAGATCGTCTGCCTGGCCGGCGGCCACGGCGGCGGCCACGCCCGGCACGGACGCCAGCGCCAGCTCCACCTCGTGCGGGTAGACGTTGGTGCCGGCGGTGATGATCATGTCGGAGCGGCGGCCCAGCATGTGCAGGGTCCCGCCGTCGAGGTAGCCCTGGTCCCCCACCGTGTGCCAGCCGTCGAAGCTCTGCAGGGCCTGGCCGTCGTCGCCCCAGAGATACCCGTTGCTCACCATGCCGCTGCGGACACTGATGTTGCCGTCGGCGCCGTCCGGCAGCTCGGCTCCGTCGTCGTCGAGGATGCGGATCTCGACGCCGGGAAACGGCCGCCCGATCCCGGTTCCGCGCTGCTCCGGCTGCTGCCCGGGCGGGAGTCCGGCCCCGGAGACGAAGCTGAGTTCCGAGGCGCCGTAGTACTCGAAGATGGTCGCGTTGGGTGCCCAGCGGCGGGCCGCCTCGAGGGTCCGGGCGTCCAGTTTTGACCCGGCGCAGATGATGCTCCTGATGCCGGAGGCGTCCACCCCTCCGCTCAGTCCCCGCTCGCTGAGGAGCCGCAGCATCGTGGGGACGAGCACCAGCCGGGTGATGCCGTCATGGCTGACCGCGGCGTGGGCGTCGCCGACGTCGAACCCGGACAGGGTGTGGAACTCCGAGCCGGCGTACAGGCATTCGGCCAGGGCATACAGGTTCAGGCTGGCAGCGAGGGGACCGGGCGCCAGGGTCTTGTCGTCCGAGGTCAGGCCAAAAAACTCGACCGACGCGTCAAAGGACAACTGCCAGGACCTTCGAGAGCGGCTGAAGGCCTTGGGGACGGACGTGGTCCCGGAAGTCAGGCCGATCAGGAACGGAGTGTCCGGGGGCCCGTCGGCGAGCTCCGTCGCGGACGCCGCGGCCGCCCCGCCCGATCGAATAGACAGGCCGCGGATCCGGTCCCGGATCCCGTCCTGCAGCTGCGCCGGCCACGACGGGTCCAGCACGGCACACTGCCGCTCCCCTGCAACGCCGGATGCGAACGCGGCGGCGAAGTGCAGGGAGTTCTCCTCCGACAGCACGGTCACAGTGGGCGCGTCCGGCACCAGCCCGGCGGCCGTGTCGCGCAACTCTTCCCAGCTCAGGCGTTGCCCGGCCACGACGACGGCGGTCCCGTCGGGGCGGTCATCGGCCCAGCGCTGAAGTCTGTCGAGGAAAGGCATCAGACCAACTTTACCGGCCGCAGGCCGCCCGGAAGCCGGCACGCGATATTGTGACAGCATGAGTTTCAACGACAATGTTCAACTGGATCCCTCGCAGGTCCAGGACCGTCGCGGCATGGGCCGCGGCGTCAAAGTCGGGGGCGGGATCGGCGGCGGCATCGTCCTGCTGATCGCGGTGCTGCTCGGCATCAATCCGAGTCTGCTGGAGGGCCTGGGCGCCGGCACGCAGGATCCCGGATCGCAGAGCCAGGGCACCGCCCCGGCCTGCACGACGGGCGCCGACGCCGATGCCCGGCTCGACTGCCGCATCACCGGAACGGTCAACAGCCTGAACGCCTTCTGGCCCGCCTACCTGGCCCAATTCAACAGGCAGTACCCGCAGCCGGAAACCGTGATCTTCGACAGGGCCACCAACACCGGCTGCGGCTCGGCGACGTCGGAAGTGGGCCCGTTCTACTGCCCCGCCGACTCCACCGCGTACTTCGACCCGGGCTTCTTCCAGGAACTCGTGGACCGCTTCGGCTCCTCCGGCGGACCCCTCGCGCAGGAATACGTCGTGGCGCACGAATTCGGCCACCACATCCAGAACGTGCTGGGGAACCTGGACCGGGCCCAGCAGGACCCGCAGGGACCGGAATCCGGGGCTGTCCGGGTGGAGCTGCAGGCTGACTGCTATGCCGGCCTCTGGGTCCGCTACGCCACGACCCAGCAGGATCCCAAGACCGGGCTGCCGTTTCTGGAGCCGCTGACGGAGCGGGACCTGCAGGATGCCCTTTCCGCCGCCTCCGCCGTCGGTGACGACCGGATCCAGCAGGCCGCTACCGGCCGGGTCTCCCCCGAGGCCTGGACTCACGGCTCCAGCGCCCAGCGGCAGAAATGGTTCTACCAGGGCTACTCGACCGGCGACATCAACCAGTGCGACACGTTCGCCGTCGCCACCCCCTGACACCGTAGCGCCGTCGGATGCTCCGTAACTGCCGTCATGGGCTGCCAAAAGGGCGGTTGCGGAGCAATCGATAGAACGACGACGGCCGGKCACCTTCCGTGGAAGGTGACCGGCCGCCGCCATAAGGGGAGTTCTAGATGTTGAAGCCGAGGGCGCGCATCTGGTCGCGGCCGTCCTCGGTGATCCGTTCCGGACCCCACGGCGGCATCCACACCCAGTTGAGGCGCCAGTCGTCGACGACCCCGTCCAGGGCCTTGCCGACCTGCTCCTCGATCACGTCGGTGAGCGGGCACGCGGCCGTGGTGAGCGTCATGTCGATCAGCAGGGCGCCGTCGTCGTCTGAGTACTTGAGGCCGTACAGCAGGCCGAGGTCAACGATGTTCACCCCCAGTTCAGGGTCGATCACATCCTTGAGTGCCTCTTCGACATCCTCGAGGCCCGTGCGGGCCACATTGAGTTCGGTCATTGTGAAGTCCTAACTAGGCCTGGGCTGCAGCGTCAGCGGCAGCGATGGTGGCTGCCCCGGCGCCGGTGGCGTAGCGGTCGTAGCCTTCTTCTTCGAGGCGGTCGGCAAGTTCCGGGCCGCCCTCTTCGACAACCTGGCCGTCAACGAACACGTGTACGAAGTCCGGCTTGATGTAGCGCAGGATGCGGGTGTAGTGCGTGATGAGCAGGGTGCCCATGTTGCCTTCGGCGTGGGCGCGGTTGACGCCCTCGGAGACAACCTTGAGTGCGTCAACGTCCAGGCCGGAGTCGGTCTCGTCGAGG
This sequence comes from Arthrobacter sp. YAF17, assembly GCF_052113365.1. Taxonomy (NCBI): domain Bacteria; kingdom Bacillati; phylum Actinomycetota; class Actinomycetes; order Micrococcales; family Micrococcaceae; genus Arthrobacter; species Arthrobacter sp. YAF17. The sequence goes on along the minus strand of NZ_JBFRDB010000001.1, from coordinate 320,885 downwards.
ATGGCGAACTTCGGCTTGAACAGCTCCAGCTGGAGGATTTCGACGCGCTTCTTCTCGCCGCCGGAGAAGCCCTCGTTGACGTTGCGCTGGGTGAAGTCGGCGTCGATGCGGAGCTGGGCCATGGCGGCCTTGACGTCCTTCGTCCACGTGCGCAGCTTGGGTGCTTCGCCGTCGATGGCCGTCTTGGCGGTGCGCAGGAAGTTGGTCATGCTGACGCCGGGAACCTCGACCGGGTACTGCATGGCCAGGAACATGCCGGCGCGGGCGCGCTCGTCGACGCTCATCGCAAGGACGTCTTCGCCGTCCAGCGTGATGGTGCCGGAGGTGACGTTGTAGCGCGGGTGCCCGGCGATGGTGGACGCCAGGGTGGACTTGCCGGAACCGTTCGGGCCCATGATGGCGTGCGTCTCGCCGGTCCGGATGGTCAGGCTGACGCCCTTCAGGATTTCCTTCGTGCCCTGCTCGGTGTCAATGCTGACGTGCAGGTCCTTGATCTCAAGAGTAGACATGTGCCTTGTTCTCCTCTGCACCGTGCCCTTCGGCACCGTGCGGTTTCTTGTCGATAAGTTCTGTTGTGCGGGTTGCCGGCTGCAGGCAGCTAGCTGAAGTTCGGAGCCGCGGCGCCGTTCACGACATTGGTGAAGTCCACATAGACCTCGTCGTCAAGTACGGTCACTGCGAAGACGGGAACAGGATCATAGGCCGGCAGCTGGAGCGGCTCGCCGCTGCGCAGATCGAACTGGGAGCCGTGGCCCCAGCACTCGATCATGCAGCCTTCCACTTCGCCCTCGGAAAGGGAGATGTCGGCGTGCGAGCAGGTGTCACCGATGGCATGGATTTCGCCCATCGAGTCCTTGACGATCGCGACAGGGTAGTCGTCGACCAGGATCCGCAGCGCCTGCTTGAGTTGGATCTCACTGGCGTTGCAGACGAGCTCGCCTCTTGGCTGTTCAGTCATTGATGCTTTCCCGTGCTTCTGTCTTCTCTAGTGGTTCGTTGCCGCGAGTTCACGCTCGACGGCGTCCGTGAGGCGCTCTTCGATCGCCGGAACGTTGATCTTCTGAATGATCTCGTTCAGGAAGCCGCGGACCACCAGACGGCGGGCCACCTCTTCCGGAATGCCGCGGGCCATCAGGTAGAACAGGTGCTGGTCATCGAACCGTCCGGTGGCGCTGGCGTGGCCGGCGCCGGCGATCAGGCCGGTCTCGATTTCCAGGTTCGGCACAGAATCGGCGCGGGCGCCGTCGGTGAGGACCAGGTTGCGGTTGGCCTCGTACGTGTCGGTGCCTTCTGCTTCCTTGCGGATCAAGACGTCGCCCACCCAGACGGTGTGCGCGTTGCGGCCCTGCAGGGCGCCCTTGTAAAGGACGTTGGACTTGCAGTTGGCGACGGCGTGGTCGACGAAGAGGCGCTGCTCCAGGTGCTGGCCGGCGTCGGCGAAGTACAGGCCGAACAGTTCAACTTCGGCGCCGGGGGCGGTGAAGCGGGCCGACGGCGTGACGCGGACGAGGTCGCCGCCGAGGCTGACGACGATGTGCTTGAACTTGGCGTCGCGGCCAAGCTTCGCCTGCTGGGAGGAGGCGTGCACGGCGTCGTCGTTCCACTCCTGGAGCGAGATGACGGTGAGCTGCGCGCCGTCCTCCACGAGGATCTCGATGTTCTCCGAGACGACGGCGGTGCCCTGGTGGTCCAGGACGACGACGGCCTTGGAGAACTTCTCCGCGACAATCACGATGTGCTGGGCGGAAGCCCCGGTGCCCTGGCCGGTCAGCAGGACGCTGACTTCCCCTTCGGCCTGGACCTCGGCGGGAACCGTGATGACGGTGGCCTCGGTGAAGTTCTCCCAGGCGTTCGCGGACACACGGTCCTCGGGGATCGCGGCGGAGCCGATGCGGGCATCGTCCCGGCCCACGGTTTCGACCCGGACGCTGTCCGGAGCGGTGACGGCCACGGAGGGCGCGGCGCCGCTGAGGACCTCGGTGTGCAGGCCGCGGAGGCGCTTGAGCGGGGTGAACCGCCAGTCCTCCTCCATGCCGGTCAGCGGCTTGAAGTCCGCCAGCTGGTAAGAGGTCAGGCGGCCGGCGCGTGAGCTGTCCGGAACGCCGACGCCGCCGCCGTGCGAGTGCCGCTTGACGGCCTCGCCGGCCAGCGGGGACTTGGACTCCGCGGCGTTCAGCGGTGAAAGGCTCTCGCCTTCCTCGGTGAAACCGTTGATGAACGGCTGGGCTGACGGCGCGCCGATGCGGGCCTTTTCAGTAGTGATGTCAGTCATTAACCGACCGATCCTTCCATCTGCAGTTCAATCAGGCGGTTCAGCTCGAGGGCGTATTCCATCGGCAGCTCACGGGCAATCGGCTCGATGAAGCCGCGGACGATCATCGCCATGGCCTCGTCCTCGCGCATGCCGCGGGACATCAGGTAGAACAGCTGTTCTTCGCTGACCCGCGAGACCGTGGCCTCGTGCCCCATGGTGACGTCATCCTCGCGGATGTCGATGTACGGGTACGTGTCCGAGCGGCTGATGGTGTCCACCAGCAGGGCGTCACAGCGGACCGTGTTGGCCGAGTGCTTGGCGCCTTCGCGGACCTGGACCAGGCCGCGGTAGGCGGCACGGCCGCCGCCGCGGGCCACGGACTTGGAGATGATCGAGCTCTTGGTGTTGGGCGCGATGTGGACCATCTTGGAGCCGGTGTCCTGGTGCTGGCCTTCGCCGGCGAACGCGATGGACAGGGTCTCGCCCTTGGCGCCCTCGCCGACAAGGTAGACGGCCGGGTACTTCATGGTGACCTTGGAGCCGATGTTGCCATCGATCCACTCCATGGTGGCGCCCTCTTCGCAGATGGCGCGCTTGGTGACCAGGTTGTACACGTTCGTGGACCAGTTCTGGATGGTCGTGTAGCGGACGCGGGCGCCCTTCTTCACAACGATCTCCACGACGGCGGAGTGCAGCGAGTCCGAGGTGTAGATCGGCGCGGTGCAGCCTTCGATGTAGTGGACGTAGGAGTCCTCATCGGCGATGATCAGCGTGCGCTCGAACTGGCCCATGTTTTCCGTGTTGATGCGGAAGTAGGCCTGCAGCGGGATGTCCACGTGGACGCCCTTGGGGACGTACACGAAGGAACCGCCGGACCAGACGGAGGTGTTCAGCGAGGCGAACTTGTTGTCGCCCACCGGGATGATCGTGCCGAAGTACTCCTGGAAGATCTCCGGGTGCTCCCGCAGCGCGGTGTCGGTGTCCAGGAAGATGACGCCCTGGGCTTCCAGGTCCTCGCGGATCTGGTGGTACACAACCTCGGATTCGTACTGGGCCGCGACGCCGGAGACGAGGCGGCTGCGCTCGGCTTCCGGGATGCCCAGCTTCTCGTATGTGTTCCGGATGTCCTCGGGCAGGTCTTCCCAGGTGGCGGCCTGCTTCTCGGTGGAGCGCACGAAGTACTTGATGTTGTCGAAGTCGATGCCGGAGAGGTCTGCACCCCAGGTGGGCATGGGCTTGCGGTCGAAGTACTTCAGGCCCTTCAGGCGCAGGTCCAGCATCCATTCCGGCTCGTTCTTCTTGGCCGAGATGTCACGCACGACGTCCTCGTTGATACCACGGCGGGCGTTGGCGCCGACGTCGTTCTTGTCGGACCAGCCGTACTCATAGGTGCCGATTCCGTGGAGCTCGGGATTCTTTTCGAGAATCTCCGAAATCACAGTAGATTCAGCAACCTTCTTCTCTGATAGTTGGTCCGTCATCACGGCCTTTCTTGCAGATGGTTGGATACTTCGTCCAGGCTGCCCGGCGTGGCGGCGGGGCTGTGGAGCCCCGGTGCCGCCGGACGGCCTGTAGGTATGTGGGTGGTGCAGACGTGGCCGCCGCGCGCCAGCGTGGAAAGCCGGCGGACGTCGACGCCGACCAGCCGGGCGAACACGTCGGTTTCCACGTCGCAGAACACCGGGAACTGTGCGGCCAGCTGCTGGATGGGACAGTGGCCCTGGCACAGCTGGACGCTGGAGAGCGCCGCCGGCAGGGGTGCCTTGGCTTCGATCGACGCAGTGGAGGCGACGAATCCGTCCCGGCTGAGCGCCGCGGAGAGTGCCTGCGCGCGGGCGGTGATGTCCGGCCCGGCCGCGTCGATTTCGGGTGCGTAGCGGCGCTCCATGTCGCCGAAACGCTCGACGGCGAACTGCCGCACGGCTTCGGGGCCTGCCATTTCGCCGAGGCGCTGCAGCGCCAGGGTGGCAATGTCCAGGTAGTCGTTCCCGAGCGTGGACTGGCCCTGGGAGCTGAGCACGTAGCGGCGGGCGGGGCGCCCGGCGCCCGCGCCGGCACGGGTGGCGCGCTTGACTTCGATCACACCGTCGCGTGAAAGGTGGTCAAGGTGCCGGCGGACAGCGGCCGGGGTAAAGCCGAGCAGATCGCCAAGTTCGGCGGCGCTGATGGGGCCATGTTCCAGGACTGCGTTCAGTACACGGTCCCGGGTGCGTTCCTCGGCGTCGGCCGCCGGGAAGGCGGTAGCTGCCTGTGCCGCCAGGGACCCCGCCGTCCCGGAAGGGGACGCCGACGCCACGCGCGGGCGGCCGGGCACGGCGGGCGCGGCGGGCGCGGCAGAAGTCGAGGTGCTCATGGAATACACAACACAATCATGTCCTAATTTAGTCCCCTGATCCAGTAAGGCATGGCTACCCTCCGGGCAGCCGGCGGATGCGGCCACCCCCGGCCCGGGCGTACTACATCCCGTAGAATGCTGTGGTGCGATCCCCCGAATCCCCCGTCCTGTCCATCAGCGGGCTAGTCAAGGATGTAGGTCCACTGTCCACCCTCGACGGCAAAATGCTGCGTGTGGTCAGCGGCCTTTCCCTCGTCGCCGAACGCGGACAGGTGACAGCCCTGCTGGGAGCCAACGGTGCCGGCAAAACCACCACCATCGAATGCGCCCAGGGGCTCCAGAAACGCACCCACGGCAGCATCAGCCTCCTGGGCGAGGACCCGGACACGGCCGGGGCCGGGCTGCGGGCCCGCGTCGGGGTGATGCTGCAGGACGGCGGGCTGCCGCCGTCGGCCCGTCCCATCCCGCTGCTCAAGCATATTGCCGGCATGTACCAGGACCCCTGGCCGGTCGGGGAGCTTGTTGACCGCCTTGGCATCGATGCCTTCAACCGGACCTCCGTGCGGCGGCTTTCCGGCGGGCAGAAGCAGCGGCTGGCGCTTGCGGCCGCCCTGGTGGGCAACCCCGAGGTGCTTTTCCTCGACGAGCCGAGCGCCGGCCTGGACCCGCAGTCGCGCCAACTCGTGTTTGAACTCATCTCCGAACTGCGGAACAGCGGCATGGGCATCGTCCTGACCACACACCTCATGGATGACGCCCAGCGCCTCGCCGATTACGTCTACATCATTGACGCCGGCCGCAATGTGGCCGAGGGGACAGTGGCGCAGCTGCTGCAGCACCCCCTGCCGCCCGAGGCCGGGGAACAGCACGTCCGCACCCTGCTCTTCGAGGCCGATCCCGGCCTGGATTTCACCGGAGTGCTGCCCGACGGCGTCGACGTCACCGAAGCGCGGGCGGGAAGCTATGCCGCCACCGGCGCGCTGACCCCGGCCGACCTCGCCGCGATCACCGCGTGGTGGGCGGCCCGGGGAATCATGCCCCGTTCGCTGAGCCTTGAGGCCCGCAGCCTGGAAGACGTTTTCCTCGACATCTCCGGAAGGGAGATCCGATGACCCGCGACAGCGCCGCGCTGGGGAACGCGCCTTCGGGCAGCGCCCCGCCGTCCCGCCCCCTTGGCGGTGCGCCAGCCACGCTGCTGCGGCGCATCCTGCTGCAGGGCAGGTACGAGACCGTCACGATGCTCCGGAACGGCGAACAGCTGATCCTGGCAATCGTCCTTCCGCTGCTGGCCATGGTGGGCCTGACCGTCACCCCCGTGCTGGACGGGTTCGGCGCGAGCCGGATCAATGTTGCCGTGCCGGGGATCCTTGCGCTGTGTGCGATGTCCACGGCCTTCACCGGACAGGGCATCTCCACCGGTTTTGACCGCCGCTACGGGGTTCTGCGTTTCCTCTCCACCACTCCCCTGGGCCGCACCGGGCTGATCGCCGGGAAGATCCTCGCGGTCCTCGCGGTGCTGTTCCTGCAGGTGCTCGTGGTCACGGCCGTGGCCCTGGTGCTGGGCTGGCAGCCGGATCCGCAGGGCTGGGCCCCGGCACTCGCCCTGCTGGTGCTGGGCGCCGCCGCCTTCACGGCGCTTGGCCTGCTGGTGGCAGGCACCGTCCGGCCGGAAGCGACCCTGGCCATCACCAACCTGCTGTGGATCCTGCTGGGTGCCCTCGGCGGGATCGTGGTCCCGGCCGAGCGTCTGCCTGCCCTGCTGGAGGCGATCGTGCAGTTCCTGCCGTCCGGCGCCCTGGGGCAGGCAATGCGGGAAGCATTCCTGTCCGGCACCGTCAACCCTGTCTCCGTACTTGTCCTGCTGCTCTGGACGGCGATTGCCGGCGGCGCAGCAACCCGTTGGTTCAAATGGAATTGAGAAAACTGTGAGCACGGCCTCCCGCCCTCCCCGGACCGCTTCCCGGAACATCGCCTGGCTGCCCGTCACCGTCGACAAGACGGTGAAGCGGCTGGCGGTGCTGTCCCTGATCGGCCAGACCCTCCTGATAGTGACCGGCGGCGCCGTCCGCCTCACCGCCTCCGGCCTGGGCTGCCCCACCTGGCCGCGCTGCACGGATTCCTCGCTGGTGAACACCCCGGAAATGGGGATTCACGGCATCATCGAATTCGGCAACCGCCTCCTGACGTTCGCCCTGGCCGCCATCGCCGTGGCGATGCTGGTTTACCTCTGGAACCTCCGCAAGGAGCGCCGCGACCTCTTCCTGCTCGCTCTCGGGCTGCTTGCCAGCATCCCGGCCCAGGCCATCATCGGCGGCATCACCGTGCTGACCCAGCTGAACCCCTGGGTGGTGGGGCTGCACTTCCTGGTCTCCATGGCCCTTGTGGTCGTGGCGACCCTCCTGGTGAACCGCGCTTATGGGCGGACGGGGAAATTCCGGGTGGCTGAACTGCCCGCCCTGCCGGGCGTGGCGCGTCCGCTCATGTCCGCCGTCGCGCTGTTCTCCGCCCTGGCCGTGTGCCTGGGCGTCGTGGTCACCGGCGCCGGCCCGCACGCCGGCGACGCCGACGCCCCGCGCAACAACCTGGACTGGGACCTGTTCTCGCACATCCACGCCGTCCCGGCCTACCTCGTCACCGCCGGGACGCTGTTCGCGCTGTACCTCGTCCTCCGCGACCGGATCACCGGCCCGTTCCGCACCGCCGTCATGCTGCTCCTCGGCATCACCGTGCTGCAGGCCGTCATCGGGTTCACCCAGTACTACAACGGCATCCCGGCGCTCCTGGTCGGGGCGCACATGCTCGCGGCCGCCCTGCTGATGAGCGCGGCCACGAACGCCGCCGACCTGGCCCGCAGCAGCCCGGCCAAGTAGGCACACCCAAGTAGCGCCACACAAACAACGCGGGGTCAGATACGGTCCATTCCGGGCGTCCGGATGGGCGGTATCTGACCCCGCGTTGTTTGTGCCGGGTGTGACGGCTCAGGGCCCCGTGGCTGGCTGGTCAGCCGCCCATGATGGCGGAGCCGACGAACGGGTCCACGGCGAGGGCGATGAAGAGCAGGGTCAGGTAGCTGATGGAGCCGTGGAAGACCTTCATGGCGCCCTTGTTGGACACGTCGCCGGCCTGCGCCCGGTTGTACAGCGCGTGCGACTCGTAGAGGAACCAGGCGCCGGCGAGCACGGCGGTGACGGTGTAGACCCAGCCTGCGCCGCCGGCCGGAACCAGCAGCAGCGAGCACGCCACCATGGCCCAGGCGTACAGGACCACCTGCACCGAGACGACCTTGGCCCCGGCGATCGCGCCAAGCATCGGCACGTTGGCGTTGCGGTAGTCCTCGCCGTAGCGCATGGACAACGGCCAGTAGTGCGGCGGGGTCCACAGGAAGATCACCATAAAGAGGACGATGGCGGGCCATTCCACCGTGTTGGTCACGGCGGCCCAGGCGATGAGCACGGGGAAGCAGCCGGCCGCCCCGCCCCAGACGATGTTCTGCGCCGTGCGGCGCTTGAGGATCATGGTGTAGATGACGACGTAGAAGACGATCGCGCCGAGTCCAAGCCAGGCTGAGAGCGGGTTGGCGCCGAACCAGAGGATCGCGATCGCGGCCGCGCCCAGGAGCCACGAGAAGACCAGCGCTTCACGCGGGGTGACCTCACCCGTAACCAGGGGCCGGTTCTCCGTGCGGTGCATCAGCTTGTCGATGTCGCGGTCGAGGTAGCAGTTGAACGCGCCCGCGCTGCCGGCGGCAAACGCGCCGCCCACGAGGGTTGCCAGGATCAGGCCGATCGACGGGAAGCCGCGCTCCGCGTAGATCATGGTGGGCAAAGTGCTGACCAGCAGGAGTTCGATGACGCGGGGTTTCGTGAGCGCCAGATAGGCCTTGGCTTTGCGGGAGAAACCGGTTCTTCCGCGGGTGGTCGAAGCGGTCAGCGGCGTATCTGTTGTGCTCACGGTGGCAGTCACTCTGTTCTGTCTGGCTGTTCAGTCCGGCTGGTTCCGCAACGCGGGTTGCATATCGAGGGGGTCCACGCGCAGCGCACAGGCGTGTCCCTCGCCCCCGTTGGTAGCCACTGACCATCATACCGTGCAGGCACGGGACGGCCGCTCCCGGGCATGCCACCGCCGCACAGGCATGATTCGAACAGATTAACGCGGGCTCACTGCCGCCGCGGCTACCGGTGATTCATATAAGCGTAAAACCCGTCCAATTGGTGAGATATACAGCGCCTGGCAGGTGGAATGGGGCTAAGCTGTCAGCAGATCAGCGTGCACGGGCCGCAGCTATATCCGGCCGCCTTGGTGGCTGCAGCATCTGCAGTTGTGCAAGTGCACACGCGACTGAATGATAGATCAACGTTTCGATGGTGAACGGCTGGTACGTACCGCAGCGGGCACCGAACTGTGCCCCGGACGGGACGGACCATACCGCCCGCCGTCAGCACAGAGAGGGGCCCGGTTTTCGTGCCACATTTGGAAGAGCAAGAACTGACATGGACCAGCTTGGACCAGCGCGCCGTGGACACCATCCGCGTCCTGGCCGCCGATGCCGTTGAGAAGGTCGGCAACGGCCACCCCGGTACCGCGATGAGCCTGGCTCCGGCCGCCTACCTTCTCTTCCAGAAGCTGATGCGGCACGACCCGAAGAACCCCGACTGGCTGGGACGGGACCGTTTTGTCCTCTCCCCCGGCCACACCTCCCTGACGCTCTACATCCAGCTCTTCCTTTCCGGTTACGGCCTGGAACTGAAAGACCTTGAGGCGCTGCGCACCTGGGGCTCGCTGACTCCGGGCCACCCGGAGTACAAGCACACCAAGGGTGTCGAAATCACCACCGGCCCGCTGGGCCAGGGCCTCGCTTCCGCCGTCGGCTTCGCCTACTCGCAGCGCCGCCAGCGCGGACTGTTCGACGCCGACGCCGCCGAGGGCACCAGCCCGTTCGACCACACCGTCTGGGTCATCGCGTCCGACGGCGACCTCCAGGAAGGCGTCACGTCCGAGGCGTCCTCGCTCGCCGGGCACCAGGAGCTCGGCAACCTCGTGGTGATCTACGACGAGAACCACATCTCGATCGAGGACGACACCGACATCTCCTTCACCGAGGATGTCCTGAAGCGCTACGAGGCCTACGGCTGGCACGTCCAGCGCGTCGACTGGACCCGCACCGGGGAGTACAAGGAGGACGTGCAGGAACTGCACGCGGCCCTGCTGGCCGCCAAGGCCGAGACCGGCAAGCCCTCCATCGTCTCGCTGCGCACCATCATCGGCTACCCGGCCCCGAAGAAGCAGAACACGGGCAAGATCCACGGCTCCGCCCTCGGGTCCGAGGAAGTCGCCGCCCTGAAGAAGGTCCTCGGTTTCGACCCGGAGCGTTCCTTCCAGGTCGACGACGACGTCCTGGCCCACGCCCGTGCCGTCGTGGACCGCGGCGCGGCCGCCCGCAGCGAGTGGCAGGAGGCCTTCGAGGCCTGGCAGTCCGGCAACCCCGAGGCGGCGGCCCTGCTGGAGCGCGTCGAGGCCCGCAAGCTTCCGGCCGAACTCGACGCCGCCCTCCCGGTCTTCGAGGCCGGCAAGGACGTCTCCACCCGCGCCGCCTCCGGCAAGGTCCTGAACGCGATCGGCCCGGTCATGCCGGAGCTGTGGGGCGGCTCGGCCGACCTCGCCGAGTCCAACAACACCACGATCGAGGGTTCGCCGTCGTTCATCCCGGTCTCCCGCTCCACGGATGCCTGGAAGGGCAACCCCTACGGCCGGGTGCTGCACTTCGGCATCCGCGAACACGCCGCCGCGTCGATCGTCAACGGCATCAGCCTGCACGGCCGCACCCGCGCGTTCTCCGGCACCTTCCTGATCTTCAGCGACTACCAGCGCCCGGCGATCCGCCTCGGCGCCCTCATGGGAGTCCCGTCGCTGTACGTCTGGACGCACGACTCGATCGGCCTCGGCGAAGACGGGCCGACCCACCAGCCGGTGGAGCAGCTCGCCTCGCTCCGTGCCATCCCGGGCCTGGACGTCGTCCGGCCCGGCGACGCCAACGAGGTCGCGGCCGCCTGGAAGGTCATGCTCGAGAACCACGAGAACCCGGCCGGCATCGTGCTGACCCGCCAGAACATCCCCACGTATGCCCGCGGAACCGGCGACGCCGACGGCGACACGTTCGGCTCCACCGCCGGCGTCGCTAAGGGCGGCTACGTCCTGGCCGAGGCCTCGGCCGACGGCAAGACCGCCGACGCCCGGGTCATCCTGATCGGCACCGGTTCCGAGGTCCAGCTGGCCGTGAACGCCCGTGAGGCGCTCCAGGCCGAGGGCATCCCCACCCGCGTCGTCTCCATGCCGTGCGTCGAGTGGTTCAACAAGCAGGACGCCGCCTACCGTGAAGCGGTGCTCCCGGCTGCAGTCAAGGCACGGGTATCCGTCGAAGCCGGGCTCTCCCTGGGCTGGCGGGAATTCGTCGGCGACGCCGGCCGTTCCGTCTCCCTTGAGCACTACGGCGCCTCGGCGGACTACAAGCGCCTGTTCCAGGAATTCGGCATCACCGCGGAGGCTGTCGCCGCCGCAGCCAAGGATTCCCTCGCGGGCCTCCCGGCCTGACCCAGACTTCCCACTTTCCGGGCCGCCGCCCTACTGATGGCGGCGGCCCCAGACTTCAGGAGTTACCCATGACCACCACCCCCACCCAGCAGCTGTCCGACGCCGGCGTCTCCATCTGGCTCGATGACCTCTCCCGCGGCCGCCTCGCCACCGGAACGCTCCGCAAGCTGATCGAAGAGAAGAACGTTGTCGGTGTCACCACGAACCCCAGCATCTTCCACGCCGCCATCACCACCGGCCACGACTACGACGCCATCATCGCGGCCCAGGCCGCGGCCGGCGCCACCGTGGAGGAGACCGTCTTCGAAATCACCACCACCGACGTCGCCGACGCCTGCGAACTCTTCGCTCCAGTGGCAGCCGCCACCAAGGGCGTTGACGGCCGCGTGTCCATCGAGGTTGACCCGCGCCTGGCCTGGGACACCGCCGGCACCATCGCCGAAGCCAAGCACCTGTACAAAAAGGTCGGCAAGGACAACGTCCACATCAAGATCCCGGCAACCCTGGAAGGCCTCGAGGCCATCACTGCCACCCTGGCCGAGGGCATCAGCGTCAACGTCACGCTGATCTTCTCGCTGGAACGCTACCGCGCCGTCATCAACGCCTTCCAGTCCGGCATGGAGCAGGCCAAGGACAACGGCCACGACCTCTCCAAGATCCACTCCGTGGCGTCCTTCTTCGTCTCCCGCGTGGACTCCGAAATCGACAAGCGCCTCGACGCGATCGGCACCGACGAGGCCCGCGCCCTCAAGGGCAAGGCCGGCGTGGCCAACGCCCGCCTCGCCTACCAGGTCTACGAGGAGCTGTTCTCCACCGAACGCTGGGCCCTCCTCGCCGACGCCGGGGCGCTCCCCCAGCGCCCGCTGTGGGCCTCCACCGGCGTCAAGGACCCGGCCTACCCGGACACCCTTTACGTCACGGAACTCGTGGCGCCCGGCGTCGTGAACACCATGCCGGAGAAGACCCTCGACGCCACGTTCGACCACGGCACCGTCACGGGCAACACGATCACCCGCGGCTATGACGACGCCAACGCCACGCTGAACGCCCTCGATGCCCTCGGCATCTCCTACAACGAGGTCGTCGCGGTGCTCGAGTCCGAAGGCCTCGACAAGTTCGTGGCAAGCTGGAAGGAACTGCTGGCCGACGTCGAGGGAGCCCTCGCCGCTGCACGGAAGGGCGCATAGTCCCCATGACCACTCTCAGCTACGACGCCACGGGCGCCGCCCGCCTGGCCCACGAACAGCACCTGCCCGCCCTGCTGGAAGACAAAGTCGCCACCCGGATCTTCGCCAAGGACCCCACCCTGTGGGGCCCCGACGCCGAGTCCGAGTCTTCCGTCCGGCTGGGCTGGGTCGAGGCGGCCACCGTCTCCCAGCCGCTCGTGGCGGACATCCTGGCACTGCGTGACGCCCTGCGCGCCGAGGGCGTCAGCCGGATTGTCCTCTGCGGCATGGGCGGATCCTCGCTGGCCCCAGAGGTCATCGCCGGAACCGCCGGCGTCGAGCTGACAGTGCTGGACAGCACCGATCCGGACCAGGTGGCCGCCGCCCTCGCGGACCGGCTGGCCGAAACCGCGATCGTGGTGTCCTCCAAGTCCGGATCCACCGTGGAGACGGACTCCCAGCGCCGGATCTTCGAGCACGCCTTCACCGAGGCGGGTCTCGACGCGAAGAGCCGGATCATCATCGTCACCGATCCGGGCTCGCCGCTGGACAAGTCCGCCCGGGAGGCCGGCTACCGCGCCGTCTTCAACGCCGATCCCAACGTCGGCGGACGCTTTTCGGCGCTCACCGCGTTCGGGATCGTGCCGTGCGGCCTGGCCGGCGTGGACATCCAGGCCTTCCTGGACGAAGCGGAAGAGGCAGCCGAGGTCCTCAACGAGGACGGCGAGGAGAACATCGGCCTCGCCCTCGGCGCGGCGCTGGGCGGCACCAACCCGCTGCGCAACAAGATCGTCATCGCCGAGGACGGCTCCGGCATCAAGGGCTTCGCCGACTGGGCCGAACAGCTCATCGCCGAATCCACCGGCAAGCTCGGTACCGGCGTGCTGCCGGTCGTTGCCGGACCCGCGTCGCCGGAGGCCACCCTCGGTGCAGCCGACGTCCTGGTGGTCCGCCTCGTCGCCGCGGACGCCGACGTCGAACTCGGGGAAAATGAGGTCGCCATCGCCGGCGGCCTGCCCACGCAGATGATGACGTGGGAGTTCGCCACCGCCGTGGCCGGGCGCCTGCTCGGCATCAACCCGTACGACCAGCCCGACGTCGAGGCCGCCAAGGTGGCCGCCCGCGGACTGCTGGACGCCCAGCCGGAGCCGACGCCGGCAGCCTTCACCGACGGTGCCATCGAGGTCCGCGGCGGGGATTGGCTCGGCGCCGCGGACACCGCCGCCGGGGCAGTCACCGCCCTGCTGGGCGAGCTCGGCCCGGACAGCTACTTGAGCGTCCAGGCGTACTTCGACCGGCTCGCCTACGCCCCCCTGGAGGGTGTGCGGGACCAGCTGGCCGCCGTCACCGGTCGCCCGGTGACGTTCGGCTGGGGCCCGCGCTTCCTGCACTCCACCGGTCAGTTCCACAAGGGCGGACCCGCAATCGGCGTCTTCCTGCAGGTGACGGCCGCGGCCGCCACCGACCTCGCCATCCCGGACCGTCCTTTCACCTTCGGCGAGCTGATCTCGGCCCAGGCCGCCGGCGACGCGCAGGTGCTTTCCGACCACGGCCGTCCGGTCCTCCGCCTGCACCTCACGGACCGCGCAGCCGGCGTCCGCCAGCTGCAGGACCTCGTCTCCACGCTGGCCGGCCAGGCAGTCCCCTCCACCTAAAGGTAAGGCACCAACGTAACCATGCCAGAAAAACTCAACGGCGGCCGCACGTCCCCGACGCGTTCGGGAAGGTCTGGGCGCAATCCGCTCCGGGACCCGCGGGACCGGCGCCTGAACCGTATTGCGGGACCGTCATCCCTGGTCCTGTTCGGGGTCACGGGGGACCTCGCGCGCAAGAAACTCATGCCGGCCGTGTACGACTTGGCCAACCGCGGGCTGCTGCCGCCGAGCTTCGCCCTGGTGGGCTTCGCCCGGCGCAACTGGGACAACGAGGACTTCGCGGCCGAGGTCAAGGAAGCCGTCAAGGCTTACGCCCGCACCCCCTTTGATGAAACGGTGTGGAAGCAGCTCTCCGAGGGCATCCGCTTCGTGCAGGGTGAGTTCGACGACGACGACGCCTTCAAGCGGCTGAGTGAAACCATCGACGAACTCGACGAGCAGCGGGGAACGCGCGGCAACCATGCGTTCTACCTCTCCATCCCGCCAAACGCGTTCGAGCTGGTCTGCCGGCAGCTGTCCAAGCACGGCCTGGCCCAGGCTGAGGGCGACAAGTGGCGGCGTGTGGTGATTGAAAAGCCGTTCGGCCACAATCTGGAGTCGGCGCGCCAGCTCAACGACATCGTCGAGTCGGTTTTTCCGCCGGACGCCGTGTTCCGGATCGACCACTACCTGGGCAAGGAGACGGTGCAGAACATCTTGGCGCTGCGCTTCGCGAACCAGCTGTTCGAGCCCCTGTGGAACGCCAACTACGTGGATCACGTCCAGATCACCATGGCCGAGGACATCGGCACCGGCGGCCGGGCAGGGTATTACGACGGCGTCGGCGCGGCCCGCGACGTCATCCAGAACCACCTGCTGCAGCTCCTGGCGCTGACCGCGATGGAAGAACCGATTTCCTTCAACGCCGATGACCTGCGCGCCGAAAAGGAAAAGGTCCTTGCCGCCGTCCGGCTGCCCGAGGACCTCTCCACGCACTCGGCCCGCGGGCAGTTCACCGGTGGCTGGCAGGGCGGCGAGCAGGTCGTCGGCTACCTCGAAGAGGACGGCATCCCCGCCGACTCCACCACGGAGACGTTCGCCGCGATCCGGGTGGACATCAACACCCGGCGCTGGTCCGGAGTGCCGTTCTACCTGCGCGCCGGGAAGCGGCTGGGCCGCCGGGTGACCGAGATCGCGGTCGTGCTCAAACGCGCCCCCAACCTGCTCTTTACCGACCACGGCGAAGACGACTTCGGCCAGAACGCCGTGGTGATCAGGGTCCAGCCCGACGAGGGCGCCACCATCCGCTTCGGGTCCAAGGTTCCCGGCACGCAGATGGAAGTCCGCGACGTGACCATGGACTTCGGCTACGGACACTCGTTCACGGAGTCCAGCCCCGAGGCCTACGARCGGCTCATCCTCGATGTGCTCCTTGGCGAGCCGCCGCTGTTCCCGCGGCACGCGGAAGTGGAGCTGTCCTGGAAGATCCTGGATCCGTTCGAGGACTACTGGGCGTCCCTGGACGAGCAGCCCGAACCCTACGCGCCCGGAAGCTGGGGACCTGCCTCCGCCGACGAGTTGCTTGCCCGTGACGGACGAACCTGGAGAAGGCCATGATCGTAGATCTTCCCGATACCACCACCTCCAAGATTTCCAAGAAGATCATGGCGCTGCGCGAGCAGGGCGGCGTGATTGCCCTGGGCCGGGTGCTGACCCTCGTGGTCGTCACCAAGTCCGGGCTGGAAGAGGAGGCCATCGAGGCCGCCAACGAGGCCAGCCGTGAGCACCCCTGCCGGATCATCGTCCTCGCCGACGCCGGGGCCGCTGCCCCGACCCGGCTCGACGCGCAGATCCGGGTGGGCGGCGACGCCGGGGCCTCCGAGGTCATCCTGCTCCGCGGCTACGGCGAACTCGCGGAGGAAAGCGAGTCGCTCGTCGCGGCCCTGTTGCTGCCGGATGCGCCGATCGTGGCCTGGTGGCCCCACGGCGCGCCGAACAACGCCTGCGAGACGTCGATCGGGCGGATCGCGCACCGCCGCATCACGGACTCGGCCAACGAGACCGATCCGCAACGGGCACTGGAGAACATCCGCCTCACGTACAAGGCCGGCGACACGGACCTTGCCTGGACCCGCCTGACCAACTGGCGGATCCAGCTGGCCGCGGTCCTTGACCAGGTGGACGGTTCACCGGTCACGGCAGTCGCCGTCGAAGGCGCCTCGGACTCCCCCAGCACCATCCTCCTAGCCGCGTGGCTCACCCTTGCGCTGGACGCCCCGGTGACGATTGTCGCGGACCCGGCCGGCACCGGGATCCGGCGGGTGCGGCTCACCCGCACCGGCGGCGACATCCAGCTGTTCCGGCCCGGGCTGACCGTGGCCGAACTGACGCAGCCCGGCCAGCCCGCCCAGCGCATCTCCCTGCCGCGCCGCAGCCTGAAGGACTGTCTCGCCGAGGAACTGCGCCGCCTCGATCCGGACGAAGTGTTCGGCGAAGTGATTACTATTGGACTTCCACGTACCAACCTAAGGAGTGTCCGTCCCAGTGAGCGCTGACCCCAGAGTAAGCATCCATCCCGACTCGACCGTCCTCATGGCTGCCATCGCGGCCCGCCTGATCACCAAACTGGTGGACATCCAGGACAAACATGGCGAGGCGACAGTGGTGCTTACCGGCGGGTCGATGGGGATCGGCTCGCTCAGGGCCGTGGCGGAGTCGCCGGCGGCGCCCGCGGTCGACTGGTCCAAGGTCAACTTCTGGTGGGGTGACGAGCGCTTCGTACCCTCGGACGATCCGGAACGCAACGCCAGGCAGGCCCGCGAGGCGCTGCTCGATCTCATCGCCGCCGACCCTGCGCGGATCCATGTGCCCGGCTCCACCGAGGATTTCGACACTCCGGAGGAAGCGGCCGCGGACTACGCCCGCCGGCTCAGCGACGCGGCAGCCGCGGAGCACGCCGCGGACATGTCTGATGACCGGCCGGAGCACCCGGCCGCCCTCCCCCGCTTCGACATTGTCCTGCTCGGTGTGGGCCCGGACGCGCATGTCGCCTCCCTCTTCCCGGAGCAGGCTGGCATCCGGGAGAAGGAATTGTCGGTGGTGGGAGTCCGCAATTCACCCAAGCCGCCGCCGCTGCGGGTTTCCCTGACGCTGCCTGCCATCAACACGGCGGAGGAAATCTGGATGGTGGTGGCCGGCGAGGACAAGGCGGGCGCCGTCGGGCTGGCCCTCGCGGGGGCGAACCCGGTGCAGGTGCCGGCAGCGGGTCCGCGGGGACGGAACGAGACCCTCTGGCTGATCGACGAAAACGCCGCCTCCCGGGTGCCGGAACAGCTGGTCCGGAAGGGCTAGCTGCCCCGCTATCCCGCTGTGCTATCCCCCCTGTGCTATCCCCCTGTGCTATCCCTCCGGGAAGCCCCGCCGGGACCGCAGTCTCTCAAGCGCTCCGGCCAGCACGTCTTCGGCGTCCTGGCTGGAGCGCCGTTCTTTAACGTATTCCAGATGGCTCTTGAAGCCTTCCACCGGGATTTCCTCGAGCGCGAACTGCGCCTCGTCCCGGGTGGCCGTACCGCCGCAGCGGCGGCAGTCCCACACCCCGGGGATCTGCTCGTCTGGTAGCCGGGCGAAGACCAGCGGGGTCTCGTGGCCCTTGGCGCAGTGGTAGGTGATGCGGATACGGGGCGTGCGGACAGCGGCGCCGTCGATGGGTTCGTGGCGGGGCGCGGCCCCTTCGGTGGCTCCTACACGGATGCCCCGGAATCCGGAGGCGGAATGCAGCATCGGGAACTCCTGGCTACTAGGCGGACGGAATGCGCATGCAATCAGCCACAGTGTAGTTCGGAGTTCCCGATGCGGGCAGGGCCACAGGACCCCTATGAAGTTTTCCGGTATTGGTGCTAGGAGTCTCCGCCGCCGGTGAAACGCATGATCAGGCCGAGGCCGATGATCACGATGCCCCAGGTGACGCCGAGGATGATCGTAAAGCGGTTCAGGTTCCGCTCGGCCACGCCGGAGGAGCTGAGGCCGGAGCTCATGCCGCCGCCGAACATGTCGGACAGACCGCCGCCACGGCCCTTGTGGAGCAGGATGAGCAAGGTCAGCAGGAGGCTGGTGATACCCAGGAGGACCTGCAGAATGACATGAAGAACGTCCACGACGGCCTTTCAGAAGATTTGGATTACGGGGGCCACAACAGTGTCCGGACTAATCCGTCAGCAGGTGACTCTCGAACCTGACAATATTAGCAAACTCGGCGGCGTCAAGGCTGGCACCACCGACAAGCAATCCGTCCACGTCGCGTTCCTTGAGGATCGACGCGGCGTTGTTGGCCTTGACCGAACCGCCGTAGAGGAGGCGGGTCTTTCCGGCGACGTCTGAGCCGAAGAGGGTGGAGAGCTCGGCACGGATGGCGGCGCACATTTCCTGGGCGTCGTCCGGTCCGGCGACTTCGCCGGTCCCGATGGCCCATACCGGCTCGTAGGCGACGACGAGTTCCGCGGCCTGCTCGGGGGTGAGGCCCTCGACGCCGGCGCGCAGCTGCGTGAGCGTGTGGTCGACGTGCGTCCCGGCCTGGCGGATCTCCAGGCCTTCGCCGACGCAGAGCACGGGGGTGATTCCGTGCCGGAACGCTGCCTTGGTCTTGGCGTTGAGCACTTCGTCGGACTCGTGGTGGATGGTGCGGCGTTCGCTGTGCCCGACCAGTACGTAGCTGCAGCCGAGCTTGGCGAGGAACTGCCCGGAGATGTCGCCGGTGTAGGCGCCGGAGTCGAACTGGGAGAGATCCTGGCCGCCGTAGACGACCTTGAGTTCATCGCCCTGGACCAGGGTCTGGACGCCGCGGAGATCGGTGAACGGCGGGAAGACGGCGACTTCCGCCCGGCTGTAGTCGTGCTTGGCGTCGGACAGGGTCCAGGCCAGTTTCTGCAGGAGGGTGATGCCCTGGACGTGGTCCATGTTCATCTTCCAGTTGCCCGCGATGAAGGGCGTGCGGTCGAATTTGCCGTTCGTTGACGTAGTCACGTGGTCTCCAAAAAGTTCGTAGCAGTGGAACAGCCGGCAGGGCGCCCCGTCCTGGGACCGGGAGCCCTGCCGGCTGGAGGTTTCTAGCGGTCCAGGACGCTCAGGCCGGGGAGTTCCTTGCCTTCAAGGTACTCAAGGCTGGCGCCGCCGCCGGTGGAAATGTGCCCGAACTGGTCATCGGCGAAGCCGAGGGTCCGGACCGCAGCGGCAGAGTCGCCGCCGCCGACCACGGTGAAGGCATCGGTTTCGGTCAATGCCTGGGCGATGGCCCGGGTGCCGGCGGCGAATGCCGCGAACTCGAACACACCCATGGGACCGTTCCAGAACACCGTCTTGGCGCCCTTGATCCGCTCCGCGAAGGCGGCTGCGGACTCCGGGCCGATGTCCAGCCCGATGCCCTGGGCTCCGAAGCTGCTGCCTTCAATCGCGTCGGCGCGCACGGTTTCGTGGTCGGCGTCGGCGGCGAACTTGCTGGCCACCACGACGTCGGTGGGCACCACGAACTCGGTTCCGGCGTCCGCGGCGCGCTTGAGGTAGTCCTGCACGACCGGGATCTGGTCCTCTTCCAGGAGGCTGCCCGCCACCTTGTGGCCCGCAGCGGCGAGAAAAGTGAACAGCATGCCTCCGCCGACCAGGATGGTGTCTGCCTTGCCGATGAGGTTGTCGATCACGGCGAGCTTGTCAGAGACCTTGGAACCACCCAGCACCACAACATAGGGGCGTTGCGTGTCGGTGGTGAGCTTGCGCAGCACCTCGACTTCGGTGCGGACCAGGTCGCCCTGGTAGGACGGGAGGCGGGTCGCGACGTCATACACGCTGGCATGCTTGCGGTGCACGGCGCCGAAGGCGTCATCCACGAAGGCACCGTTGTCGCCGGTCAGGGACACGAGCTCGTCCGCGAACGCGCCCCGCTCGGCGTCGTCCTTGGACGTCTCCCGGGCGTCGAAGCGAACGTTCTCCAGGACGAGTACTTCACCGTCCTGCAGGGCGGAGGCCAGCTCCTTGGCCGACTCGCCGACCGTGTCGCCGGCTAGCGAAACCTTGAACCCGGCGAGCTCGGCCAGCCGGGAGGCGGCGGGCTTGAGCGAGTACTTGTCCTCGGGGGCGCCCTTGGGGCGGCCCAGGTGTGCTGTGACCAGCACGCGGGCACCGGCGTCCGTGAGCTTCGTCAGCACTGGCAGGGAGGCCTTGATGCGGCCGTCGTCAGTCACTGTAGAGCCGTCGAGCGGCACGTTCAGGTCACTTCTGACCAGAACGTACCGCCCGCGGACACCATCAGCGATCAGTTCGTTGAGGGCGTGGAATGTCATGAGTCTTACCCTAGCCCAGCTTGGCTGCGACGAGCTCCGTGAGGTCCACGAGGCGGTTGGAGTAGCCCCATTCGTTGTCATACCAGGAAACAACCTTGACCTGGTTGCCGATCACCTTGGTCAGGCCCGAGTCGAAGATGGACGACGCCGGGTCCCCGACGATGTCGGAGGAGACGATCGGCTCGTCGGTGTAGGTCAGCAGGCCCTTGAGCTCGGCGGTCTCGGAGGCGGCCTTGAGGGCTGCGTTGACTTCCTCGACGGTGGTCTCGCGGGAGACGGTGACGGTGAGGTCCGTGGCGGAGCCGGTGGGGACCGGCACGCGGATGGCGTAGCCGTCGAGCTTGCCCTTGAGTTCCGGCAGGACCAGGCCGATGGCCTTGGCCGCACCGGTGGAGGTGGGGACCATGTTGATGGCGGCGGCGCGGGCACGGCGGAGGTCCTTGTGCGGGCCGTCCTGCAGGTTCTGGTCTGCGGTGTAGGCGTGGATGGTGGTCATCAGGCCGCGCTCGATGCCGAAGACGTCGTTGACCACCTTCGCCAGCGGGCCGAGGCAGTTGGTGGTGCAGGAGGCGTTGGAAATGATGTGGTGCGCGGCGGGGTCGTAGAGGCCGTCGTTGACGCCCATCACGATCGTGATGTCCTCGTCGGAGGCGGGGGCGGAGATCAGGACTTTCTTGGCGCCGGCGTCGATGTGCTTCTGCGCGTCGGCGGCCTTGGTGAAGAAACCGGTGGATTCGATCACGATGTCAACGCCGAGCTCGCCCCAAGGCAGCTTGGCCGGATCGCGCTCGGCGAGGACCTTGACAAGGTTGCCGTCGACGACGATGTTGCCGTCCTTGACCTCGATCGTTTCCTGCAGGCGCCCGCCCACGGAGTCGTACTTGAAGAGGTGTGCCAGGGCTTCCGGGCTGGTGAGGTCGTTCACGGCGACGATTTCGAGGTCTGCCCCTTGGGCAAGTGCGGCGCGGAAGTAGTTGCGGCCGATGCGGCCGAAGCCGTTGATACCAATACGGGTGGTCACGTTTTCAGTCTCCTTGGTGCTTCTTCAAGCACGATTAGTTGAGAAGGCGCTCAAGCCAACTAACAGATCCCGCACGCCATTGGGCAGAGATGATTAACAGATCGGAGGGCGACCAGCCACATTGCTGAAGGCTAACCGCCTTCCGTGATCCATCTTACGTTTAACTGGACCCGCCCCCGCAAGTGCGGGGGCGGACCTTCCACGATCCGGGCCGAACGGCCCGAATTGTGAGCTTTGTTACGTTCCGGTTAACGGCTGCGCAAACGACGCGCCGCCGTCCAACACCGCTCTAGAGCGTGATGAGGCCCGTGGCGTTCTTGCGGGCGGCGTCAAAGCGCTTGGCGACGTCGGCCCAGTTCACGATGTTCCAGAAGGCCTTGACGTAGTCGGCCTTGACGTTGACGTAGTCCAGGTAGAAGGCGTGCTCCCACATGTCCAGCATCAGCAGCGGGGTGGTGCCGAGTGCGACGTTGCCCTGCTGATCGTAAAGCTGCTCGATGACGAGGTTGCCGCCGATCGGTTCGTAGGCGAGGAAACCCCAACCGGAGCCCTGCAGGCCCAGTGCCGCCGCGCTGAACTGCGCACGGAAGGCGTCGAAGGAGCCGAAGGCGTCGTCGATCGCGGCCGCGAGCTCGCCCTCGGGCTTGTCGCCGCCGTCCGGGGAGAGGTTCTTCCAGAACACCGAGTGGTTGATGTGGCCGCCGGTGTGGAACGCGAGGTCCTTGGAGAGGCGGTTGATGTTGGCGAAATCGCCCTTCTCGCGCGCCTCGGCCAGCTGCTTGAGGGCGTTGTTGGCTCCGGTGACGTAGGCGGCGTGGTGCTTGCTGTGGTGCAGCTCCATGATTTTCGCGGAGATGTGGGGCTCCAGCGCGGCGTAGTCGTAGTCAAGTTCGGGCAGTACGTACTCGGTCACAAAATCCTCCAATGTCGTGGACTGGTTGTCCGTTTTGGTAACTCTCGGATTGTGCATCCGGATGTTGTGGCACCCGGAAGTCTCTGGATCGTCAATCCTGTGGGCATAGCCTCCGGTCCCCCTGAGGTATTCCCGCCGGCCCGATCCGATTCTGCTGGTGTTTCCCGGCAGAGGCTATTCGTCCAGCATTTCCGGTGTCACATTCGCCTCCGTGCCGGGAATGCCGAGGTCCTGGGCGCGTTTGTCCGCCATGGCCAGCAGACGGCGGATCCGCCCCGCGATGGCGTCCTTGGTCATGACCGGGTCGGCGAGGCGGCCGAGTTCGTCCAGGCTTGCCTGCTTGTGCGCCACCCGCAGTTCCCCCGCGTACTTCAGGTGGTCGGGGACGTCGTCGCCGAGGATCTCCAGGGCGCGGTCGACGCGGGCGCCGGCAGCGACGGCGGCCTGCGCCGAACGCCGCAGGTTGGCGTCGTCGAAGTTGGCCAGCCGGTTCGCGGTGGCGCGGACCTCCTTGCGCATCCGCCGTTCCTCCCACACCATCAGCGCGTCGTGGGCACCCATCCGGGTCAACAGGGCTGCAATGGTGTCGCCGTCGCGGATGACCACACGGTCCACTCCCCTGACCTCGCGGGCCTTGGCCTGGATCCCGAGGCGGCGGGCCGCTCCGACGAGGGCCAATGCGGATTCTGGACCGGGGCACGTGACCTCCATCGCGGAGGACCGGCCGGGTTCGGTGAGTGAGCCGTGGGCCAGGAACGCGCCGCGCCAGACGGCCTCGGCGTCGGCGGCGGATCCGTTCACCACCACGGAGGGCAGGCCCCGGACGGGCCGGCCCCTGGCGTCCAGCAGGCCGGTCTGGCGGGCGAGGGCTTCGCCGTCGCGCACCACCCGGACCACGTAGCGGCTGCCGCGGCGCAGCCCGCCGCCGGACACAACGATAATTTCACTCTGGTGCCCGTAGACCTCGGCGATGGCGGCGCGCAGCCGCCGGGCGGTCGAGGCGAGGTCGACTTCGGCCTCGATCACGATCCTGCCGGAGATGATGTGCAGTCCCCCGGCGAAGCGAAGCATGGCGGACACTTCAGCCTTGCGGACCGAGGACTTCTTGATGTCCAGCCGGGAAAGTTCTTCCTTGACTGATGCTGTCAGTGCCATGGCACCTTTCCTACCTGTTCCCGAAAATGTCGTGGTACGCCGTTGCCAGACGCAGCGGGTCGTGGATCGGCCGGCGGCTCGACGCCCCCACTTTACCCAACACCACCTCGGCACCGAGCATCCCGGCCGCCTGCTCGAAGTCGGCGAGGTCCGTCACGGACGCCGGATCGGCCAGGACGACGTCGATCGTGAAGTCCGGCGCGTACTCCCGGAGCACCCGCAGGTGGTCCGCGGCGGACATTCCGAGGGTTTCCTTGGTGTCCGTCGCGAGGTTCATGGTGAGGCAGCGCCGGGCGGCCGTGTTGCACAGCGCCTCGCGCATTTCCGGCAGCAGCAGGTGCGGGAGCACGGAGGTGTACCAGGATCCCGGGCCGAGGATGACCCAGTCGGCCAGCTCGATGGCGGTGAGCGCCTCGATGCAGGCCGGCGCGTCATCCGGCAGCAGCCGGACGCGTTCCAGCGAGCCGGCCACGGCGCATTTCGCCTGCCCGGTGAGCGTCTGCAGCACCGAGGTGCCGTCCGGGGCGGTGACCCGGACCTGGCCCTCGATGGTCAGAGGGACGCTGGACATTGGCAGGACCTCGCCGCGGGCACCGAGCAGCGCCCCGGCCCACTTGAGGCCGGCGACGGTGTCGCCCAGGAGCTCCCAGAGCGTCACGATCAGCAGGTTGCCCATGGCGTGTTCGTCGAGGGAACCGCCGCGGCCCTTGCCGGGCGCGAAGCGGTGCTGCATAACATCGCGCCAGGTGCGGCCCCAGTCCGTGTCGTCACAGAGCGCGGAGAGCGCCATCCGCAGGTCGCCCGGCGGCAGGACACCGTACTCCTCCCGCAGCCTTCCCGAGGAGCCGCCGTCGTCCGCGACCGTGACGATGGCGGTCAGCTCGGACGTGAGGAGGCGCAGCGCGGACAGCGAGGCGGAGAGGCCGTGGCCGCCGCCGAGCGCGACGACGGAGGGACCCTTATCCTGCTGGCTGGCGAAGGCCGCGCTGGCCGGAGGGACGAGCGGCAGCGGCCCGGTAAGCAGCGCCATTACTCGCGGCCCAGGTCCCGGTGGGTGGTGGTCACGGTGACGCGCGGGTACTGCGCGAGCCGGCGGGACAGTTCGACGGCGACTGCCACCGAGCGGTGCTTGCCGCCGGTGCAGCCGACGGCGATGGTGGCGTAGTGCTTGTTCTCCCGGCGGTAGCCGTCCAGGACCGGTTCGAGGGCCAGAACGTAGCGCTCCACGAAGTTGCTGACGCCCTGCGCCTCCAGCACGTAGTCGCTGACGTCCTTGTCCAGACCGGTGTGCGGGCGGAGCGCAGGGACCCAGTGCGGGTTGGGGATGAACCGGGCGTCGGCGACGAAGTTCGCGTCGACCGGGAGCCCGTACTTGAAGCCGAAGCTCATCACGTTGAGGCGGAGGGCCACAGGCCCGGTCTCGCTGAACAGTTCGGTGATCGCTGTGGCGAGGCCGTGCACGTTCAGCGCCGAGGTGTCCAGGACGATGTCGGCGGAGGTGCGGAGTTCGTGCAGCAGTTCGCGTTCGGCGGCGATACCGTCAAGGATCCTGCCGCCGGCCTGCAGCGGGTGCGGGCGCCGGCCCTGCTCGAAGCGACGGACCAGGACGCCGTCGTCCGCGTCGAGGAACAGGACCCGGAAGCCGACGCCGCTCGCTTCGAGATTGCGGAGGGCGGCGCGGATGTCGGCGAACAGCTCCTTGCTGCGGACGTCCATGACGACGGCGAGCTTGGAAATCGACCCGGGCGCGTGCGACACGATTTCCGCGAGGGTGCCGAGCATCTGCGGGGGGAGGTTTTCCACGACGTACCAGCCGTGGTCCTCCAAGGCGTCCGCCGCGGTGCTCCGGCCGGCTCCCGACATGCCCGTCACTACGAGCAGTTCCGCCTCAACGGGTTTGACCGGCGTCATGCCGTCCGATTCCGTCCCGGATCCTGCCGTCGACTCTGCCATCAGTGAAGCCCCGTTCTGCTGTGCTGTTGTGCGCTATGACCGCCGGGCGGCGGCCGCGTCGCGTAAAGTCGCCGCGCGTGCCGTTTCCCAAGTCCTTACCCTAGCTAAGTTTGCCGGTGCTAGCTAAGTCTCAAGGATTTCGCCGGTGGTCATGTTGATCGCGGGCACGGTGGTGGCGCCGTCGTCGTCGGTGAAGTGCCGGACGATCGCCGCGGCCAGCGACGGACCGATCCCCTTGGCGCCGGTGAGTTCCTCGACGCTGGCCGTCCTGATGCTCTTGACCGAGCCGAACTGGGCGAGCAGGGCCTTGCGCTTGGATTCGCCGAGGCCGGGCACACCGTCCAGCGCGGAGACGGTCATCGCCTTGCCGCGCTTTTGCCGGTGGAACGAAATCGCGAAGCGGTGGGCCTCGTCGCGGATGCGCTGGAGCAGGTACAGCCCGGCCGAGGCCCGCGGCAGGATCACCGGGAAGTCGCTGTCCGGGAGCCAGACTTCCTCGAGGCGCTTGGCGAGCCCGACGACGTAGACGTCGTCGATGCCCAGTCCGGCGAGGGCGCGGGCGGCCGCGTTGACCTGCGGCTTGCCGCCGTCGACCACCACGAGGTTGGGCGGGTACGCGAACTTGGTCCGCGGCGCCGGGGTGGTGGTGTCCGCGACCGTGGACAGCGGGCCGGCCACCGCCGCGTCGGCTGTGGCGTTAAGCATGGCCTGATGGCCCGGCTGGCGGGCGGCGTCGGCCTGGACAGACTGCTCCTGCAGGTAGTTCCGGAACCGCCGCGTCAGCACGTCGTGCATGGCGGCGGTGTCGTCGTTGGCGGCCTCCCCCGTGACAGAGAACTTCCGGTAGTCGGACTTCTTGGGCAGGCCGTCCTCGACCACCACCATGGAGCCGACCACATTGGTGCCCTGGACATGCGAGATGTCGAAGCATTCGATCCGCAGCAGCGCGACCGGCAGCTCGAGGGCCTCCTGCAGTTCCTGGAGCGCCTGGGACCTCATGGTCAGATCGCCGGCACGCCGGGACTTGTGGAGTTTGAGGGCATGCTCCGCGTTCTCCCGGACCGTGGACAGCAGGGCGGCCTTGTCGCCGCGCTGCGGCACCCGGATGTCCACCCTGGCCCCGCGCAGCCCGCCGAGCCACAGCGCGAGCTCGGCGGCGTTGCTGGGTTCCACCGGGACGAGGACCTCGCGGGGCAGCCTGCCCTCAAGGCCGGCTTCCTCGCCATAGACCTGCTGGAGCAGGTGCTCGACGAGGTCCGGGGTGGTGGAGTCCTCGACCTTTTCGACGACCCAGCCGCGCTGGCCGCGGATCCGGCCGCCGCGGACGTGGAAGACCTGGACGGCGGCTTCGAGTTCATCCTCATGCAGGGCGAAGACGTCCGCGTCGGTGCCCTCGGCAAGGACCACGGCGTTGCGTTCGAAGACCTTCTTGAGCGCGACGATGTCATCCCGGATCCGGGCCGCCCGCTCGTAGTCCAGTTCCGCCACCGCGGCGGCCATGTCCTTTTCGAGCCTCGTGACGAACGGTTTGGCCTCACCGCCCATAAAGGTGCAGAAGTCCTCGGCCAGGGCGCGGTGGTCCGCGGCCGAGATGCGCCCGACGCACGGTGCCGCGCACTTGTCGATGTAGCCGAGCAGACAGGGCCTGCCGCTGGCTTCGGCCCGTTTCAGGACTCCAGGGCTGCAGCTGCGGACCGGGAAGACGCGCAGCAGGGTGTCCATGGTGTCCCGGATGGCCCCGGCGGTGTACGGGCCGAAGTATCGGGTGCCCTTGCGCCGCTCGCCGCGCAGGACCTGGACCCGGGGGTACTTCTCCCCCATCGAGACGGCGAGGTACGGGTAGCTTTTGTCATCCCGGAACATCACGTTGAACCGGGGCGTGAATTCCTTGATCCAGGTGTACTCGAGCTGCAGCGACTCGAGCTCGCTGCTGACGACCGTCCACTCGACGCTGCTGGCCGTGTGCACCATGGCATACGTTTTGGGGAGCAGCCCCGCCGGATTGGCGAAGTAGGAGTTCAGCCTCGCGCGGAGGTTCTTGGCCTTCCCGACGTAGACGACCCGGCCGTGCGGGTCGCGAAAGCGGTACACGCCCGGATTGGTCGGAATTTCACCCGTCTGGGGTCGGTAACTCGCTGGATCTGCCACAGTTCAAGTCTACTGAGGAGGCAGCCGTGCCCTTGACGGTTAAGCCGCGGGCAGGGTTTTGCGCTAGTCGGTGGCTTTGCTCTGGTTGTAGCTCGTGGAGCGCTCCTGGCCGCTGAGTCCGGCGATCGCGTCCATGATGCGGTCGGTGGCCTGGCGGCGGGCAGGCAGGGAATGGTCCGGCCCCGTCTTGTCGAAGTACAGCGGTTCGCCGACCTTCATGGTGAAGTGCTGCGGCTTGACCGACTTGCTGTCCGCAGGCTGCAGGTTCTCGGTGCCGATCAGGCCGACCGGGATCACGGGGGCGCCCGTGGTCAGGGCCAGCCAGCCAACGCCGGTGCGGCCGCGGTAGAGGATTCCGTCCCGGGAGCGGGTGCCTTCCGGGTAGATCCCGACGCCCTTGCCGGAGTCGAGGATCTCCAGCAGGGTCTTGAGCGCCTGGACGCTGGCGGCCTGCTCGCCGCGTTCCACCGGGATGGATCCGACGGCTTCGAAGAAGGACTTCATCACTTTGCCCTTGACACCGCCGGTGGTGAAATATTCCGCTTTGGCGAAGAAGGCCACGGGGCGGGGCATAAGCGCCTGGACGATCACGCTGTCCAGGAAGGACAGGTGGTTGGGTGCCACGATGAACGGGCCCTCCTTGGGCACGTTTTCCAGTCCGATGACCGTCGGCCGGCAGGTGGAGCTGACAAGGCCCCGCGTGGTCCAGCGGATTGCGTCAAACATTGCCATCGGTGTGCACCTCGTCTTGGGCTGGTGTCGTCAGGTCGGGGGTCACTGCCCGGTTCGCTGGGCTGCTGTCCGCCGCGCTGCTGCGCGAATGTGCCGCGTCGCGCCGGGCAATCGTCTCAAACAGGGCTGAGCTGCTGTGCACGATCTCCACGGCTCCCGCCTCGTCCAGTTCGCCGTCCGGAGCGAAGCCCCAGCCTACGCCGATGCAGTCGAGGCCGTTGGCAGCGGCGCCGGCCACGTCCTGCGCCCGGTCCCCCACCATCACTGCGTGTTGTGTGTCCAGGCCATGAAGCGCGGAGAGGTCCGCGAGGGCGGCGGCGACGATCCCGGCCTTCCCCGACGGCTCGCCCGCCGCTGCCGCCTCGTCGGCGRCCGCGCCGCGGATGGTGTGGAACAGGCCGGCGATGCCGTGGTGCTCCAGGACTGTCTTGGCGATGCCTTCGGGTTTCTGGGTGGCCACGGCGATGGGCCGTCCGTCCTGCGCAAAGGATTCCAGCAGGTCCCGGATTCCCGGGTAGAGCCGGCTCTGCGCGATGCCGGTGGTGCGGTAGTGCGCGCGGTAGATCCGGATGGCGTCGTCGAGCCGGTCGGCGGGGACCCCGGCGATATCCGTGAGGGAATGGCTGAGTTTCGGGCCGATCATGGCGTCCATCCGGTCCTTGCCGGGGATGCCGAGTCCGAGCTCCGTGAGGGCCGCTGCGATTCCGTCCGTTATGCCCCCGGCCGGATCGACAAGAGTGCCGTCCAGGTCGAAGATCACGGGCACTGTTGTTTGGGTCACCGGCCTAGTTTCTCACGAGTGGACTGATGCCAGAAACTCGCATGCCCCGACCGGAATATAAGGTCGCCCGCAACGCCGATGCATCCGCGGCGGATGCTGCGGATGCATCGGGGCGTGGCGTGGCTTACGCCAGGATGTCGGCCAGGAACGCTGCCGTGTGGCTTTCCGTGGACTTGGCCACCTGTTCCGGAGTTCCCGAGGCGACAATCCGGCCGCCGCCGGATCCGCCGTCGGGGCCCAGGTCGACGATCCAGTCCGCGCTCTTGATGACATCGAGGTTGTGCTCGATGGTGATGACCGTGTTGCCCTTGTCCACGAGGCCCTGGAGCACCAGCAGCAGCTTCCGGATGTCCTCGAAGTGGAGACCCGTGGTGGGCTCGTCCAGCACGTAGATGCTGCGCCCGTTGGACCGCTTCTGCAGCTCCGCCGCGAGCTTGACGCGCTGCGCCTCGCCGCCGGAGAGCGTGGTGGCGGGCTGGCCCAGCCGGACGTAGCCGAGTCCGACGTCGACGAGGGTGCTGAGGTGCCGGGCGATCGGCGAGAAGGCCGCGAAGAACTCGGCGCCTTCCTCGATCGGCATGTTCAGGACATCGGCGATCGTTTTGCCCTTGTAGTGGACTTCCAGCGTTTCACGGTTGTACCGGGCTCCGTGGCAGACCTCGCAGGGCACGTAGACGTCTGGCAGGAAGTTCATCTCGATCTTCAGCGTGCCGTCGCCGGAACACGCCTCGCAGCGGCCGCCCTTGACGTTGAAAGAGAACCGGCCCGGCAGGTAACCGCGGACCTTCGCCTCTGTGGTCTCGGCGAACAGTTTGCGGATGTTGTCGAACACACCCGTGTAGGTGGCCGGGTTGGARCGCGGTGTGCGGCCGATGGGGCTTTGGTCGACGTGCACCACCTTGTCGAGGTGCTCGAGGCCCTGAATCGACTTGTGCCGTCCTGCCACCTGTTTGGCGCCGTTGAGCTTGTTGGCCAGGACCTTGTAGAGGATCTCGTTGACCAAGGTGGACTTGCCGGACCCGCTGACGCCGGTCACCGCAGTGAAGAGTCCCAGCGGGAAGGCAGCATCCACGTTCAGGAGGTTGTTCTCCTTGGCGCCGACCACCTTGAGTTCGCGCTTTTTGTCGTATTTGCGCCGTTTCTTCGGGACGTCAATCCGCTTACGACCCGAGAGGTAGTCGCCGGTGAGCGATTCGGTGTTCTCGAGGAGTTCCTTGTAGGAACCGGAGTGCACCACCATGCCGCCGTGCTCCCCGGCGCCGGGCCCGATGTCCACCACCCAGTCGGCTTCCTGGATGGTGTCTTCGTCGTGTTCCACCACAATCAGGGTGTTGCCGAGGTCGCGGAGCCGGGTGAGGGTCTCGATGAGGCGGCGGTTGTCGCGCTGGTGCAGGCCGATGGACGGCTCGTCCAGGACGTACAGCACACCCACCAGGCCGGAGCCGATCTGCGTGGCAAGCCGGATGCGCTGGGCCTCGCCGCCCGACAGCGTGCCGGAGGGCCGTTCCAGGTTCAGGTACTCCAGGCCGACGTCGAGGAGGAAGGTCAGGCGGGCCTGGATCTCCTTGAGGACCTGGTTCGCGATCTGGGCTTCGCGGCCGGTGAGGACGAGGTGGTCCAGGAAGTGGGCGCATTCGCGCATCGGCAGGGCGGCGACCTCCGCGATCGACTTGCCGTTGATCAGCACCGAGAGCGACGCCGGGTTCAGGCGCGCGCCGTTGCAGGCCGGGCATGGGATCTGCCGCATGTATTCCTCGTAGCGGTCGCGGGCCGAGTCCGAGTCCGTTTCGAGGTGCTTGCGGTGAACGTACTGGATGACGCCCTCGAAGCCGGTGCTGTATTTGCGTTCGCGGCCGAAGCGGTTGCGGTATTGCACCACCACTTTGTGGTCCTTGCCGTGCAACACCGTCTGGCGGGCGTCCTCGGACAGCTTGTCCCACGGGGTGGTCATGGAGAAGCCGAGTTCGCTGGCGAGGCCGTCGAGCAGGCGGTTCCAGTACTCGGTGGTGGCGGTGCCGAGGGACCAGGGCGCGATGGCGCCCTCCCCCAGGGACAGTTCGCCGTTCGGGATGATGAGTTCCTCATCAACCTCCAGCTTGGTGCCGATGCCGCTGCAGGCCGAGCAGGCGCCGAACGGGTTGTTGAAGGAGAACGAGCGCGGTTCAATCTCGTCGATCGCGAGCGGGTGCTCGTTGGGGCAGGCGAGGTGCTCGGAGAACGCCCTGATCCGTTCGGGGTGGTCCTCTTCGAGGTCCACAAACTCGGCCAGGATCCGCCCCTCGGCCAGGCCGAGGGCGGTCTCCACCGAGTCGGTGAGGCGCTGGCTGATGCCGTCCTTGACCACGAGTCGGTCCACGACCACTTCGATGGTGTGCTTGAACTGCTTGCCGAGCTTGGGCGGATCGCTGAGCTGGATCAGCTTGTCGTCGACCCGCGCCCGGGAGTAGCCCTTGGCGGTGAGTTCCTTGAACAGTTCGACGAATTCGCCCTTGCGGCCGCGGACCACGGGGGCCAGAACCTGGAAGCGGGTTCCATCCGGCAGTTCCAGCAGTTGGTCGACGATCTGCTGCGGGGTCTGCTTCGTGACGGGCTCGCCGCAGACGGGGCAGTGCGGGCGGCCGACACGGGCCCACAGGAGGCGCATGTAGTCGTAGATCTCGGTGATGGTGCCCACGGTGGAACGGGGGTTCTTGCTGGTGGATTTCTGGTCGATGGACACCGCGGGCGAGAGCCCTTCGATGAAGTCGACGTCGGGCTTGTCCACTTGGCCCAGGAACTGCCGGGCGTAGGCGGAGAGCGATTCGACGTAGCGGCGCTGGCCCTCGGCGAAGATCGTGTCGAACGCCAGGGAAGACTTGCCGGAGCCCGAGAGACCGGTGAACACGATCATTGAATCGCGCGGCAGATCGAGGTCCACGTTGCGCAGGTTGTGCTCCCGCGCGCCCTTGACGACGAGCCGGGACATGTCCGGTCGTGTCACTGCGGGGCGGGTTTCGACGGCGCGTCCCGGCTTTGCGGAGTCCTTGGGAACTGCAGTCTCCGGGACTGCGGCGGGCTGGGTATCAACGGCTGGATCTTCAGCTACGGCTTTAGGCACGCTACCAATGCTAATCGAAAACTTCTTCGAATATCCATTCCCGGCCGTGTCCCGCGCCGGGGACTGCCGGCCGCTGTGTTAGCGGCCGGCTACTCGCGGTCATAGGCGGCGGCGAGCAGCTGCACGGCCTCGGCGAAGCTGGCACCCTGGGCCTTGGCCGAGGCTGCGAATTCGGCGGCGGCGTCGGAGAGCGAGCTCCAGGCCTCGTCCCGGGCGCACACCACCGTCCCGTTCCGGCCGCGGGTCACCACGACGCCGGCGGCCTCCAATTCCTTGTAGGCGCGCGCCACAGTGTGCGGAGCGACGGCCAGCTCGCCGGCGAGGCTCCGGACTGCGGGGAGCTTCGTTCCGGGCGCCAGGGTCCCGTTGTCGGCCCGTTCGATGATGTTGAGCCGGAGCTGTTCAAACAACGGGACGGTGCTGCCCGGATTGGGCCGCCAGGCGCCGGGGAAGGGTGTCACTGATGTTGCTGAAGTATCACTGGTCGTCACTGTCCGGGCTCCTGGGCACTCTTAGGCTGTTCGCGGCGGGCGAACTGCGCCTCGTACAATTCCACGTAGAGCCCGCACTTGGCCATCAGCTGCTGATGGGTCCCCTGTTCAACGATCCGTCCTTGGTCCATGACCAGAATTAGATCAGCGTCCCGCACGGTGGACAAGCGGTGGGCAACGACGAAGCTTGTGCGGCCGTGCCGGAGCCGTTGCATCGCCTGCCGGATCTGCAGTTCGGTGCGGCTGTCGACGGAGCTGGTGGCTTCGTCGAGGATCAGGATGCTGCGCCCGGCCAGGTGCGCCCTGGCGATGGAAATGAGCTGGCGCTGGCCGCGGCTCAGCGAGTCGCCGTCGTTGCCGAGCATGGTGGCGTAGCCGCCGGGGAGGGATCGGACGAACTGGTCCACGTGGCTGGCCTGCGCCGCGGCAACAATATCCGCTTCGCCGGCGCCGGGGCGCCCGTACTCGATGTTGTCCCGGATGCTGCCGGTGAACAGCCACGCGTCCTGCAGCACCGTTCCGAACCTGGACCGCAGTTCATCCCGGGACAGATCAGCGATGTCCGTGCCGTCGACAGTGATGCGGCCGGATTCCAGTTCGTAGAAGCGCATCAGGAGGTTCACCACGGTGGTCTTGCCGGCGCCGGTGTGGCCCACGATAGCCACGGTCTGCCCGGGTTCGACGGTGAAGGACAAATCCTGGACCACCGGCGAGCCGGTGCTGTAGCCGAAGGTGACCTGGTCAAAGGCGACCCGGCCGTAGACCCGGCCAGCGGTGTCGGCCGGGTCTGCCGCGGACGCCGCCTCCTCGGCCGGGTCCGCCACGGACCGCGCGGCGCTTGGGTCAGCGCCGGTGACGCCGGGCTCCGCCGGGATCTCCGGCGCGTCAAGGAGTTCGAAGACCCGGCCGGCCGAAACGAGGCAGGACTGCATCAGGGTGAGCATGCCGCCAATCTGCCCCATCGGCTGGCTGAAGAGCCGGGTGAACTGGATGAAGGCCTGGAGGCCGCCGATG
The DNA here is from genome assembly GCF_052113365.1 of Arthrobacter sp. YAF17. Classification (NCBI taxonomy): domain Bacteria; kingdom Bacillati; phylum Actinomycetota; class Actinomycetes; order Micrococcales; family Micrococcaceae; genus Arthrobacter; species Arthrobacter sp. YAF17. The sequence goes on along the minus strand of NZ_JBFRDB010000001.1, from coordinate 287,274 downwards.
GTCATGGCGCCGGCCAGCACCTGGAGCGCCCCGACGACGGCAACGGCGATGTAGTTGAGGTTGGACACAAAGACCATCAGGGGCTGAACAACGCCGGAAACGTACTGGGCGCGGGCGCTGGCCCGGTACAACTTGTCGTTGCCGTCCTTGAAACTGGCAGCGGCGGCATCCTGCCGGCCGAAGGCCATGAGTACCTCGTGGCCGGTGAAGAATTCTTCCAGCTGGGCGTGCAGTTCGCCGGTGCTTCCCCACTGCTCGGCGAAATGGGCCTGGGACTTCCTGGCCACGAGGACGGTGATGAGCGTTGATACCGGGACGGAGACCAGCGCAACCAGGGCCAGAACCGGGGAGAGCCACAGCATCATGGCCAGCGCCCCGGAGAGCATCAGCAGCGACATGATCAGCTGGTTGAGCAGCTGATTCAGGGCCTGGGCGATGTTGTCGACGTCGTTCGTGGCGCGGCTCAGCACGTCCCCGCGGTGCTGCTCATCAAAATGGCTGGACGGCAGCACCTGCAGTTTGGCCTCCACCGAGGCCCGGAGCCCGTAGCCGAGGCGCTGCACGGCGACGGCTGTCAGGGTGCCCTGGATCCAGCTGAAGACGGAAGCCCCCAGGTACATCACGGACACCCCCGCCAGCAGCGCGGCGAGCATTTCCTCGTTGAAGGATCCCCCGACCACACCCGCAACCACGACGTCGGTGGCGTCACCCAGGACCTTCGGCGCCGCCACGTTGAGTACCACGAACGCGCACGTGGCGGCGATGACTCCCACCATCCGCCACTTGGACGGCCGCAGCAGTCCGAGCAGGCGCCCGGCGGTCCGCCAGCGGAACCGGCTGCCCGTCGGTGCCTCCTCCTGGGCCATCACCGGGAGGGACTGGCTGCGGCCGCCGGACGGGGTGTCCACCAGGGGCTGGTCTTTGGCGTCCCGCGCGGCAGGTGCATCCGTGCCGGCGCCGACCGCCTGTTCCGGGGTCACAGGGTTTCCTCCAGCACCAGCTGGGAGGCGGCGATTTCCCGGTAGCTCGCCGAGGATTCCATCAGCTGCTGATGTGTTCCCTGCGCCACCAGCCGGCCGTCCTCAAGGACCAGGATCAGGCCCGCGTCCACGATCGTCGCCACCCGTTCGGCGACAACCAGGACGGTGGCCGTGCGCAGCAGCGGCGCCATGGCCTCGCGGAGCCGGTAGTCGGTGCCGTAGTCCAGTGCCGAGAAGCTGTCGTCGAACAAGTACACGGGAGCCTCCCGAAGCAGGGCGCGTGCGATGCACAGGCGCTGCCGCTGCCCGCCGGAGAAATTCGTGCCGCCCTGGCTCACCGGCGCCTCCAGTCCCAGCGGCAGCTTCCGCACAAACCCCTCCGCCTGCGCGCTGCCCAGCACACGCCACAGGTCCTCGTCCGTCGCCGACGGGGCGGCCATCCGCAGGTTCCCGGCAAGCGTCCCGGAGAACAGATAGGAATGCTGGGGTACGACGGCGATCAGGCTCCGCAAAGTGTCCAGCGGGAGGCCGCGCACATCGCAGCCGCCGATGCTGATTTTCCCGCCGGTAGCGGCGAGGAACCTGGGCAACAGGTTCAGAAGGGTGGTTTTGCCACTGCCCGTGGCGCCGATGACGGCTGTCACGGTCCCGGGAACGGCCGTGAAGCTGACCCCGTCGAGGACCGGAGCCTCGGCGCCGGGATACGCGAAGGAGACGTTCCGGAACTGCACTGCGTGGCCCTCGGGGGTGGCGCCGCCCGGGCCGTCCGTGATCGCCGGCGCCGTGTCGAGGACCGCCTGGATCCGCTCCGCGCAGGCTGCCGCCCGCGGGGCCGTCATAAAGACGTACATGGCCATCATGATGGCGATCAGGATCTGCAGGATATACGCGATGAACGCCGTCAAGGCGCCCAGCCGCATCTCGCCGGCCTCGATCCGGTGTCCGCCGAACCAGACCACACCGACAGAGGACAGATTGACCACCAGCATGATCAGCGGCATCATTCCGGCGACCAGCAGCGCGGACCGCAGGTTGTTCTTCGTCAGGTCCTTGTTGAGCGAGTCGAAACGCCGGATCTCGTAACTTTGGCGGACAAAGCCGCGGATGACATTGGCCCCGATGATCTGCTCACGCAGCATCCGGCTGGTCCGGTCGATGAGTTCCTGGCCCTGCCGGTAGAGGGGCACGAGCCGCCGGACGATCAGGATCATGATGACGGCGAGCACCGGGATCACAGCGACCACGATTCCGGACAGGGCGATGTCCTGGTGCAGGGCCAGCACGATCCCGCCGACAAAGATCGCCGGCGCGGCGACCAGCATCGTGAACACGAGGACCACCAGGTTCTGGATCTGCGCGACATCGTTGGTTGCCCGCGTGACCAGGCTGGCAGCGCCGAACGCGGCGACTTCCTGGGAGGACATGGACTGCACTTTGGCGAACAGCTCTGCGCGAAGTTCCCGGCCCAGCTCCATGGCCGCGACGGCGCCCAGATAGCCGGCGGCAATGGCCGTGACGACCTGCACCAGGGCGATCGCGGCCATCCAGGACCCCAACCGCAGGATCGCCGGGACGTCCCCGCCGACTACTCCGTCATCGATGATGGCCGCGTTCAGGGTGGGAAGGAGGAGGCTGGCAGTGGTCTGCACCAGCTGCAGGAGCACGATGGCGAGCACGGTCCCTTTGTGGGCGGCTAACAGCCGGCCCATCAGGCCTATAAGCACCGATCCTCCATCGCTAATTTAGGGCATGGATTCAGCTTCGCGACTGCAGCGGCCCCCACGCTGCCCCGACATTGTAAGCACGATCACACAGTGCTCTGTTGTCACACGTCGGCCGGCCGCGGTGGCCGTTCAGAAAGGAGCGTCCGCGGGTCATTCCCGCTTGCGGGCCACGGCGAAGATCCGGCGGAACGGGAACACGGTTCCGTGCGGTCCGGCCGGGTACGCCAGGGCCAGCTGCGCCGAGTATTCGGCTTCGAAATCGCTGGCGTCCGGGGCGGACAGGGCGGCCAGCACCGGCCTGAGTCCGGTGCCGCGCACCCACTCCAGCACGGGATTGTCGCCGTGGAGCAGCTGGTAGTAAGTGGTTTCCCACACGTCCGCGTCGCAGTCGGCGTCGAGCATGATCTTCAAGTATTCGTCCGGTTCGCCCACGACGTCGTCGTGGCGCAGCACACCGGCGAGCCGGCCCGCCCACCCTGCGGACTCCGCCAGTCCGCGCATCAGTGCGTGCGAGGGTGCGTTGAAGTTGCCGGGGACCTGCAGCGCGAACCAGGCGCCGGGCTTGAGCGCCGCGAGCCAGCGGGCCAGCAGGTCCCGGTGGCCGGGCACCCATTGCAGGGCGGCGTTGGTGACGACGACGTCCGTCCCGGCAGAGGGCATCCAGCCGGCGATATCCGCCAGGCCGAAGGACAGATGGGGCAGCCGGCGGGTGTGCACCRCAGATCGGGCCAGCATGTCCGCGGACGAGTCCAGGCCGGTGACTTCAGCCGCGGGCCAGCGTTCGGCCAGGGTGGCGGTCAGGTTCCCGGGACCGCAGCCGAGGTCGACCACGTGGCGGGGTTCGTCCGCATGGATTCGGGCTGTCAGGTCGAAGTACGGCCGGTCCCGGTAGTCCCCGAACTGCACATACTTGGCGGGATCCCATTTCACGGTGTTTCCTCCAGTTCCCGTTCCTCCAGCCACCGGCAAACGACGCGACCTCCGAAGCCTATCCCCGGCCGGGACGGCGGCCAAGGAGGCGCGCACCCGGGACAGAGCAGGCCACTAAGCTGGGGAGCGATGAAACTTGTTGAACAGCTCCCCGCCCCGGCCGCCCGGGTCCCAGGCCGGACAGGCCTCGACCCGGACGAGCTCTACACCCGCTTCGTCGAGTGGACGGAAACCCGCGGGCTGGCCCTGTACACCGCCCAGGACGAGGCCATCATGGAGCTTGCCTCCGGCGCCAACGTCATCCTGGCAACCCCCACCGGCTCCGGCAAATCCCTCGTTGCCATCGCCGTCCACTTCCAGGCCATGGCCCGCGGACAGCGCAGCTACTACACCGCCCCGATCAAGGCCCTCGTCTCGGAGAAATTCTTCGCCCTGTGCGAGATCTTCGGCGCGGAGAACGTCGGAATGATCACCGGCGACTCAGGTGTCAACCAGGACGCCCCGATCATCTGCTGCACCGCGGAGATCCTGGCCAATATCGCGCTCCGCGAAGGCGCCGCCGCCGAGCTCGGCGCCGTCATCATGGACGAATTCCACTTCTACTCCGACCCGCAGCGCGGCTGGGCCTGGCAGGTGCCGCTCCTGGAGCTCCCCCAGGCACAGTTCCTGCTGATGTCCGCGACGCTCGGCGACGTCAGCCGCTTCGAAGCCGGCATCACCGAGCTGACCGGCCGCCCGACGACGACCGTCAGTTCGGTGGAGCGGCCCATCCCGCTGCACTATTACTACGAGCAGACGCCCGTCCACGAGACACTCGAGGAACTCCTCGCGACCAAGCAGGTTCCCGTGTACGTCGTGCACTTCAGCCAGGTGGAGGCGATCGACCGGGCCCAGAACCTGATGAGCATCAACGTCTGCACCCGCGAGGAGAAGGACAAGATCGCGGAGCTGATCGCCGGGTTCCGCTTCGCCGCCGGTTTCGGTAAGACCTTGAACCGGCTGGTCCGGCACGGCATCGGTGTCCACCACGCCGGCATGCTGCCCAAGTACCGGCGGCTGGTGGAACAGCTCGCCCAGGCCGGGCTGCTCAAGGTCATCTGCGGGACGGACACGCTCGGCGTGGGCATCAACGTCCCCATCCGCACCGTGCTGCTCACCGCGCTGAGCAAGTACGACGGCGTCCGCACCCGGCTTCTGAACTCCCGCGAATTCCACCAGATCGCGGGCCGCGCCGGACGTGCCGGCTACGACACCGCAGGAACCGTTGTGGTGCAGGCCCCGGAGCACGTCACGGAGAACGTCAAGGCGATGGCCAAGGCCACTGCCAAGTTCGGCGACGACCAAAAGAAGCTCCGCCAGGTGGTCAAGAAGAAGCCGCCGGAAGGCTTCGTGTCCTGGGGCGAACCGACCTATACACGCCTCGTGGAGTCCGTGCCGGATCCTCTGACCTCAAGCTTCACCGTGACCCACGCGATGTTGATGAACCTGATGGAACGGCCGGGAGATCCGTTCAAGGCCGCCCGCCGCCTGCTCACGGAGAACCATGAGCCGCGCTCGTCCCAGCTGCAGCTGATGAAGAAGGCCCTCGGGATCTACCGCGAATTGCTGGCCGCCGGCGTCGTGGAACGGATCCCGTCTGAGGAGCAGGGCACGGACGGCCGCACGGTCCGGCTGACGGTCCATCTGCAGGCCAACTTCGCCCTGAACCAGCCGCTGTCCCCCTTCGCTCTGGCGGCGCTGGAACTGCTGGATCCGGAGTCGCCGTCGTACGCCCTGGACGTCGTGTCCGTGATCGAGTCGACGCTGGAGAAGCCTCGGCAGATCCTGTCTGCGCAGCTGAAGAAAGCGCGCGGTGAGGCAGTCGCCGCGATGAAGGCGGACGGCATCGACTACGACCAGCGTATGGCCATGCTGGATGAGGTCACCTACCCGCAACCGCTCGCGGAGCTCCTCGGCGAGGCCTTCGATGTCTACCGCCGGGCCGCCCCGTGGATCGGTGACTTTGAGCTTGCGCCCAAGTCGGTGGTCCGGGACATGTACGAGCGGGCGATGAACTTCGGCGAGTTCGTCCAGTTCTACGGACTGGCCCGGTCCGAGGGCATTGTGCTGCGCTATCTCGCCGACGGCTTCAAGGCCCTGCGGCAGACCGTCCCGCAGGACGCCCTCCGCGAAGACCTGGAAGACCTCATCGCGTGGCTCGGCGAACTGGTCCGCCAGGTCGACTCCAGCCTGCTGGATGAGTGGGAGGAGCTCACCTCCGGCAAGGCGCCGACGCCGCACGATGCTCCCCCGCCCCCGCCGCCGTCGCTAACCTCCAACGTCCGGGCGTTCCGGGTGATGGTGCGCAACGAGATGTTCCGCCGGGTGGAGCTCTTCGCGGACGAGGACGCCACTGCCCTCGCCGAGCTCGACGCCGGTTCCGGCTGGGATGCCGAGCGCTGGGAGGACGTGCTGGATGACTACTTCGACGAACACGACGACATCGGCACCGGCCCCGACGCCCGCGGACCCGGCCTGCTGATGATCACCGAGGAACCCGGGACGTGGAAGGTGCGGCAGATCTTCGAGGACCCGGCCGGGAACCACGACTGGGGCATCTCCGCGGAGGTCGACCTCGCGGCATCCGACGAGACCGGCACCGCCGTCGTGCGTGTCACGGATGTGAACCGGCTCTAAACGGTCCTGCACGTGGGGTGGGCCCAGTCGGGCCCGGTCAACTTGTAAACTCGAACAATGAGTGTAATCCGGCCCGCGACGGCGAATGATGTCCCCGCAATCCTGCAGATGATCCATGACCTGGCCATCTACGAGAAGGAGCCGGACGCCGTCCGGAACACTCCGGAGATGCTGAGCGAGGTCCTCTTCGGCGAGAATCCGCGCGTGTTCGCCGCCATGGCCGAGAACGAGGACGGCGACGTCCGGGGGTTCGCCCTCTGGTTCCTGAACTACTCCACGTGGGAAGGCGTCCACGGTATCTACCTGGAGGACCTCTACGTGCGGCCCGAGGCCCGCGGCGAGGGCCACGGCAAAGCACTCCTGCAGCATCTGGCCGCGACCGCCGTGGACCGCGGCTACGCGCGCGTCGAATGGAGCGTCCTGGACTGGAACGAGCCCTCCATCAATTTCTACAAGAAACTCGGCGCCAACCCGATGGAGGAATGGTCCACGTTCCGCCTTACCGGCGAAGCGCTTGAAGCCTTCGGGGCCAGCAAAGCCGAAGCCCGTGGCTGACCTGTCTGCGTCCCGGACGGCGGCCGATCTGCCCCTGGCCGACCTGCCCCTGGCCGGATCCGGTGCCGCGGGCCTGCTCGAGGCGGCGCGGCCGCCGGTCCCCCACACCATCAAGGCACGGCACGAATACCGCGGGATGCGCACCGCGGAGCATTACTTCGAGGTGCCGCTGGACCATTTCGGCGGCGACGCGCCGGCCGGCGAGACCATCACCGTCTTTGCCCGCGAATACGTCTCCACGGACCACACCGAGGAGGAGGCCGCCCGGCTCCCGTGGCTGCTCTACCTCCAGGGCGGCCCGGGCGGCCGCGGCAACCGCCTCCCCTCCCTTGGCGGCTGGAGCAAAGCCGCCGCCAAGGACTTCCGCATCCTGATGCTGGACCAGCGCGGCACCGGTCTGTCCTCCGCGATCGACCGCAACACCCTGCCGCTGCGCGGGAACGATGCCGACCAGGCGGGCTACCTGGCGCACTTCCGTGCGGATTCGATCGTCGCCGATGCGGAGTCCATCCGGCTGGCACTGGGGTCCGCGCCGTGGTCCATCTACGGCCAGAGCTACGGCGGCTTCTGCGCCCTCAGCTACCTTTCCTTCGCCCCGGAGGGCCTTCGCGAAGCCCTGATCACCGGAGGGCTCGGCCCCCTCACGGGCCCCGCGGACCGGGTCTACCGCGCCACCTTCCAGCGGGTGGCCGCCCGCAACGCCGAGTACTTCGGACGGTATCCCGAGGACCGTGCGGCGGTCACCCGGATCGCCCGGCACCTCCGCGACACGGAGGAATTCCTGCCCGACGGCGGACGCCTCACCGTGGAGCGCTTCCAGATGGTGGGTTCCTTCCTGGGCGGCAACACGCGGGTGGATGCGCTGCACCACCTGCTGGAGGACGCCTTCGTGGGCACGCCCGGCGGCGACCGCCTCTCGGATGCCTTCCTCGAACAGGTCCGCGGGCTCGTGTCCCGGTCGGCCAACCCGCTGTACGCGGTGATGCACGAATCGATCTACGGCCAGGGCGAGTCCACCGACTGGGCGGCCTGGCGGGTCCTGCAGGACTTCCCGGAGTTTTCCCCGGAGGCCCCCGAGCCGCTGCTTACCGGCGAGATGGTCTACCCCTGGTACTTCGAGCAGGATCCCGCGCTCCGGCCCCTGCAGGGGGTTGCCGGGCTGCTCGCGGAAAAGGACGACTGGCCGCCGCTGTACGATCCCGAACGGCTCGCACTCAACACCGTCCCGGTGGCCGCCGCCGTGTACAGCGATGACATCTATGTGGACCGCGACCTCTCGCTGGAGACGGCCGCGGCCGTCCGCGGCCTGCAGGTCTGGGAGTCTGCGGACTTCCACCATGACGGCATCGCGGACGACGGCGAGGGCATCTTCGCCCGGCTGCTCGGCCTGACCCGGTCCGTCCGGGCCTAGGCGGAGTCCGGGGCAGAGCGGCCACCGGCCCTCCGGCCGCTAGGCTGCCATTTGGAGCCGGCGGACCCTGGCCGCCGCGCGCAGGGCGGCCACAAGCACCGCCGCGGCGACTGCGGCGGCCGCCAGGTTGAGACCCTGATAGCCGACACCGCTCATCACCAGTCCGGAGAACCCTGCTCCGACCGCTCCGGCGACCCCCATCATGGTGTCTGAGACGCCCTGGACCAGGACGCGGTCATCCGCGCCGACACTCTCGGCGAGCAGGGTGGAACCGGCGATGGTGGCAGCGGACCAGCCCAGTCCGAGCAGCACCAGCCCCACCGTCACCAGGGCCGGCTCGGTGTCCCCGAAGCCGGCCACCAGGACGGACAGCAGGATCAGCCCGTGTCCCAGCAGGATGACCGGGAGCCGGCCCGTCTTGTCCGTCAGCCAGCCCATGACCGGAGACAGCGCGTACATCCCGGCGATATGCAGCGAGATGGTGAATCCGATCAGGACCAGGACGTCGGTGCTGGCGGCGTGGGCGTGGCCGGAGGGCATGTCGGCCAGCGGACCCTCGGTCAGCAACTGCAGGTGGAGGGGCGTCATGGACATCACGGCCGCCATGCAGCCGTGTGCGGCAATCACTGCGAGGAGGGCGAGCCGGGCCCGCGGGGCGGCCTTGATGGCGCGCATTCCGTGACGGAGGCCGTGCCGCCGTCGGGCCCCGGAAGTGCCTTTGGCAGCGCCGCCGGCCGCGGCTTTGGCGGCTGGGGCTCCGGTTGTTCCGGTTGCGCGGGGTTGCCCGGCGGAGCGGAGGCGTGCGGCGAGCAGCAGCGGATCCGGCCGCAGGCCCACGATCAGCAGCAATGCGGCAAGTGCCAACCCGGCCGATGAGAACACAAAGGGACCGGCTAGAGCCGGCAGGCCGAGGGCTTCCCCGACCAGGGCGCCGGGGCGGATGAGGTTGGGACCGGCGACGGCGCCGACGGTCACGGCCCACACCACGATTGCCAGGGAACGGCCGCGGTGTTCAGGTTCGGCGAGGTCGACGGCGGCGAACCGGGCCTGCAGGTTGGCGGCCGTGCCGAGTCCCAGCAAGGCCGCGGCCAGCAGCAGCACCGGGAAGCTCCCGGTTACCGTGGATACGATCACCAGCAGTGCGCCGGCCATGGCTGCGAGCAGACCCGTGACCAGGGAAGCCCGCCGGCCGCGGCGTCCGGCCAGTCCCGCGAGCGGAAGGGCGGCCGCCGCGGCGCCGAGGGTCATGGTGGTGGTTACGGAGCCCGCCCAGGCGTTGGAGCCGGACAGCTGGACGGCCAGCAGCGATCCGACGGACAGGCTGGCGCCGTTGCCGATTCCACTGAGCAGCTGCGCGGAGCTCAGCACCCAAACGGTACGGCGCTGGACCCGTTGCGGGTCCAGCGCCGTACCGTTCACAGCTGTTGTGTCAAAGATTTTCACGGTCCGAGCATAGCCGAACCGGAATACCTACTCTGCGTCGCTCAGGCTCTTGCGGGCGTCCTCTTCGAGCCGGGCGTCTAGCTTCGTCTGCGTGGCCTTGGAGCTGATCAGGCTGGCGATCACGGCGACGATGATGGTGCCGATGATCACTCCGAGGGAAACATACGTGGGGATCTCGGGGGCCCATTCGATGTGCTGGCCGCCGTTGATGAAGGGCAGCTCGTTGACGTGCATGGCATGCAGGACCAGCTTCACGCCGATGAACGCGAGGATCACCGAGAGCGCGTGCTTGAGGTAGATCAGGCGTGTCATCAGGCCGCCAAGCAGGAAGTACAGCTGCCGCAGGCCCATCAGCGCGAAGATGTTTGCGGTGAAGACGATGAACGCGCTCTGCGTCAGGCCGAAGATGGCCGGGATGGAGTCCACGGCGAAGAGCAGGTCCGTCAGGCCGATGGTCACGAAGACGATCAGCATGGGCGTGAAGACCTTCTTGCCGTCCACCACGGTGCGGAGCTTGCCGCCGTCGTACTTATCCGACATCGGCAGGACCCTGCGGATCCGGGCGATGAGCGGGTTTTCCTTGTCTTCCTCCTCGTGGCCGTCGTCCTGGGCCTGCTTCCACGCGGTCCACAGCAGGAAGGCACCGAAGATGTAGAAGACCCAGCTGAACTGTTCGATCACAATGGCACCGAGCAGGATGAAGATGCCGCGGAGGATCAGCGCGATGATGATGCCGACCATCAGCACTTCCTGCTGGTACTTACGGGGTACCGAGAAGCGGGCCATGATGATGATGAAGACAAAGAGGTTGTCGATGCTGAGGCTGTATTCCGTCACCCAGCCGGCAAGGAACTGCCCGCCGTACTCGGGGCCCGTGAAGGCGAACATGGCACCGGCGAAGACAAGCGCGAGGGCAATGTAAAACGACACCCACAGGCCGGCCTCCTTCATGGAGGGTTCGTGCGGGCGCTTGAGGACCAGCAGCAGGTCGATGGCCAGGATGATGCCGAGGACGACAAAGGAGCCAACCTCAAACCAGACGGGAAGTTCGGGCACGAAGATACCTTTCGCAGGGTGTGACAGTGCGGTGTAAGTCTCTCCGACTGGCCTGCGTGTCCGGTACCGCGTACCTGGTACTGCCTGGCTGCCCGCTACGCCCGGCAGGGCATCTGTGCCGTGCGTGTTGACGATCGTAGCGCTTGGGATACTCCCCTACGTCCGCCCAACATTACCCTAGGCGTGCCCCGCGGACTGCATTTGACGCAGCTCCTTTTTGAGCTCGCCCACCTCGTCACGGAGCCGTGCGGCGAGTTCAAACTGCAGTTCACCGGCGGCGGCATGCATCTGTTCGGTGAGCTGTTCGATCAGGCCCACCAGGTCCTCGGCCGGCGCGGCCGCCAGGCCGTCCGCCCGGACCTTCGCCGCGCCCTTGCCCTTGCCGCGGGCCTTGCCGGCAGCGGCCAGCAGTTCGCGGGTGTCCGCGTCCTCCTTGTTGATCTGGTCCGTGATGTCGGCAATCTTCTTCCGCAGCGGCTGCGGGTCGATGCCCTTTTCCGTGTTGTAGGCGACCTGGATCGCACGGCGCCGGTTCGTTTCGTCGATCGCGTGCGCCATCGAGTCGGTGATTTTGTCCGCATACATGTGCACCTCGCCGGAGACATTGCGGGCGGCACGGCCGATGGTCTGGATCAGCGAGGTGGAAGAGCGCAGGAAGCCTTCCTTGTCGGCGTCCAGGATGCTCACGAGCGATACTTCGGGCAGGTCGAGGCCTTCACGGAGCAGGTTGATGCCGACCAGCACGTCGAAGACGCCCATCCGGAGTTCACGGAGCAGCTCGACGCGGCGGAGGGTATCGACGTCGGAGTGCAGGTATTCGACCTTCACCCCGTGCCCCAGCAGGTAATCGGTGAGGTCCTCGGCCATCCGCTTGGTCAGCGTGGTGACCAGGACACGCTCGTTCTTCCCGGTGCGGATCCGGATCTCGCCCAGCAGGTCATCGATCTGCCCCTTGGTGGGCTTCACAATCACCTCAGGGTCGATCAGGCCGGTGGGCCGGATGATCTGCTGGACAAAGCCGTCCGCCTTGCCGAGCTCGTACTTGCCGGGGGTCGCGGACAGGTACACGGCCTGGCCCACGCGGTCCTGGAACTCGTCCCACTTAAGCGGGCGGTTGTCCATCGCCGAGGGCAGCCGGAAGCCGTGGTCCACGAGGTTCCGCTTGCGGGACATGTCGCCCTCGTACATGGCGCCGATCTGCGGCACGGTGACGTGTGATTCGTCGATGACCAGCAGGAAGTCGTCGGGGAAGTAGTCGATGAGGCAGTGCGGGGCGGTTCCGCGGGCGCGCCCGTCGATGTGTGAGGAGTAGTTCTCGATGCCGTTGCAGAACCCCATCTGCTGCATCATTTCGAGGTCGTACGTGGTGCGCATCCGCAGCCGCTGCGCCTCCACCAGCTTGTTCTGGCTCTCCAGGACCTGGAGCCGCTCGGCGAGCTCATCCTCGATCCTCTTGATGGCCCGGCCCATACGCTCCGGACCGGCCACATAGTGGGAAGCCGGGAAGACGTACATCTCGGTTTCGTCCCGGATCACCTCGCCGGTCAGCGGGTGCAGCGTGTAGATGTTCTCGATCTCGTCGCCGAAGAACTCGACCCGGATCGCCAGCTCCTCGTACATCGGGATGATTTCGACCGTGTCCCCGCGAACCCGGAACGTGCCGCGGTGGAAATCCATGTCGTTGCGGGCGTACTGCATGGAAACGAACTTCCGGAGCAGGTCGTCGCGGTTCATCTCCGCCCCCTTGCGGAGCGTCACCATGCCGGCGATGTACTCTTCCGGGGTGCCGAGCCCGTAGATGCAGGACACCGTGGCCACAACGATCACGTCGCGGCGGGTCAGGAGCGCGTTCGTGGCCGAGTGCCGGAGCCGCTCGACTTCCTCGTTGACGGAGGAGTCCTTCTCGATGAAGGTGTCCGTCTGCGCGACGTAAGCCTCGGGCTGGTAGTAGTCGTAGTAGGAGACGAAGTACTCCACGGCGTTGTTCGGGAGCAGTTCGCGGAATTCGTTGGCCAGCTGCGCCGCGAGGGTCTTGTTCTGCACCATCACCAGCGTGGGCCGCTGCACCTGCTCGATCAGCCACGCCGTCGTCGCGCTTTTGCCGGTACCCGTGGCACCAAGCAGCACCACGTCCTTTTCGCCGTTCTTGATGCGTTCGGTCAGTTCGGCGATCGCTGCCGGCTGGTCACCCGCCGGCTTGAACTCGCTGATGACCTCGAAGGGCGCCACGACACGGTTGATCTGCTGCGCAAGACTCATGTACCTAATCTACCGCCGGGCTGCGACAGGATGTCCTGATTCAGCTTTGGGCGGTACCGGAGCCGGTACGGTCCGCGCCGGGCTGCGTCTCCGGCCGGGTCCCGGGCTCGGGGGCGGCGTACGACGGCGGCCGCCACCCCGTGCGCCGCGCCCACTCGTCCATCCGCGGCGCGGCGTAGTCCGTGAACCAGCCTTCCTTGTCAGCGGCGTAGCCTGCAGTGGATTTGTCCACGCCGTGCATCTTGGCGACGCGGCGCTTCTCGGCCAGGTAGTCGGCCCGGGCGGCCGCGTCGTCGCGAAGCCAGTCCCGGAAGCAGAGCGCAAACCGCCAGCCCGGGGACCCGACGGCGCGGACGTGGAGGTTGACGGCCCGCCCGGGGTCCGCGTTGCCGTGCATCCGCTTCCACCAGTCAGCCGGGTCCGGGTGCGAGGGCTTGGGGTTGTCGGTGAAGACCCCCGGCCAGCTGGGGAAACCGGCTTCGGCCAGCAGCGGGGCAATCCGCTCCGCTGCAGCCGCGTCCTCCACGCCGAGCTGGAGGTCGAGCACGTCCTTCGCGGCGAGTCCGGGGACGGCAGTGGACCCGACATGGTCGAGGGCCAGGACATCCTCGCCGGCGGCCGCCCGCAGGCGCGCGATGAGCCGGCCGGCCTGCGCCGGCCAGTCCCGGTTGGCGGGTGCCAGCACGGGCCCGCCCGCGCGCGGTGCAAGGCGGTGCTTGGACAGGTTCTCCGCAAACGGTCCCAGCCGGAACTTCCAGAGCCGGTCGACCGCGTCCCGAAGTTCGTCCTTGGAACCCGAGTTGTCCAGGACCACGTCGGCCGCTGCCAGCCGGACGTCACGCGGGGCCTGGGCCGCCATCCGGGCCCTGGCCTCGTCAATGGTCAGGTGCCGGTGCTGCACCATGCGCTGCACACGGACGTCGTCCGGGGCGTCGACCACCACCACCAGATGGAAACTCGCGCCCTGGCCGGTCTCGACCAGCAGCGGGATGTCCTGGACCACCACCGCGCCTTTCGGGGCGCCGGCGGCCAGCGCGGCAGCGCGCTCCCGGACGAGGGGGTGGATGATGCCGTTGAGTACCGCGAGCCGTTCGGGGTTGCCGAAGACGAGGGCGCCAAGCTTCGGCCGGTCCAGGCTGCCGTCGGGAGTCAGGATGGCCCGGCTGAAGGCCCCGACCACCCGCGCGAGTCCCGGTGTTCCGGGTTCCACCACCTCGCGGGCCAGGGCATCGGCGTCGATCACCACCGCGCCGAGTTCGCGCAGGCGCGAGGCAGCCACTGACTTCCCTGAGGCGATGCCGCCCGTCAACCCGATTTTCAGCACCCCACCAGACTAAACTGATCCGGTGCCTGAAGACGTGGTTTCCCCGGAGAGCAGGGCCACCGTTTACACCACCCTGGCCGCGGGTCCGGAGTTCCGCCACGAGATCGAGGTGAAACGCTCGCGCTTCATCACTGTGCTGCACCGCACCGGGGATGAGGAGAGCGCCCGGTCGGTCCTCGCCGGGCTGCGCAAGGAATTCCACGATGCCCGGCACCACTGCTCCGCGTTCGTGCTCGGTCCGGACCGCGACGTCCAGCGGTCCAACGACGACGGCGAGCCGTCCGGCACCGCAGGCATCCCGATGCTCGACGCGTTGCTGAAGCGCGAGACTGCGCCCGGCGTGGCGGACCTCAGCGACGTGACCGCCGTCGTCGTCCGCTACTTCGGCGGAGTCCTGCTGGGCGCCGGCGGACTGGTCCGGGCCTACTCCGAATCTGTGACCGCGGCCCTGGATCGGGCGCCGCTGGCGCAACGGCGCCGGCTGCGGATCTGCACAGTGACGGTCCCCCATGCGACGGCCGGCCGGTTGGAGAATGACCTGCGCGCCGCGGGCTACGTCATGGCCGAAACCAGCTACGAGGCGCAGACTACTGTTCTGAGGCTTGCCCTGCCGGACGACCCGGCGGGACTGGCCATGGCTGGTGACCGGCTCGCCGCGCTGTCAGCCGGCACCGCCGCCTTGCTGCCTGGAGAAACGGAGTGGATCGATGTCCCCCTCAGCTGAGCCCTCCCCCGCCCCGGTCCGGCTCGTCGACGTCTCCGAAGCGGTCCTTGAGCAGCTCCTGACCGTCGCGATCCAGGACGCCGACGCCGACGAGGTAACGCCTCCGCTGGGCAGCGCCGCCGGCTGGAATTCGGAACGAATCAGCTGGTTCCGCGAATACCACCACGCCGCCGCGGGACTCGACGGGCCGGCGCAGCAGAAAAGCTGGGCGATCAGCTGCGACGGGAAACTGGCCGGCTCCATCCGGCTCAAGCGGACCGGCGAAGGCACGCTGGAAACCGGAATCTGGCTGGGCCGGAGCTTCCGGGGCAAGGGAATCGCCCGGGAGGCCCTTAGCCTCGTGATCGACCGGGCCGCGGCGTCCGGTGCCGCGGTGCTCGAAGCCGACACAACGGCAGGAAACACGGCGGCCCTGGTCCTGCTGCGCTCCGCCGGCGCCAGGCTCGACGAGGGCCAAGCCGCCGGTGATGCCGCGGTTCCGGTCAAGGCCAGGATCCCGCTGCGCTGAGCGCGGCCCGGGACCGGCGGGGCATGTCCCCTGCCCGGGCCCAGGACTGGACAGGATGCCACTATGTCCGGTGGTCGCGGCTTCGAATGGGCATGTCCCGTGGGGCGGGTACCCACCAGTGGGCATGTCCCCTGCCGCCCCGGTTCAGGTGGGCCGGGAAGACCCTGGGAAGACAGGGCATGCGCCACGTCCGGGCCCAGGAGTGGACAGGATGCCACTATCTCCAGTGGCCGACCCCAGGAATGAGCATGTCACGTGGCGCGGGTACACACCTCTGGACATGTCCCGTGGTGCGGGTGCCCACCAGTGGGCATGTCCTCCTCCTCGGTTCAGGTGGCCCGGGAAGATCCCGGGAAAACAGGGCAGGCACTCCGCCCGGGCCCGGGACTGGACATTGTGCCGCTATGTCCGGTGGTCGCGGCCAGGAATGGGCATGTCCCGTGGGGCGGGTACCCACCAATGGGCATGTCCCCCTGGAATAGACGCCCGCCGGACATGTCCTTAAACGAAAAGTGGCCGCCCCCGGGGGGACGGCCACTTTTACGGTGTTACTTCAAGCTGGCAACTGCCAAGCCCCGGGGAGCGTGCTCCCCGGGAACGTTGGGCAATTAGTTGCCGGTCAGCTTCTCGCGCAGAGCRGCAAGAGCCTCGTCCGAAGCAAGCGTGCCTGCACCGGTCTCGGTTGCGGCCGGCTCGGAGGAGTAGCTGGTGGTRCCGGAGTCGCTSTCRCCGGACGTTGCWGCTGCAGCGTCGTCGGCAGCGTGCTGGGCAACCTGCTTCTTGTGGGCTTCCCAGCGGGTCTGGGCGTCAGCGTACTGCTGCTCCCAGGCGGCGCGCTGCGTCTCGTAGCCTTCAAGCCACTCGTTGGACTCCGGGTCGAAGCCCTCCGGGTACTTGTAGTTGCCCTCTTCGTCGTACTCTGCGGCCATGCCGTAGAGAGCCGGATCGAATTCGGTGGACTCGGCGTCGACGCCCTCGTTGGCCTGCTTGAGGGACAGCGAGATGCGGCGGCGTTCGAGGTCGATGTCGATGACCTTGACGAACAGCTCGTCACCAACGGAGACAACCTGCTCGGCCAGCTCAACGTGGCGCACGGCGAGCTCGGAGATGTGGACCAGGCCTTCGATGCCGTCTTCAACGCGAACGAACGCGCCGAACGGAACCAGCTTGGTGACCTTACCCGGAACAACCTGCCCGAGGGCGTGGGTGCGGGCGAAGGTCTGCCACGGATCTTCCTGCGTAGCCTTGAGCGACAGGGAAACACGCTCGCGGTCCAGGTCGACCTCGAGAACCTCGACGGTGACTTCCTGGCCAACTTCGACAACCTCGGACGGGTGGTCGATGTGCTTCCAGGACAGCTCGGAAACGTGAACCAGGCCGTCTACGCCGCCCAGGTCCACGAAGGCACCGAAGTTGACGATGGAGGAAACGACGCCGGGACGGACCTGGCCCTTTTCCAGCTTGTTGAGGAACGTGGAGCGGACCTCGGACTGGGTCTGCTCGAGCCATGCACGGCGGGACAGAACAACGTTGTTGCGGTTCTTGTCCAGCTCGATGATCTTGGCTTCGATCTGCTGACCGATGTACGGAGCCAGGTCGCGCACACGGCGCATCTCGACGAGGGATGCGGGCAGGAAGCCGCGCAGACCGATGTCGAGGATAAGACCACCCTTGACAACCTCGATGACGGTACCGGTAACGACACCGTCTTCTTCCTTGACCTTCTCGATGTCGCCCCAGGCACGCTCGTACTGAGCACGCTTCTTGGAGAGGATCAGGCGGCCTTCTTTGTCTTCCTTGGTGAGCACCAGGGCTTCGACGAGATCGCCAACGGAGACGACGTCTCCGGGATCAACATCGTGCTTGATGGACAGCTCGCGGGAGGGAATGACACCTTCGGTCTTGTAACCGATGTCGAGCAGAACTTCGTCGCGGTCGACCTTGACGACGGTACCTTCGACGAGGTCTCCGTCGTTGAAGTACTTGATGGTGGCGTCGACTGCTGCGAGGAAGTCCTCAGCGGTACCGATGTCGTTAATCGCGACTACGGGGGTACCGGGCTTCTCGGTGGAGGTGATGGTCATGTAGTAGGGGCTCCGTTGTGGATAGTTAGTCGGTCAGGCAAACCGCTGCGCCCGCGTCGGCGACACGGGCACAGAACACGGCAAAACGCCGGGTCATCCTGATTTTGTGGATTGTAGATGCGCGCACGTAGTGCACGCCCATTTAGTCTAGTCGCTTTGGTGAAYGGGGGTCAAAGCGCAACGGGACGATGCAACAGGCCGGCGGGGACCCGGCTAGAAGTGCGTCAGGCAGTGCGGTGCGCGTTCGACGGCGAACATGAGGCGCGCTGTCAGCGCCGCCCCGGTAGCGTGCTCGGTGATGCGCCCGGCGGCCGTTAAGGTCACCGGGCAGACGGCGCCGAGGTAGATGGAACCGAGGTCCGCCACATCCAGAGTCAGCTCCGGCGTAGCCTCCGGGGCCGGGGTCACGACCGCTTCTCCCCCGGCAATGTCCAGGGCAAAGGTCCCGGCGGCGAACCCGAGACTGTCGGTGACCGCGAGGACCAGGGACCCGTCGGCCGAGTAGCGCCGGGCGCCCAGTGCTTTCGGCACGTCCAGAACGCGCAGCCAGAGCATGTCCCGGGCGTCCGAGGCGTCCACGCAGCGCGGATCCGTGAGGGCCCACCGCAGCGGGTCGTCAACGGGGGCTTCGTCCCATGTCACGCGCTCGACGAGGTCGATGGCCCCCAGGTATTGCCACAGTTCGAGGTAGGCGGCCCGGGTGGCCGCCACCAGGTCAACGACCTCCATGGTGTACGGGGTGCTGGACCAACCGCCGAACTTGTAGGAGACATAACCGTCCACGTCGCCGTCAGGGCCGTAGTGCAGCGCGACCTTGACCTTGGGGTCTTCACCGTCCTCGCGGCTGATGGAGCCTGAGGCGAACTGCCGATAGAAGTCGTGCCGGCCGATGGACCCCGGCGTCTGGCGGTGCAAGCGCTCGAAGATCACCGGGGCCAGCTCCAGGAGCACCTTGGGATCAGCTACCTCGACGCTGCCCACCGGGGTGTGGTTCACAACGAAACGCGCGCTGGTGTCAACCTTGATCGACTGTTCCGACGTCGCGACGCCGAAACCGAACCGGCCGTAGATCGAGGCTTCCGAGGCCGTGAGGGCGGCCATCGCCAGGCCTTCCTGCTGAGCCAAACCCAGTTCCTCGGCCATCATGCGGCGCAACAGCCCGCGGCGGCGGTGCGAGGTCCGCAYGGTGACCGCTGTCACGAGGCGGGTGTCCACGAATCGTCCGAAACCGACGTTGAGTGTCTTGGTCATGGTGCCGAAGGTCGCCACCGGAACGTCGGTACCGAGTGCGTGGTCGGCGACGGGGCCGGTCTGGTAGGCGCCGGTCATCACGCGCCCGTCCGCGCGCTGCATCTCAAGGCCCCGGTCGACGCGTTCATCGCTGCGCCGGGCATCGTGGAAGCCGAAGGCCACCGCCCGCATCCAGGCCACCGACTGCGCGTAGCCCGGCTCCTCCTTGGCCGCCGGTGTGAAACGCCTGAATTCGTAGTGCTGTGCCACGTGCATATCCCCCTGGAAATTCCTGCAACTTTGAAAGAACTGAAAAGTGGAACCGGGCCAGGCTCTCCGGGCCTGCCGGGTGGCGGGCTTAGTGCCCGGCCTCGTACCAGCTGGAGCCGATGCCGATCTGGACGTCGAGCGGCACGGTCAGCTTCGCTGCTGCGCCCATCTGCTCCGTTACAAGCCTCTCCACGGCCTCACGCTCACCGTGTGCCACTTCGAGGACCAGTTCATCATGGACCTGCAGCAGCATGCGCGATTTCAGGCCCTGCTCGTCCAGCGCGCCGGAAACACCCAGCATGGCGCGCTTGATGATGTCCGCGGCGGAGCCCTGGATGGGCGAGTTCAGTGCGATGCGCTCCGCGTTCTCGCGCAACTGGCGGTCGGTGCTGGTGAGGTCCGGCAGGTAGCGCCGGCGCCCTTCGATGGTGGCGGTGTAACCGTCGATCCTGGCCTGGTCCACCACGCCGCGGAGGTAGTCGCGGACGGCGCCGAAGCGGTCGAAGTAGTCCTTCATCAGGGTCCGCGCCTCATCGACGGAGATCTCGAGCTGCTTGGACAGGCCGAACGAGGTCAGGCCGTAGGCAAGGCCATAGGACATGGCTTTGACCTTGGAGCGCATCGCACTGGTGACCTCGTCGGTGGGCACATGGAAGATGTTGGACCCCACGAACCGGTGCAGGTCCTCGCCGTCCCTGTAGGCCTGGATCAGCCCCGGATCGCCGGAAAGATGCGCCATGATGCGCATCTCGATCTGCGAGTAGTCCGCGGACAGCAGGCAGTCATAGCCTTCGCTGACCACAAAGATGCCGCGGACGCGCCGGCCTTCCTCGCTGCGGATGGGGATGTTCTGCAGGTTCGGGTTATTGGAGGAGATCCGGCCCGTGGCTGCGACGTTCTGCGCGTACGTGGTGTGGATCCGGCCGTCGTCGGTGACCGACTTTTTGAGCGATTCCAGCATCTGCCGCAGCTTCGAGGACTCGCGGTGCGCCATGAGCTGGACCAGGAATTCGTGGCCGGTCTTCTCCAGCAGGTTCTTCAGCGACGCGGCGTCGGTGGTGTAGCCGGATTTGATTTTCTTGGTCTTCGGCAGCCCCAGCTCCTCGAAGAGCACGGTCTGCAGCTGCTTGGGTGACCCGAGGTTCACCTCGTGGCCGATCGCCGCGAAGGCGAGCTCCTGGGCGTTGTCGATCACCTTGGCGAGATCCGCCAGCTGCTCGTCCATGCGCGCCATGTCGATAGCGATTCCCGCGAGTTCCATGTCGGCGAGGACGCGGCTGACCGGCAGTTCAAGTGTCGTCAGCAGGTCCTGGGCTTTGCGTTCGGCCAGTTCCGTCTCGAAGTACCGGCTGAGGGCCTTGACGACGGCGCCCACGTGGACCAGCGCGCCGGCAGCGGCGGCGTCGTCCTCGCCGTCGAACGCCAACTCAAGCTGGCCGGCCTTGGCGGCTTCCGTCGAGACGCTGATGTTGAGGTGGTGCTGGGCCAGTTCGGCGAGCTCATAGCTGCGGCGGTCGGGCTGGATGAGGTATCCGGAGATCGAGGTGTCGTCCACCACGCCTTCCAGGCCAAGGCCCCGGCTGGAGAGCGCTTTGAGGGCAGCCTTGTAACCATGCATGACTTTGGCCGCGGCGGGGTCTTTGAGCCAACCTGCCAGGACGTTTTCGGCGGCGGCGTCCTGGCTGGCGAGGTCGATGTAGGCGGCCCCGTTGTCATGGACGATGGCTAGGGCGGCGGCATCCTCACCAATCCGGCCGGGCACGACGTCGACGGCGACAGCCGCAAGCTTGCCGGCCCCTGATTCGAAGAACGCGCCCAGTTCGGAAGCGTCCGAGGGGATCACGTAGTCCGGGGTGTCGAGGCTTTCGCGTTCCGCTTCAGGAACCTCACTGCCGTAAAGGGCAAAGAGGCGCGTGCGGATGGTCTTGAATTCGAGGGTGTCGAACAGCTCCTCGAGGGCGGCCTGGTCAGGCCGCGGCTCCGCGAGCTCGTCCAGGGTCACCGGGAGGTCGAGGTCCGTGTGGAGCCGGTTCAGCCGGCGGTTGCGCTTGACCTCGTCCACGTTTTCGCGGAGGGAGTCGCCCACCTTTCCGCCGATCGCGTCAAGGTTCTCCAGGACACCCTCCAGCCCGCCGTACAGGTTGATCCACTTGGCGGCCGTTTTGGGGCCGACGCCGGGAACACCGGGGAGGTTGTCCGCGGACTCCCCCACCAGGGCGGCGAGGTCCGAGTACTGGGCGGGGCTGACGAAGTATTTTTCCTGGATGGCCGTCGCATCCATCCGGGGAATGTCGCTGACGCCCTTCCTGGGGTACAGCACAAAGACGTTGTCCGTGATCAGCTGGAAGGCGTCCCGGTCGCCGGAGACGAGCAGCACCTCGAAGCCTGCTTTTTCGCCCATAGCGGCGAGGGTGGCCAGGATGTCATCGGCCTCATAGCCGGGCATCTTTATGGTTTTGATGCCCCAGGCGCCCATGACTTTGTCGATGAGATCAATCTGGCCGCTCATCTCGCGGGGGGTTTCGTTGCGTCCGCCCTTGTAGTCGCTGTACTCGGCCTTGCGGTGGGTGGTGTCGTCCGAGACGTCAAAGGCCACGGCGACGTGCGTGGGCTTCTGCTCCTTGATCAGGTTGATGAGCATGGACGTGAAGCCGTGGATCGCGTTGGTGTGCTGCCCCGTGGCGGTGGAGAACTTGTCCGCGGGCAGGGCGAAGAACGCCCGGAATGCCATGGAGTGCCCGTCCAGGACGAGGAGGCGGGGCTGGTCCGTGATCGGAATTACGGGCGCCTCAGTGGCGGATACAGGCTCGGCGGCCCGGCTGGACTTCCGGGCGGGCTTGGYCGCAGCCACGGCTGTGGTCTCAGTTGCCGGGAGTAGGCCTACGGCGGTGTCTGCTGAAAGGGGGGCCGCAGAATTGAGGGCAGCAGCATCGAGGGCAGGGGCCGGTTTGGTAGTTTCGCTCACAGGTGCCAGCCTAGTTCCCATGACGGACAATTTCACGCCGGGCCCTTACGCGGCCGAGCTCGCGGCTGCCGGGGTTCCCGAGGAAATGCATGAATGGCTGGGTCAATACGGCGTGGGCGCCCTGGTGGTGAAGATGGGGATCCATTTCCTGGAGATGAGTCCCGAGCGGACAGTTGGCACCATGCCGGTGGAAGGCAACACCCAGGTGGCCGGGATCCTGCACGGCGGCGCCCACGTGGTCCTGGCCGAGACCCTGGGTTCCTTCGCCGCCGGAATGCACGCCGGGCCGCGGCGGCAGGCCCTGGGGATCGACGTCAGCGCCACGCATCACCGGGCCATCACCTCGGGCACTGTGACCGGGACGTGCACGGCAATCCACCTCGGCCGGACCCTCACCACGCACGAGATCGTTATGACGGACGAGCTGGGCCGCCGGCTGTCCACAGCGCGCATCACCAATCTGATCCGCGACATCGGCGCTTAGGCAGGACACACAGGCCCGACCCACCCGCAGGCGCCGGAGCGCCCAAGGCACTAGGCCGGGCTGCCCCCGAGGCGGTAGCGCAGCTCCACGATGCCCCGGCCCATGGCGTGCGAGGAGAGCAACTCCAGCGGCGGCGTCGGGCCCGACATCGGCAGTACCGCCTTGCCGCTGCCCAGCACCACCGGAATGATCGAGATAATGATCTCGTCGAGCGCTCCGGCGTCGGCGAACTGGGCAGCAAGGACCCCGCCGCCGACGATCCAGACGTTCTTGTCTCCCGCGTCGGCCTTGAGGTCCTCGACGAATTCGGCCACCGGCCCGCGGACGAATGTCACGTCCGCGCCTTTGGGGGCTGAGTGCTCGTGGTGGGTAAACACCCAGCACGGCGTGGCGGGATACGGCCAGTTGTCCGGTTCGTGTTTCTGCAGCCACGCATAGGTGTCGCCGCCCATGACGATGCAGCCGACCTCCGCCATGAAGCCGTCGTAGCTTTCCTTGCCACCGGCGAAACCGTCGAACTGGAGCAACCAGTCCAGATTGTCGTCGCCGGTGGCGATGAATCCGTCCAGCGAGGACGCCACAAAATACTGAAAACCAGGCATGGCCCCAGCCTAGCCACTTCCTGCCGGGGTGCCCATCCTGCGGAAAACCGCAGCGCAGGCAGACGCCGTTCCGGCTATTTGCTGAAGTAGGGAATGATCAGGTAGAGCCCGAACAGCACGGCCAGGGCGCACAGGCCGAAGCACACGTAAGCGAGCGGCCGCACCCAGGTCGGCTTCCTTTCGCTCACGTCACCGGCGATGGCAGTGAGACGGACCCCGAGGGAGTACAGGACCACGACGGTCACCGCCGCGACGAGCGTTGCGCCCGCCACCTGGATAAGTTCCAGCCACTTCATTACAGTCCGCCCTTCGGCTCGTCCTTGGCCCTGCTGACAGACACGGCTTTCTTCTTTTTGCGGAACCGCACAGCCTGGCCGGCTTCCTCGACCGCGACAGCGTTGTGGTGCCCCACCTGGGATTTCTTGGAGCGGAAGAACATGTAGAGCACCGCACCCGTGCCGGCCACCGCGGCGATAACGACGCCGACGACGCCGGTCAGGACCAGCATTGCCGTGAGCGCCCCCACGATGCCGGCGGCGGGAAGGGTGAAGAGCCAGCCGAGCGCGATCCTTCCGGCGGTTCCCCAGCGGACGGTGGCGCCGCGGCGTCCCATGCCCGAACCGATGACCGAGCCGGAGGCCACCTGGGTGGTGGAAAGGGCGAACCCCAGGTGTGAGGAGGCGAGGATGGCCGAGGCCGTGCTGCTTTCTGCTGAGAAGCCCTGGGCGGGCTTGACTTCGGTGAGGCCGGATCCCATGGTGCGGATGATCCGCCAGCCACCGGAGTAGGTGCCGATCGCGATGGCGAAGGCACAGGAGGTGATGACCCAGAGCTGCGGACCGGTGCCGGGCTCTTGGGTGCCCGCGGAAATCAGCACCAGCGTGATGATGCCCATGGTCTTCTGAGCATCGTTGGTGCCGTGAGCGAGGGCCACGAGGCTGGATGTGAAGATCTGGCCGGTGCGGAAGCCGCCGCGCTTTTGCGTGAGCTTGCTGCCAGACTCCGGGTCGTGGCGGGAGGTCAGTGCGTAGGCCAGCTTCGTGCACAGGTACGCCACGGCGCCGGCGATGATCGGCGCGAAAATCGCGGGGAGGATCACCTTCTGCATCAGGCTCTCGAAGTTGATCGAGTGGATACCGATGCCGGCGATGGCAGCGCCGATCAGGCCCCCGAAGAGCGCGTGCGAGGAACTCGACGGGAGGCCCTTGAGCCAGGTGATCATGTTCCAGAGGATGGCGCCCATCAGTCCGGCGAAGATGATATCCGGGGTGATCTGGACCCCGTCCGATCCTTCTTTGATGATGCCGCCGGACACAGTCTTTGCCACTTCCGTGGACAGGAAAGCCCCCACCAGGTTCAGCACCGCCGCGAGGGCGACGGCCGTTTTGGGTTTGATGGCACCGGTTGCGATGGGCGTGGCCATCGCGTTGGCGGTGTCATGGAATCCGTTGGTGAAGTCAAAAAAAAGCGCCAGGACTATTACCAGCGCCACCATGATGGTGATTTCCACCTGTTGCCCAATCTGCAGAGTCGACGGTCAGAGGTTTCATTCCCCGCTGCCGGCATAGTTCATCCGGGATCTACCGGGAGGAAGTGCGGCGTTCAGCAAAGTTGCCTGACCCGTTAAAGCGTACGGGGCATTGGCATCAGGGCAAAACAAGCGCCGGAGAAGGCCGTGAGCAGCCCTTCGTCAGCCGTGGTGCAGATCGGGCGTCTTCCCAGCGTCGATCATGCTGGCGATCTTCTCCTCCAGCGCGGCCAGGGTGGCGTCCGGCAGCACAATCAGTCCGTCCAGTTCGCGCCGCGCGCGCTTGTACGCCGTTTGCCGTTCCGCCGGGGTGGCGGCGGCATCCGAAGCGATCCGCAGCAGCTTCCGGGCCGTGGCGAGGCGCTCCCGTTCCGGTCCGGTGAAGTTGCTGTCCTTGATCCGCCTGGCTTCCCGCTCGGCGACGTCGAACGCCAGTTCGTAGCTGGTGACGGCCTCGCGGTACTCCGCCAGCCGCGCCGCCGTCGTGATGTCCCCGGGGGCTTCCGGCCGCAGGCCGTCGGCCAGCCGCTTCGCCCGGAGGAAACCCACGGTCAGGGGTTCACGGACATCGGTCATGACCGGAAAGTCGATGAGTTTTCCCACGTCAAGCTCGTAGTCGAGCCACCGCCGGTTGACGGCGTCGTGGCTGTCCATGAGCTGCCTGACTTGGGCCTGGCTGGCCTGCTCCACCTTCGCGGCCTGGTTGCGGAGCTTGTAGAGCTCCACCCTGCGGCGATGCCGGCGTTCGCTGGCCCTGGACCAGGAGCGCGCCCAGCCGCCGAACAGCCCGCTCAACGGGAAGATGAGCCACCAGAAGTGGCCGACGAAATCGAAGAAGGGCTCCACTGCATCATCCTCCCACCCGCCCCGGACAGGCTCAAGAGCCGGTCAGCGGGAGAACCCCCTCGAGTGAGGAGGCTCGCCCGGTGACCGCCGGCCGTCAGTCCTCGTGCTTTACCTTGTGCACCCGCGTGACCAGGGTCGGGCACGGCACGTTGAGCAGGACGGCGTGGGCCGTGGAGCCGAGCACCATCCGCGAGAAGCCACCGCGTCCCCGGCTGCCGATCACCAGGAGCCGGGCCTCTTTGGCGGCGCCGATCAGTGCCTTGGCGGGTTCGGTGTCGGTCTCCAGCTGTTGGTGGACCACGAGGTCCGGGTACTTGTCGCCCAGCCCGGCGACGGATTCCGCCAGGACAATCCGGTCCTCCTCGAGGATCGATTCGGCCAGGCCGCTCTTCGGCAACTGGTTTTCAACCCAGCGCGCCGGCCTGCGGAAGGCGAGGACCACGGCTAACTGGTCGCCTCCCTTGTCCGCTTCCGCGGCGGCGAACTCGACCGCCTGCAGCGACTCCTCGGAGCCGTCCACACCCACCACGACGCCGGCGGCCCCGGCTCCGCGCGTCAACGGGACTACGGCCGCGGGGGTTACCGAGGCGGAGACGATCTGCAGGGCACGATCCGTCAGCGGACCGCCGTCCATCCAGTGCTTGTCATGTTCGCCGACGACCACCATGGACGCTTCTTTGGACACCTCCCGGAGGACGGAGCCGCCGCTGCCGTGACGAAGTTGGATGTCCACCTTCACGCCTGGTGCCTGATCGCCGGCACTGGCTTGAGCCTTCTGGAGCAGGTCCATGCCCGCTTGCCTGATGATCTCGTGGTACTGGAAATCCGGAGAAATCCAGCGGTCGTCCACTGCGTGGATGATGGTGACCGGAAGCTTGTCCCGGGCTGCCCGCTCCAGGGCCCAGGTCAGCGCGGCTTCGCTTCCGGCTGATCCGTTGATACCGACGACGATTGGCTTGTTCATTCTGAATCCTGCTCTTTTCCTGGCGCGGACAATTCTGCATCGCATGATGGGGACGGCAGGACCGCAGGCCGCCGTCGCTTCAGTGTGTGCCGGACACTGACCCCGGGTTAGGGCCATAAGCCCCTCACTCCCCCTGGGTGCCGCGCGTACCGTCGACCCATGGAGCAGGGCCCGTTGACTGAGCGGAGGCCAGCCCACGCAGGAGGACTGTTCCTCCTGGCCGGAGCACTCAGCGGCCTCCTCGCCGCCGCCCTCGGCGTGGCCGGGGGCCTGCTGGAAGGGGCGCTGACCGGGCCATGGCCGGACGCCGCGGACCCCGGCTACGCGGACTATCTGGTGGCGAACCGCGCCCCGATCCTTGCCCAGAGCCTGCTCTTCGTCTTCAGTTCCGCAGCGCTGCTCTGGTTCCTCGGCTACGTCCGGGCCAGGCTGGTCCGCGCCGAGCCGGCGCCGGGCACGTTGTCTGGCATCGCCTTCGCCGCGGGGGTATTGGCGGTGGGGCTGAACATCCTGGGCCAGGCCGCCCAGATCACCCTGACGCTGCCCTCCCAGACGCGGATCCCTCCGAACGTCGCCGCCGCAGTGGCAGATCTGTGCCTCGTGACACTGAACCTCGCCAACCTGCCCGCTGGCGTGATGTTCCTTGCCATCGCGCTGCTGTCCTTGCGGCTGCTGGCCTTTCCCCGCTGGCTGGGCTGGATTGCCGCGGTGGCGGCCGCGGCCGCCTTCCTGTCCACGCTGTCGCTGGTCCCGGCGGACGGCCCGCTGTCCCCGACCGGCGTCGCGACTACCGCGCTGCGGCTGGTGCCGCTTTTCTGGTACGTCCCGGCCGCCGTCGTTATGCTGCGGCGGCCGGGCCGATTGCCGCGGACGGCCGGTTAGAGTCCGGTGGGCCCAGTCTCGAACTCCGGTTCCCGCGGGGGTCCTTAATGGCCCACCGGGGCGCAGCGCGGCCGCAGGCATCCGCTTCGATCACCTCGCCCCGGTGGGAGGCGAGGCCCACCAGCATCACCCCATCCGCGGCATGCCGTTCGCGCAGCGGCTGCCTCACGTTGACGAGTCCGTCTTGGGCCATGTCCGTGTGGTGGTCCCGGATGTTTCAGGACCGGCTGTCGCCGCGGACCATGATCCGGTATTTATGCTCGGCGTTCTGCACCGCACCAAAGGCCGCCTCGTCATGGTCACCGGGACCGGACACCCGGTTCCTGACCTCGGTCAGGAGGGCGATAACGCCAGCTTCACAGGACTGTGGCACCAGCCGGGTGCTCCAGCCGTACTGGTGCAAATCCTCGTCGTGGGGCAGGAAGCACTCCCACGCGCGCATGGCCGCGGGCACCGGCACCAGGCCCCGCCGTGGCCGCCGCGCGGGCCATGCCCCGGCACCGGTAAGATTTTCCGGCAGGCTCTTTGGCTCGCGCACACCCGGCGAATTCCAGCGGCAAGGACTGATCATGAAGAAGAAATCCCCGCGGACAGCCGCCAAGGGCACGGCTTCCAAGGGCACGGCTTCCAACGGCACCGCTGCCAAGGGCGCGGCGGCGGACAACACCGGCCAGGCCCCGGTGCCCTGGAGTGACCGGCCGTGGACCGGCTCCTACGGGCCAGGCGTGCCGGCGCACCTCGTGCTCCCCGAGGGTTCGCTCGTGGACCTCATGGACGCGTCCGTCCGCCGCTACGGGTCGAAGCCCGCCCTGGAGTTCTTCGGCGCCCGCACCAGCTACCGCGAGCTCGGTACCCTGATCAGCCGCGCGGCCGCCGGCCTGAAGAAACTGGGAGTCAAGGCCGGCGACAGGGTCGCCCTCGTCATGCCGAACTGCCCGCAGCACATCATTGCCTTCCATGCCGTGCTGCGCCTCGGCGCCGTCGTCGTCGAGCACAATCCCCTCTACACGGAACGGGAACTCCGCCACCAGTTCGAAGACCACGGGGCCGGCGTCGCGATCGTCTGGGACAAGGCGGTGGAGCGGGTCCGGCAGCTGCCGGCCGACGTCGGGCTCGGCACTGTCGTCTCAGTGGAACTGATCCCCGCGATGCCGCTGCTGCAGCGGCTGGCCCTGCGGCTGCCGGTCCCCGCGGCCCGTAAGGCCCGCGCTGCCCTCTCCGCCGGCAAAGAAGAGCGGCGTGCCCGGCCGGCTCCCGCCATGCGGCCCGTGCTGCTGTGGCGCGGGCTCCTCGACGCCGGGGAACTCAAGAAGAAGCATCCGCGCCCGTCGGCCGGGGACCTCGCCGTCCTGCAGTACACGTCAGGCACCACCGGCCCACCCAAGGCCGCCATGCTTACCCACGCCAATCTGCAGGCCAACGCCGCGCAGGGCCGGGCCTGGGTGCCCGGGCTCAAGGACGGCCGGGAAACCGTGTACGCGGTGCTGCCGATGTTCCACGCCTACGGCCTAACCCTCTGCATGACGTTCGCGTTGAGCATCGGCGCGAAGCTGGTCCTGTTCCCCAAATTCGACGTCGACCTCGTGCTGAAGGCACTCAAGAAGTCGCCCGCGACCTTCCTGCCGGCCGTTCCGCCGATCTACGACCGGATCGCCGCCGCCGCGGYGGAACGCGGGATCGGGCTGGAGAGCATCCGCTTCTCGATCTCCGGGGCCATGAACCTGCCGGCGGCGACAGTGGAGACCTGGGAGAAGGCCACCGGCGGCTTCCTGATCGAGGGCTACGGGCTGACCGAAACCTCCCCGATCGCGATCGGCAACCCGTTCGGCCCCAGCCGCAAGCCGGGCACCGTCGGAGTTCCGTTCCCGCTGACCGACATCCGGGTGGTGGATCCGAGGAACACCGCCCTGGACCGCGCCCCGGGCGAGGAAGGGGAACTCCTGATCCGGGGCCCGCAGGTGTTCGCCGGCTACTGGAACCGGCCGGAGGAAACAGAAGATGCCCTGCTCGACGGCGGCTGGTTCCGGACCGGTGACATCGTCTCGGTGGATGACGACTACTTCATCACGATCCGGGACCGGATCAAGGAATTGATCATCACGGGAGGCTTCAACGTCTCGCCCAGTGAGGTGGAGGACGTCATCGCTACCTTCCCGGGCGTTTCGGAGGTCTCCGTGATCGGGTTGCCGCGCCCGGGCGGCGGCGAGGACGTCGTCGCCGCCGTCGTGCCGATCCCGGGCACCACCATCGACCCGGACGCGCTCCTGGCCTTCGCCCGGAAACATCTGACCGCCTACAAGGTGCCGCGCCGGGTGGTGGTGCTCGATTCCCTGCCCCGGTCGCTGATCGGCAAGGTCCTCCGCCGCGAGATCCGGGACACGCTGGTGGCAGGGCGCTGAACCGCTTCCTGCGTCACTGCCCGTCTGTTGCAGCCCGTGGCGCCGTCCCGGGCAGCAGCCGCTCGCCGATGAACTCGATGGTCCGGTCCAGGGCTTCCCTCGTCGGGTGCCCGGGGGTGTCCACCAGGTCCACCGTCAGCACGCAGTGCGCTGACCGGGCGATGCCGAACCGGTTGCCCGGCGACGAGTCGATTTCGATGCTTTCGAAACTCTCGCCGAACTCCCGCCGCATCGTCTCGAAGCGCGCCGCCGGGCATGCCCGGTCGTCGCTGAACCGCAGGCCGAGCAGTCCCAGTCCCTGGCTGGTCCGCGCCTTCACCCGTGCCAGTTCGCCGTCGTCGAGCCCGACGGCGGCGCGGCGCCGGGCGGTCAGGCCCGCCGGCAGCCCGGGCTGGCTCATGACCGGCGCCAGGACAGCGGGTTCCAGGGCCATGGCGAGGGCAAAGCTCCCGGTCATGCACATGCCGATCGCCCCGACGCCGGGTCCGCCGCATTCCTGATGCGCCTGGGCGGCGAGGGCACGGAGCCATCCCGTCGCCGGGCTGGTCCGGTTCGCCAGCACGGCGAATTCGCGGGAAATGCAGACTTTGGCGATGGACGTCGCGATTCCTGCGCCCGCGGCACCTCCCGGCCGGCCGAACAGCGACGGAAGGTACACGGTGTACCCCCGGCCGATGAGGCGGCGGGCGAGGTCCACCACTCCGGGATGGATCCCCGGGACCTCATGGATCAGGACCACTGCCGGGCCCGCTCCAGCCCGGAAGACCTGGTGGCTGATGCCGCCGTGGCTGAAGGTTGACTCGGTAAACCCCTCCAACGTGTCCCGCTGCTCCGGCATGAACGGTCCTTTCGGTTCCGGGCGGCAGTTTTCGGCTTCCCCGGCCGCCCTGGGTACCGCACATGCTACGGAACGGCAGTGCCGGCGTCGACGGCAGATCCCTTGCGGCACTCCATGCCAGCTGATAGGCCTGTAATGGGCCAAAAGGTAGGGTGCCTTGTAGAAGAGAAGCGCCGGCCTGAACAGGCGGTGGTTGCAGAAGGGAAGTTCACGTGACCCGCAAGAATCCCAAGGTCGAGGAATACGACGAGAAGGACCTGGAGGTCGGAGGCGGTCCAAAGGACTGGGCCGCCGGCATCCCGGGGGTGCTGCACTCCATGACGCCCGCGATCGAGCACATGGGCCTGAACCGGACGCGCAAGACCGTTCTGGCGATGAACCAGAAGAAGGGATTCGACTGCCCCAGCTGCGCGTGGCCGGACCCGGGCCACCGAAAGACCTTCGAGTTTTGTGAAAACGGCGCCAAGGCCGTCACGTGGGAGGCGACGCCGGTGGTCATCGCCCCGGAATTCTGGGCGGAACACTCCGTGACCGAGCTGCGGAGCCGCTCCGAGTACTGGCTGGGCATGCAGGGCCGGCTCACGGAACCGGTGCACAAGCCCGCCGGAGAGGACCACTACAAGCCGGTCACCTGGCCCGAGGCGATCCGGATCATCGTGGACAAGCTCAAGAGCCTGGACTCACCTGACGAGGCCGCCTTCTACACCAGCGGCCGCACGTCCAATGAGGCTGCCTTCCTCTACCAGCTGATGGTCCGCGGCTACGGCACCAACAACCTGCCGGACTGCTCCAACATGTGCCACGAATCCTCGGGCTGGGCGATGGGACAGACCATCGGCATCGGCAAGGCCACGGTCAGCTTCGATGACTACGCCAAGGCCGACCTGATCATTGTGATGGGCCAGAACCCGGGCACCAACCACCCGCGCATGCTGACCGAACTCGAGGCGTGCAAGGAAAATGGCGGCGAGATCGTCGCCGTCAATCCCCTCCCCGAGGCCGGCCTGCGCCGGTACAAGAACCCGCAGAAGCTCAGTGGCATCGTCGGCCGCGGCACGGAAATCGCGGACCAGTTCCTGCACATCCGCATCGGCGGGGACATGGCGCTGCTGCAGGCGCTCTCCAAGCGGGTGTTCGACGCCGAGGCCCGCAACCCGGGCACCGTCCTGGACCACGCGTTCCTCGCCGAGCACTGCGAGGGGCTCGAGGAGCTCCGGGAGCACCTCAGCCTGCTGGACGACGCGGCGGTCCTGGAAGCTACCGGCCTGCGAAGCGAGGAGATCGATGAACTCGCCGCCCGCTACCTGAAGGCCGAGAAGGTTATCATCACCTGGGCCATGGGCATCACGCAGCAGAAAAAGGGCGTGGCCACCATCAAGGAGATCATCAACCTGCTCCTGCTGCGCGGCAACATCGGCAAGCCCGGCGCCGGCGCGTCCCCCATCCGGGGCCACAGCAACGTCCAGGGCGACAGGACCATGGGCATCTGGGAGCAGATGCCGCAGTCCTTTATGGACTCCCTCGGCGAGGAGTTCGGTTTCGAGCCTCCCCGCGAACACGGCGTGGACGCCGTGGAAACCATCAACAAAATGGCCGACGGCGGCATCCGGGCCTTCGTGGCGCTCGGCGGCAACTTCGTCGGCGCCATCTCGGACACGAACGCCACCGAAGCGGCCATGCAGAACACCGAACTGTCGGTGCAGATCTCCACGAAACTCAACCGGTCCCACACGGTGACCGGGGCGGAAGCCCTGATCCTGCCCACGATGGGACGGAGCGAGATCGATATCCAGGAGTCGGGGCAGCAGTTCGTCTCGGTGGAAGACACCGTCTGCGCCGTGCACCCCTCCTGGGGCAGTGTTGAACCCGTCTCGCACCATCTGCTGTCCGAGCCGGCCATTGTCAGCCGGCTCGGCAAGGCGCTGGTCGGGGACAAGGTCAAGGCCGATTGGGACGGTTACGAGAAGAACTACGACCTGATCCGGGACCACATCTCGCGGGTCGTCGGCGGCTGCGAGAACTACAACGAGCGTATCCGGCACGAGGGCGGCTTCATCCTGGCGAACGGGCCGCGGGATTCGCGTACCTTCCCCACCCCGACGGGCAAGGCCGTGCTGACCGTCAACGACCTGGAGCATGTGGATCGGCCGGAAGGCACGCTGATCCTGCAAAGCATGCGCTCCCACGACCAGTTCAACACCACCATCTACGGCCACAACGACCGCTACCGCGGCATCAAGAAGGGCCGCCACGTGGTGTTCGTCAACCCGGACGACATCGCCGAACTGGGGCTGGCCGACGGGATGTTCGTGGACATCCGGGGCGAATACAAGGACGGCGTGGAGCGGATGGTCCGCAAGTTCCGCGTGGTTTCCTACCCCACCGCCCGGGGCTGCGCGGCCGCCTACTACCCGGAAGCCAACGTCCTGGTGCCCCTGA
Organism: Arthrobacter sp. YAF17; assembly: GCF_052113365.1. NCBI lineage: Bacteria > Bacillati > Actinomycetota > Actinomycetes > Micrococcales > Micrococcaceae > Arthrobacter > Arthrobacter sp. YAF17. The sequence continues at coordinate 254,153 of NZ_JBFRDB010000001.1, read as the reverse complement.
ACCACACGGCCGAGGGCAGCAACACGCCGGTGTCTAAGGCAGTGATTGTGAGGCTCGAACCCAGCGAGGACCAGGTCCCGGACGGCTCGACTGCGATGGCATCCGGCGCGGCCCAGAAGCAGTAGGCCGCCTCCACGGGACATGCCCAGTCCGGGTCGCGGCCACTGGACACAACGCCTATATGTCCATCCCAGCGCGCACAGGGAGGGCATGTCCCACGAGGGTCTCAGACCGCTCCACGGGACATGCCCAGTCCTGGCCGCGGCCACTGGACATAATGCCCACATGTCCAGCCTTCGCCACCAACGGAGGGCATGTCCAGCGGGGGTGGAGCAGCAGTGCGGCGTGCGGACCGGCCCCCGCGGGCTACTGGGCCCGCTTGGCCCAGCCCTTTTCGTCGGGGCCGCCGGATTCGCCGTGCTCGCACAGCTCGATGACCTTGTTCGATGCAGCGTGGACGGCGTCTTGGGTGCTCTTCCGTCCGTCGGTCGATGCGGTTCCCGCGGCGTAGCCGACAATGAAGGCGCTGATGGCATCCGCGTGCGGGCCGACGGCATTCCGCGACTCGTCCGCGACCCGGACGATCGTTTCGTGGTCCACTTCGAGGTCAAGGATCTGCAGTGCCTGGATCAGGCGGGCACTCCAGTGCCGCAGTGCGCTGTCTTCATCCCGGGGCAAAGTCATGGTTACTCCTCTTCGTAGGGCACGTCAGGTGATCGTCTACCCCCACAAGGGTTAGCACCGACCTCCGCGAACCGCAATGCGACACAGGCACTCCCGCCGGAGAATCCCGCGGCCGCCTCAGCTCCACAGCGCGACGTGGAACTTGGACCCGCGGCGTTCCAGGCCCCGCGAGCCGCCGGGGGCAACCATCGCGGCGGTCGCGTCTGCGGTGCCGGCAAAGCGCTGCAGCGTCTGCGCCATGGTGGTGGTCCGGCGGTGGTCCAGGGTGCTGGCCCACCACAGCCCGGTGACCGGTGTCCCGACGACGGGAAACCGGATGAGGACCCCGCTCTGGAGTTCGGCCCGGACGATGTGGCCGAGCGCCAGCATGATGCCCTCCCCCGCCCTCACCGCGGCCAGGGCTTCCGTCTCGCTGCTCAGCCGGATGATCTCCGGCGCCACCCCCATCGCCGCCAGCCAGCGGCCTTCCTCCGAGCTGTCCTGGATCCCCGCGGGCCCGGCAAACCAGGGCCTGTCCAGCAGCCGGGCCACCGGAACCGGTCCGTGCAGCGGGGCCAACGGATGTCCCGCCGCGGCGACCAGAGCGCGCTGGTACCGCAGGAACGGAACGCAGTCCAGGCCTAGCTCCGTGACCACCGGCCCCGCGGGCGCCGTCGGCCTGGCACCCAAGGCGATGTCGTATGCGCGTTCGTGCAGGAGCGAGCCAAGGTCCTCAGCGGACTCCACCACCACATCCACCGACGCGCCAGGAACCCGCTTGGTGAACAGGTCCAGGAGCCTGCCCGCCGCATGTTCGGCAAAGGGGGCGGTCGCAACTATCTTCAGCCGGCCGGCGTCGTTCTTGGCGTTGGAAACTTCCCAGCGTGCCTGGTCCGCCAGCCCGACGATGTCCTGGGCATAGTCAGCCAGCGCCCGGCCGCCGGGGGTCAGTGCGATGCCGCCCGCGGCACGCACAAACAGCGGATCACCGAGGTCCTGCCGGAGCGCCGCCAGGGCCGCGGAAACTGCCGGTTCGCTGACGCCGAGGCTCTCCGCGGCAGCGTGCAGGGAGCCCAGGCGGGCGACCAGGGCGAACGTGCGGAGCTGGCTCAATGTCATCGACACGGCGTCATAACCTTTCGCTTATGACGATATTGACACTCCGTATCAGGCGGGGCAAGACTTGCCTCACACTGGTGCTGCGCGACGCTGCCAGCGCCCCGGAGTGAGGTAGGGACTATGCAGATTCCGGCTCCATTCGACTACGTGCGGGCCACGTCCGTGGCCAACGCACTCGAACTCCTCTCCCGCCACGGCCCCGAATCGAGGGTCGTCGCCGGAGGCCACAGCCTCCTGCCGATGATGAAGCTCCGGCTCTCCCGGCCCGAGTGGCTGATCGACATCAACGACCTGTACGAACTCGATTTCGTCCTGCGCGACGGCGACAAACTGCGCATCGGCGCACTGACCCGCCACACCACGCTCCTCGAGTCTGACGAAATCGCGGCGCTCTTCCCCATCGTCCGGGACGCCGAGGCAGTGATCGCCGATCCGATCGTGCGGAACCGGGGAACCATCGGCGGCTCACTCTGCCAGGCCGACCCCGCCGAGGACCTCTCCACGGTCTGCGTCGTGCTCGGCGCGGAAGCAGTGGTCCGGGGGCCCGCCGGCGAGCGGACCCTGACCATGGCCGACTTCCACCGCGGACCCTACGAGACGGCGGTGGGCCAGGACGAACTGCTGTGTGAGCTCCGCTTCCCGGTCCGCCCCCGTTCCGGCAGCGCCTACGAGAAGGTCGAACGCCGGGTGGGTGACTGGGCCGTCGGCGCCGCCGGCGCGTCCGTGACGCTCGCGGAGGACGRCACCATCGCCGACGCCGCCGTCGGACTCACAGCCCTCGGGCTCGACCATACGGTGGCCGGCACCGCGGAACTGCTCCGCGGCCAGCAGCCCGGGGAGGAACTGTTCGCGGAGGCGGCACGGCTGGCCGCGGCAGCCTGCGACCCGGTAGCCGACCAGCGCGGCCCGATTGACTACAAACGGCATCTCGCCGACGAACTCACCCGGCGGGTCCTGCGACAGGCCTGTGCCCGCGCCGCCCAGACACAGGAAGGCTGAAGCGGATGCAGATCAGCATGACCGTCAACGGCAACGAAGTCACATCCGACATTGAGCCCCGCGTGCTCCTGGTCCACTACATCCGCGAAGTCCTGGGCCTGACCGGAACCCACTGGGGGTGCGACACCAGCAACTGCGGGACCTGCGTGGTCCTGATGGACGGCCAGCCGGTGAAGTCATGCACCGTCCTCGCCGCGATGGCCGCCGGACACGACATCCGCACGGTCGAGGGGCTCGCCACCGGCGGCACCCTTGACCCGGTCCAGCAGGGCTTCATGGAGGAACACGGGCTGCAGTGCGGCTTCTGCACCCCCGGGATGATGCTGACCGCCCGGGCACTGCTCGACAAGAACCCGCACCCGGACACCACCGAGATCCGGCAGGCCATTTCGGGCCAGATCTGCCGGTGCACCGGCTACGCCACGATCGTCCGGTCCGTGCAGTGGGCCGCCGCCCACCCGGCAGGCGGCGACAGCGACGCCACGGTGGACGAGGTCATCGACGGCACGGACACCGTGATTGAGGACATCCCGGCAGAGACACAAGACGCAGAGGTGAAGGCATGACCGTCATCCACGAACGGCACGGCAATCCGGCGGCCGGCGACGAGGACCGCCCGATCGGCTACGGCCGGATCCAGCGGAAGGAAGACCCACGCTTTGTCCGCGGCAAGGGCAACTACCTGGACGACATCGTCCTGCCCGGCATGCTGCACGGCGCCATCCTGCGCGCCCCCGTGGCGCACGCAAAGCTCGTCTCCATCGACACCACCAACGCTCTCGCCCACCCCAAGGTCCTCGCCGTCATCACCGGAAAGGACCTGCTCGGACTCAAGCTCGCCTGGGCCCCCACCCTCTCCGCGGACGTCCAGGCAGTCCTCGTGACCGACAAGGTGCGCTTCCAGGGCCAGGAGGTCGCGTTCGTCGTGGCCGAGGACCGGTACGCCGCCCGCGACGCGCTGGAACTGATCGACGTCGAATACGACGTCCTGCCCCCGGTCATCGACGCCCGGAAAGCCCTCGACGCCGATGCCCCCGTGATCCGCGACGAGATCGAGGGCCGGACCGACAACCGCATCTTCGACTGGGAAATCGGCGACAAAGCCGAAACCGAGGCCGCCTTCGCGGAGGCCGACGTCGTGGTGTCTCACGAGATCGTCTACCCGCGCGTGCACCCCGCCCCGATGGAGACGTGCGGCGCCATTGCCGACTTTGACGCCGTCGACGGCAAGCTGACCCTCTACGAAACCACCCAGGCACCGCACGCCCACCGCACCCTGTTCGCGATCGTCGCGGGGATCCCGGAGCACAAAATCCGCGTCGTGTCCCCGGACATCGGCGGCGGCTTCGGCAACAAGGTCGGCATCTACCCCGGCTACATCCTGGCCGTCGTCGGCTCAATCGTCACCGGCCGGCCGGTCAAATGGGTGGAGGACCGTTCGGAGAACCTGATGTCCACCTCCTTCGCCCGCGACTACATCATGCAGGGCGAGATCGCCGCCACCAAGGAGGGCAAGATCCTCGCGGTGCGCACCAACGTCCTGGCAGACCACGGCGCCTTCAACGCCACCGCGCAGCCGACCAAGAACCCCGCCGGCTTCTTCTCCATCTTCACCGGCAGCTATGACCTGAAGGCCGCCTACTGCAGCGTCACGGGCGTCTACACGAACAAGGCACCGGGCGGCGTCGCCTATGCGTGTTCCTTCCGTGTCACCGAGGCCGTCTACCTCGTCGAACGGATGGTGGACATCCTGGCCCGCAAGCTGGACATGGACCCGGCGGAACTGCGGCTGAAGAACTTCATCAAGCCCGAGCAGTTCCCCTACGCCAACAAGACCGGCTGGGTGTACGACTCCGGGAACTACGAACCGGCCATGCGGCTGTCCATGGAGCTGGCCGGCTACGACGAACTCCGCCGCGAGCAGCAGGAGAAACGCGAGCGCGGCGAGCTGATGGGGATCGGCGTCTCCTTCTTCACCGAGACCGTGGGCGCCGGCCCGCGCAAGCACTTCGACATCGTGGGCCTCGGCATGGCCGACGGCGCCGAACTGCGCGTCCATCCCACCGGCAAGGCCGTCGTCCGGATCTCCGTGCAAAGCCAGGGCCAGGGCCACGAGACCACCTTCGCGCAGATCGTCGCCGAGGAACTAGGGATCCCGCCGGAGGACATCGACGTCGTCCACGGCGACACCGACCAGACGCCGTTCGGCCTCGGCACGTACGGCAGCCGTTCGACGCCGGTGAGCGGCGGCGCCGTCGCCCTCGTTGCCCGCAAGGTGCGGGAGAAGGCGAAGCTGATCGCGGCGGCCATGCTGGAGACCCGGCCGGATGACCTCGAGTGGGAGAAGGGCCGCTGGTACGTCAAGGGCGATCCCAGCGCCGGGAAGACCATCTCCGAGATCGCCCTGGCCGCCCACGGCACCATGACGCTGCCCGAAGGGGTCGACGGCAACCTCGACGCCGAGGTCACCTACGACCCGCCGAACCTCACCTTCCCGTTCGGTGCCTACATCTGCGTCGTCGACGTCGATCCGGGCACCGGGCACGTCAAGGTGCGCCGCTTCATCGCCGTGGACGACTGCGGCACCCGGATCAACCCGATGATCATCGAGGGCCAGGTCCACGGCGGGCTGACCGACGGCGTCGGAATGGCCCTGATGGAGATTATCGAATTCGACGCCGACGGCAACAACCTCGGCGGGTCGTTCATGGACTACTTGATCCCCACCGCGATGGAGGTGCCGGACTGGGAAACCGGCTTCACCGTCACCCCGTCCCCGCACCACCCCATCGGCGCCAAGGGCATCGGCGAATCCGCCACTGTCGGGTCGCCGCCGGCGATCGTGAACGCCGTCGTCGACGCGCTGGCCCCCTACGGCGTGGTCCATATGGACATGCCCTGCACCCCGGCCCGCGTCTGGGCCGCCATGCAGGGCCGGGCAAGGCCGCCGATCTGACATGGCGACGATGGGAGATTCCCTCGCGGCCCGGGCGAACGAGCTCGCCTCCCGCCGTGAGCCGTTCGTGCACGCCACGGTGGTCCGCGCCCAGCGCCCCACCAGCGCCCACGCCGGAGATACGGCCCTGGTGCTGCCCGGCGGCGAAATCCAGGGCTTCGTCGGCGGCAACTGCGTCGAGTCCTCGGTGCGGGAGTACAGCCTGCAGGTCCTGGTGTCCGGGGAGCCGCTGCTGTTGCGCGTTCTCCCCGGCGAACCGTCCCGCAGTGCCGTGGAAGGCGCCGTCGAGGTTTCCAACCCGTGCCTGAGCGGCGGTGCCATCGAGATCTTCCTCCAGCCGCGGATCCCGGCACCGCGGGTCCTGGTGGTCGGCACCACGCCAGTGGCGCAGGCCCTCGCGACCCTCGGCTCCGGCGTCGGGCTGGCGGTGGAACTCACCGACGGGGAATCCGCCCGGCCGGGGGCCGACGACGCGGCGCTGATCGTGGCGTCGCACGGCAAAGCCGAGGAGGTCGCGCTCGAGGCGGCCCTGCGCGCCGGAGTGCCCTATGTCGCGCTGGTGGCCAGCGGCACACGGGGCAGCGCGGTGCTGGAGTCCCTCGACGTCGAGCCGGCACAGCGCTCGCGGGTCTTCACACCCGCCGGGCTGCAGCTGGGCGCCCGCACGCCCGGCGAGATCGCGCTGTCGATCCTGGCCCAGCTCATCCAGGAGCGGGCGAAGTCCCGGCACGCCGCACCGCCGTCGGGGCCGGCCCCAGTGGCGGCGCCGCTGCCCGGACCTGGGGCGCAAGCCCCGGCGACGGCAGTCGACCCCGTCTGCGGCATGACCGTCGCTGCGGTGGAATCCTCGCTGCACCTCGAGCACAACGGTGTCACCGTGTACTTCTGCTCGCCCGGCTGCCGCGCTGCCTTCCGCAAAGATCCGGAGCGCTATGCCCTCACTCTCTGACGGCGCCCCCGCACAACACCGGACGGCCGGGCTGGTCCTGGCGGCCGGGGCCTCGCAGCGCCTTGGCCGGCCCAAGCAGCTCCTTCCCTACGGCCGGGGCGTGCTCCTCGACGCCGTGCTGGCGACCGCCCGGGACTGCGGCTTTGACCAGACGGTGCTGGCGCTGGGCGGCGCGGCCGCCGAAGTGCAGGGCACGGTTGACACCACCGGCTGCGAGATCGTGCTCAACCCGGACTTCGGCGAGGGCTGTTCCTCCTCGGTCGCCGCCGGCATCGCCGCGCTCCACCCGGACACGGACGCCGTCGTCCTCCTGCTCGGGGACCAGCCGGAGGTCCGGTCGGCCACCGCACGGGCGCTGCTGCAGCTGCTGTTCGCTTCAGACGCCGGCAACGACAGCCCTGGCGTCGCCGTCTGCCGCTACGACGACGGCGTCGGCCACCCCCTGGCGTTCACCCGGCGGATGTTCCCGGAACTGGCCGCCCTGCACGGCGACAAGGCGGTCTGGAGGCTGCTGGAGCAGCGGGCGGCCGACGCGGTCGAGCTTCCCGTGCCGGGAACGGCGCCCCTCGACGTCGACACGGAAGAGGACTACCGCCGGGTCCTGGCCGCACTGGAGGGCGCACAGTGAGCACCGCGGCGCGCACCGGCGCGGAGGAGGACGTCCAGCGGAGGATTCCCGACGTCGCGTCCCTGGCCTCGGCGCTGGACAGCAGTGACTACCTTGCCGACGCCGGGCTGGCCACCGCGCTGTTCCTGGCCGTCCGGCTGCCGCAGCCCATCCTGCTCGAAGGCGAGGCGGGCGTGGGCAAGACCGAGGCGGCGAAGGCCCTGGCCGACCTGCTGGACACGCCCCTGTACCGGCTGCAGTGCTACGAGGGGATCGACGCCGGAGAGGCCCTCTATGAGTGGAACCACCAGCGGCAGCTGCTCGGGATCCGGCTGGCGGAAGTGCGGGACGCCGCCGTCACCGAAACCGACCTCTTCGGGCCGGAGTACCTGCTGCGCCGGCCGCTGCTGCAGGCCATCGAGCATCCCGGCCCGCGCCCCGCCGTCCTCCTGCTGGACGAGATCGACCGGGCCGACGCCGAATTCGAGGCCTTCACCTTCGAGCTCCTGGCCGAGGCCGCCGTCACCATCCCGGAACTCGGCACCATCCGTGCCACGCACCCGCCGATCGTCATCCTGACGTCCAACCGCACCAGGGACCTGCACGACGCCCTGACGCGGCGCTGCCTTTACCACTGGATCGACTACCCCGGCCCGGAACGGATCGCGGAAATTGTCCGCCGCCGCGTGCCCGCCAGCAGCGGCCCGCTGGCGCTGCAGGCCGCAGCAGTAATCACGAAGCTGCGCACCCTGGACCTCGCCAAACCGCCGGGGATCTCAGAGGCCATCGACTGGGTGTCGGCGCTCGCCGTGCTCGGCATCGACCGCATCGACGCCACGACGGCGGACCGGACCCTCGGCTCGATCGTCAAGAACCGCGACGACCTGGAACTGGTCGGCGCCCGCGGGGCCGACTGGCTCGTGGCGGACACGGGCGGGTGAGCCGCTGATGGCTGGGCCCACCCACACCACAGCCGCAGCACTCCCCGCGGTGGAGGCGGCCACCTTCTCTGCGGCGTTTGTCACCGCCCTCCGCCGGGCCGGGCTGTCCTGCTCCCCGGACCGGGCAGTCCGGCTGGCTGATGCACTCCGCCTGGTCCCGCCCTCCGACGTCGGGCAGCTCTACTGGGCATCCCGCGTGGTGCTGGTGTCCGCGCGCGAGCAGCTGCCGGTGTTCGACGCCGTCTTCGCCGCAGTGTTCCGCGGCGCCTTCTCCCCCTCCGCCGCGCCCCGCAACGCCGCTCCGCGCACCGTGTCGCCGGCCGAAGCCCCCGAGGAGGCGCGCACCCGTACTTCCCCGGCCGAGGACCGCGCCCCCGGGCACCCACCCGCCCACCGGCCCACGGCGCCGGCGATTGCCTCCGCGGGCCCGGACAGCACCGGGGACCGAAACGCGCCCGAGCGGGAGGCCGTGCTGGCCATGGCCTCCGCCGAGGAGCGGCTGCACAGTATGTCGTTCGCCCAGCTCACAGAGGCGGAAGTCCTGGAGATCCGGCGGCTGGCGGCCAGGCTGCTGCTCGCCACCCCGGCACGTTTGAGCCGCCGTACCCGCAAATCAGCCCACAGCAGCGCCCGGCTGGACGTCCGCGCCACGGTCCGCGCCGCCCGGCGCTCGGGGACCGACACCACCCGGCTGCTATATGCCCGCCGGCGCCAGCAACGCCGCAAGCTGGTGATGTTGTGCGACGTTTCCGGTTCCATGGAGCCGTACGCGCGGATCTTCGTGTCGCTGCTGCAGGGGGCAGTGGCGACGGCCGGCGCGGAGGCCTTCGTCTTTTCCACGCGGCTGACGCGCCTGACCCGGCAACTCGCGCTGCGCGATCCGGACGAGGCCCTGGCCAGCGCCGCCGTCGCCGCCCCGGACTGGGCCGGCGGTACCCGGATCGCCGACTGCATTCGGCACTTCGTCGACGAACACGGCCGCCGCGGCCTGGCCCGCGGCGCTGTGGTGGTGATCTTCTCGGACGGCTGGGCCCAGGAGGATCCCGGGCAGGTGGCGGCACAGATGGCGAGGCTGCGGCGTCTGGCGCACCGCATCGTCTGGGTCAATCCCCGCAAGGCCGCCCCGGAATACCGGCCGCTGACCGGCGGCATGGCCGCGGCCCTGCCCTACTGCGACGCGTTCGTCAGCGGACACAGCTACACGGCTTTGGCAGAGGTGGCGGCCGCAATCCGCGGCGACGGCCAGTCATCACTCAAGGGAAGAGGGACCTAATGCAGATTGACAGCACTTTCTCGGTCGTCGCTCCGATCGACACGGTCTGGGAAACCATCATGGACTTTGAACGCGTGGCCGGCTGCGTTCCCGGCGCCAGGATCCTGAACAAACTGTCGGACGACGCCTACCAGGTGGGCATGACCGTCAAACTCGGCCCGGTCAACATGCAGTACAAGGGCCTGCTCAACGTCATCGAGCGGAACGCCGCCGAACACCGCGCCGTGCTCGGAGGCAAAGCCCAGGAAACCCGCGGCCAGGGCACGGCCGAGGCCACGGTGACCCTGCAGCTGGCCGAAGAGGCCGCCGGCACCACCCGCGGCACCGTCAGCGCCGACCTGAAACTGTCCGGCAAGGCCGCGGCAATGGGCAAGGGCGTGATCGGCAGCGTGACCGAACAGATGATGGCCCTGTTCGCCAGCAATCTGCAGGCCATGATCACCTCCCCCGCTCCGGCCGGAGGAACAGAGCCGGCCGAAGAAGCAGACGCCGGCGTTCCCGAACCCGTGCCCGCGGCGGAGGCAGTGGCGGCCAAGGTCGCCGCCGCGACGGCCCCGGCACCGGCGTCGGAACTTCCGGGCGCGCCGGCGGGCACCATTCCCGCAGCGCCACCGAAGGCGTCCGAGCCCACACCGGCGCATGCCCCCGCCGGCAGCCTGGACGCCCTCAGCCTCGCGAAGGGGATGGCGGCGGAGCAGCTGTCCAACCCCGGGAAGGTCCTGGCCCTCGTGGCGGTGGTGGCGTGCCTTTCCTACTGGGCGGGCCGGTGTTCCGCGTTCCGGCTGGTCCGGGCGGTTGGAAGGATGAAGACGGACCGTGCGTGATGTCCTGGCAGCCATGATGCCGGGCTGGCAGAGGGGTGACACCGCCGGCCTGGCCACCGTAGTGAGCACGTATAAGTCAGCCCCGCGGCTCCCGGGCGCGTCCATGCTCGTCACCGCCGAGGGGGAAGCGGTGGGTTCCGTCTCCGGCGGCTGCGTCGAAGGTGCCGTCTACGAGCTGGCCACCCAGGTCAAGGAGGACGGCACCCCCGTCCTCGTGCGCTACGGGATCAGCGACGATGACGCGTTCGCCGTCGGCCTGACCTGCGGCGGGATCATCGACATCTTCGTCGAGCCGGTGTCCCGGCACAGCTTCGCGGAACTCGACGCCGTCAGGGCGGACATCGCCGGCGGGCGCCGCGTCGGGGTCGCCACCGTGATCGAACACCCGGACAGCAGCTGGCTGGGCCGGCACCTGATCGTGCGGCCGGACGGCTTCGACGGCAACCTTGGTTCCGAGCGGGCCAACCACGCCGTGGGCGACGACACGCAGGGCCTGCTCGCCGCCGGACGTTCCGGCATCCTGAGCTATGGCCCCGACGGGGAACGGCTGGACGCCGGGATGCGGGTCTTCTTCGCAAGTTACGCCCCGCCACCGCGGATGTTGGTCTTCGGCGCGATCGACTTCGCCTCGGCGCTGGCCCGTCTGGGCACGTTCCTGGGCTACCGCGTCACGGTGTGTGATGCCCGGTCCGTCTTCGCGACGCCGGCACGTTTTCCCGATGCCGCCGAGGTGGTCAACGCCTGGCCACACCGCTACCTCGCCGGGCAGCTGGAACAGGGGCTGGTAGATGAGCGCACGGTGATGTGCGTCCTCACCCACGATCCGAAGTTCGATATTCCGCTGCTGGAGGTTGCCCTGCGCAGCCGGCCGATCGCCTTCATCGGCGCCATGGGTTCGCGCCGGACCCATGCAGACCGGATCGCCCGGCTGCGCCGGGCCGGTCTGGCCGAGGAGGAGCTTGCCCGGCTGCACAGCCCGGTGGGCCTTGACCTCGGCGCGAGGACGCCCGAAGAGACGGCAGTGTCCATCGCTGCGGAGTTCATCGCCAAGCAGTGGAGCGGAAGCGGCGAACCATTGCGGGAACGCGACGAGCGCATCCACCACGACGAGCAGCACTGACCGGGCACCCTTGATCGAGAACGGGGTCCTGAGCTGGGGGCTGACGGCACTGCTGCTGGCAGCGTCGCTGTACGCGGCGTTCCGCGCCTGCCGCAAGTCGACGCCGGCCACCCGGGCCGGTTTTGGCCTCCATGCCGCGATGATGACCGCCATGGCGTTGATGCTGGCACCCGGACTCCGGTGGCCCGCACTCCCGCAGATCCTGTTCTTCGGCCTTGCCGCGTGGTGGTTCGTCCTCCGCGCCGTCTCCGCGCGGCCCTTCCCCGCCGCCGGGCCGGGGCACCGGAGCCCCGCGGGAGCAGCCGGCCCCGGCAGCTTGCTCTACAACGGGCTAACCATGGCCGCGATGGCGTACATGCTGGCCGCCATGGACGTGCACGGGGGCCAGGGCGCGCTGGCCGGTCCTAATGTTGCCGGGTTTCCGGGCCAGACGTCGCACCATGCCAGCGCCGCCGCCGTGCCGCTGGCCACGGCCCTGCCGGGCTGGAACGGCCTGCCGGTGCTTGTCCTGGCGGTTGCCTTCGGGGTGTCAGCGGTGCTGTGGGCCTTCCTCCTGCTCCGTAGACTTCACCCTCACACCCGCCGGGACAACGGCAACGCGTTCCTGGAACTCGTGTCCGCGGCAGCGATGTCAGTCATGTTTTCGGCGCTCGCCGCCGCCTGACATGCGGCTCGGTCGTCAGGCGGCGCGCCGCCGTCGGGCGTAAGCTCGTCCCATGGCGAGATACTTCGATGTTCACCCCGAAAACCCCCAGGCACGCTCCATCAGCCAGGCGGTGGAAATCGTCCGTTCCGGCGGGCTGATCGCGTATCCCACCGATTCCTGCTACGCGCTCGGCGCGCAGATCGGGAACAAAGAGGCCCTGGACCGGATCCGGAGCATCCGCCAGCTCGACAGCAAGCACCACTTCACGCTGGTCTGCAAGGACTTCGCGCAGCTGGGCCAGTTCGTGATGATAGACAACGACGTGTTCCGCAGCATCAAGGCGGTCACTCCCGGGAGCTACACCTTCATCCTCCCCGCCACCAAGGAAGTCCCCAAGCGGCTGCTGCACCCAAAGAAGAAGACGGTGGGCGTCCGGATCCCGGACAACAAGGTGGTCCAGGCCCTGCTGGCCGAACTGGGCGAACCGCTGCTCTCCAGCACGCTGCTGCTGCCCGACGAGGACGAGCCGCTGACCCAGGGCTGGGAAATTAAAGAACGGCTCGAGCACGTGGTCGACGCCGTGATCGACTCCGGGGACTGTGGTTCGGAGCCCACTACTGTCATTGACTACTCCGGCGGCGCGGCGGAAATCGTCCGTCGCGGCATGGGCGACCCGGCACGGTTCGAATAGGGCGGCCGGGCTTAGGCGGACGCGGTCCCCGATGTTCCCCCGACGCCCGACGCCCGGTTGCGCAGCCAGCGGCGTGACAGGTCCACCACGGCGATAAGGCCAGCGAGAGGCGTCAGCACAGCCGCGGCGTAGACGAAGAGCAACCAGCTGAGGGTTGTCAGGAGCGTCTGGTGGTTGCTCAGCAACGATAGCCCGCCGAAGATCCCGAGGACCCAGAACAAAAGCACTCCGGCCAGCACCGCCGTGGCAGGAAAGTACTCGTTCGCGACTGTGCTTTTCACAGTGCCCTGCAGAATTTTCAATGTTTTCATGGACCCTCCTCATGCCTGGCGGTGGGGAGAATCCGCCGGGGTCATTCCAAGTATGGGGCCGTCCGCCACCGGATTTTCAACGATTCCGCGCGACGTGAGCAAGCTAACGAATTGCACTCCGATTTACTCCTGCCGGCCCGGAGCTTGGCCGCCGGGTGGTGGCATGATGGGCGCATGAGCCAAGTCACATGCGATCTGACGATCTCCCTCGACGGATTCGCCGCCGGCCCGAACCAAAGCCTCGCGGAACCTCTGGGCGAGGGCGGCGAGCGCATGCACAGGTGGCAGTTCGAGGAACCCCACGCCAACACGACATGGCGTGCAGGCATCCTCGCGTCCGGCGCCTACATCATGGGACGGAACATGTTCGCCGGGCCCGGACCGGGGCCGTGGGACGCGGAGTGGCGGGGATGGTGGGGTGAAGAACCGCCGTATCACGCACCCGTGTTCGTGCTCACTCACCATCCACGCGAGCCACTGGAGATGCAGGGCGGCACCACGTTCACCTTCGTCACCGACGGAATCGAGTCGGCGTTGGCCCAGGCGCGGAAGGCCGCTGGCAGCAAGGACGTTGCCATTGCCGGCGGGGCGCAGACCGTCCGCCAGTACCTTTCGGCGGGACTGATCGACGAACTGCGGCTCCACACCGCGCCCATCGTCCTGGGAGCGGGCGAACGGCTGCTCGACGGCGTCACGAACCTCCAGCTCGAGCCAACGGAAGTGAGCGGTACCGGCCTCGTCACCCACGTGCGCTACCGGGTAACCCGCTGAAACGCACGACGCCGGCCCTGCTGCCGCTCGCTTGCCTCGCCGTCATCGCCGTGACCGCAGCCTGCGCGGCTCCGTCGCCAAACGCGGACGCCAACATTCAAGCGGTCGCCCAGCCGCCGGCTGCCTCGGCCGCACCTTCCACGGGCGCCGGACTGCCGCCAGGCATGACCCTCGGGCCGGTCCCATCGGTGCCGCCAGCCCCCGCCGGGCAGGGTGCAGATGAATGCCTGCCCCGGGGTGCAGATGACGCCGCGCCCACCGGAACGCTGGAGTGTCAGTACTTCACTTCCGGGTCCTTGCAGCCGGCTACCGTGCCCCGCGGTTCGGGATTAAGTTCCGGAGACTACGCCGTAAGATTCGGCAGCCTCGGCGGCCGCCCATTGATGACGGTGCGGATCCCGTGCGCCTCCTACGCGGTTAGGGTCAGCATTGCCGACCAGACAATCACGCCGGTTCCGGGAACAATGGAGCGTTTTGTCGGCCCGTGCGGCTTCCCGTGGGACGAGGAACAGGAGCGGATGGCACGGTATATCCAAGCCCCGCTGCAGTTCGTGGAACGTGAAGCCAGTATTGTGCTGCACAACTCCGTATGGGGAGTCACGCTCTCCCGCACTCCCTACGGGACCCCCTAGCCTTCCTCGCCACTCCCGTCGCCGCGGGACATGGGCCGACGTGCCGCCACGGGGATGCCCGACGAGGCCCCGAGGACGGTGTCTGGTAGCGTCGGGCAGCGAACATCTGGGGAAATTGTGAACGGCGACACTACCGGGACGGTTTCTGTCCGGGCCGCCCCTGGCCGTGGTTTTTACCCCATCCGCCAAGAAGATCGGCAACAATGAGCCCTTTTGACCTTCCGGCCCACCGACTCGCCGCTTTCGCCCGCCCGGTACTGGAATACCTTCCGGCCGGGTTCGACGCTGAGGACGCAACGCAAGCCGAGATCGACGACGTCGGGTCCCTGGCCGCTCTTGCCGCACCGGAAGTCGTGGCGGCCAGGATCGGCCGGCTGGGAGTCGACGCAAGCACATGGGACATGACCGAGCGGCTACTTGAGGCCAGCGGCGAGCGCACCGTCGTCTCAGGACTCCGCTACCTCAACCTCGATCCGGCTTTCCCCTTTGTGGCAGTCAAAACCACTGCCCGCGTGAACGATGCTGAGGCTGTCGATGCACTGGCGGCGAAAGTGACTTCGGCCTACCGCGGCGTTGGAGTGCGTGGCTTCACATTTTGGGAGCAGCCGGGCCTCGACCTACCCTCCGCGGAAGGCTGGGCAACAGTCATGGCCGGGTCCCTCAGCGCGGCCGCCGGCGCCAACGAACGGGACCTGATCGGGGCTCTAACGATCTCCTGGCCGGAAGCGGCGGCTGAAGTGTTCACCGAATACCGGCTCGAACATCAGGCGTGGCGGTCCGGCGCCCCGGAGCTCTCACCGTTTGTTTCAGAGTCCGACCAGGCGGGGCTCCAGGAAGCGGCCGACCAAGGCTTGCTGATGTCGCTCCGGGACGACCACGGCTTTGCGGGACTGGCTGCCGCCACAATCTCGCCGCTCTTTGGCCGACCGGCACTCTGCATGCTGGATGTATTACTGACGGAGCGCCTGCGCGGCAGGGGCTTGGCTCCCGCGGTGCAGTCGTCGTTTCTGACCGGTCAACGGTCGGGTGTGGACACCGTATGGGGCCACATCCACGCGAGGAACCTGCCTTCGCTCCGCACGGCGCAAAAGCTGGGCCGCCGCCCGGTCCAGCAGGAGTACTTCGTTAGCCTGCCCGCGTCCTGAAGGCGGCTCCCACCGACTGATATCCCGGTCGGCCGTCCTGACGAATCCGTCCAGGAGACCGACCTCTAAGGATAATCTTGCGCATTCGAGTACCTCCTCGGCACTACCAGTGCAGGTCCTGTTCACCGAGGGAGCAGAAGCGGGGAGAAGTCCGGACGCCTGAATCGACCAGCTCACGGAGTTGGCGGGCGGCGACGCCTGGATCCTTGGAAGCGCCAGGCTGTCCCATGTCAGTCGCCAGTTTGCCCGGGTGAACTGCCCAGCAGCGAACGCGGCCCCGCAGGTCCTGAGCCAACGAGACGGTCAGCATGTTCTGCGCGGCTTTGGAGATTTTGTAGGCATAACTCGTCGACAGATGTGAGAAGTCACCATTGGCCTGGGCAGCAAGGGATCCCAGCCGGGACGTCATGTTGATGATGATCGGATCGGGGGCCGCCAACAGGTTCGGCAACAGGACCTGCACCAGGCGAAGCGGACCGGCGACGTTGACATCAACCGCGTTCAGGATGCCTTCAGGGGGAATCGACCCGAGATCGCCATGGGGTGCCCCCTGCGCCGCGTTATTGATCAGCAAGTCGACAGGGAGGCCGTTCAGCACTTCGAGAAGTTCTGCAGCAATGTCCTTTCGAACATCCTGCCGGACTGTTACGACGTCCCGCGGGTAGGCGCCCGTGCTCTGGGGCCGGGGTGACCGCGCGACGGCGACGACACTCCAGCCGGACTCCACAAACTCGTCCGCCAAAGAGAGCCCCAGACCTCGGTTAGCGCCTGTAACGACAACCAGCTTCTTCATCCGCTCAGGCTAGCCGCAGTGCGGGGCACTTCGTTCATTGGCGGTTCGCGTGCGGACTCAGTCTGCCTCAAGGACGAAGAAGATGAAGGACAGGAACGCTGTCCTCTYGCCTTTGAGGATGCGCGGCGGAGGAGTTCGTGCGGCGTGTCCGGAGCTGGCTCTGGTTCGCTCACGGCGGCTACGCGGTATCCCGCCGACGTGAAGGCGCTGATCATCGCATGAAGGGGCCGGTGCCAGAAGGTCAGGACTGCCGGCTCGCCATCGAACTCGTAATTCTCCGAGTACTGGCGGGTGGCGAAGTAGTCCTCCGTTGGATAGTTGACCACGCTGACCGTGGGGTGGTTGACCGACAGGATCAGGCGCCCGCCCGGCTTCAGCACTCGCCGCAGTTCGGCAAGAGGTGCCGACCAGTCTTCCAGGTAATGCAGGACCAAGGACGAGACGACGTCGTCGAAGGAGCCGTCGGCGAAAGGCAGCGGCTTGCTGAGGTCGGCCACGTGCAGGTCCGCGTCCGCGCCCAAACGCTGTCTTGCCAGTTCCAGCATCGCAGGACTGGAATCGAAGCCGGTCACGACTGCGCCTTTCGCGCCCAGTGCCGCGGACAGGGGCCCGGAGCCGCACCCTGCGTCCAGGACCCGGTGACCGGTCACGTCGCCGGCAAGGCCCACCATCGCCGGGCGCTCGTAGTAGGCGTTGAGGAGGCTGGACTCATTTTCAGCCGAGTAGTTCTCGGCGAAATCGTCATAATGGTCGGATTTCATGTCTATTCCCTTCAGGCGGATTCCTACGGGCGGGACAACAGGGTTGACCCTAGCAAGCAAGAGCCGCCCGACCATGGAACTTCCGGTATCTTGCCCCTTTATCGAATAGCTCCGGCTCCAGCCGTCGAGGTGAAAGGTTGCCGGATGCGGGGCGAAAATGCAGATAGAGCTGGTGTATCAGGGCTAAGGCGTCGGTAATGTGATGGGACGGCAGTGAATTTTCCCGGTAACCAGGCAGCGGCAGGAGGCGCAGATGACTCGTCGAACCTCGTTCGCGCTGATTGCGGGACTTCGCATCTTGCTGCTCATGTCCGTGTTCGCGCAGGTATGGATCATCCCCTCCGCGGTGGAGAGAGCAGTTGCTGTCTTCCCGGAAGTCGAGCCCCTCGCGGTTCCTGCCATCATCTGGGGAATCTGCGCAATTGCCTGCTGGCAAGCCATTGCCGTCATTGGACTGCGGCTGGTCATATGCGCCCGCGACCACGGAGTCGATTCATCCGCTGACAAGTGGCTGCGCGCGATGGTTGGTTGTCTCCTCGCCTTCCTCGCGCTCGTCGTGGCAGCGTTCATCGCTCTGAACGTACTGGCTTACACGCCCCCAGGCGTGATGCTTGGACTCATCGCCGCAGGACTCATCGCTCTGATCGCAGCGAGCTCTCTCGTTACCTCGTCCGTGACAGGTTAGTCCCTGCGGGCTCTAACTGCGTGCACGAGGCGCCCCGCGAAGAAGACGACGGCGACCACGCTCACTGTCGCCAAAATCCACGTGCCATCCGTGCTGAGCGCGGGGCCGCTAGTACACATGCTCGTAGCGCCAGACTCGATTGTGTAGTCAACGCACCCGCCGCTTCTAGACCCCAGAAGCGTTAAGTTCACGGTGATCAAGAGGAGGATCGCAACGGCCCAAGGCCACCATCGCGGTGAACGGAATCGCGGCGTTTCATCCATGCAGTCACCCTACTGCCCGGGCCATCACATTTCTGCCCCCTTCGACGATCTGTTCAGTACCTGCAAATCCTGCGGTCGCAACGGCCGGCCGTGGACTGAAGCCGCCGCACGGCCCAGGCTGTCCCACTGGCGTTCAAGCCGTCCGACGAAGGCCCGCGCCGGCGCCCGGGTCTGCTCAATGTCAGCGCCCGGGGCTACACTGAATGTATCGAACATATATTCGAATAAAGGTGTGTTGTGGGCGTAATCATTGGGCCCCGCGTGATAGACGCGGGCACTTCTCTTCTGTCGGTCCTGATCTCGCCAGTGCCGGTTGCCGCAGGCTACCCTTCTCCGGCCCAGGACTACTTCGACGGCCGCATCGACCTCAACGAACACCTCATCAAGGACATCACCAGCACCTACATCGTCAGGGTGTCCGGGGACTCCATGGAGGGCGCCGGGATCAGCGACGGCGACGAGCTGATCGTAAACCGCGCGCTCGAGCCCCGCGACGGCTGTGTCGTCGTCGCGGTCCTTGATGGCGAGCTCACGGTCAAGAGGCTGCGCATCACGGCCGCGGGCGTAGTGCTGCAGGCCGACAACTCCCGCTACCCGGACATCAGGGTTCCGGCGCTGTCGGACCTTGTCGTCTGGGGCGTCGCGACCCGCTGCCTGCACCATGTCTAGGGCTACCCCCGGCCGGGGCAGCATCGCCTTGGTTGACGTGAACTGCTTCTACGCCAGCGCCGAACGCGCTTTCGACCCCTCCCTGGAGGGACGTCCGCTCGTGGTGCTCTCCAACAACGACGGCTGCGCTGTCACCCGCTCCCCTGAAGCGAAGGCCCTCGGGATCCCCCTCGGCGAGCCTTGGTTCAAGCTCGCACCCCGGGCGAAGGAATGGGGGCTCGTGGCGCGTTCCAGCAACTATGAGCTCTACGGCGACATCAGCGCCCGCGTCATGGAGCTCCTCGGCCGCTACTCCGCCTGGCTGGAGGTTTACAGCATCGACGAGGCCTTCCTTGGCGTCAACGGCAGCCCGGAGGAACTGCAGCGCCTGGGCCACACCATGAAAACGGCGGTGCGCCGGAACGTCGGAGTCCCCGTCTGCGTCGGGATCGCCGGCACCAAGACCCTAGCGAAACTCGCCAACAAGTGGGCGAAACACAATCCGGCGTTCGACGGCGTCTGCCACTGGGACGCTGTCCCCGCCGCCCAGCGCGAGAAGCTCATGGCGGGTCTGTCCGTGGTCGAACTCTGGGGTGTGGCCGCGCGGCTGACCAAACGGCTGAACGCACAGGGAATCCACACCGTGCTGGACCTCGCGCGTGCGGACCCCATCAGGATCAGGGACCGCTTTTCGGTGGTGCTGATGCGGACGGTCCTCGAACTCAACGGGACGCCGTGCATCCCCCTGGAAGAGGAACGAACCGGCCGCGACCAGCTCATCTTCAGCCGGTCCTTCGCGGCGCCGATCACCACCGGCGCCGGGCTGCGCCAGGTGCTGGGCGTCTACGGCCAGCAGGCCAGCGCCCGGCTGGCGCGTCACGGGCTGCAGGCCAAGGTGCTGACGGCGTTCGCCGCCACGTCCTACTACAACCCGGATAGCAGCTCGAACCCCTCCGTGTGCGTGCCGTTGCCGATGCCCACCGCCGACCCCGTTCTCCTGGCGAGGGCAGCCTACGCCCTGCTCCCCCGGATTGACGACGGCGTTAAGTACGTCCGCGCGGGCATCATGGTCACCGATCTGCGCCCCACCGGCAACCAGGCGCCCCTGGCGGTGTTCGAGAATCCACACGAGGAACGCGGCATCGGCCCGCTGCTGGAGGATGTCAGCCGAAGATATGGGCGGGGGTCAATCGGCCTGGGCTACGCCGGAATCCGGGGCGGACCTGATTGGAGCATGAAGCGCGACATGCTGTCTCCGCGCTACACGACGCACTGGGCCGAGCTCCCCGTCGTCAAAGCCGCGTGACTGCCCCCGAAAACAGCGCCGAAAAACACCGTTGCTTCGCACCAGGCACGTGTGCCAGCCTCGAAGTGATTCCGTCGCCGGCCGACGACGGGCGGCACAGAAGGAGCACGGCATGGGACTTATCCATATCGACCTGTTCACCACGCTCGACGGCGTCGCGCAGGCGCCGGGCGGGCCGGAGGAGGACCCTAACAACGGTTTCGCGTTCGGCGGCTGGCAGGCGCCGCTCATAGACAAGGTGGTCGGCGAGCAGATCGACGCAGGAATGGCGGGGATGGACGCGTTGCTGCTGGGACGCCGGACCTACGACATCTTTGCCGCGTACTGGCCGCACGCTGACGGGAACATCGCGCGGCTGTTCAACCGGCTCCCGAAATACGTGGCCTCACGCCAGGGGCCGGACCTGGAGTGGGCCGGCTCCACACTGCTCGGACCCGACGTCGTCGCCGCCGTGCGAGAACTGCGCGACCGGCACACCAACATCCACGTCATCGGCAGTCTCAACTTCGTACAAACCCTGCTCGCCGAGCGGCTCTTCGACCGGCTCACGCTCTGGGTTTATCCGATCCTCCTCGGCAGTGGGAAGAAGGTCTTCGCCGACGGAGTGGTCCCGACAAACCTCAGACTCATCGAGCCGGTGGTCGCTTCACCGATGGGTGCGGTGCTCCAGCGCTACGCGCTCGCCGATGGCACGCCCGGTGTCGGCGATATGTCCGCCGGCGACCAGTAAGGCAGACACGCCCAGTCAGACGGCGGCGGCAAGCGCCTGCTGAAGGAAGGAATCGAGGACCCGGCCGGCATTCTCATGCATGCGCCGGGATTCCTCGGCGGCAAACTGTGTGCGCTTGGGGCCATGCAGACGTTCCCCGAGGTAAAGCAGGGCCGCCAGGACTTCGGAAAGCTCGGTGTTTCCCTCGGCGCGCTGCCGCAGCAGCCTCAAATGCGCGGCCTGCAAGGCCGGACCAGGGGCACAGCCCAGGTCGCGGTCAAACAGCCGGCGGCAGCGTTCGTAGGCTGACAGCCCTTCCACCGGAAGTCCGGCCTGTTCATACCCCGAGACAAGAATGGTCCAGGCACGTTCGTTGAGCGGTTCGGACTGTATGGCCGCCTGTGCGAGCGAAATGGTCAGCTGTGGCTTGTCGAGGAAAGCGGCGGTCTCGGCGGCGAGAATCTGGGCGGCAACCTTCTCGGCAGCATGCCGCGTCCGTGCATCTTCAGCCCAATCGGCCACGAGCTCAAAGCCCAGCAGCGGCTCATCGGCGAGTTTCAGGGCCTGCAGGGCCAGCTCGTGAGCCTCGGCCGGGGCGGACTGCCGGGCCGCATGGACCAGCTGTTGGAACTCCGACAGGTCCAGCTCCACCAGCTGCGGATCCAGTACATAGCCGCCGTTCGCTGTGCGCAGGGGTCCCGTCTTGGTGTTGCCCGGCTGGATCGCCCTGCGGATACCACTGACATAGCTCTCCAGGTTGGCGACGGCGCCGCTGCTGGCCCGTGGTCCCCACAGGATCTCCACGAGGCGCGTCTTGGAGACAGGGGTCCCCAGATTCAGCAGGAGAATTTCCAGGATGTGTCGGGGCTTGCAGCCGCCCATGTCCGCGGCCGTGAGTACGGCGCCATTTCTCCGGATTTCGAAGGTCCCGAATAGCCGGACCGAAATTGCCGGCGCACTTACGCCCAAATTGTCCACATTGATCTCCGATTTCCCCATTTAGAACTTAATCCATATTCGGAGAGTCGGAAGGAATTATTGAAACGCGTGCTGAGACTCATTTCCGTCCGACTTTCTACGGAAACGGTGACACGCAAAGCGGGGCACAACAAGCAATGAAGCTACCCGTTCCTTTACCGTGAGGAAAGTCGAGTACACCCTTGAGCGCCACCAAGTACCGCCCGAAAACAATGTGAGTACTCGGAACCTGTGGCAAGTATCGCCACGCCCAGTCGGCCCGACTTCGGCGGGTAGGTGAATCTGCACCCCTTGCGGACCCAGGAACAGGGACGGCGGCGTCGCCGCAGAGGGGCCGAAGGCCAGTAGCTGAACGGAACTATCCCCCCGTGAGTAGGTGCGTGAGCCGCCCTGCCGCACCTGACCGAGAATTCAGCGGCGCGGGCTATTTCTGCATATTTCCGGCCGCTGCCAAATGACAGTTCACCCCGCCTGCGTACGAAAAAAGTTTCCAGCCGCATTCCCTTAGAAATTTGGAACTGCATTGAAAATCCATCATTCCTCGGACATCTCCTCGGGAACGGTGGTCACCGTGGTTTCCGCGCCGTCGCGCAGGACCGACAACTCCAGGGGCATGCCAATCGCCTCAGCAAAAAGCAGTTTTTGAAGACTCTCGGCATTGGAAACTGCCGTTTCGCCGACGCTGAGGAGCACATCGCCGGGCCGGAGTCCGGCCCCCTCGGCGGGAGAACCAGCCAGAACTTCCACCACCAGCAGACCTTCGCGGCGTCCGGTTCTGATCACAGCGCTTGGCTGCAGCCGGACAGGGGTGTTGACAAGGCCTAGGTAGGCCCGCCGGACGCGGCCGTCCTTCAGGAGGGCAGCAATGATCCGCCTGGACGTGGCGTTCACGGGAACCGCCAGTCCCAGCCCTGCCCCGGCCACCGCCGTGTTGATGCCGACGATCCTGCACCGCGCGTCCGCGAGCGCGCCGCCGGAGCTTCCCGGGTTGAGGGCAGCGTCAGTCTGGATGACGTCCTCGATCATGCGGCGGTTACGGCCGGACCATACGGGGATTGAACGGCCCAGTCCGCTGACCACGCCGGCGGTCACGGACCCCGAGAGTCCCAGTGGGTTCCCGACCGCGATGACCAACTGTCCCACCTGGAGCGACTCCGCATCGCCGAGATCCGCAGGGGCGGCGGTCGGCGCCTTCCCGTGCACCACAGCGAGGTCCGAGAGAGGATCAGAGCCGACCACGTCCACGGCTGTGCGTGTCCCGTCGGAGTACACCGCGCTGCCCCGCTGGGCGCCGGCCACCACGTGGGCGTTGGTCAAGAGGTACCCGTCGGACGTGAACAAAACGGCGGATCCGGCGCCGGTGCGGAACCGGCCGTGCCGGCCCGTGCCGTCCACTTCGAGCGCGGCCACATGCGGGGTCACGGCAGCGGCCACACGGATGACCGTCGCGGAGTAGGAATCGAGAGGGTCCCCGGACGCCTCGGGTCCGGGGATCCGGCTGGTCGCTGTGGCCACATTGCACCTCCAGAGCTGGTACTTATCTAAGTCAACCACCGGCCCCTCGGAGGTAGTCCGGGGCCGCCTACGCCCTCAGAGAAATACTCCGGATGTCGCGCCGACCGGGCGGCAGTTCATCCGGCGGGCAATCCGCCGATAGGCTCAGGAGAGACCAGCCTCACAGCCACAGGAGAACGTACGTGCACCCAGCGAACACCGCGCCCGATCCGCTGCCTCCGCCGGGCCTGAGCTGGGGCATCAAGCGCAGTTTCATCGATTACATCGCCAGCCTGCCGGACGGGTCGGTTTCGGCGACCGCCGGGGCCACCGTGTCCGGATCGTCGCTGTTCTCCTTCAGCCCCGATACGTCCGACTACGACGCCGCGCGCGGCACCGGCGTGTTGCGCTTCCGGGGGGACGTCCGGCTGGCCGGGCACCACGGCATGCTCCTGGTCCGGCTGCTGGACCCCTGGATCACTTTCACCTCCGGCAGCGGCGTACTGTCCATCAGTACCGGCGACGGCGGCGGCCAGGACCGTACCGCCGTCGGTTTCCTTAGCCCTGTGAAACCGCGCGACGCCGACGGGTCCCTCGTCTGGGACCACGTCGACGTCGTCATTTCTCCCGAGGGGTCTGAACTCTTCGACGGCCAGTACGCGGCCGGGCAGCCGATGGATCCGCTGTTCATCCGGGTCGCCAGCTAGACCAACAAAGGAGAACCTCCATGGTTGAAATCGCCGATGCCGTCGAATCAGCCCGCCAGCGCGCCCTCCCCGCTACGGGCCCTGGGCCCGGGCCCGGAGACACAAGGACGCGGCTGATTTCCGGGGCCGCCTGGACGCCCACCTCCCCGAACTGGCGCGGCTGTTCCACGATCTCTACGGCACCCGCGCGGACTGGGCGGACCAGTTGACTGCCCTGGTGCAGCAGGCCGCACAATCGTGGGCCGGGCGGCCGGCGGAGCTAAAGTCCCTCGACGACGTCCGCGGGCAAAACAGCGGCTGGTTCCTGACCAACGAGATGCTCGGCGGAGTCTGCTACGTCGACCGGTACGCCGGGAACCTGGACGGTGTCCGCGACCGGATCCCGTACTTCAAAGAACTGGGCCTTACGTACCTTCACCTGATGCCCTTGTTCCTGGCGCCCGAGCCGCACTCCGACGGCGGGTATGCCGTCTCCAGCTACCGCGAAGTCAACCCAAGCCTTGGCACCATGGAGCAGTTGCGCGCCCTTGCCGCCGAGCTACGGGCCAACGGCATCAGCCTGGTGGTGGACTTCATCTTCAACCACACGTCTGACGAACACGAGTGGGCGCGTAAGGCCTCCGCCGGGGATCCCGACTACAGCAACTACTACTGGATCTATCCCGACCGGACCATGCCGGACGCGTTTGAGGAACAGGTGCGCGAGATCTTCCCGGATGACCATCCGGGCTCGTTTGTTCCGATGCCGGACGGGCGCTGGGTCTGGGCGACGTTCCACACCTTCCAATGGGACCTGAACTACTCCAACCCTGAGGTGTTCCGGGCCATGACGGGCGAGATGCTCTTCCTGGCCAACCTTGGCGTGGACATCCTGAGGATGGACGCTGTTGCCTTCATTTGGAAGCAGCTCGGAACGTCCTGCGAGAACCTGCCCGAAGCATACCTGCTGCTGCGTGCCTTCAACGCCGTGTGCCGGATCGCGGCCCCATCGCTTTTGTTCAAGTCCGAGGCGATCGTGCACCCGGACGAGGTGGCGCAATACATCGACCCGGGAGAATGCCAGCTCTCCTATAACCCGCTCCAGATGGCGCTCATCTGGGAAGCCATGGCCACCCGGGATGTCTCCCTGCTGGCCCAGGCGCTGGAACGGCGGCACAACATTCCGGAGGCCACCTCCTGGGTCAACTACGTCCGGAGCCACGACGACATCGGCTGGACCTTCGCGGACGAGGACGCCGCTGAGCTGGGCATCAACGGCTTCGACCACCGGAGGTTCCTGAACTCCTTCTACGTCAACCGCTTCCCGGGCAGCTTTGCCCGGGGCGTTCCGTTCCAGGACAACCCCCGGACAGGCGACTGCCGCATTTCCGGGACGACGGCGTCCCTCTGCGGGCTGGAGGGCGGCACCGGCCAGGCGGTGGACCGCATCCTGCTGGCACACTCGGTCGCGTTCAGCACCGGCGGAATCCCGCTGCTTTACCTTGGCGACGAGGTGGGGCAGGTTAACGACTACGACTTCCCCCTTGAGGACGGCCACGGCACCGACAGCCGCTGGGTCCACAGGCCGCACTTCCCCGCCGCCCGGTATGCCCGGCGCCATGACACCTCCACACCGGAGGGCGCGGTGTTCGCCGGGCTACGGAACATGATCACCGTCCGCTCCCGCGCGCCCGAACTGGCTGGCACCCGCCTGCTGGATTTCGCAACAAAGAACCCAGGCGTCCTCGGCTACCAGCGGCCGGGGGACGGAACCCGGATCCTGGCGCTGGCCAACTTCAGTGACCTGGCCCAGACAGTGGCGGCGGCCACGCTCTCCGGATTCGTAGTCGACGCCCTCGATATCCTGACCGGAGCCCCCGCGAACCTTGAACACGGCATCGCGCTCGAACCCCACGAGTTCGTCTGGCTTAGGGTAACGCCGCTGTCCTGATGCCCCGCATTGGCGGACCGGAACGGGCACCTCTGGGCGTCACAACGCAAAAAAATGACCGGCCGCACACTGGTTGAGGAGAGAGTGCGGCCGGTAGTCTGTTTTGGACTTCGTCTTGGTCCAACTGTGCCTTAAAGCACCTGAGAGGACGCTGAGAAGGCCTCCGCCGGATCCTGCAACCTAAAAGTGTTCTGTGGCGGTTGTCCGGGGACCGCGGGTGCCGCATTCTTGAAACATGGACAAGCTCACGTCCACTACCCCGTCCGGCCGGTACCGCGGCCGGGCCAGCTGGGGATTGCGCAAGCGATCGACGGCGGCCGCGGTCGCCGTCGTGGCCGTTGCCCTGCTGGTCGGCGGCGTCATCTGGATCGCGCTGCTGCAGAGCACCCTTACGGCCGCGATCGACACGTCTTCCCTTCGGAGGGCACAAAACGTGATCGTTGAGCTGGCTGACCATGAACTGGACGATGCGGCCGAATATATCCGGCTGACGGGCTACGCCGGCCAGTACGTCCAAATCATCGACTCTTCCGGGCAGGTGGCTGCCGCCTCCGATCCCAAGGCCGCCCAAGTGCCCCTGACCGGGCTGCGTCCCCCGCCGGGGCAGACCCAGGCACAGGATGTCTCCAGCCTTCCGAACATCGGCAACAACGATGACTTCCATGTGGTCGCAGCCGGTGTAGTGGTCGCTAAAGCGCCCTATACAGTGGTGGTGGCCTCCTCGGTGCAGGTCCAGTCCGACACTGTGGTCACCGTGGCCTGGTTTTTGCTGGCGGCTACGCCTCTCTTGCTGGCCATCGTTGCCGTATCCGTGTGGCTGCTGGTGGGCCGTTCGCTGAAGCAGGTCGAA
This sequence comes from Arthrobacter sp. YAF17, assembly GCF_052113365.1. Lineage (NCBI taxonomy): Bacteria > Bacillati > Actinomycetota > Actinomycetes > Micrococcales > Micrococcaceae > Arthrobacter > Arthrobacter sp. YAF17. The sequence continues at coordinate 227,382 of NZ_JBFRDB010000001.1, read as the reverse complement.
AGGATCCGGGGCCAGGTTGCCCGGATCAACGCCGACCACCTCGACGGCCGCGTCGACGTTCCGCGCACCGACGACGAACTCGAGGCACTGGCCCTGACCATGAACATGATGCTGGAGAGGCTGCAGGCATCGGACCGCGAACAGCGCCGCTTCGTCTCTGACGCCAGCCACGAGCTGCGCAGCCCGCTGGCCACCTTGAGTGCCGGCGTCGAGATCGCCGCAGCGGATCCGTCCGGCGCGATGTGGACCGAAATGAAGGACGTTCTTGCCGGCGAGACCGACCGCATGCGCTATCTGGTGGAAGACCTGCTCACCCTCGCCAAGGCGAACGACGGGGGGCTGGCGATAGAGGATGCCGAGGTGGACCTGGATGACGTTGTTGACCAGGAAATCCGGAGGCTGCGCGCGGAGAGCCGGCATCAGGTTTCCGCCGACCTCACCCCGGTCCGGATCCGGGGCGACGCCCGGCGCATCGGCCAGGTCCTGCGGAACGTCCTCGACAACGCCGAGCGGCACGCGCTGTCCCGGATCCGCGTCGTCCTGCGCACCACGGACGCCGGCGCCGTCATCACGGTCGACAACGACGGCGTCCCCGTACCCGAGGCGGAGCGCACCCGGATTTTTGAGCGCTTCGTCCGGCTCGACGAGAGCAGGTCCCGTGAAGGCGGTGGAAGCGGCCTGGGCCTGGCGATCGCTGCCGGGATCATGACCGCCCACCAGGGCACCATCCGGGCAGCCGAAGGCCCCGACGGTGAATGCCGTTTCGAAATTACTTTTTCCGTGCTCGAGCGGGAGGCTCCGGAGGCGGGGGCGGAGCTTGCACCGGCTCAGGAAGCTGGTCGGAGCTGAGCTGGTAACCCATCCCCCGCACGGTAGACAGGCTGCGGACACCGAAGGGGGCGTCGATTTTGCGCCGCAGGTAACCGATGTAGACCTCAACGACGTTGTCCCCGCCCTCGAAGGCCGAATCCCAGACGTTGTCGAGGATCTCCGCCTTCGACACAACCTCGTCGTGCCGGCGCATCAGATAGTGGAGCAGTCCGAACTCCCGGGCAGTCAGCGGGATATCCGATGCGCCGCGCCGGACGCGCCGGGTGACCGGGTCGATCGACAGGGTCCCCAGAGTCAGCACCACGGGCCGCTCCGGGGCCCCGCGTCGGATCAGGGCGCGGATCCGGGCCACGAGCACCAGGAAACTGAAGGGTTTGGTCAGGTAGTCGTCGGCACCCAGGTCAAAGGCGTCCGTCTGGTCGTATTCGCCGTCCTTCGCCGTGAGCATCAGCACCGGGGTCCAGATTCCGCGGCGGCGGAGCTCCTTGAGCACGTCGTAACCGTTCATGAGCGGCAACATCAGGTCCAGCAGGATGGCATCGTAGGCGGATTCGCTGGCGGACGACAGGCCGGTGACGCCGTCGTGGGCCACGTCCACCACGAACCCTTCATTCACGAGTCCGCGGCGGACGGTGTCGGCGAGGTGCCGTTCATCCTCCACCATCAAAATCCTCATCGCAGGACTCCTCTCCTCAGACACAGTATGCGCCTCCGGCGCCTCGGTGGGGCGCCGGCAGGAGAGTGCGCCGGGAGGGGCCTAAACGTTCCCGGTGTTCCGCGAAACCTGGGCAGGAGGACCGAACAACCAGCCGGAGACGTCGCTGCGCAGGACAAAGTGTGGTCCCCCGGTGGAACTAACGCTGCCGGTGGGAACGTAGTACCCGCGTCCCGCCCCCGGGCCTCCGGCTGCACGGTCCAGGGCCTCCGTCAGGTGTCTGGGCAGATGCCCCGCGGGGCCGAGGGCCCGCAGGCCGTCCATTTCTTCCGGCGTGAGCCGTCCGAGTACTGCAGCGATATCGGCCATGATGGATCCCTTCCGGCGGACGGTGACTAAGGGTCCAGCTTAGGATCACGCCGTGAACGGCACATTAACTCCGCGCGACGATTATCGAACGGGTGCCGGGGCGGGGCCCGGCCGCTGCTTTTCTCTCCAACCGCGCCGGTGTCATGAGGGTCACTTCCCACAGTCCCCTTACACCCAGCAAATTAACGGGTGGATGCTGTACCGTTCAATCCCGGGAAACCCAGACCAACGGAATCGAGAATCAACCAGGTGGCAACCGACTATGACGAAGTCCGATCCGACGTTGCGGAATCACGCAACGCCTCGCTAGAGGCCCTTCGCTCCGCGAACGCGCCGGACGCCCGCAGCGTCACCCGTGAGCTTGACGAGGCTGACACGTCCGAAGGCGTGGAACTGCCGGGCGCCGACCTGTCCGGCGAGGAACTGACGGTCACCGTCATTCCGCAGAAGGAAGACGAGTTCACGTGCTACTCGTGCTTCCTGGTCCGGCACCGCTCGCAGCTGGCGCGTGAGAAGGCCGGCCACGCGTACTGCGCCGACTGCATGAGCTAGCAGCCGGCCGGCTGAACATTTACAACTCCTCATCGACGGCCCCGGTACCGGCAGGACCGGTGCCGGGGCCGTCGGCGTCGTGGGACGAACCCGGCAGCGCCCGCCACACCGTGAGCGCCGACGACGGCTCGGCCTTCAACGTGGACGTCAAGGGAAACGGCGGTTCAGCTACTTTTACCGCACCAACGCAGCCCGCAGCATAAACCTTCCACGGCATTTACCACCCGCAAATCCACGGCACACTGACGGTGAAATAAGCGTCAGAGTCCTACTGCAGGCTCAGCGCCGGGCGCGTTGCGCCAACGCGCTGTTGAGGACACCGAGCAATGCCGGTGTGACGGCCCGGACACTGGCCGCGTACTGCGTGTGGCTTTCAAGGTACTTCTTGATGTAGGGGCACACGGGGACAATCTTCAGGCCGGCGGCGGCTGTGTCCTCGAGTGCGTGCGCCGCGAGCCGGCCGGCGAACCCTTGGCCGCCGAACGCCTCCTCAATGACCGTGTGGTAGAAAATCCGGTGGGTTCCGCCGTCGTCGATGTAGGCCGCCTGGCCGATGACCGTGTCGCCGTCAAGAACCTCGTAGCGCAGCCGGTCGGGGTTGTTGCGGATCGTGATGGTGGTTAACACATTTCTCGTTTCTTAGTGGGAGGGATCATTCGCGGGGGCGAAGCCGGGCGTTCGGGAGCGCAGGCGCCGGCAGCGGCGCCGGTTCCCCAGGCGGGAACTCACCGAAGCGCGGCCGCGCGTCGTCCGTCCCGGCGGCTGGCACATCCTCGGCGCCGATTTCCGCCTGCCATTGGGTCCGGTAGTCGACGATTTCCTCATGGCTGCGTCCCACGAAGTTCCACCACATGACGATCTTCTCGCCCAAGGGTTCGCCTCCGATCAGGAGTAGGCGCACGGGCTCGACGCCGGCTGCCAGGGCCACTGACGTGCGCCCCGGCGGCAGATAGGCCAGGTGGTCCCGCGCCACCGGGCGGCCATCGACTTCGAGGGTTCCTGTGTCAACCAGCAGTCCGTGCTCAAAGGTCGGATCCGTGACGAGGTCCAGCGTGGCGCCCGCTTCGAGCAGGACCTCGGCGCCGAGCAGCGGCGTGTGGGTGGCGACCGGCGAGGAGGCGCCGGCCAGGGATCCCAGGAAAACGCGCAGGGTCCAGCCCGGCCCCGTCCGCGGCTCGGGGCGGAAGTGCTCAAAGGTCGGCTCCATGTGGCGTGCCCGGTCCGGCAGCGCCACCCATAACTGCGCACCGTGCAGCACGTCGGTCTCCGGCGTGGAAAATTCGGAGTGGCTGATGCCGCGCCCGGCGGTCATCAGGTTCACTTCGCCGGGCCGCACGGCCGCGTGGAAGCCGGCCGAGTCCCGGTGCTCGATCTCCCCGGTGAAGAGCCAGCTGACCGTCTGCAGTCCGGTGTGCGGGTGCCTCGGCACGTGCATGCCACCGGACTCACCGATCCGGTCCGGGCCATAGTGGTCCAGGAAACACCAGGCGCCGATGAGGCTCCGCTGGCGCTGTGGCAGGGTCCTTCTGACGTCCATCGCCCGCGGCCCGCCCAGCGGGACCTGGCGGGGAACCAGGATTTCGACGCCGGAGCCGTCGTCCTCCGTTTCGCAAAGGATCTCCTGAGGGGCCACCTCGGTATTGCTCATGGTACCAGCCTAGCTGTATCGCCCGCGGCCGCGCGTGACCGTTTCCCGCAGCATCCGCACGCACTGCAGGCGTCATGATGGACTCATGAGCATCCCCGAGTCGCCCGTCACGATCGCCGTCGGCGAATCCACCGTATCGGGCGTCTATGCCCGCCCCGAGAAGCCGTCCGCCACGCTGGTGGTCGCCCACGGTGCCGGAGCCGGTATGGAACACCCGTTCCTGGCCGGATTCACCCGCGCCGTCAACGAATTGGGCGTCGCAACGCTCCGCTTCAACTTCCCCTACCGGGAGGCGGGCCGGAAATTCCCCGACAGGCCCCCCGCCGCCATAGCGGCGTGGCGCGCGGCCATGGCGGAGGCCACGGCCCGGTCCGGGGGCGAGCCGCTGTGGGCCGCGGGAAAATCCTTTGGCGGACGCATGGCCTCCATGGCGGTCGTCGAGGGGATGCCCGCGGCAGGACTCATCTACCTCGGCTACCCGCTCCATCCCCCGGGCAAACCGGAGAAGCTCCGCGACGAACACCTCTACGGGCTGACGCTGCCCATGCTCTTCCTGCAGGGCACCCGCGATCCGTTCGCGACGCCCGAGCTGCTGGAGTCCGTGGTGGCCCGGATCGGCCCCACGGCAACGCTGGAGTGGCGCGACGGCGGCGGTCACACTTTCGACGTCGCCGGAACCAAGCGCACCGCGGACGAAGTTGGCGCCTCGCTGGCCGGGTCAGCGGCCGCCTTCATCGCAGCGCACGGTCCCGGCTGAGGCCTCCGCGGAGTCAGTCCCCGCACCGCGTCAGGTCCAGCTGGTCCGGCGCAGCGGCGGTTCGGCCCCGCCGCGCCGCTGCACCAGGATCTGGTTGACACCGGTCATGCCGGATTCGAAGCCCAGGGCGCTGGCGGCCATGTAGAGCCGCCAGACCCGGGCCCGCCCTTCCCCGGCCAGTTCCACGGCTTCGCTCCAGTGTTCCTCGAGGTTCCGCACCCAGGCCCGGAGGGTGAGTGCGTAGTGCCGGCGCAGGGCCTCGACGTCGAGCACTTCCAGCCCGCCGGCCTCGAGCGCACCGACCATCTCCGCGAGGCCGAGCATCTCGCCGTCGGGGAACACATAGCGCGGAATGAACGAGTCCGGATCCGGCGCGGTGGGTCCCGCGTTCCAGGAAATGGCGTGGTTGAGCAGCCGGCCGCCTGGCCGGAGCAGCCCGTACAGCTTGGCAACGTAGGCGGGCATCTGTTCCCGGCCCACATGCTCGGACATGCCGATGGAACTGATCGCATCGAACGGCCCGTCGTCGACGTCGCGGTAGTCCTGGACGCGGATGGACACCCGATCCGTCAGGCCCGCGTCTGCCACCCGCTTTCCCGCCAGGGCCGCCTGTTCACCGGAGAGCGTTACGCCCACGACCTCGACCCCATAGTTGTGGGCCGCGTGCAGGGCGAGGCTCCCCCAGCCGCATCCGACGTCTAGCACCCGCATGCCCGGCTGAAGGCCCAGCTTCCGGCAGACCAGATCGATTTTGGCGTCCTGCGCCGCTTCCAGCCCGGTCTGTTCGTCCTCCCACACAGCACAGGAGTAGACCATGGACGGGCCAAGCACCAGTGCGTAGAAGTCGTTGCCGACGTCGTAGTGGTGGGAGATGGCCGCGGCGTCCCGCTTCCGCGTGTGCCGCCGGCCTGTGCGGACGAGCTTTGCCTCCTCCGGCGGCGGTGCCGGGTTGGGTCCCAGGGCGCCCAGCAGGGCGGCGTTCCTGAGGATTGTGGCGAGTTCACGCGCGGTGGGCCGGCGGAACGGTCCAGGTTCGGCGAACTTTCCGGCGGAACTGAGGGCGGCGAAGCTGGCGAAGACATCGCCCGGAGCATCGATGTCCCCGGCAACGTAGGCGCGGCTGAGGCCCAGCTGGCCAGGCGACCACAACATCCGGCGTAATGCCCGACGCGACCGGAACTCGATCACCGGCGCGTCTGCAGGACCGGCCTCCGTGCCGTCCCAGGCCCTAATCCGCAGCGGGACGCCATCGGTGCCCAGCACGATGGCGAGCACTTCAGCCAGCCGCGGCGCCGCCCCGGTCTGTTTCGTCATGATCATGGCCTCTCTTCCGGTGCGATAGTCCGGTTCCCAATCTATTTCGACGTCCGGCAGGAAAATAGGGGCCGTATGGCCCTGACGTAGCTCCGTTCCCGGTTCCGGGGGTCCGGGGCCTAGGACTCTGGCGCTGCCCCGGACCGGACGCCTATCGTCGTAGCCATGACTGAAACACTTTCGTCTCTCGCGGAGACGTTCAAAAACGTGGGTGTATCCCGGGCCTATGGACCGGCCGTCACAGTGGACGGGGAGGAACTGATTCCGGTGGCCCTGGTGTCCTTTGGGTTTGGCGGAGGTGGAAACTCCGACGCCGGAAGCGCCGCTCTCGGCGACGGCCAGGACACCGCGGCCGGCGGCGGGGGCGGGGGCTTCGTGCTCCCGCTGGGTGTCTACTGCCGCAACCCCGGCGGGCACGTGACGTTCCGGCCCAACACCATCGCGCTGCTGGCAGGACTGGCACCACTGGTTTGCGCCGTCGGGTACACCGTGCGGGGAATCCTCCGCGCCCGGCGGCGGTAGGATTCTCTGACGACGACGTCGAAGGAGGCCAGGTGGAAACGATGCGGGACACTGACGTACCGCAGTGGTGGGCAGGGCTTGGGCTTCCAGGGCTGATCGACATCCACACTCATTTCCTTCCGGAACGGATGCTGCAGCGGGTGTGGGCGCACTTCGATGAGTCCGGTCCGCTGATCGGCCGGCCGTGGCCGATCACCTACCGCTCGGACGAGGCCAGCCGGCTGGCCCAGCTGCGCCGGCTGGGGTTGCGGCATTTCACGGCACTGACCTACGCGCACCGCCCGGGCATGGCGGCGGACCTCACCGACTTCGCCCTCGGTCTGGCTGCCGCAGAACCGGACTGTGTCCCGAGCGCGACGTTCTACCCCGAAGAGGGTGTCCTGGACCAGGTGCGGTCGGCGTTGGACCGCGGCGCGCGGGTGTTCAAGATCCACGCGCAGGTGGGCGGATTCGATCTGCGCGAGCCGATCCTCGACCCGGTGTGGGGGCTGCTGGCCGAAACCGGCGTTCCCGTTGTGGTCCATGTCGGCAGCGGGCCGGTGCCGCGGCCTGGCTTCACCGGCCCGGACAAACTCGAAGGCGTGATGCGCCGCCATCCTCAGCTGACCGCCGTCGTCGCCCACCTGGGGGCACCCGAGTACGCCGAGTTCCTGGACCTGGCGGACCGGTACCCCCGCGTCCACCTGGATACCACGATGGTCTTCACGGACTTCTTCGAGGCCGCCGCGCCCTTCCCCCCTGAGCTTCTGGCACGGCTGGCCGGGATGCCGGAACGGATTGTGCTCGGCAGCGACTTCCCGAACATTCCCTACCCCTACGCCCACCAACTGGAGGCCCTGGAACGCCTGAGGGACAAGGAGCCACGCCTCGACGACGACTGGCTGCGCACGGTCTGCTGGTTCAACGGCCAGCGACTCCTGGACGTTTAGTCCCGGGGAGCTAGTCCTTGTTCTTTGCCCGGCTGGGCTGCACGCGCATCGGTTCGCCCGGCATCTTCGGGAAGTCCGGCGGGAAGGGCATTTCTCCCAGCCCGGCTGCCTGATCCCGCTCCCACCACCCGAGCAGGACGTCGATCGTGCCCGGAGTGGCATGCATGGCGGCCCACGGGTCGCCCGTGTCCCGGAGCCGCTTGGGCACCGAGACGATCGTGAAGTCCTTTGGGGTGACGTGCTCCAGTTCCTCCCAGCCGATCGGGCAGGAGACAGTGGCACCGGGCAGGGCGCGCGGGCTGTAGGCCCCGGCTATGGTGCGGTCGCGGTTCGCCTGGTTGAAGTCGACGAAGATCCTGGCACCCCGTTCCTCCTTCCACCAGGCGGTGGTGACTTTCTCCGGCATCCGCCGCTCGAGTTCGCGGGCGGCGGCGATCACGGCATGCCGCACGTCGAGGAACTCGCGGGTGGGTTCGATCGGCGAGTACACATGCAGCCCCCGGTTGCCGGAGGTCTTGATGAAGGACTCCAGTCCGGCCTCGGACAGCACGGACCGCAGTTCCTGCGCCGCCGGGATCGCGTCCTCGAACCCGGTGCCGGGCTGCGGGTCCAGGTCGATCCGGAGCTGGTCGGGGTTGTCCGGGTTGCCGGCCCGCGACGCCCAGGGATGGAAGACCACAGTGTTCATCTGCACCGCCCAGACCGCCGCGGCGACGTCGTCGATCACAAGCTGGGGATGTGAGCGGCCGCTGGGGTAAACCACCATGACCGAGCGCACAAAGTCCGGGGCGCCCTTGGGCGGGTTTTTCGAGAAGAACTGCTCGCCGTCGACGTCGCCGCCGAACCGCTGGAGCGTCACGGGACGGTCGCCGTTTGCCGCCAGGAAAGCATCCCCGACGTCGACGAGGTACCGGGCAAGGTCCAGCTTGGTGAGCCCGAGCTGCGGCCACAGGACCCTGCCGGGGCTGGAGATCCTCATTTCCCGGTCTCCGCTGGGGCTGCTGACAGTGACAGTCGCTTCTTCCTTGGCCATGGGGACAAGGTACTCCCAGTCCCGAGGCAAACTGAATAGGCAGGCGGGCGGCGTCGCGCCCACCGGCCGCCATGGAGCCTAGGGTTAATCATGGACACCACGCCGCTCTGGGACGGCCCCGTTACGTCCCTCTACACCGACCACTACGAACTGACCATGCTGCAGGCGGCCCTGCATTCCGGGGCTTCCGGGCGGAAAACAGTGTTCGAGGCGTTCGCCCGCGGACTGCCGGAAGGACGGCGGTACGGGATCGTGGCCGGAACCGGCCGGCTGCTGGAAGGCATTGCCTCGTTCCGCTTCGGAGCGCCGGAGCTCGAGTTCCTGGACCGGACCGGCGTCGTAAATGGCGAGACGCTGGCCCGCCTCGCGGACTTCCGGTTCTCCGGCGACGTCTGGGGCTATCCGGAGGGTGAGGCATACTTCCCCTACTCCCCCGTCCTGATCGTGGAATCCACCTTCGCCGAAGCCTGCATCCTGGAGACCTTTGTGCTGTCCGTCCTCAACCACGACAGTGCCATCGCCTCGGCAGCGTCCCGGATGGTCAGCGCGGCCGGCGGCCGGCCGTGCATTGAAATGGGTTCACGCCGGGCCCAGGAGGAGGCTGCCGCGGCGGCCGCCCGGGCCGCCGTCATTGCCGGCTTCGAAGCAACCTCGAACCTGGAAGCCGGCCGGCGTTTCGGACTCCGGACGGTCGGCACGGCGGCGCATTCCTTCACGCTCCTGCACGACACCGAACGCGAGGCGTTCCGGGCGCAGCTGGACTCGCTGGGTCCCGGGACCACGTTGCTGGTGGACACGTACGACGTCGAGGCGGCGGTCCGGACCGCCGTCGGACTCGCCGGGGACAAGCTGGGCGCGGTGCGGCTCGATTCCGGTGACCTGGTGGCACAGGCCCGGCGGGTCCGCGAGCTGCTGGACAGTCTGGGCAATGTCCACACCAAGATCGTCGTCACGTCCGATCTCGACGAATACTCCGTCGCTGCCCTCCGGGCCGCCCCGGCCGACGCATACGGAATCGGCACGGCGCTGGTCACGGGCTCCGGCGCCCCCACTGCAGGCATGGTCTACAAACTGGTCAGCCGCACCAACGACGCCGGCGAGTTCATTGCGGTGGCCAAGAGCTCCAAGGACAAGATCAACATCGGCGGCCGGAAGTATGCGGGGCGCAGGCTCGACGGATCGGGCACAGCCACGCATGAAGTCCTGGGCGTTGGCCACCCGCCGGCGGAGGAACCCAACGGCAGGCCGCTGCTGCGGCAGTTCATCCGGGACGGAGAACTCCTGCCGGGCTGGACCGGGCCGGCGGCCGTGGCGAGGGCCAGTCGCCGGCACGCTGAGACCATGGCCGAGCTGCCCTCCGTTGTGAACCGGCTGCAGCGGGGCGGCCCCGCCATCCCGACCGTCTATGCGTGAGGCAGCCGCCGCGCCCGCCGAAACCCCGCCGGCAGGACTGCAGGGCCCGGGGTGTCATTGCGGCGTTCCAGTTCGTCGGTGACGAGCTGCAACAGCCTTCCAGCCGACTCCGACAAGTCCCTGCCTTTGTCCGGTGAGGCCAGCTCGACGCACTGCAGCAGCGCCGAGCGGAGCCGCACCAGCTGCGAGGAGGGCACCAGGGGCCACCGGCGGAAGGAATCGAAAATCAGCTCCGCCCCGTGGCCATGTGCGAGGGAACCGTACCCGACAGCCACCTCGGGCCTCATGCGGCACGCACCCGGCCGGCCTTGCCGGCTCCGAGCAGATGGCTCCCCTGCCAGCCCGAAGCGCGAATTATGGCCACGGCTTCAGGGTCAGCGGCGGTCAGCTTCCGCAGATCCACCACTGTGTCGAGGCCGTACCCGAAGGAGCCGGCCCGGCGGGCGACGGCGATCAGGCTTGTGACGTTGCGAACGGTGAGTTTGCCTTGCGGTGACACGAGTGCAGATTCGGAACTGAGATCGACAGCGACGGTGATGTCGAGTTTGCTGGTCATAATAAATATCCCCTGTGAAGCATGAACGGCCGACTTCCTGACCGCCTCTAGGATACCCAAAACGCCGTGAGCCACGTCACAATCACGTAACAGCGGCCCATGCCTCAGCCCCTGCTCTTGGTACGGGCGGTCGCCGGCGCCGTCCAGGGATCCTCCGGCCAAGGATGCCGCGGATACCGGCCCCGCATCTCGGCGCGGACCTGGGAGTAGGGTCCGGACCAGAATGAAGCCAGGTCATCCGTCACGGCCAGGGGCCGCCTGGCGGGCGAGAGCAGGTGGAACAGCACCGGCACCCGGCCGCCCACCAGCCGCGGCGTCCGGTCCCAGCCGAAGCATTCCTGCAGCTTGACGGCCACTACCGGGCGCCCGCCGTCGTCGCCCACCCCGGGGTAGTCGATTTTCACCCAGGAGCCGCTCGGCACTTCAAGCCGTTCCGGCACCAGGTCCCCGAGCCGGGCGGCGTCGGGCCACGGCAGGAGGCGCCGCAGAGGCTCGCCCAGGTCGATGCCGCTCGTGGCAGCGCCGCCGGCCAGCGCCTGAAGTTCAGGCTCCAGCCACTCGTCGAGCCGGGCCAGCAGCGCCGGCTCGGACACATCCGGCCATGGGTCCCCGAGCTCCCGGCGCACCAGCGCAAGACGGCGGCGCAAGGCGTCCGCCGCCGTCGACCATCCAATGCTCTCCAGCCCCTCCTTCGCCAGGGCCCGGGCTACCGCCGCACGGCCCTCCGCGGATGAGGGGCGCACCGGAGTGGAGGAAAGTACGATCGCGCCCAGCCGGCGTTCGTTCCGGGCAGTGACCCGGCCCTGGCTGAATTGGGCTTCCATGGTGTCGCCCAGGAGATGCCGCGCGGCGGCCTCGGCCGTGTCCGCCGTCAGCGGCGCGGCGGAACGAATGACGGCGCCGGTACCGGCCGCATCGCGCCCCTGGGCCCGGGTGACTTCGGCGACGGCAAGCCATTCGTACCCGGACAACGAACTTCCGGCAGGCAGCCCGGCCCGCGTCCCGGAGGTGAGCAGGTACCGTTCCGGCCCGTCGCCGGGGACCCTGCGCGCGACGCGGTCCGGGAAAGCGAGGGCGACGACGTAACCGACCGCTTCCGCGGCGCTCACGGCAGTCGCGGGAGGGGGCGCGACGCCGGACCGCTCCTGGCGCGAGATCGCCTCCATCCGCCGGACGTCCTCCGTCCAGCGCCGGGACGCCGGAACCTTGCCCGTGCGCAGGGCGGCCAGGAGGCGCGGAAGGTCGGCGCCGGGGGCTCGCTGGTCCCCGGCGACCAGGGCGACGGCTTCCGCGGCAGCGCGGTTCCCCACGGCGGCGGCTCCGTCCAGAAGTGCCCGGGCCAGCCGGGGATCGGCGGGAACCCCGGCCAGCGCCTTGCCGAGATGCGTGGCGGTACCGTCCRCACCTACCGCGCCGAGTTCCCGCAGCACTTCCACGGCCTCGTCCATCGCGGCCCGCGGCGGGGCGTCAGGCAGCGACAGCCCCCGGCCGCCGGGCGACCCCCAGCAGGCCAGGACCAGGGCGGCGCCGGTGAGGTCCGCGACGACGATCTCCGGGGTCTGGTGGGCCGGTGCGGCACCGTAGGTCTTCTGGTCGTAGCAGCGGACCACCCGGCCTGGCCCCTGGCGGGCAGCCCGCCCGGCGCGCTGCTCTGCGGACGCCCGGGAGCAGGACACGTTCACTAACCCTGACATTCCGCGGCTCGCGTCCCGCCGGGGCTCGCGGGACAGTCCGGAGTCGATGACCAGCCGTACTCCCGGGACGGTCAGGGAGGATTCGGCCAGCGACGTCGCCACGATGATCCGCGGGTTCCCGCCGGGCTCCCGCCCGGAGACGGCGCGGTCCTGCTCTGCGGGGCCAACCTGCCCGTGCAGCTCCAGGATCTCAGCGCGCGACCGGCCGCGGAGGCGGCCAGCGACATAGGACACTTCCCACGCCCCCGGGACGAACACCAGGGCATCCACGTCCCGGCCGGTCGCCAGCGCTTCGGCGTGCGAAGCAGCGGCCGTGTCCGCCACGTGGTCGAGGAAGGCACGCGTCACTCCGCGTTCATCCAGCCGGGGCACTGCCGCGGGCAGCCATTCGACCTCAAGCGGGTACAGCGCGGACGGACAGTCGACGACGGGCGCCGGCCCGCCGCCGTCGTCTCCCGCTGCGTCGCCGGGTTCCCCGGCGTCGCCAATCAGGGCGGCGAAGCGCGGCGCGTCCAGCGTGGCAGACATGGCGACGAGGGTGAGATCGCCGCGCAGCTGGCGGACCTCGGTGAGCATGCCTAGCAGCAGGTCGGTCTCGAGGCCGCGTTCGTGCACCTCGTCGAGGATGACGGCGGTGGCTGTTTCCAGCCCCGGATCCGCGAGCAGGCGGTTCAGCAGGATGCCGGGGGTGACAAATTCGATCAGGGTGCCCGGCCCGGCCTGGCGTTCGCCGCGGACCGTGTACCCCACGCGGTCCCCCAGCCGGCTGCCGTCCAGCGCCGCGAGACGCCGGGCGGCCGACCGCGCGGCAACCCGTCGCGGCTGGGTGACAATGATGCGCGGTGCGCCCGTCCGCCCCGGCTGCGGGGCCGCGCCCAGGGCGAGGTTGGCGAGCACCGGCGGAACGAGAGTTGTCTTGCCCGTGCCCGGCGGCGCCTGGACCACGGCGGTTGCGGATGGTGCGCCGGCCCGGAGCGCGTCGGCCAGCTCGCCGAGCGAGTGCGCGAACGCCAGGCCGGCCCCGATGACCGCCAGATCGAAGGGCGCTGGAGCAGGGGGCAACGGAACGGCCGGAGAAGTCACGCTTCCATTGTCCCTACAAAGCCGGGGCCTCGGACCCTTCCGCGGCTGATGCGGGACTTTCGGCTCATGCGGCCCCAGCTCCAGGGGGCCTACGCTTGGCCATGACCGACTCCGAGATGCTCGAAGTGGAGCGAAAATACGACGTCGGCGAGGACGACAAGCTGCCGGTCCTGGAGTCGTTGCCGGGGGTGGACCGGGTGGGCTCGCCCGAGGAAGAGGCGCTCGACGCCTTCTACTTCGATACCGCCGGCCTGGCCCTGGCTACCCGCGGGATCACGTTGCGCCGGCGGACAGGTGGCCACGACGCCGGATGGCACCTGAAACTCCCCGTGGCGGTTGGGGAACGCCAGGAGTTCACGGGGCGGTTGGGCAAAGACCCGGACTCCGTGCCCCGGAGGCTGCGGCAACTAGTCCAGGTCCATACGAGGGATCAGGACGTGATTCCGGTTGCGCGGCTGAAGACCCGGCGGACCACCCAGCGACTCTTTGCGTCCGATGGAACGGCTCTGGCCGACTTCTGCGACGACCGGGTGGATTCCCAGACCCTGCTGGAGCCGGAGGCACGCACCGCCTGGCGGGAATGGGAAATAGAACTCATCGACGGCCCCAGGAAGTTGCTCAAAGGCGCCGATACACTGCTCGCTGAAACTGGACACCATCCGTCGGCACTGCCGTCCAAACTCGCCCGAGGCTTGGGCGGACAGTATCCTCCGGGCGACAAAGCGGCACCCGGGCCGGAGCCGGAGGGGCCGGCGTCGGCGGTGCTGCTTTCCTACCTGAACCAGCAGGTCGCAGCGCTGAAGAGGCATGACCCCGGGGTCCGGGAGGCTGCGCCGGACTCCGTCCATCAGCTCCGGGTGTCAGCGCGGAGGATCCGGTCCGCACTGGCCACCTTCCGGAAACTTGCCGACCCCGAGGTCACTCGGTCGCTGCGCTCGGAACTTCGATGGCTGGCCGGCGCCGTGGGTGAAGCCCGGGACAACGAGGTGATGCGGGCCCGGCTGCTGGACCTGATCGGCGCCGAACCGCCGGACCTGTTGATGGGTCCGGTAGTGCAGCAGATCGAGGAGCACTTCGAGGCCGCAGCCCACGGCGCCCGCGCAAAGGGCCTTGCTGCACTCAGGAGTGCCCGCTACTTCCGCCTTCTCGATGCGCTGGATGCCTTCCTCAGGGAACCGCCCCTGACCGACATTGCCGGGAAGGACGCGCTGCAGACGGTGGGCCGGCTCCTGGCGAAGGAGCGCAAAAGCCTGAAACGGGAAGTACATACCCTCGACGCCGCTTTCGCGAGTCCGGCCACGGATGCCGCACTCCATGAGGTCCGAAAGAGCGCCAAGCGGCTGCGTTATGCGGCCGAAGCCGCGGTCCCGATTTTCGGGAAGCGGGCAACCACGCTCGCACGGTCCGCGGAAGAGATCCAGGAGAGCCTGGGCGATCACCATGACAGCGTGGTCACCCGGGACCGGCTGCGCGAGCTGGCGGCCAATCATCGCGGAAAGGCTGCTTTCACCTACGGCCGGCTGCATGCCCTGGAGCAAGTRGCCGGCGAGGAATCCCGCGAGCAATTCTTCCGGACATGGAGTACGTCACCGCCCGAGCCGTTCCACTGGAAATAGGCGGCCGCCGGGCGCCCGGATTTCGTCCACGACGCCGGACGGCGGCGCGCCCGCCTCGGCCTGGCCGTCACGGGTCCAGGGCGGGAATGACCAGGACTGGCCTGGACTGCAGGCTGGCCAGCTCCGCGCTGACCGATCCCTCCAGCATCCGCTCCATGGCAGCGAGCCGGCCAGGGCGGTCTCCGCCGACGATCAGCACTGACGCGTCGGTGCTCTCCGCCAGCCGGCCCAGCGCCGGGGCAACCGCGCCGTTCAGCACCCTGAACGACCAGTCCTCCCCCGGCGGTCCCAGGATGGCTTGGAGTCCTTCGCGGACACGGCCGGAGGGGAAGTCCGTTTCGCTGCTGACGGCCGGATCGAGGGAGGAACTTGTCCTGGAGTCCGCGGGTTCCCATTCAGTGAGATAGCTGGCAGGGTCCACGAACGCACAAATCAGGTGTGCGCCCAGCCGGGCAGCCAAACTGGTGCCCGCGCGGATCACGTGTCCGGACGGTTCCCACGCAACGCCCAGCACCACCGGGCCGGCCGGCCACTCGCCGCCGGCCACGGGCCGGCGATTGTAGCGGGAGGAACCCATCAGAGGAGGCCTGCGCCCCTGGTTGCCAGCACGTCCATGGGGTCAGGATAGCCAGCGACCGGAGTCGGCCGCATCAGGTTCCCCGAAATTCGCGGGTGGTACTGCTATTTTTGCGGCAACGGCTGCGCCGCAGCAGCCCCGGCAGTTCCATGGAAGATGAGTTCCTGATGGCCTTAGACCAACTTTCCGCACTACTGGCATGCGTCATCCTGGCCGGCTTGGCGATTTTCCAGGCCGCCCTCGCGGCAGGGGCACCGCTGGGGAGGTTGGCCTGGGGCGGAGGACACACAGTCCTTCCGAAGAAGCTGAGGGTTGCCAGCGCTGTGTCCATCGCCCTGTACGCTCTTTTCGCCTACACAGCACTGGCCAAGGCCGTGTTGGCGCCACCGCTCATCAACGGCACCGTCACCGGCGTCGCCGCGTGGGTCCTCACGGCATACTTCGGACTCGGCATCGTCATGAACGGGATCTCCCGCAGCAAACCGGAGCGACTCGTTATGACGCCTACTGTCCTGGTACTTACGGCCCTTTATCTCATCCTCTCGCTCAATTGACGGCGCTTTCCCTCCGGCCAAGCTGCCCGGTGGTGGTAGTTTTTTGCGCGTGGATCATGGGGGAAATCTTCCGAAGCGACGCGCGGTCCTTGCCGCGGGTGTCGGCTCTGCGGTGCTGACCGCGTATTCGCTAGCCGGCGCCTGCCAGAGCCTTGTGTGGAATCCGCTGGCGGCAGTCCCCGGCGCCACTCTTGGCGAAATCTATGCAGCCATGGACGCCGCCGGCGAGACCCTGGGCGCGCCGCGTGTGATCGCCTGGAGTGCGGTCGGGGTGGCCTTGGCAGTTGTCGGCCTGATCGGCACGATCCTTGAACGAGCCCCGCGCGCGCGTCACGTGGTCGCCGGTTATCTGGCATTGCTGGTCCTCGCGGCCCCGTCCCACATGTTCGTGGCGTTTACGGGCGGGATGGGAATTGCTGATGCGTTTGCCACGTCGGGCGGCGATCATGCCCCGTGGGGCGGAATGCTGTATCTGGCAAGCGGACTCGCGTTGTTGGCCCTCCTGGCGCTGGCACTCTTGCGACCTGCCGGGTGGCGGGAGAAGCTCCGTGCCTGAGGCTCTGGCGGCCGGTCCCGGGCACCCCGCCCGCCGCCGTCGCCTCCGGTTCCGGGAGCTCCTGCCGGTGTGCGGCATCCTGTTGGCTTCCGGGGTGTCGGGTTGCGCATCCAGCACCTCCGGGGGCGGGGCGCCGCCTTGTTTCCCGCCGGCATTTTCCGTGGCACCGTCGAGCGCGAAACCGGGCGACCGGGTCACGGTGACGGCGCCGGACGCCGCCTGCAACCCGCGCTATGGCCAGGACGCCCGGATCCAGGTGACCATGACCGACGCCACAGGCGTGGAAGTGTTGACCGCGACCGCCCCGATGAACGACGCCGGCAGCTTCAGCTACGGTTTTGACGTACCGGCCGGGACCGCCGCCGGCGAGGCAGCCATAACAGCGATGCCCTTCAACATCGATTGGTGCGATGACACCGGCAGGAACAACCGGGTTGCCGGTGCGGCCGTCACCCTTGAAAGGGTGTCCTGCGTGCTACCCACGAAGCCGTTGACCATCACGCGGTAGGTTCAGTCGGTCGGGGTGCGTGGAACTGACACCTGCCATCGCCGGGACGCTCGGGAGTGCCGCCCAGACGCAAGCTGGAAAGTATCACCCGACGTCTCTACGCGGCCACGGGATGTCGCTTGGCGGCAAGTTTACGGGTCTTGGCTTGGTGTCTCAGTGTGCGGCGGTGGTTGCTGGTTTCGGCGATCGGACCAACTGCCTGCCCGGCAGACGGAGCAGTTCTGGTGCGGGGTGGACCGGTGCGCCGTGGAGGGGCCAGTTTTGTCTCCGGTAACGGTGGCGCAGCGGACTGATAGGTGTGGCCGGTGGGCGTCTGGATCTCGAGTGTGTGCCGGGGTCCCGGCCGGTGTCGGACCTTCCAGCCGGAGGCTTCCTTGGTGTGGTTGCAGGCTTCGCAGAGCCCGGCGCCGTTGGCGCCGGGAGCAGTGTAGAGCCGGCGAAGCCAGACGCTAAGGTCACGGTCGTCGTCGGCGGTGTCCGTGGCCTTGTCCGTTCCCTCTGCTCGTGCCCGGCCGGCGCCTATTCCTGCCACGCCGCCGCCTGGTCCGGTTCCGTGCTTTGGGTCCTGGCGGGCGCCGGCCGATTTTCCTCCACGTTTGAGTAGTTCCCGGGCCCAGCCGGCGGGGACGATCCCGTAGCCCGGGAGGCGGGCGGGTTCGATGTCGCCCTGGAACAGGGTGCGGTCGGTCACGACGAGCTGGATCTCGATCCCGGTGATCCCGCCGGGAGTGCCGGTGGTTCGCTCAACAAGGGAGTCCGCCATGAGCTGGCCGCGGGTCCGGGGGTCCCCGGCGGAACGCAGGGAGTCGGCGTGCCGGGTCAGGGCCGCGTGCATCGCGACACCGGCCGAGACGGGGAGCAGGGCGGTGAAGTAGCACATGGTGTCCGGGGCCGGGCGGATGCTGACGTGCCGTTCGGTGGCGGCGTGGCTGGAACGCTGGGTGACCGTGCGTGGGTCCCGCCGGTAGGCTGCCGCCCTGGCCGCGGCGATGATGGCCCGGTCCCCGGCGCCGTCGAACGTCCCGGCGTCGGCGACCAGCTCCTCGTCCACCCCGGCACGGTCGGCGCCGGACAGGCAGGCAGTCTCGCGCACCAGAATCGTCGCGCGCCATTCGTTGAGCTTTCCTTTATCCAGCGCGGCAAGAGTGCGAGGCATCTCCGTAACAAGCGCCTTGGCCAACCCCAGGAGCCTGCTGCCCTTGGCCGGGGATTCCCGCCGGGCCAGGGCGACCTGCGCGCCCACCCCGGCCCCGAGCTCGGCCGCGGGCATCCCGGCGTCGGACTGTTCACGACGCTGGAGCAGATCGAAGGCGACGGACAGGCGGGCCTGCGACGCGGCCGCGGCGGACTTCGCGTCCTCGAGTTCCCGGATTTGGTTGATCAGCCCGACACTGTCTCGTGCGGGCCGGACAGCGGCCAGCGCCCGGACCACATCCGCGACCGTCGCCGTGCCAGCTGCTGCCGAAGCCTCGTCGGGCCCAAGATTGCCGTCCATGGAATCAGGCTATCGGTCACCTGCGACAATTTTCGGCCGTCCGCACGCCCTCAAATTTCCTGCTGGTCGCTGGCTGTTGGGACCCTTGGGGCGCCGCTCCATGCGTCTTGAATCACTCACCTGAACGGGACTATGTGGGAGGCCGGGAGCGAAGCCGCCAAGCAAGGATCAGCAGCACCAGGCCAGCCGGGACAAGGCCCAACGACACGTAGACGAACGTCCGTTCAACGAGTGTTGGGGCCACGATCTGGCTGAACAGTTCCGAACCCACGGCAGGATCCACATCCAGGCCAAGGTCTTCGAGGTGCATGTACCGGGCAAAGGACACTGCACGCACGGCAAAGGCGACCGCTATGCCGATGGCAATCAGGACGATTCCCAGCATGAACCTTATCTGGCTGCGGTTGAACAAGCTTTCCCCCAGAGGACCTCGACCAGCGCTGACACCCGGAGTCTAACTGCCCTCGCCGCCTGATCCCCCGCGCAGCGTACCCGCGGCCGGGCGGCTCAGCTGTTCTGCAGGTCCGAGTGGTGTTCTGCGACCACATTGGGGTGGGCCCGGAGCCGGTAGCGGAGGGCATTGTCTCCATAGGTTTCAAGGATCGGGCTGTTCGTCGGATCGACGGACAGCCCGCGGGCCTTGGCCTGGAACTCCGGGCTCACGGCAAGCTGCGGCATGGTCGCATCCAGCGCCGGGTTGAAGAAGAACGGAAGGGAAACCCGGTCAGTGCCGCGCAAAGGCGAGATCACCCGGTGCAGCGTCGCTTTGAGGTAGCCGTTCGTTGCCAGTTCGAGCATTTCGCCGATATTGACCACGAAAGTTCCCGGCACCTGGGGGGCGTCGATCCATTGCCCCTGGTACTCAACCTGGAGTCCACCCTTCCCCGGCTCCACGAGCAGCAGTGTCAGGACCCCGCCGTCGCGGTGAGAACCAACGCCCTGTTTGGGCTCCGGGTTGGACTCCCCCGGATACCGAACAATCTTGAGCAGCGGGAAGGCCCGTGCGGCGAAGGCCGCATCAAAGGTGTCTTCCGGCGCGCCCAGGGAGACCGCCAGTGCCCGCAGGAGCGTCAGCGAGATGGTACTCAGCCGTTCGGTCCATTCGGAGACAATCTCCCGCATTTCGGGCAGGGCGTCCGGCCACAGATTGGGTCCTTCCAGACGCCAGTAGTCAGCGACGCCGGGACCCGGCTCCACGGCCGAACGTTCGACGCCGATGTCGATCTGTTCGCGCCAGTCAACTGCACCGTCCGTGAGCTCGCCGCCGACCCTGGTGTAACCACGGAACTGCGGGCTGTGCACGTTCTCCACCGCGAGCTTTTGCTTTTCGGGCAGCTCAAAGAAGCGTCGGGACACATCGAGCATGGAATCCGTCAGCTCCTGCGGGATCCCGTGACCGGACAGGTAGAGGAACCCCACCTCGTGCATGGCGTCGCGCAGGTCGTTCCGGAACCGCGTGGCTTCCTCCGGGCCGGCACTCAGGCGGGAGAAGTCCAGGACGGGCAATGATTCGAGTGGCAATCTATTAGTCCTTTTCAATGAACTTGGCAAGTCGGGGACCGTAATAGCTTCAATGTTACGGACCTGGCCGCGCCGGACGGCATTCTTATGTCGAATTAAGACATTCCACCCCTGTGTTCACCGCGCGATCCCGGCAACAGTCCAGACGGACCTGCCGGCCGGACGGTGCGTCCGGGCCGAGCGCCGGGAGCGTCGACGAATGACATACTCGGCCACCGCGAGGTTGATCACCCAGGACGCTGCCATCAGCAGGGCCCGGACCACCTCGCCCGGCACGCCCACGAGGAGCAACCAGCCGGAGATAACAAGGGCCTGGGTTCCGGCGCCGACGCCAATGGCATAGCCGCGCGTCATCCACTCGCCGTGCCGGACGAGATCCCGGCGCCGGATCGCGACGATCCCGAGGATGAGGCTGACGAGCATTGCCGAGCCAAAGAACAGCCGGATGGGGACGTCGGTGGTTCCATCCGGGAGCGCGTAGAACGCCGACATCCAAAGGCCGGAGAGCGCTGCGAGCAGGCCGGCGGGGATGAGGACACTTCCGGCGATGCGGTGCCAGCTGTTCCTGCCCCTCAGGCCGGGCAGGAACTGGAATGCGCCAAGCAGGCTGTAGATGGTGACGCTGACAATGTGGACCACCACGGGGACAGGCGAGGCAAAGAACCGTGCGTTCTGCGGCGTGATGGCAGCCCCCCCGGTCAACTCCGTCAGCCGCGCCGCCCCGGCAATCACTGGAATGAGGCTCAGGAGAATCAAGGCTGCCGGCACTGGCCACTGCGGCCCGGGACGCCTGATGGCCTGGAGGGCGACACTGGGTTTTGTTGTCATGGCCGGGTCCTCAATTCTGTGGGTGTACGGCGTACACTAATGGGAATCACGGTAGGTGTACGGGGTACACTTGTCAAGAGCGGACCGCTAGGGAAAGGTTGTCGGATGACTCAGCAGCTGGAGGCCACCCGCCGCACTCCCCTGAACCGGGACCGGGTGCTGCGGGCCGCCGTTGCACTCGCTGATGAAGTGGGCTTTGAGTCGCTCAGCATGCGCAGGCTCGCCGAAGAGCTGGGCGTGGTGCCAATGGCGCTCTACAAGCACGTAGCAAACAAAGAAGAACTTCTTGACGGGATGGTCGCCACCCTCATCGGCGAGATCGATCCCCCGGTGCCCGATGCGGATTGGAAGAGCGCCGTCCGGTTGCGGGTACTCTCGGCGAGGCGGGCGCTGCAGCGGCACCCGTGGGCCCGTCAGGCAGTTGAATCCCGCACCAACAAGACGCCTGCCGTCCTTGACTACATGGAATCATTCACGGGCATGTTCCTGGCCGGCGGCTTCTCGGCTGACCTTACGCACCATGTGATGCATGCCATCGGCGGCCGCATGTGGGGCTTCACCCAGGAACTGTTCGACGACCCGGCGGGAACGACGGCGGAGTCCCCGGCAGAGGTGTCGCCGGAAGCCCAGGCGGCGATGTTCCAGCAGATGGCCGCGCGGTATCCGAACATCGTGGCGATCGCCACCTCGACGCCCCACGACGAGGGTTCGGTCGTCGGGCACGGCTGCGACGACCAGTTTGAGTTCGAATTTGCCCTTGATCTGCTCCTGGACGGCTTTGAGCGGCTGCACGTGCAGGGCTGGTCCTCGATGCGGGCGAAGCGTGACCGCGTCAAGGCCGCAGACCAGCAAGGCGCGCCCTTGCCTGAATAGGGACTTCGGAGGAGGATGTGCGCACACTCCAGGAGGCCCCTCATGAACACGCTTGGCAAGTTCGAGAAGTACCTGATCGAGGAATTCTTCGACGATTTCCGCGCCGGTGCCATGAGCCAGCGCACCTTCACGCGCCGGGTGGCCTTTATCACCGGCAGCATGGCCGGGGCGTCGGCCGCGATGTTGCTGGTGGGCTGCACACCCGAGGAAGTCCCGCGCAGCACCGATCCCATGCCCACACCTGGCACCCCGTCGTCGGCCGCGGGAAACGGCGCCGCTTCCGCCGGCCCGGTGGCGGGGGCCAAGAGCCCCCTCTCTGTTCCTGAGGGCACCCCGGGCATCGCGACGGAAACGGTGAGATTCCCGGCCGGCGGAACAGACGTCAGTGCCTACCTCGCCCGGCCGGAATCGGGCGCACCCGGCCCGGCAGTCCTGATCTGCCACGAGAACCGCGGGCTGACCCCGCACATCGAGGATGTGGCACGCCGCTTTGCCAAGGCCGGCTACGCGGCCCTGGCGCTGGACCTGCTGAGCAGGGAAGGTGGCACGGCCACGATGGACCGCGACGCCGTCCCCGGAGCACTGACGGCAGCCGGCGCCCAACGCCATGTCGCGGACTTCTCCACTGCTTTCGACTACCTGCAGTCCAAGGACTACGTCGACAGCGACCGGATCGCCATGACCGGATACTGCTTCGGCGGGGGCATCACCTGGCAGGCCGCGACGGAGCTTACCGGCCTGAAGGCGACCGCGGCGTTTTACGGGCCCTCCCCCGATCTGGAAAAGGTTCCAGCGATCAAGCCGGCGGTCTTCGGCGTCTACGCCGAACTGGATCAACGGATCACCGGTGCCCTGCCCGCGCTGCGGGATGCCTTGGCCGCCACGGACGTCCGCCACCAGCTCACGGTCTATCCCGGCGTCGACCATGCGTTCCACAACGACACCGGACCGCGTTACGTCGAGGCCCAGGCCACCGCGGCCTGGAACGACACGCTGGCCTGGTTCGCCCGGTACGTCTGAGCATGCTCTGGCGGCACGCTGACGTCGACGGGGAGCCGAAGCGGCGGTTCCGGCTCACGGCACCGGACGCAGCGGGCGTACTGGCTAAGGGTGCGCTCCGTTTCCGTACCACTGCAGGACCCGCAGCGCCCTCAGGGTGTTCCAGCGGCTCGGCCGGCCGTCACCGTCTTCCAGCTCGAAGTGGATTTTCCCGGGATGCGTGTTTTCCAGCGGCCAGGCGCCGTTCGGCAGTCGCTTGGACCGGAGCAGCTCGATTGCCTCGGCCAACCGCGGGTCGGGCGGACCACCTGCGGACCGGAAGTATTCCAGGGCGCGGAGCACGTCGTAGTGCCAGCGGGTGGGAAAGGTGAACTCCAGCCAGGCCGGGTCAATTACTTCACCCGTGCTCTTGCGCCGAAACAGCCCGCGTTCGAGCAGATACTCCTCGCCCCGCCGCCGGGCAGCGATGGATTCCGCGGAGCCGCCGGTTGCCTGCTCGTGCGCCAGCAGCCCCTCCAGCACGTTGATCGTCGTCGCGACCGATGAAACCACTGCGCCATACTCTGCCCAGCAGTTCCACCCGCCGTCGTTGAGCTGCTCACTGACAAGCCGGGCAACCACGCCGTCGACCTCCTGGCCGAAGTAGGCTCCCAGCCCAACGGTCATGCCGTTGATGCAAGGCTCGACTTCGCCGCTGAAATAGGGCTGCCCGCCCTCCTCCCAACGACAGTTGTCGCGCACCAGCGCCACGGTCCGGCGCATCTGGTCGCTCGCCGGGTCGACGCCGAAGTCACGCAACTGCAGGAGGCTGTACGTGGTGGCCGTCCAGGGCTGGCTCCCGTCGTCGGGCGCGTCGTGCCCACCGGCTTCCGCCTGGCCGTCCGGGACGCCGGCCTCCGCTGAAGGTCCGGCGTCTGGATCGCCGCCTCGCCCGGGGAAATACGCGCCCTGCGCCCACTGACCGTCCTCACCGCGCAACGCCAGCAGGCGGGCGCCCCAGCCTTCGGTGGCCACCCTCGCTCGCTCGGCGGTAACGACGTCGGCCGGGGCGCCGGCGAGGTCCCGCAGCACCTGCCATCGAACGGAAGGATCAGAATCCAGCAGCCAGTCCAGTACGGTCATGCCGCGATTGTAGTGCCCGCGGCCAGTCGGTCACAGACCCAGTCCGGCCTGCGGGAACGAACTAGCCTTCGCAGTCAATACAGTAGGCGTGACCGTTCTTCTCGCGCGCTATCTGCGAGCGGTGCCGGACCAGGAAACAGGAGTAACAGGTAAATTCGTCGTTCGCTTGCGGGATGACCTGGACGGTCAGCTCCTCGGCAACAATTTCCCCGCCCGGGACCATCGCACCGTCCAGCGAATCCGCCTCATCCAACTCACGCACCACACTGCGGGCGTCGGGGGCGTTCGCAGACTGCAGGGCCTCGAGGGACCTCTCCTGCGATTCCTTGACGTCGGAACGAACTTCATCGTAATCGGTTGCCACGGGGGTGATTCTCTCTTCTTCGGATTGCTCGGATAGGTATTCAACAGACAGGACTGCTCCAGTATTCCCTCCCCGCGATGAACTTCCGGTCAGGACCCTGCGTGGGACCGCCCTCCGGTCCACCGTGACACCCCATTTATTTGTACAATCGATAGAGTTAAGCTTCGATTGGCAGAGTTTCTTGGGGGAAATTATGAACAAAGCGCAAAGGCGCGCGCATGTGGAGCCGCCTTGCCGGGAGTGCGGCTCGAGGGTCATTCCGATCTGGAAGGACGAACGCCCAATTGCTTCCAGCCAGCCCGACTGGCGGGTGACTGCCCGGCAATGCAGCCGCCAGGCGTGCCGCTTCAACAATTCCGGGAATTGGCCCGGACCCTGACACGCCGGCGGGCAGCGTCACCGCAAGCTCAACGCTCGGCGCACAATTGCCTGAATACATCCACGGCTGTACTTTTGGTGCATGGAATCCCTCACGCACGCGCCGGTGCTGGCGCGGTTCGGCTACGCCGTGTCCGACCCGACCCGGGCACGGATTCTGCTCGCCCTAGCCCAGGGCCCGGCCTATCCTTCAGACCTCGCCGATTCCCTCGAAGTCTCCCGGCAGAGCATGTCCAACCATCTGACCTGCCTGCGGGGCTGCGGCCTGGTGGTTGCGGTTCCGGATGGCCGGCGGAACCGGTACGAGCTGGCCGACGCGCGGCTGGGCCACGCCATCGGCGACCTGCTCGGCGTCGTCCTCGCCGTTGACCCCGCCTGCTGCGCACCCGACGGGACGTGCCTGGCATGACGGCGCTTCGGCTGGAGCCGAAGCCGGCCCGGCACGCCGTCCTGAGCCGGCGCATCCGGCTGTTCGCCGCTGCGACCATCAGCTACAACGTCATTGAAGCCGCCGCCGCCCTCTGGGCCGGCGGAATCGCCGACTCCTCCGCACTCATCGGCTTCGGCCTGGATTCGGTGATCGAGGTGGCGTCCGCCGTTGCCCTGTCGTGGCAGTTCTCCGCCAAGGATCCGGAACACCGCGAACACCTCACCCTCCGGATCATCGCGATCTCCTTCTTCGCCCTCGCCGCCTTTGTCACCGTCGACTCTGTTACCTCACTGGTCGGCGGCGGTGAGGCCAGGCATTCGACGCCGGGCATCATCATTGCGGCGGTCAGCCTCGCCATTATGCCCGTGCTGTCCTGGCTGCAGCGGCGGGCCGGCCGGGAGCTCGGCTCACGGACGGCCGTGGCCGACTCCAAACAGACCCTGCTCTGCACTTACCTCTCCGGGGTGCTGCTGCTCGGCCTCGTGCTGAACAGCACGCTGGGCTGGTGGTGGGCGGACGCCGGCGCGGCGCTGGTCATTGCCGCGATCGCAGTCCGCGAAGGCATCAACGCATGGAAGGGCGATGCCTGCTGTGCCGTGCCCCATCCGTTGGATGCAGCGGAGCCGGACGACGACGGCGACTGCTGCGGCGACTGCGCTCCCCCTGCCGCACCCTCACTTCCGAACGAACCCGACACCCACCGCGACCACGAAAGCAGTCCGCACAGATGACACAGACCACGCTAGAACCCAACCCGGCCCCGAGTGACCCAGCGAAAAAGGTGCGCCTGGTTCTCTGGATCCTGATGGGGGTAGTCGTCGCGGCCGGCCTTCTCTGGTACGCGGTCTTCTCCTTGAACAAGCCTGCCCCGGCGGCCCCGCAGCCGGCGGCCAATGCTCAGCTGGTCCGCGAGGACAGCCACCGGCTGACCTCACCCGCCGTCGAGAAGGCCCAGTTGGTCGAGTTCCTGGACTTCGAATGCGAATCCTGCCGCGCTGCCCATCCGCTCGTCGAGGAACTGAAGGAGGAGTACGGCGACCGCATCACCTTCGTGAACCGCTACTTCCCCCTCCCCGGCCACCGGAACTCGGGGACTGCCGCTTTGGCCGTTGAAGCGTCCGCGCAGCAGGGCAAGTACCGGGAGATGACAGCGAAGCTGTTCGAAACCCAGACCGAGTGGGGCGGAAAGCAGGATTCCCAGGCACCCGTGGTCCGCGGCTACGCGGAGGAACTGGGACTGGACCTGGCCAGGTATGACGCCGCAGTGGCAGATGAAAAGACCAGGGAACGTATCCGGAAGGATGTCGTGGACGGGACAGCACTGGGGGTCAAGGGCACGCCCACGTTCTTCCTGAACGGTAAGAAGCTGGTGCTGAACACGGAGGCTGAGTTCCGCCAGATGCTCACCGACGCCGCCCGGTAGGCGCTGTTAGAACGCGGGAACCGTGAACCCGACACCGAGCAGGCCGCGGCCCGCCTGTTCCAGGATCGGATCCCTGCTCAGGGTGGGATGGCTGAGCAAAACGTTCACGTCGCGCTGGATCCGCTGAAGGGGATGCGAAAGCCGCTGGGCACTCCCTCCTGATCCCGTCATCACAAGACGGACCGCCTCCGCGGACGCTTCCCCGCTGAGCGCGAGGGACAGCCGATACTGGGCGCGCTGCTCGTCCATCAGCATTGAAGGCCGACGTTTGTGCGAGGCAGAGACAACCCGGACAGCTTCTTCCCAGTGCAGCCTCGCGGTGACCACCAGCCCGTAAGCCTGCGCGAAGCGGGCCTGCGCGAGCGGCGAATCCGCCTGGCGGCCCTCCAACGTGTTCTTTACCTTGCGCACCCGCATCTGCTGCCGGAACAGATCGACGGCGTGTTCGGCAGCACCCAGGGCGGCGGAGGGTGCCACCAGGTTCAGCAGCGCGGCCATGGGGGTATGGATGATGGGATCACGGTGGATAAGGCTCCCGGGGTTGTCCGCCGCGCCGAGAAGAGCCCAGTCCAGCGTTCGGCGCTCCGGGACAAACAACTTCTCCGCCCGGATGTCATTACTGCCCGTCCCCCTCAGTCCGGCGGTGTGCCAGACGTCCAGCGCTTCGACGTCGGAAATCGGGACAAGGCACTGCAATCGCGTTTCGTTGTGCTGCGCAGCCAGCAGGGCCCACCCGGAATGCATCACGCCTGAGGCGAAGCTCCACGTACCCGAAATGGCGTAACCGCCCGGGATTTTCTCCGCCACCCCCACCGGGGCCCCGGTGGCAGCCGCCAGGGGAATTGGCCCGTCCGCGAAGACTTCATCCTGGACCTCCTGCGGCCAACGTGCCAGCATCCAGACGTGCTCGATCAGGTGCCCAACGGTCCAGGCGGTGGAGGCGCAGCCCCGGGCAAGCCGGCGGACGACCTCCGCGTACGTTTCCACACCCATGCCATATCCGCCGACAGCCTTCGGAGAAAGCAGGTGGAAGGCCCCGGCGTCCCTCAGCTCCGCCATGGTGGATTCGGGAATTCGGCGAATGTGCTCCGTTTCCTCGGCCCGCCCCCTCAGCCGGGCCGTGAGCGCGTCAATCCGGCCGAGCATGTCGTCATGGGTGGGGACGGCGGCGGCGGGCGCCGCACTGCCCATGGCCGGTGCGGCGGCCAGGGGCTCGCCGGTGCCGGCTTCGGGCCGGGACCCGACGGCGTCCGGGAGGTCGAGGGTGTGGGCGGTATGGTCGCGTTTCGCAGTCAGGTAACGGTGATTGGCCTGGGACAAGTGCACTCCGGTGGGGAGCTGCACAGTGACGTCGATGCCGAGGCCCGTGAGCTGGGCCGCCTTGTCCGGATTGTTGCTGAGCAGGCGGACACTCGTGACGCCGAGGGCGCCAAGCATTTGTGCTGCGGCGGCGTATTCCCGCTCGTCCTCGCCATGGCCGAGGGCAAGGTTCGCCTCGTACGTGTCCAGTCCGGCGTCCTGGAGGGCATAGGCGTCGAGTTTGGCGTAGAGGCCGATGCCGCGGCCCTCCTGGCGGAGGTAGAGCAGGAACCCTCCGGCGGCGGCTATCTGCTCAACGGCCTCCCGCAACTGTGGTCCGCAATCGCAGCGCTCGCTGCCGAACACGTCGCCGGTGAGGCATTCGCTGTGGAGGCGGACCAGTGGCGCCTGCCCCTCCGTGGCATGATGCAACAGCGTTTGCTCCCATTCGCCCAATGCGAGCAATAGGTGCTCCTTGCCGTCGGCCAGGCCGCGGAACGTCAATACTTCGGCGGTGGCGGCATAGCCGTCCGGAAAGCGGAGCGGAACAGTCACCTGGCTGCGCACTGTTGCCGGGGCGGCGCCAAGCGCCGGCGCGACGGTCCATACGGTCACGACAGGTCCAGCAGGGGCAAGGGCATGTTCATCCAATCGCACAAGTACTTGAAGATTCAAGTTAAAAGTTAGTGGCAGGATGTGTGCGTTGCAAGTGATGTGACGCGGTCAAAGCGTATGTGCCGCGCGGCGGGTTGGCGGCATGGCAGGCGGCTTGCATGGCCTCGCCGTCGGGCTTGCCAATACCCTATTGCAGGGATGCAGTCAGGCGTGCCAGGTTGTCGAACACTTTTTGGGACACTGGCCGGCGGAGCCAGTCCTCGAGTTGCAGCTCCAGGCTGTTGGCCCGGTACTGGTCTTCGACCTCACGAATCGAGTCCACAAAACCGCGCCCATGCACCAGTACGGAGACTTCCATGTTGAGGCTGAAGGACCGGACATCCATGTTGCTGGACCCAATCACCGCCACCTCCTCATCGATGGTGAAGTGCTTCGAGTGCAGTACCTGCGGGGCCCGGTACAAGTAGATCCTGACGCCGGCGCGGAGCAGCGCCTCGTAGTAGGAACGCTGCGCGTGGTACACCAAGCTCTGGTCACCGACCTCGGACACAAAGAGATCGACGCGGAGGCCCCGCGCTGCGGCCGTGACAATAGCCATCAGGATGGATTCGTCCGGCACAAAGTAGGGACTCGTGATGCTGACACGGCGTTCGGCTTTGTGGATGAGCGTGGTGTAAAGCTTCAGGTTGTTGTCGTTGTCAAAGCTGGGACCGCTGGGCAGGACCTGCGCATCTACGAGCACAGAACCCTGGCTGTGGACGATCGAACCGTACTCCAGCGGCAGGATGATGTCCGTTTCGCTGTACCAGTCCGTCGCGAACACCGCATCCAGCTCGCGGACAGCTGGCCCTTCGAGGCGCATCATCAGCTCGTGCCACCTGAGCCCGCGTTTCAGGTTGCTCTTCTTGTTGTAGCTGGCGTCGATCAGGTTCTGGGATCCGGTGAATCCAACGCGGCCATCGACGACGACGATCTTCCGGTGATTGCGCAGGTCCGGCCGCTGCCACTCGCCCCGCCACGGCCGCACGGGCAGCATCGGGTGGTATTCCGCCCCCACGTCCTGAAGGTACTTGATGGTTTCCTTCCGGGCCGGGAACATGAGGCCCGCCAAGTGATCAGAGAGCACCCGCACGTCAACGCCGCGTTCCCGGGCCCGGGCCAGCGCCTGTAAAAACGGTTCCGTGGTCGGATCGAGGGCAAGAATGTAGAACTCAACGTGTACATAGCTGACCGCCTCGTCGATCTCCGCGATCATGGCATCGAAGGTGCCGTTGTAGTCGGGCAGGAGCTCTGCGCTGTTGCCCGAAACCATGGGCAGCGCCCCCAGGTTGCTGTTCAACGTCACTGCCGAATGCAACCACGCCGGCCAGTCATGTCCGTTGCTGATGAGCGGGCTCCCCTTCGTCCGCGCCAGGACCAGTTCATTGACCTCACGTTGCTTGTCGCGGCGGACTTTGGGCAGTTTCGCGTACCCCACAAAGAAAAATGCGATGGCACCGAGTAACGGTATGAAAATAATGGCGAGCACCCAGGCGATTGCCGAGGAAGGGCGTCGATTCACCGACACAAGGACAGCCGCGACGGCCACGAGGAAGATATGGACCGCCAGCAGGAGTGCAGCGACAGCCTCGGGATCCTGGAAGAATCCGCGCACGGTTACCTAAGGCCCTTCGACGCTGCACACGTCAGACCAGCACCCGGCTCTTGATTCTTTCAAACTCGTCTGCGTTGATGGTTCCTGCGTCCAGGAGCGCCTTGGCCCGGGAAATCTCCTCGCTGGGGCTCGCGGCGGCCAGGGTGCGGATGTAGGGATCGGCGTCGTCCTGGTCCCGCCGGGCCCGCTTCACGGAACGCTCGGCCATCCCGTCACCGCGGGCAGCCAGATACACGAGCAGTGTCACGAAGGGCAGGAAGCAGAGGAACAAGATCCAGACGGCCTTCCACCAGCCGCTCAGGCCGTGATCGCGAAAGAGGTCGCCGATGATCGCGAATATCCCAAACAGGTAGGCAACGAAGACACTCGCGGTGAAGAACCACCAGAAGATGTCCCAAAAGTTCTCCCAGAAACTCATCTGGCTGCCCTGCTTTCCACTATTGCGGCGCCGCTAGCGGACGCGGCTGCGGGTACGACCATTGTTGGCGTCAAACCAGGCCTGGTCCTCATCCGCTGCGGGTGAAATCCTGACGGTCCTCCCCGACCGGTCAAGTTCAGACGATTCCGCGTTCGGCGGCCGTCTTGAGGGCATCGCGCCGACCGGCTGCGCCGAGTTTGCGGTAGATGGACCGCTCATGCGTCTTGACGGTATTGACGGAAATGTACAAGGCATCGGCGATCTCGGCCGCGGTCATCACTGAGCGCATGTAGGCCAGGACTTCACGCTCGCGGTCTGTAAGGGTCCAATAGGAGCGGGTGCGCAGGTGCGGCTGACCTTCAGCGTGGCGTGCCATCCGGGCCGCGATGAACGATTCATGGCTGGTACCCCATACCGCGTGCCGAATCAGCAGGTCCGCCAGTTCGTCCCTCCTCTCGGTGAAGGGGCGCAGGACTGACTGGGGTTCGGCCCGAAAAACCGCGTGTTCTATCCGCTCATGGACTTGGGCCTCATCCCCGGCCTCTTGCGCCAGCAGGGCCTCGGTCAGACTCATACTGGTGTCCAGGTAACGGTTTCGGTGCCGATCAGTCAGCGCCTTAGCGCAGAGCTCGGCGACGCCGGCTTCCCCTCCACGACGCAGGAGTTCTGCCAGGAGCACGTCCACCAAGGGGGCATGCCCGCCCGCCCCCAAAGG
This sequence comes from Arthrobacter sp. YAF17, assembly GCF_052113365.1. Lineage (NCBI taxonomy): Bacteria > Bacillati > Actinomycetota > Actinomycetes > Micrococcales > Micrococcaceae > Arthrobacter > Arthrobacter sp. YAF17. The sequence continues at coordinate 196,081 of NZ_JBFRDB010000001.1, read as the reverse complement.
GGCGACCATCGTCAACGCGCCATCCAGGTCCCCGTTGGCTTCAGCAATCTTTGCCCTGGCGATGGTGTGGAAATCCGCCCAGGACATTCCATAAAGTCCTTGGTCGTGGACCGCCTCCAAGGCCGCGCTGGATTCGGCAAGATGGGTTTGATCGCCAGTGGCGCAGTCGACCAGGACCTTGTAGACGATGCTGAGGGGGCCGATGGGGAATAACTTGCTGCCAAGGCGCTGGGCCTTTGCGAGATGGGCCCTGGCACCGTTCAACTCGTCTCTCCAGTAGCAGGCGATTCCCCATGCCAGCCAGGCTGCCGCCATTTGATCCTGCGCACCCGGCCCCAACCCGTCAGCCCGCTCAAACGCCTGCGTCGCCAAATCGACCGCCGTCTCAAGGTCGCCGCCTACCGCGAATGCCAGCGCGAGGTCTGCTGTGGAGCCAACTTCCAACACCCCCCACTGGTTGGCCGCGCCTTCGGCCAGCTGGAGAAGTACTCCCGCTTGGTCCCCGATGCGGTGCATCCTGAACTCGGCTTGGGCCAGAAGGAACAGGCCTGACGAGGTGGCGGGACGCACCTCCACGGCCTCGTCGGCACGCGACCGGCCGTCGGCGGCCGGGGTGTGCACATCAGGCCTTGCGCTCGCAGGAAACGGCTGCAAGAGGGCCCGGCACTTGTCGAACTTCCGTCGGCGCACATCATCCAGGACCGAGGTGCGCGACAGCGCACGCTGGGCGAGTTCGGTGGCAGCACCCCCATCACCGTCAAGGGCCCGGCAGACGGAAAGGACAATGAGGATCTCGGGATCTTCGTTCCACGGGGCCGGCATGTCCCGGCACACTTGCTCGAGGGCGTGGGCGCCGCTGCACAGCAAGAACTGGAGCCAGTGCTCTCCGAGAGAAGCGACAGCCTGCTTTGGCGCATTGCCCTGCAGGGCATGGGTCACGCACTCACACACGTCGCTGTCCTGGAAATAGCGCGCCGCTGTCCGGTGGAGGCGTTCGGCGAGAAGCGGGTCCCTCCGCTCCAATATTCGACGGCACTGGGCTGCGAACAGGGGGTGCCAACGGTATGTGGATTCCCCGGCGTGGAGTTCGTACTCTTCAATAAAGAGCCCATCGCGCAGGCATGCCTCGAGCAACATGCCGCCGTCGGGCAGGCCATGAAGCTCGACGGCGAGCCGGCGGCCAAGCCAGTCGCAGGTGGTGGCGCGAAGGACGAAGTCCGCCAGTGGCGAATCCAGCTGGTCAAGGACTTCCTCCGCGATGTAATCAGAGAGTGGTACGTGCACGGGCACGATATCCGCCATCACGCCGGGCACATTGCCCCCTTGAGAGGGCGTGCTGAGACCGGCGTGGACAGCAACCGGCCATCCGCCAGTCAGTTGCCAGAGCGGCCCGGCGTCGAAGTCCGCCTCGTGTCCGAGCAGGGTGGCGAGATCGGCGATTTCGCCCCGTGTGAACGCGAGTTCGGCGGCACCTATCTCGCCAAGGCCTTCGCCGTACCGTAGCCGCTCCAACTGGATCGAGGGATGCCCCCGCCCGGCAAGGACAAGCCGCAGGGCGGGCGGGGCCGAGGAAGCGAGCACACCGACCACTCCGCTGGCCAGTTCCGGCCCGGCCAGATGGAGGTCGTCAATGACTAGGACAATCGGCTCCGTGAGTTGCTCCAGAGCCGTCAGCAGCAGGTCATAGGAAGCAGCGCGGTCCGGGGCGAGGCCCTGGTCAAGCGCCATCAGGACATCATTGCCGGGCAGGGAAACCTGTCCGGCAGCAGCCTGAACCGCCCCGACCACACCGTGAAAGAGCCGTGCCGGCTGGGTATCGAAACGGTCCAGAGACAGCCAGGCGCACTGGAGATCGCTTTTCCGGACCCAATCGCCCAAGAGGGTCGATTTGCCGTAGCCGGCCGGGGCTGCGACCAGCGTCAGCCGGTGAGCATCAGTTGCCGCCGTCAAAGCGTTTTCAAGACGCGGGCGCTCTAGTGGGCCCAAGCCGCGCAGAGGAGGCCGGAATTTGAATTGGGGACCAGAAGCCCACTCGGAATTTTGCGGCTCTCCCACGTAATTGATGGTAGGCAAGTGCAAGGGCGTGCAATAGGGTCCTATGGTCCTAGTCCTTGCACTCCTGCGCAAAACACTTTGGCCATTAAATACCGTTCCCGCAGCCCCCCGCCCGGGAATTTCTGCGCGGGGTAACATCAGTCATGGCCACTAGGAAGGGCAGCCGCAAGCCTCCGGTTTTTGTCCGTCAACTGGACCGGACCACGAGGTGGCACGTCTTTTTGGTCGCAGCGCTCCGGCTCGCTGCGTTCCTCGCACTGCTCGTCCTCCTCTACACCACTGTCCCCATCGGTGGTTTCGACGAGGACAATCCTTCGGCGGCATGGATCCGCCTGCTGGCAATTCTGCTCGTATTCTTAAGCGCTTTGGCGCTGCAATTGCGAATGATCATTGCGGCAGAGGTACCCCAGGTCCGTGCGGCCGAAGCCGTCGTCGAGACGGTCCTGATGTTCCTGTTTCTCTTTGCATTCCTTTACACCTCGATGTCCACCACGGACCCTTTGGCGTTTACCGAGCCCCTGAGCAGGATGGACGCCCTCTACTTCACCACCGTCACGTTCGCCACCGTCGGATTTGGGGACATCACCCCCGTGAGCCAGCTCGCGCGGGCAGTCGTCACAGTACAGATGATTGCCGGCCTGGGTGCACTCGTCCTGGTCGCCAAGGTTGCCTTCTTCGCGGCGGGCCGGCGGCTGAGCCATCCCTGAACCGTGGCCTTGGCCGCGCGGCCCACAATGCACGCTCCCCCGTCTGCGCGGTCCTGCACTTTGGCCACGCGCGGACGCTCACCCGAAAGGGGTGATTATGCTTCGCCGGAACCCTCGGCGCGGACAACTTCCGTGGAAAGGCCCGGGGATGGACGTGCAGGCGCCCGCCACTCCCTCCAAAAACGTGCCTGCGGGGAGGCGCGCAGATCAATGCGCCGACCACCTGTAGTTCCTCCGCCGGACAACAGATCACCCCGGGCGGGTGGGGCCGGGCGGATGGGGCCAGAGAACAATAGGGATTGTCACGACTGAAGGACTGCACGACGCGCGGACAGGAGTTCCAGATGAAAATCGGCCCCTTGGAAGTGATCATCTGTGCGTTTCCGAAACCGGCCATCGACGCAAGCGTGGTCAAGGCGTTCAGCGAAACGGTCAAATCGGGAGCTATTGCACTCGCGGATCTGGTCCTGGTCAGCAGAGATCGGGCAGGCGTTGTGCACGTCCGCGACCTGCACGACGGTCTGCCCGCAGCCTGGTCCGGAATGATCCTTGATTCACGGCCCATGACGCTTCTTAGCGACGCCGACATCTCAATCGCGGCGGAGACAATCGGAAACAGCCAGATGGCGCTGGTCGCCGTCGTGGAACACCGCTGGGCGCACCGATTGTCAGAGGAAGTGCGGCGCTCGGGCGGTGTAACGGCCCTGCAGGCCAGGATCCCCGACGAAGAAGCAGTCCTGGCGCTTGAAGCCGACGGTGTGACAACAATTTGACCGGGACCCACCCACAGAAGGAACCTCTCATGCCATTTGCCAGAGCCGGGAGGCCAGGGCTGCTCGGAACCGTTGCCCGGGCGGCCGCGCGCCAAGGCACTCCGGCCAGGGATGCTCCACCACCGGCTGCTCCCACACCGGGAAGCGGAAGAGAACTCGCGGACCAGCTGTCGCGCCTCGCCGAGTTGCGCAGCGCCGGAATGCTCACCGAGGCCGAATTCACCGCGGCGAAATCCCGGCTACTGATGTGACGCCAGCCCTGCGGCGCCAGGCACCCTAAACCGAACCCAGACGTTGGAGGTGGTTACCGTGAAGCGATCGAGCAATCCAGCCGCTGTTCACACACTGAAGGCCGGACTGCCATGACACTCCACGATGGCGCCAACAGCGCCGGCAGCCCGGAGCAGGCAGAAATCCTCAGGCTGCGCGCCGAAGTTGCCCGCCTTCAGCTCGAAAAGGACCGTGCAAGCGAGGCTGCCCTGAAGCCGCCGGGCCGCGGATCGGGGTTAGCCCGCCGGATTATCGCCGTCGTCCTGGTGGTCCTGACCGCCATTCTGGCCTTCGCCACCGTGCCGGCCCTGTACCTGCGCAGCGAAGTGCTCGACACTGACCGCTACGTGGCCACCGTCGCGCCATTGGCCTCGGATCCTGCCATTCAGGCGGAGATCTCCAACAAGGTCACCACCCAGATCACCGAAGCAGTCGACATCGAAGGCATCACCCGCGACGCGATGACCGAACTGAGCAAAGTCGCACCCCGCGTCGCCGCCGTAATCTCCGGGCTGGCACCAGCCATTGCTGAGCAGACCAAGTCGCTGATCCACACTGCCGTGTCCAGATTCGTCGCCAGTCCGCAGTTCCAGGATCTCTGGACCCAGGTCAACCGGGTAGCGCATCAGGGAATCGTTAACTTGGCTACCGGAAACACGGGCGGAACCGTGACGATCGACGAGAGCGGCACAGTCTCAATCTCCACGAAGGAAATCATCGCCCGGGTGAAGACACTCCTTGTCGAGCAAGGCGTGGACATCGCGGCGAGAATTCCGGAAGTCAACGCACAGATCACGCTGCTCCAGTCCCCCGAACTCGTCAGGGCAACGGATGCCATCAGAACCCTGGACCGGACCGCCCCCATCCTGGCGTGGATGACGGTGCTGAGCGCCATCGGAGCCATCGCGGTGGCGCCACGCGGCTGGAGGCGGCGTACGACGAGCCGTGTCGGGTTGGGGATAGCGATAGCCATGGCTCTCCTGGCCCTCGCGCTCACCATCGGCCTGGACATCTTCCTCGGCTCAATCCCGTCTGCCACCGTCTCCCCCGCGGCGGCCCAAAGCCTCGTGGATACCCTCCTGGTGCCGCTCCGGACCGGCGTGCGGTTTGTCTTCGTTGTAGGTTTGCTGATGGCCATCGCCGCTTTCCTGACCGGCCATTCGCGCCCGGCCGAGTCCGTCCGGCAAGGACTGGCACGGGCCGGCGACTACGTGACCGGCAAGGTGGGGGCCGGGCAGCCCAGGCCTTGGCAGCACTGGTTGGCCCGTTACCGCCGGATCCTGGAGGCCGCCGTCATCGGCGTCGCCATTCTCGTTCTCATCCTCTGGCAGTATCCGACGGCGGCCGTCGCCATCTGGACGGCCGTCCTAGCCGGACTGGCGATCCTCGTGATCGAGTTGCTGTGCCGGCCTGCCGTCGCCGCTGAACATGCCGGAGCGCCTGTGCCGGGCAGCCCGTCCAGTGTGCCTGTGACGGCCGCGCCCCCTGAGGTATCGAATCCGACGCTCCCCCTGCCCTAAGCCGGAAATCACAAGGCACAGGTGCGCATGACCCCATCAGGTCATGCGCACCTGTGCGTGCCGTTAGCCGGCTCGGTTGGTTTCAATCGGATGCGTCAGTCGCGGCGATCGCGGCGGTCGTCGCGGCGGTCACCGCGGTCGTCCCTTCGGTCTTCACGGCGGTCGCCGCGTCGGTTAATCCCGTGGGCGACCACAATGGCCCCGCCTACGGCGGCGGCGGTCCTGCGCCTGCGTCGTGCTGCCAGTGGCATGTCAGGCTCCTTCCCTTATTCCTTCGGGCGTTTGGGCTTCGGCGTCGGCGTCGGCCTGGAAGGCGGCGATGACGGCCTGGGTCGGGATCCGGCCGCTGGCCACGAGTTGGCCGCCGGCCTTGCGGACGGCCGCGCCGAACGGGGCAGCCCACTGGTTCTCCCAGACGAGGACGGCGGCGGAGTGGCCGGGCGCGATCGTCTCGGCCAGGTCCATGACGTCCTGTTCAGAGAGCACCATGGCCAGTTCGGCCTCGGCCATGCGCACCTCGCCGAGCTGGCTCTCGTCGAGGTCGGAGATCTCCGCCGTTTCGAGTGTGCCGTCCTCGGTCTTCCTCAGGAAAACCATGTCGAGGACCCTGATGAGCTCACGCTTGACCAAGTCGTCCAGGAACGGGGCGATCTGGCCTTCACCGAAGTTGGGCCCGGGAAACTCCACGACGAGCCAGTCAACCGGCCCCAGTTCATCCAATGAATCAGCCATGCTGATAACCTCCGTTTTCTGATTGGGTTCAGCGCGGCCCGACGGACCGCCGCATTCCCATCCTGTGCTCCCGGTGCGGCGTGGCGCCTCATCCGCACCGAGTGACCTCATGCACGGGTCTGGTGCTCCACTTCTCCGGCAACGGAAGGCGTTCTGCGGGGGGCCGCCCTCAGGTGATGTCTTTTGCTGCCGCTGCGTTAGGGAGCTGTGGGCGCAAACGGGTACAGTTCCTGACCTCCGCCGTGCACAACGACGCACGTGGCTTCCGGTATCTCCTGCCATGCCCCGCGGAGATCCCCCAGCGGTTCGGACACCACCAACCGCGCATCGTCCGCGAGCTCGTGGAGTATGGGGTTGTCCGGGTACTGGGCGCGGAGCGTTGCGATGTCGGCGCTGTGGAAAAGTGACCGGGAGTTGCGCTCGCTGGAGTAGCGGAACGCCCAGGTGGTGTCGCCGTCGGTAGTTGCTACGGTCATCTGGATCGGATGCTCGATGCCGTGGCGCCGACCGGCGTCTTCGATGAATCCCACCGCCTCAGCGACTGCCGCGCGGGGGTCCCGTTCCAGGCCGAAGGTCAGGGCGAGGTAGAAGAACATTTCCGAGTCGGTTGATCCTTCGATCTCCGGGTAGAGGCTGGGCTCGACGGCCATGGCCAAATCACGCTTCACTTTAGGAAATTCCGCGAGGACCCCGTTGTGCATCCAGAGCCACTGCCCGTGGCGGAACGGGTGGCAGTTCGTCTGCTGAACGGCTGTGCCGGTCGTGGCACGGATATGTGCGAACACGCGGCCGGACGAGGCATGCCCTGCGAGCTCGCGCAGGTTGCGGTCGTGCCAGGCAGGCTCCGTGCTGTGGAACACCCCGGGAACCGGCGCGGCACCGTACCAGCCGACGCCGAACCCGTCACCATTGGTGGTCTCGACTCCCATCTTTGCGTGTTTGCTCTGCATGACGAGGGAGTTGGCGGGTTTGTAGAGGAGGTCATCCAATCGCACGGGCGACCCTGAATACGCTAGCCAACGGCACATGTCGTCTCCTTCAGATCGGGGGCGGATTTCCAGCACGATTCCACCACCGGCAAGAAGCTGGCGCATCACCTCCCGCGGGTGAATCGTCCGCGGCAGCTCCTACTGGCCAAGCACGCGTTGTTTCAGCGCGGCGAACTCCTGGGCCGTCAAGGCGCCGTCGTCCATCAAGGTCTTGGCCTGGGCGATCTGCTCGGCCGGGTTGGTTCCGGCCGTTCGACGGACATAATCGTCAAAATCCTCCTTCGACACATCGTTCCGCGCGGCCTGCCGTAGCGACATGGACTGCCCGAAGGCAATCAAATACGCAAGGCCGCCGAGGACCGGGAGGATTAAGAGGACAAGCACCCAGACTGCCTTGCTCCACCCGGGGCGCGTGGAGTCAGAGAAAATGTCTTTGACGATGAGAAATAGCACCACCAAGTACGAAACATAAAGCAGAAACGAAATCATCAGCCAAAAGAATTCCCAGAATGTCATGCCAGTTCCTTTCAGCCGGAGTGGTTCACGGCCGACCCGCATCGTTATCGAGCGGACGTGGACACGCTATGAGTTTCGGGAATGCCACCGGTTTCAGCAGCTCCTTGGCGCGCATGCCCGCATCTTCCCACAAATGGCCGTGCTCCGGACAGCCCCTGCGACGCGCTAAAGCCGGTCGCCGCGGCCTGCGCTGCGTCCCTCGCATAACGCCGTATCACCCCCGGCGGGTGAGGCGCACCCCCGGATCCGGGCCAACGATGGTCTTATCTGGCGGTGATTGGGCTGCCAGCCGAATGCCCATCCCGGAGGGGGCCTCCCATGTCGATGCCACGACGAGTCCTGGCTTGGTTGTTACCGCTCGGCGCAACCCTCGTGCTGCTGGCAGGCTGCACCACGGCCACGCCGCCGGCGAACACATCCAGTCCAACAGCCAGCACATCAAGCCCAACCGCCAGCACACCAAGCCCAACCGCCAGCACACCAAGCCCGACCGCCAGCACACCAAGCCCGAAGCCAAGCGTCTCGCCCGTGTGCGCAGCCGCCGACGCCTTTGCGGAGGCGCTGACAGGTTTCAAGAACACCCTCAAGCCTGGTGCCACGTTGGAGCAGATCAACTCGGCACTGGATCAGGTGGAGAAGACCTACGACGATCTCCTCAGCACGGCAGGGTCCGCGGCCCAAGCACGGGTGGACGCCGTCAGGTCGGCTGAAGAACAGCTCGCTTCCGCCGTCAACGATATTCCCGACGACGCCACGCTCACCTCAGCCATCGACTCCCTGCGGGACGAGGTGGCAACCGTCCAGGCCGCTTTGAGTGACCTCGCCAGCGAGGTTCGGTGCTAGGTTGCACAATGCTCCAGACCGGCAGTTGACCTCAATCTGAACCGAGGCTGCGTTCACGGACAATGCCACATCAATGGAAAGTAGGGAAACCAAATGAGTTTCTGGGAGAACTTCTGGGACATCTTCTGGTGGTTTTTCGTCGTGTACGCATTCTTCGCCTTCCTGTATGCGTTGTTCATCGTCATTGCCGACCTCTTTCGCGACAAGGATTTGAGCGGCTGGTGGAAGGCCGTCTGGATCGTCCTCCTGGCGTTCCTGCCCTTCCTGACGCTGCTGGTCTACATGGTGGCCCGCGGCAAGGGCCTGGCCCAGCGGTCCATGGAACGGTCCCGCCGGGACCAGGAGGAAGCCGATTCCTATATCCGCAGCGTCGCCAGCGCGAGCCCCACCGAGGAAATCGCCAAAGCCAAGGCCCTCATGGACGCGGGAACCATCACTCCTGAGGAGTTCCAAAGGATCAAAGCCAGGGTCACAAGCTGACCCGGACCGGGGGTGCCACCCGGCCCCTACTCAGCGGGCCGCGGCGTCCCTAGACTGATTCCAAGGCGAACGAAGGAGGGCTCAATGGGCCCGGATCCAGCGGATTCATCTCCACGCCCTGTCCTCCCCCGCTCAGCGATCATCCTGCTCACTTTGGCATGTGCGGCTGTCGTGGCTTTCGGTCTGGCAGCCACGCGAGGGATTTTCACCCCCGTGTTCTTTGCATTCGTTCTTACCCTCTGCGTGCATCCCCTGCGGCGCTGGATGCAGGCAAGAGGAATTTCCCGGGGCATAGCCACAGGAACGACCATTGCAGCGGTCTTCGGTTTGCTGGCCGCATTCGCTGGAGTGCTGGTTGCCTCACTCGCCCAGTTTTCCGCGCTGCTGCCGCAATATGCTCCCCAGATGGCCCAGCTCGGCGCTTACATCGCGGGAATGCTGGAATCTTTAGGTTTCGGCCCCGAGCAAGCCCAGGCGGTTTTGGACGGGTTCACTCCCGGCCGCATCCTCGGCTTCCTCGGCGGCCTCCTGGGCAACGTCGCGGGCTTGGTGGGCAGCCTCGTGATCATCCTGACGATGCTCATCCTCATGGCCGTGGATGGCTCGCGCATACCGGCGCTCCTGACGCAGCTGAACTTCCACCGGCCGGCGCTGGTCTCCGCGTTCAATGGTTTCGGAACCGGCGTGCGCCGTTATATGGTCGCCACTACTATCCTCGGAATCGCCCAGGGGATGTTCAACTGGCTGGTCCTGGTCATCCTGCAGGTTCCCGGCGCCCTGCTCTGGGGGTTGTTGTCCTTCATCTGCAGCTTTATCCCCAACATTGGATACTTCATTGCGATTATCCCGCCACTGTTCCTTGGATTCCTCACCGGTGGCTGGCCGACCGTCTGGGCGATCATCATCATCTACGGCGGGATCAACAGCGTCGTTCAGTCCATCATCCAACCCAAGTATGTGGGCAACGCGGTGTCGCTCAGCGAGACTCTGACATTTGTATCCGTCCTCTTCTGGGCCGTAGTCCTTGGACCTGTTGGCGCCGTCCTCGCCGTCCCCCTGACGCTCTTTGTCCGCGCCCTACTGCTCGATTCAGACCCGTCCATCTCATGGTGGCGGCCGTTGACGGGCGACAAGAAGGACCTCGAACAGCTCCTCAAGGAAGAAGACGCCGCGATCCGCGCCCGCCGCGGACGTCAGCGACCAGGCCGCCCAGACCCCGGCAGCACCCCGAAGGCGTGACATGCCCTCGGGTTCTTGCACTGGCCAGGTGACTTCCAAGTGCTGAGCGTGGTCACCAGCCTGGCACTGTTTGCCCTCGCGGGGGCGATCAGCACCGTGCCCGTGAGCATCACCATCATGATCCTGCTCTCCCCCGCTCCGCGGCGTGGTGCTCTGCCCTTCCTCATCGGCAGTGTTGCCGGATCGATCGTGGTTGTCGGCCTGTCGGCTGTCGGGCTGCAATTCCTGCCCGGCCGGCCGACACTGAGACAGGACGAATTGCTGGCACAGATTGGCCTGGTGGTCGGCGTCTTGCTCATCGGCTACGCCATCTACCTTTTCTGGCACAGAAGCCAGACGGACAGTGCCGTCGTCGGAAAACTCCAAACGAAGTTCCAATCCGCGCGCCCGTGGGAATTCGTGGTCCTGGGCCTTGGCCTGAACCTGCGCCCCAAGGCGATCCTGCTGGCCGTCGCGGCCGGTGCGGTGATCAGCGTGCGGGAACCGACGTTGTTCGTGGGAGCCGTACTGGTCCTCGCCTACGCCGTCGTCACCCAGTCAGCTGTCGTTGTGCCTATCGCCGTATGGCTGCGCTCCCCGGAGCGGGCCGAAGTGCCCCTGACGGCCATCTACGCCTGGATGGAGCGGAACGGACGCATGCTTGCGGCGATCGCAACCCTGGCTATCGGGGTATTCATTGTCGGCTACACGCTCCTGCAGCTTTGAACACGCCAAAAGCGCCCCTGCGATCACAGTCGCCGGGGCGCTCCTGGTCACGTGTCAGACCAGCACGCTGCTCTTGATCTTCTCGAACTCGTCGGGGCTGATGGTGCCGGAGTCCAAGAGAGCCTTGGCTTTGGCAATCTCCTCGGTTGGACTCGCGGTGGCGACTTGGCGGATGTACGCGTCCGAGGCCTCCTGGTCTTTCCGGGCCCGTTCCCCGGCCCGTTCTACCATGCCCTTGCCGCGGGCAATCAGGTACACCAGCACGCTCAAGAAGGGCACAAACGCCAGAAATACGATCCAGATGGCTTTCAACCATCCGTTCAGCTCGTGGTCCCGAAAAATGTCACCGATGATGACGAATAGTGCGTAGAGGAAGGCAATGAATGCGTACACACAAAGGAACCACCAGAATATGTTCCAAAAGTTTTCCCAGAAACTCATGTGGCTCCCTGCTTTCAGTTGATGCGGCTCGAATTGAAACTAAGTGCAGGTCCGGATAATCGCCTGGCTGCCTGACCAGTGGCAGGTAAGAACATCTTCGGCTTCGGGACCGGGTCATTTCCTCATCCGCTGCGGGTGAAATCCCGGATGGGAAATGACCGCTGCACCGTTCAACCCAGGATCGCCCCTTCGCCGGTCCCGGAGGGTTTGGGGTCGGGAAGCCTCTTCATCCGGAAGGACGTGAACAGCCCGGCCAGGCCGGCCAGAAGCGGAACCGCCAAGGCGATCTGGAGGGCCAGTGGCCGCGCTTCCGTGTTGATCCGGATGATTTCGTTCTGGATGTCCTCCGGCTGGCCGGCGAGCTGTTCCTGAAGTTGCGCGTCGCTCATCACCTGGGCGTCTTCTTCCAGTACCGTCGCGACCTGCTGCTGTTGGTCGGGTGCGAGGACCGTGCTGGAATTGGACATGCCGATGAAGATGGTCGAGAGCGATGCGAGCATGATCCCGCCGGCGAACGCGAGCCCGAAGGACAGGCCGAACGATCCTGCGGCCGAGTTCACGCTGGCAGCCTCGCTGACCCGCTCATCCGAGATCGGAGACAAGGTGTAGTTGTTGAGCTGGGACACCAGCAGCCCCAGACCGCATCCTGCAATAACGAGCGGCACCAGAAGCCACCAACCGGAGTCCGCACGCGGCACGATCGGAACCAGAACGAGCAGGCCCACAATCAAGAGCAGGAAGCCCCAAAGGATCAGATTTGCCGGCCTGCGCGCCCCTGCCCGCTTTCCGGCGATCATTGCGACGGCGAACATGGTCAGCGAGAGGGGCGCGATCGACAACCCTGCCTGCATGGCGTTGTATCCGAGCACCATCTGCAGGTAGATGGGAAGCACGATCATGGTTCCGCCGAGGGCGATCTGCTGAAGCATCTGTCCTGTGGCGCCGAAGCGGAAGGCTTTCGACTGGAACAGGTCCGGGTCCACCAGGGTGGCTTTGTCGAGGCGCTTGCGCCTGAGGAGCCAGTAGATCAGGCCCCCCAGTCCGACCGCACCCACCGCCAGAAGGGCGCCCACCGCTTCGCCGCCTTCCTGCCACACCAGGATGCCAAGCACAATGCCGCCCATCCCCACAATGGAGAGGACCGAACCGACCAGGTCCAAGGACCGTGATCCCACAAACGGAACATCGTGAACCAGTTTGATGCCGAACAGCACCACCGCAATGATGACGGCCTCAAGCATAAAGGCGACGCGCCACGACAGGAACGTGGTGATGAACCCGCCGAGCAGGGGCCCCACGGCCGCAGCAATCGCAGCCGAGGCGCCCACCAGGGCATAGACCCGTTTCTGCGCCGCCCCCTCGAAATTTCCGTGGATGAGGGACTGCATGGCGGGCAGCAGGAGCGAGGCTCCGAGACCGCCGATCACCGCCCAGAAAATGATGATGGGGAGGAGGCTCTGAGCCAACGTCATGGCGATGGCACCAATGGCGTAGCAGACAAGGCCAATCACGTACGCGCGTTTGCGCCCGATCAGATCCCCAATTTTGCCGCCGATCAGGATGAAGGCGGCAGAGACCAGCGCCTCAAGGGCGATCGCTGACTGGAGGCCGCTGACTGTCGACCCGATGTCCCTCACCACAGCGGAGATGGAGACGTTCATAATCGATGTGTCGACGACGAGCACGAACATTGCCATCGCCAGCAGCAGTGCGAGCCTGCCGTTGAATGGCTCCGCCTGGGTGCCGCCGCCCTTGGGCGGGTTCATACGTGATCGCCTCCGGGTTTCGTAGGACGTGCTAGCCCAAAGCTAGCCGTCCGTCGGGGCGGGGCAATCATTCCCCGCGGGTGAGCTTCCGGCCAGGCCGCTAACCCGGCTCATCGCCAAGGCCCTTCCCGGCGGCGGCTTGTTCGGCCTGAACGGCCCGGAAGATGTTTCCGTGGATGTTGTCTTCCCCGAGGCGCTCGATCACGCCGTCCCTGGCCAGAGTGGCCCGGACCGTGGGTTTCAGCCGGGCCAAGCGCAGGGTGACGCCGGCCTCCCGGGCGAGGTCCACGATGTCTGCCATCTTCGCGGCGCCCTGGGAGTCGACAAAGTTGATTCCCGCGCAGTCCAGCACAATGCCTGTCAGGTCCGGTGTCGAGTGGATCGTCTCGCGCAGACGGTCCTCCAGCGCGTCCGCGGTGGCGAAGAAGAGGCCGCCGTCGAACCGGATCACAGCCACTCCGGGGATCACTTCGTCGCCGGGGTTCTCATCCACCTCGCGGAAGACCTGTGTGCCCCGTTCCCGTCCCAAGGACGGCATCTCCGGGTGGGTGGCTACACCGACGAGCCAGATGAGCGAGAGCCCGATCCCGATGATGACGCCCGCGAGGACACCGAAAATCAGGGTGCCAACAATGGCCGCGACAGCAATCCAGAAATCAAACCTTTGGACGCGGGCCAGCCGCCGCATCTCCGGCAAGTTCATCATGCCCATCACAACGGCTTCGATGATCAGCGCCGCCAGCACCGGTTTGGGCAGGATCGAGAACAGCGGCGCCAGGAACAGCAGTGTCAGCAGGACAGTGGCACCGGATGTGAGGGAGGCCAGGCCCGTCTTCGCCCCGGAGTGGTCGTTGAGCGAGCTCGCCGAGAGGCTCGTAGAGACCGGCATCCCCTTGAACAATCCCGCGGCCATGTTGGCGAATGACTGGGCAACGGACTCCTGGTTGATGTCGATCTGGTAGCGGTGCTTGGCGGCGAACGCCCGCGCGTCGCCCGCAGTCTGGGAAAAGCCGATCAGGACCAGCGCCACCGCCGCGACCGCAACGGTTCCTGCGTTGTCCCACATCAGCTGCCCGTCCGGGATCTCTGGCGAAGGCAACCCGCTCGGCACGTCACCCACCAACGCCACGCCCTTGGCCCCGAGATCGAACACGGCCGCCGCCAGCAGCCCGCCCACCACCAGGACCAGGGCGCCGGGGACTCTGGGAGCGACCGCCTTCAGCCCGAAGACGACGGCCAGCGCGATGACACCCACCAGCACGGTGGTCTGGTGCGCCTCGCCCAGGGTCCCGAGCCACGACCGGAGTTCCTGGATCGGGTTGGAGCCGGTGACCTCGGTCCCGGTCAGTTTCGGGAGCTCCCCGATGACGACGTCGATCGCCGCGCCGAAGAGGAACCCGGTGACCACGGCCCGCGAGAGGAACTGGGCGATCCAGCCCATCTTCGCGACGGCCAGTAGCAGGAACAGGATGCCGGAGGCCAGGGTGATCCCCGCAACGAACGAGGCCACGTCCTGCTCGCTGGTAATGCCGGCAGCGAGCACGGCGCTCGCGGCCACCGCCGCCAGGCCGGAGCTGGGTCCCATCGAGATCTGCCGGCAGGAGCCGAGGACTCCGTACACGATCGCGCCCGCCGCGGCCGCGTAGAGGCCGTTCTGCAGCGGGATCCCCGCGATACCGGCATAGCCCAGGTTCTTCGGAACGATCAGGGCCGCGACAGTCACCCCGGCGATCAGGTCGCCCCGCAACCAGGCACGGTCGTAGGAACGGAGCTGGCCCACGATAGGCACCACTGCGCGGCGGCTCCGCTGCGATTTCTTCATGCCCAGTCCTACTCGTCGGTTCATCAGGCTTCGCTAGACTGCCCGTCCACTCCGGTGACAGCCGGCTGGCTTGCGCTGTCGGTGCGCTGGACAGGCGGGCGGCCCGGCGGGCTCCCGGCGAGCTGGTCGGCGTCGACGGCGGCCAGGTTTCGGATCAGGACGATCAGCCAGGCAAAGACCAGCGAGGCGGCAATGAGCTCCACCGCGGTGAGGTTGTAATAGGCGAACGGGAAGTACATCAGGACGGCGAAGGCGATGACCGCCAGGAACACCAGCCCCAGCACGTTGAAAGTTGCCGGGATCGAGGGAACCAGCGTGCGCATGCGGACAATCAGGGTTCCGAATACCACCACCATGCCGGACGCTGCCGCCGTGTGCAGCCAGAACTGCTCATCGACCGGGAACAGCCCCACGCAAGCGAGGAGCACTCCGATGAGGATGATGCCGCCTTCCAGCTGGCGCACCCGGCGTCGCGCGGACGCGGTGCCCGCCGTCGCGTCGAGGGTCCTCGTGGCATATCCGGCCAGGGTTGTCACCACGACGCCGGCGACGATCAGCGTGACGTTGAACGCCACCCCGGAGGCGTCCGAGCTCATGCCAAGGGCACTAAGGTTTTCCTGCCACCACTGCGGGTCTTCCGCGGTGAGCATGCTCGTCAGAACCCCGGTGACGAGGAAAACGGCGAGGAGCGCGGCGAGCCGGTAGGCGTTCATAGTGACTGCCGAGAGGTACGCGATGTATGCACTGACCGCTCCGGTGACCCCGACGAGGATCGCTGCTGCCAGCGGGTACAGGACTGCGCCCACGAAGGCCCGCTGGAAGATCGAGAACAGCGCCAGCCAGCCGAGCAGGAAGATGCAGGCATGCGCCAGTGCAAGTGCGGCGACGTCGATGATGTCGCGTGTCCGGCCGCCGCCGATGGCGTGCGGCGCTTCGGGCCCCCGGCCTTGCCGGGATCCGATCACCACCGCTGCAGCACCGAGGACCGCTGTCCCGAGCGCAGCGATGTCCCCCACGGAACCCCGTCCGGACAACGCAACAGGCTCGCGCCCCACCAGCAGGAACGCGATCGCTCCGAGGACGAGAAAGCCTGCACTGCCGATGACGAGCGCCCGCGATTCGGAGGTGACTGCAGCGCGTTTCTTCAGGGCCAACATCGCTCACTCGCTTCCCCGGGGCCGTCACGGCCATGGACTGCCGCCGGCACCGGCAACCTGCCTGCCAGCCACCCAGCGGCACAACAGCCGAGCATTTTCTCCGGTTCCGGCGTAACCCCACGCTATGACTTCCCTGTCCCTGTGCCGTCACCCGGAAAGGATGAACCCTCTGGATTAAACCGTCAGATATCTCTCCCCGTTCGTGCCTGAAAGGTGTTGAATAGTAGAAGGCTCGCGCCCCTGCCGAACGCTGCGAGGCGGTGGGCCGAACACGTTCACTTACCGGGCTTCTGGCCCGGTGTTAGACGGGGCCGGCGACGCTTGAGAGCCCTCTGAGACCGGGGTTCTCTCCCCCAGTCGTCGTCGGCCCCTTGGCCTTCCAGTTTCAGGCCACGGCCGGGCCAGGTATGGGACGTCGCCGAGGCGGCCAGGCCTACGTGGAGGCGTTCAGACCCGCTGGGCACTCACATGCGCGGCCGGGGCGTCCAGTCCTGTGGAGTCAATGAGTTCCAGCATCCGCCTTACTGCAGGATTCGCTGTTTGTTCGTTCCAGGCGAGTTCCAGGTCGACCCGGTTGAGCTCCCGTATCCCGTGGCTTCCACTGATCTCGTGAAACTCCACACCGGGGGGCGACGACGCCATAGCTGAGGCGGGGACGAGGGTCACACCCAGGCCCGCTTGAACGAACGCGAGAAGGGCCGGAATCTGGCTTGCATACTGCGTGATGTTGGCGTGGGCGCCCGCGCTGGCAAACAGCCGCAGCACCAGGTCATGAAAGTACCGGGCCTCCTTCGTCGAGTACATCAGCAGCGGCAGCCGGTCCAGCATGACCAGGGGCAGCGGCGCGTTCATGTCCGGCAGGCTCCCCAGAATCGAACTGCCCGACGGGATCGCGACAACCAGCCGGTCTGTCATGATGGGCCGGGAAACGATCCCTGGCCGGGCGACCACGGGACGGAGCAGCCCGACGTCGACGTTTCCCTTGACCAGCCCGTCCATCTGATCGGTCGATACGAGTTCCCTCAAAACGAACGAGACTCCGGGCATGATCTCCGCGGCTCGCTTGAGCAGTTGGGGCAGGGCGCTCTGGCCGGCGATGGCGGTGTACGCGACCGTTATGGAGCCGGCGTCGCCGGAGGAGACGCGCCGGACATCCAGATCAGTTTTGATGCACAGGTCAAGGATTTGCCTCGCCCTGGGCAGCAGCATCACGCCGGCAGGGGTCAGTTCAACCTTTCTGCTGGTGCGGCCGAAGAGTTGAGTGCCCAACTGCTTCTCCAGCATCTGGATCTGCCGGCTCAAGGGAGGCTGTGTCATGTTCAGTCGGACTGCGGCCGCACCGAAGTGCAGCTCTTCGGCGACGGCCACAAACGCTTCAAGCTGGGGCAAGGAAAACATCAATACCTTTCGTGGATTATTGAGTGCATTCTATGGCTTGGACTTGTATCGGTTGGAACTATTATGTTCGTTCCAGCAGCGGAAGCGGAAGCCACTAGTGGCGGTGACATCGCACGGCACCGGATCGGTCCGCTGACCTACGCCAAAGGAGCACACCGCAGTGAACCCCGTGAATGAGCAGGCAGAACACTTGGACCAGGTCACCATCACGAGCGCCACCATCACGCCCGTGGCCTTCAAGGACCCGCCGTTGCTGAACACCGTGGGGGTACACGAGCCCTACGCCCTCCGGGCCATCGTGGAGGTCCACACGGACTCCGGCATCAGCGGGATCGGCGAGACCTATGGCGACGCCGGCCATCTGGCACGCCTTGGAGCCGCGGCTGCCGCCCTGCCCGGCACGGACGTGTTCAATATCAACGAACTTCGAAGCCGCATCGCCGCGGCACTGCAGCACGACAGTGTGCAGGGCGGGCACGGCATGAGTGGCATGGTGACCGGGTCCAGCACTACCGACCGCGTCCTGTCAGCCTTCGACGTGGCTGCCCTTGACATCCAGGGCAAGCTTTTGGGCCGCCCCATCAGCGATCTTCTCGGCGGCGCTGTCCGCGACGCCGTGCAGTTCAGCGGATACCTGTTCTACAAGTGGGCCGGACACCCCGGCCAGGACGACGACCGCTGGGGTCCCGCGGTAGACCCCGCAGGAATCGTGCGGCAGGCCCGCAAGATGGTGGACGAGTACGGGTTCTCGGCCTTGAAGCTTAAAGGCGGCGTCTTCCCGCCCGAAGAAGAAGTGGCCGCCGTCAAGGCGCTGCGCGCCGAGTTCCCCGGAATGCCGCTCAGGATTGATCCCAACGGGGCCTGGACCGTGGAGACGTCCATCCGGGTGGGCAAAGAACTGAATGGCATCCTGGAGTACCTGGAAGATCCCACCCCGGGCATCGAAGGGATGGCCGCGGTCCGTCGCGAAGTCGGGATGCCGCTGGCGACCAACATGTGTGTGGTGAGTTTCGCTGACGTGGCCCCCGCCGTCGCTGCGGGCGCGGTGGATGTCATCCTCTCGGACCACCATTTCTGGGGAGGCCTCCGGCGGTCACAGTCCCTGGCCGGCATCACCGGGACCTTCGGCCTGGGCCTGTCCATGCACTCGAACTCCCACCTCGGCATCAGCCTCGCCGCGATGGTCCACCTGGCCGCGGCAACGCCCAACCTGGACTATGCCTGCGACACCCACTGGCCGTGGAAGGACCCGGAAGAGGACGTCATCGCTGCCGGGACCTTCGCCTTCAGCAACGGGGCCGTCCAGGTCCCCACGGGACCCGGCTTGGGAATCGAGCTGGACCGTGACGCGTTGGAGCGCCTCCACCGGCAGTATCTGGAATGCGGGCTCACGAGCAGGGACGACACCGGATACATGAAGCGTCTGCACCCGTCCTACGAGCTGCAGAGTCCACGGTGGTGAGCGCACCCGAGTCTTCACGCAAGAGCCTGAGAATCGTGGTCACCGATCCCATCATCAGCCGTTTCGAGGAGCAGCTGCGTCACGACGGCGCGGCGCACCACTGGGACATGGCGGCGGTGTGGCCGGCCGACCGCCAGCTGCAGGCACTGGCGAGTGCCGACGTCGTGGTCTGTTCGTCGTTGAGTCCGGATCAGGCGGCCGCCGCCGGCCGCGTGAAACTCGTGCACGTCACCGGCGCCGGCTACGACAAGATCCCGTTGCGGGACCTCGCACGGGAAGCCGTGGTGGCCAACACGTTCCACCACGCGCGGCCCATTGCCGAACACGTCCTGATGGTCACCTTGATGCTGTCCCGCAACGTCCTGGCCGCTGACCGTGCGGTCCGCGAAGGCAGCTGGCGGACCATCGCCACCGACCCCGCCGTGCCGTTCCATCCGACCCTGGGGGGCATGACCATGGGCCTGGTGGGCATGGGCTCCATCGGCTCCGAGGTGGCGCGGATCGCCGGCCTGCTGGGCATGGACGTGCGGGCTGTCCGCAAGAATCCTGAGGCGCGCGTCGCGGATGGGGTCGCCCTGAGTTGGGTGGGGGGCATCCACCAGCTCCAGGAGCTGCTGGCGGCCTCCGACGTCGTGGTGGTCACCGTGCCACTGGACGCTTCGACGGAGGGAATGATCGGGGCACCGGAACTCGCGGCGATGAAGTCATCTGCCCTCCTTATCAACGTTGCGCGGGGAGCAGTCGTCAATCAACAGGCACTGTTCGATGCCCTGCAGTCACGGAGCATCGCCGGCGCAGGAATCGACGTGTGGTGGGGCACCCCCGCCGACGGTGTGGTGCCCCCGGCGAAACTCCCGTTTGCCGCCTTGGACAACACCGTCCTTACCCCGCACCACTCCGGTCATGCGCGGGTCACGTTCGAACGCCGGGCGGCGGACATCGCTGCCAACATCGGACGGCTGGCGGACGGCCGGCAGCTGCTGAATGCCGTGCCACGGACGTAAGTACCGTCCGGCCCGTCCGCCCTGTAGACGTCGGGGGCAGACGGGCGACGGTCAGCGCTGCAAGGCAGCCAGGGCCAGCTGGCAGATCAACAGGAGGCTGCCCAGCGCAGAGGCGCCCAGCGCCAGCATCTTCAGCCTTGCGGAGTCCAGGAAGCGGTTGACGAAGCGCGAAGCAACGTAGCCGCCGACCACGGCCGGCACCATCCACAGCGCGAACGTGAGAATCTCGGCTGTCACGGCGCCGGCCACTCCCAGTGAGGCCAGGGAGATTGCTGAACCCACCATAAAGAACGCGCTCATCGTCCCCCGCAAGCGGGGTCCCTGATGGCCCTGCCAAACCAAGGCCATGGGCGGTCCCCCGATGGACGTTGCCGTGCCCATGACGCCCGAGGCTGCGCCGGCTGCAACAAGGTTCCGTCGGGCCGGCCCGGGTGACCACCCCCTGACGGCCAGCACCAGGCCGCTGAGCACCACGACGACCACCGCCCACGCCAGTCCTTCCTTGGACAGCGTGGCCACGAGCCAGGCCCCCAGGAGACTTCCGGGGATCCTGCCCACCAGGGCCCACCCGGCACCCCGGAGATCCAGGTGGTGGCGCTCGCGGATCGTCACGAGGATCGTCACGAGCAGGGCCAGCAGAATGAGTGTGGCGGGCAACAGTGCAGGATCCACCATGGCCACCACCGGCGCCGCAAGCATGCCCATGCCAAAGCCCGTCGACGCCTGCAGGCAGGCGGCCAGGAAGATCACCGCGGCGATGACTGCATACTCCGTGCCTGTCACCCGGCGATGGCTGCCGCGCCTGTGAGGCCTCTGAGGGATTCCAGCGGAAAGTGGCATTCAGCGACGTGCAGCGCGCCGCCGGGGGCAGTCGTAAGCTGCGGCTCCGGTGCCACTTCGGCGCAGACGTCCTGGGCTTTCCAGCACCGGGTCCGGAAACGGCAGCCCGACGGCGGGTCCAGCGGAGACGGCAGCTCACCCTTGAGCACGATGCGGTCCCGCTTCGCCCCCGTGACATCGAGTTTCGGTGACGCCGACATCAACGCCGCCGTATACGGGTGCTGCGGATGGTCGAAGACTTCATCGGTGTTACCTGTCTCGATGATTCTTCCCAGGTACATGACGGCGACGCGGTCGGCCACGTGCCGCACGACGGACAGGTCATGGGAAATGAAGATGTACGAGACTCCGAGTTCCTTCTGGAGGTCATTGAGCAGGTTGAGGACCTGCGCCTGGACGGAAAGATCCAGCGCGGAGACCGGCTCATCCAGGATGATGACGTCCGGGTTGAGGGCCAGCGCGCGGGCGATGCCGATCCGTTGCCGCTGGCCGCCGGAAAACTCCTGCGGGGATTTGCGGGCGTCCGATGGCCGCAGGCCCACAAGGTGCAGCAGCTCGCGTACGCGGGCTTCACGCTCCCGCGACGACGGGTAGAGGGTCCGGTGGGTGGCCCAAGGCTCCGAAATGATGTCCCCGGCACTCATCCGCGCGTTCAAGGAGGCAAACGGGTCTTGGAAGACCATCTGGACCCGCCGCCGCCAGCTCAACAGCTCCTTCCCGCGGAGTCCAAACGGGTTCGTTCCTTCGAACGTCACAGTCCCCTCATCCGGGGTTTCCAGCATCATGAGGGTTCGTGCCAGGGTGGATTTTCCGCAGCCAGACTCCCCCACCAGGCCCAGTGTCTCCCCCCGGCCGACCGTGAGGCTGATGCCGTCGAGGGCCTTGAGACGGGTGTTGCCGCTGGCACTCTTGGCGACGTGGAACGTTTTGCACAAGCCATCGATCTTCAGAAGCGGCTCAGACATTGTTGATCTCCTTGCTGAAGTGGCATGCTGCAACCCGGCCCGGCCTCCGCGGCTGGGTCCCGGCGTCGGCGGCGGCTGCATCGGTGTCAGTGTCGTTGTCGGCGTTCGGGCCGACGGCGGGGCCGTTCAGCGGGCCGGCGGTGTCGCCATGCACCGGCAGCAGCCGGGGACGCTCGGACCGGCAGACGTCCTGCACAAGGGGACACCGCGACTGGTAGACGCAGCCGGACGGTATGTCATGTAGTTCAGGGGGGCTTCCGGGGATGGAGCTCAAGTGGGCGCCGCGTTCGACGTGTACCGGCACTGATTCGAGCAGCCCCTTGGTGTAAGGGTGCCGCGGGTCGCTGAAGACCTCGGACACCGGCCCGCTCTCCACCACGTTGCCCGCATACATCACGGCCACAGTGTCCGCTTCC
Source organism: Arthrobacter sp. YAF17 (assembly GCF_052113365.1). Taxonomy (NCBI): domain Bacteria; kingdom Bacillati; phylum Actinomycetota; class Actinomycetes; order Micrococcales; family Micrococcaceae; genus Arthrobacter; species Arthrobacter sp. YAF17. The sequence goes on along the minus strand of NZ_JBFRDB010000001.1, from coordinate 173,981 downwards.
TCCGCAACAACGGCCAGGTCGTGGGTGATCAGCACGACGGCCATCTGACCCTCCACCCGGAGCTTGCGCAGGAGCTGCATGATCTGGGCCTGGACGGTGACGTCCAGGGCCGTGGTGGGCTCGTCCGCAATCAGCAGCCGCGGATTGAGGGCTACGGCCATAGCGATCAGGATGCGCTGCCGCATGCCACCGGAGAACTGGTGCGGGTAGGAGTTGACCCGGGACTCGGGTTCGGGAATTCCCACCCGCTTCATCAGCTCGATCGCCTGGACTTTGGCCTCTTTGGCGCTGAGTCCCTGATGGATCCTGAAAGCCTCGCCGAGCTGTGTTCCCACGGTGTAGACAGGGTTGAGGGCGGTCAGCGCGTCCTGGAACACGATCCCCAGCTCGGGGCCGGCGAACTTGAGCCGTTCCTTCGGCGTCAGGGCCGCCAGGTCTGTGCCGTTGAGGACGATCTCTCCGCCTGCCAGGTCACAGACCGGGTCCATGATTCCTGCCAGGGCCTTTGCCGTCATGGACTTTCCGCAGCCGGATTCTCCCAGCAGGGCGAGGGTTTCGCCGGCCCGGGCCTCGAATCCGACGCCGTTGACGGCCCGGACGGTTCCGCGGTGCGTCCGGATGTCCACCGCGAGGTCCCGGACATTGAGGACAACATCGTGCGCCCGGGACTGTCCGGCGGGCACAGTTTGGGTAGCGGTCTTCACGGCGTTGCCTCCTTGACGGGAATGCGGACAATCAGGCGCTTGCGGGGAAGGGCCAGGCGCCAGCGCTGGGCCGGGTCGGTCGCGATCCGCAGCCACGCTGCCAGGATGTTGGCGGCGATGGTGGTGATCACAATCGCGACGCCGGGAAAGATCGAAAGCCACCATGCGGTCTGCAGGTACTGCCTGCCCTGGGACACCATGAGGCCCCAGCTGACGTCCGGCGGCTGGATCCCGATGCCGAGGAAGCTCAGGGACGACTCGGCCAGCATCACGTAGCAGAATTCGAGCGTGGCCAGCGTGAGGAGCGTCGGCAGCACGACCGGGATGACGTGGCGTCCGATGATGGCGTTCGGCCTGGCCCCAAACGTCCGCGCGGCGTCGACAAACGTCCTGCTCTGCAGTTCGGCCGATTCGGCCCGTGCCGTGCGCAGGTAGATGGGAATGCGGGTCAGTGCCAGGATCAGCACGATGTTTCCGGCGCTGGGGCTGAACACGTAAAGCACCACGACGGCCAGCAGCAGCGACGGGAAGCTCATGATGACGTCGGCTATCCGCATCGAGATGTTTTCACGCCTGCCGCGGTGATAGCCGGCCCAGACGCCCCACAGGGAGCCGATCACCAGCGCCACGGCCACCGCGGGCAGTGCTACGGAGAGTGTGGTGCGGCTGGCCACGACGAGCCGCGCCAGCATGCTTCGGCCCAGCGAATCGCTGCCCAGGAAATACTCCCAGCCGTGGGCCAGGGAAAAAGGTGCCTTGTTGGCGAAGAGGAGGTTCTGCTTGGTCGCCAGGTCACCCATCAGCGCAGGGCCGATGAGGGCGGTCAGGCCAACGACGACCAGGACCAGCGCTGACACTGTGGCAAACCGGTCCTTCAACAGCAGCCGGAACAGGCTGAGGCTTCTGTCCTGCTTTCCGTCCTGTTTTCCGTCCTGCGGTGAATCCGCCGCCGGCAGCTGATCAGATGCCGCGGGCTCAGTCAATGAACTGTTCATGGCTACTCCTAGGCCTTAGCCGTCACTGGACGGACGCGTGCATCCAGCAGCGCGTAGCCCATGTCAATCAGGATGTTCAACGCAAAGATCGCCACAGCGGTCAGCAGCACTGCCGCCTGCAGCACCGCGAAGTCGCGTTGCAGGATGGAATCGATCATGAGCTTCCCGATGCCGGGCCAACCGAAGATGGTTTCGACCACCACCGCTCCGTTGACCAGGCCGACGGCCAGGTCGCCCGCCACCGTCAATGCCGGTGCCGCCGCGTTGCGCAGCGCGTGATGCGTGACCACCCTCAGCTCGCCGGCACCACGGCTGCGTGCCAGCTTGATGTACGGCTCCGACAGTGCCGAGACCATGGATCCCCGGACAATCTGGACCAGCACACCGAATGGCCTGAGCAGCAGCGTCGCGATGGGCAGGACCCAGGCGCCGGCCCCCGACACGCCGGATGTCGGGAGCCAGCCCAGGGTGATGGCGAAGATCCAGATACCCACGATGGCGAGCCAGAAGTCGGGTATCGAGGCGGCAGCCATGGAGACAAAACTTGAGATGCGGTCGGCCAGGCCGTTCGGCTTCAGGGCTGCCCAGCAACCCACCACCAGCGCCAGCAGAACAGCCAGCACCATGGTGGTGGCCGCCAGCTGCAGGGTGGCCGGGAATGCACGCAGCGCCATGGCGGCAGCGTCCTGGCCGGTCCTCAGGGACTGGCCGAAGTCCAGCTGGAGCACACCGCCGAAGTAGTCCGCCATCTGCACCAACAGGGGCTGGTCAAGGCCGTTGCGCGCCGTGAAGTCGTCCCTCATCTGCTGTGTTGCATTGAGCGGCAGATACAGGGCGGCCGGGTTGCCGGTCATTCTGGCGAGTGCGAAGACACCGACGATAACCACCACCAGCGGCAGCGCACTGGAGACTATCCTCTTTCTCAAGTAGATCAGCATGGCTGTCCTTCTTTCCTGGCGTGCCGGGCTACTTTGCCGGGGTCATTTCCGCGACCCGGAGCTCATCGCCGCTGGAAGAGTTGGGCGTGTAGTTCACGGACTTGGCCTTGCCGATGATGCCGGTCTGGTGCGAGATGTGGGCGAACTGCACCACCTTGTCGTTCTGGTAGCCAAAGATCTGTTCGAAGTCCTTCTTGCGCTCGTCGCCCGACGCCGCGTCCGCCTTCTTGATCATGGCGTCGAACTCGGGAGTGCCGAAGTAGCTTTGCGCGCCGTTGGAGAGCATGTACTGGTCAACGGTGAAGGCTGCGTCCCCTGCCTGGTTGCCGTGCTGCACCATGACGGCGGGCGCGCCTTCGTCGTTGGCGAACGGGCGGGTCTGGTAGGTCAGCTGCTGGCTGGTTTCAAGCATTTTCAGCTTCACGTTCAGGCCTGCCTGGCTCAGCTGCTCCTGCAGGACCTGGGCCAGTTCGGTGATCTTCGGGAACTGCGCGTTGCGCACGATGAGGGAGACCTGCGCGCCGGTGTCGACGCCGGCAGCCTTGGCCTCCGCAACCAGGGACTTGGCCTTGTCGAGGTCGAAGGGCCAGGCCTTGAGTGCAGAATCGTGCCCAACGATGCCTTCCGGAACCAACTGGGCCGCGACCTTGTGCTTGCCCTGGTAGAGGGAGTTCACGATTCCCTCCTTGTCGATGGCAAAGTTCACGGCCTGACGGACACGGATATCGTTCAGCGGCGCTTTGGTGCCGTCGAGCCGGAGGGCGACAGTTTCATTGTTCGGGTAGTCGACTGCCAGGTCCCCGATACTGTCATCGGGGCCCAAGCCCATCGCCAGGTCGGCTTCGCCGCTGGTGATCATCGCGGCGCGCACCGAGCTCTCGGAACGCCACTGGTATTCGGCTTTGGCGTAGGCGGGCTTCTTGCCCCAGTAGCCGTCCCAACTGCTCAGCGTGATCTTCTGGCCGGCGTCCCACTTCTCGATCTTGTAGGGGCCGGTACCAATGGGTTCCCGGACTTTCGCGGTGGTGCTCGTGGTGGTCGGGATGACTTCCAGGAACGAAAGGCGCAGGGGCAGAATCGGGTCAGGTTCGGCGGTGGTCACCGTCAGCGTCGTTGCGTCGACTGCCTGGACCTTCAGGTCGGCATCACCAAAAACGTAGCCTTCGACGTTGCAGCCGAGCTTCGAGTTGACGGCCCGGTCGATCGTGAAGGCCGCCGCTTCCGCGTTGAAGGGAGTTCCGTCCTGGAATTTCACGCCTTCGCGGAGCTTGATCGTCCACTCCGTATCGGAGGTCGCTTTCCATTCCGTGGCCAGCAGCGGTTCCAGTTCGCCCGTTGTGGGATTCCGCTCGATGAGCGGCTCGGTGACATTCGAGCGCACCACGACGCCTGTGGAGGTGAGGTTGGATTCGCAGGCTTCCAAGGTGGGCGGCTCCTGGGCCAGGACCACCCGGAGGTTTCCGCCGGCCGCAGAAGAGCCGGAGTCAGAGTTGGCAACAGAGCAACCACTCAGCAGCAGCAAAGCGCCGGTGGCGACGGCCGGCCATTTCAGGGCCGCCGTCCGGGACTGGGGCATTGAAGAAGACATCATTGGATTCCTCGGGGTTCGGGGCGGATGGGCCTCAGGACATTCGATACGCGTCTACGTATGGAGCTCGGGTCTGTGGCTGAACTCAAAGTAATGGGCCGACCGGAAGGGAACAAGGGATGTGAACCCGGCCGGATCCACCCGCAACCGGGAAATGCCCAACCCTGACGGTGTGAGCGGCGCCACCGGCGGGTGTGATCCGCGTCATTCCGGCCCAAAAGGCGGATCAATGCTTCGAGGGCATTGATCGATACAACTTCGAAGTTGGACGCGTATTGATAGGGAAACCTATGGTGCAGGTATGAACAACGTAGCCGTCCTCCAGGTAGGACCCCTGATGCCCTCTGTACAGGACGCGGTCGTCGTCGATTACGGCGCAGTCCGGCTCCCGGACGACCCGGCGGAGCAGACAGCCTTTCTCCGGCGCCGCGGTGGTGACTTCGACGTCGCGGTTACCTCTGGAAAAGTCGGCGTTGGCACGGAACTTATGCGGGCGCTGCCCGCACTGCGGGCTGTTGTGAACTTCGGCGTGGGGTATGACGCCACCGACGTCAACCAGGCGCGGGAACGCGGCATCGCCGTGAGCAACACTCCGGAGGTTCTCAACGACTGYGTAGCCGACACTGCCCTGGCTTTGTACCTAGACGTGCTGCGGCGCACCAGCGCCGCAGACCGTTACGTGCGCCGGGGGCAGTGGGCGGCAGCCGGAAACTTCCCGCTGGCCACAAAGGCCAGCGGAAAACGGGTCGGCATCCTCGGACTGGGCCGGATCGGCACGGTCATCGCCCGCCGGCTGGAGGGCTTTGACTGCACGATCAGCTATCACAACAGGCGGCCGGTGCCGGGGAGCCCCTATGAATACCGCGCCTCRCCGGCAGATCTGGCACTCCATTCGGATGTCCTGATCATTGCGGCTGCCGGCGGTCCCGAGTCGGTCAAGCTTGTGGGACCGGAGGTCATCGAAGCACTCGGGCCGTCCGGCTATCTCATCAACGTCGCCCGGGGGTCCGTAGTGGACCAGGACGCTCTGGTAGCTGCCCTTCTGACCGGACGGTTGGCGGGCGCGGGCCTGGACGTCTTCACGGACGAACCCAAGGTACCGCAGGACTTGTTGGGCCTGGACAACGTTGTTCTCCTCCCCCACTTGGGCAGCGGAACGCACGAGACCCGCGCCGCAATGGCCGAGCTGACGCTGGCGAACCTGCTGCAGTTTGCCGAGTCCGGCACGCTGGTGACACCTGTATGCTGAGCGCCCCGCAGCACGCGGCACCCTTAAAAGCAGCCGCCATTGACCTATTCGCGAGCACGACATCCGAACTTTGGAAGGGGACCGGACAATGAGCATTGCGGTCGGCTATGTTTCGACGAAAGAGGGCCAAGCGGCGCTGGAGGAGGCAATCGCGGAGGCGGCACGCCGGCAGACCACCCTGGAGATCCTGTGGCCGGCGGCTGCCCATGAGAGCGAGACGTACCCCGCTGAGGTGTCCGCAGCCCTGGCCCTCGCCTCAGGCGAGGGTGTCTCAGCGCGCGTGCGGACCACGGGAAGTGAGGACGACCCTGCCGACGTCCTGATCGACGCCTCTTTCGAGGACGAGGTCGACCTGGTGGTCATCGGCGTCCGACGTCGTTCACCCTTGGGAAAATTGTTCCTGGGGAGCACGGCACAGAGGGTCATCCTCGAAGCCGGCTGTCCCGTGACGGCCGTCAAACCCGAGGTCGGGGCCCGCTCCTGATCCGCGCCGCCGGTTGACAGACTGCGGTATGCACTGCCCGCTGCCGTGGCAGCGGGCAGTGCATACTAGGACGAATTGGACACTTCGACATCGGAGGCGTTGCGCGTGGACCCGGACCTTGTCATTCCACTTGCCCAGGGCGGCGGGGTCCGGGAAGTGAAGTCAGCGGCCCGCACGCTGGATGTGCTGGAGGCCCTGGCTTCCCGCGGCAACGCACCGGTCACCATCCGGGAACTCTGTGAGGCACTGAACGCCCCGCGCAGCAGCATGTACGCCCTGTTGCGAACCCTTACGGACATGGGGTGGGTTCGTACTGACGCCACCCGGTCGCAGTACAGCATCGGCATCCGCGCCCTGTTGGCAGGGACTACATATCTGGACACCGATCCCCTCCTGCGGGTCGTCCAACCCCATGTCGAGGAACTCAGCAGACGGATCGGAGAAACGGTCCATTACGGCCGACTGGACGGGGCAGACATCGTGTACCTCGCCACGCACGAATCCACGACCCACGACAGGAAATACAGCCGCGTCGACCGACGCCTGCCTGCGTACGCGACGTCCCTGGGCAAAGCGGTGCTGATGCACTGCCGGCCCGAGGACCTGGGCGGCCACGTGCCTGCCGTGTTGACTCCCCTGACTCCGACGACGATCGTCAGCCTTCAGGCGCTCCACGCCGATCTTGAGGCCAGCCGAAGGCGGGGTTTTTCCATTGACGATGAAGAAAACACGCCGGGCCTGCGCTGCTTCGGCATCGGCATCGAGTCGGGCCGGCCCGTGACTGATGCGATGAGCATTTCAGTTCCCCTGGACCGCCTGGACCCCGGCCGTGAAAACGAGTTGCTGGGGGCACTGCGAGCGACAGCCTCGCTGACATCCAAGGTCATTCAAGGACTCGGCGGGCTGCTGGACTAAGCGGGGCCGGGGCAAGCGGGGCGGAGGCTTTGCCTCCGCCCGGCTGCCCCGACGCCCGCCTGCCCGTGCCTGTTAGAAGTGTGCTCCGTCCGGCTTCACAGCGAGCACGGGCCTGTCCGCCTGCATCAGGATGCGCTGCGCGTGGCTTCCGAGAATGAACTTGCCCACCTGCGAGCGGTGGCGCAGGCCGATCACGATCAGGGAGGCGTTGACTTCGCGGGCAAAATCGAGGAATTCGTCCGCCAAATCATTGTGGTAGGGAGGTTGCTTGATGGTGGCTGTGACGCCGGCGTTCGCGGCACGGCGGGCGGCCGCTTCGAGAGTGTCTTGCGGCGCCACCGACTTGTCCACCAGGGCACCTTCACGAGCGGAGTTGACGATCACCAGGTCCTCGTTCCGGAGCTGCGCCTCCGCTATGCCCGCGGTCAGGGCAGCCTCCCCCGCCGGCGTGGGGACGAAACCGACAATGATGCTCATACCTTCTCCTTGATGTTTTCAGGTGCGGGCGCTCCGGAGATGGAGTGCTTGCGCTTGGCCAGGATCGTGCGGATGCCCGGAAGGACGGCCACCAGAACGAAAGCGATGAGAAGCGTTGCCGAGATCGGGCGGCTGAAGAACCCTGTCGGGTCCCCGCCGAAGACCAGCAGCGAACGGCGCAGGGAGCTTTCCAGCAGGGAGCCGAGGACGAAGGCCAGGACCAGTGGTCCCGGTTCGAACCCGAATTTCTTCATCAGGTAGCCGACGATGCCGAAGACCACGACCAGGGTGACGTCGAACATGCTGTTATTGATGGTGTACGCACCGAGCAGGGTGATCAGGGCGGTGACGGGTGCCAGGATCGCAGCGCGGACGCGGAGGATCTTCACGAAGAGCCCGACGAGCGGCAGGCTCATGATCAGCAGCAGGATGTTGCCGATGTACATGGAGTTCACCACGCCCCAGAACAGGTCCGGGTGCTCTTCGACGAGCTGTGGGCCCGGTGTCACGCCCTGGATCAGGAGTGCACCGAACATGAGCGCCATGGTGGCGTTTGCCGGGATCCCGAGCGTGAGCAGCGGGATGAACGACGACGTCGCCGCAGCGTTGTTGGCCGTTTCCGGCCCGGCGACGCCCTCGGGCGCACCCTTGCCGAACCGCTCCGGCTGCTTGGCCCGCTTCTTCTCCATGGCGTAGGAAGCCATCGAGGCGATCGTCGCCCCGCCGCCGGGGAGGATTCCGAGGAAGAAGCCAAGGACCGAGCCCCGGCCGATCGAACCGGAGGCCTGTTTCAGGTCCGTGCGGGAGGGCCAGACGTTGGTCACCTTGGACGGCGCCTTAGCGGCGCGGTGGCGTTCCTCGAGGTTGTACAGGATTTCGCCGAGGCCGAAGACGCCCATGGCGATCGGCACGAAGTCGATCCCGTCGGCCAGCTCCAGGCTGCCGAAGGTGAAGCGGCTCTCCCCGGTGAAAATGTCGCGGCCCACCGTGGCGAGCAACAGGCCGAGCGCCGCGGCGATCAAAGCCTTGGTCTTGGACCCGCTGCTAATGGTTGCCACGAGGAGGATCCCGAGCAGCGCCAGGGCCGAGTATTCGGCCGGGCCGAAGTCGAGTGCGAAGCTGGCCACGACCGGCGCAAGGAAGGTGAGGCCGATGATGGAAGCGGTTCCGCCGATGAACGATCCGATGGAGGCCAGGCCGAGCGCGGTGCCGGCCTTGCCTTGTTTGGCCATTTGGTAGCCGTCAAAGACGGTGACCACCGACGATGCCTCGCCGGGCAGTTTCAGCAGCACGGACGTGATGGTGCCGCCGTACTGTGCCCCGTAGAAGATGCCGGCCAGCATGATGATGGCGGTGACGGGTTCCACGTTGTAGGTAAGTGGGAGCAGGATGGCGATGGTTGCCGCGGGCCCCAGTCCGGGCAGCACACCGATCAACATGCCGATGACGACGCCGATCAGGCAGTACAGGAGGTTGGTCGGCTCCAGGACAACGGCGAATCCGTTGATCACGGGATTCAGAAAATCCACGGGGGTTCTCCTAGAAGAGGTGGGGAATGGAGGTGTTGAGCGCCAGCACGAAGATGCCGTAGAACGCCGCCACCACGAGGGTGCTGACCAGCAGCGTCGAGCGCCAGGTTTCACCGCCGAGGAACCGCATCCAGATGACGCACAGGACGAGGGCGGGCAGCTCGAAGCCGATGACCGGCATCAGCGCGACCATGGCGGCGAGGGTGACGAGACCGGTTACGGGGGCCATGGACAGGCGGGTGAATTTCTCCGCATCCCGGTTGTGGCGCCCGACGACGAGCTGGAAGAGTCCGAGGACCACCATGACGCAGCTGATCATGAAGGGCCACAGCCCGGGCTGCGGTGCTGCCGGAGTGCCCAGACCCATCACCACCGACAGCACGAGCGCGCCGATGCCGACGCCAAGGACCACCAGCGAGGAAGCCGCGTTGGCGAGGGGGCCGGCGGCAGGCGGTTTCTCGTCTTCCCATTGGGCGGCGAGTTGCTCGGGCGTGAAATCCTCCGAAGGGTCAACGGAGAGTACCGGGGCGTCCCCGCCGGAGGAAGCAGCTGATTGGCTGCCCCCTCCGGCGGACACTGGGTGGGTTGATGTCACTGGAATCACTTGGTTCCGTTGAGGCTGATGCTGTACTTCTCCACCAGGGACTTGTACTTCGCAGCGTAGTCCTTCCACTGCGTGACGACTTCCTCGCCGGAGATCTCCTTCGGGGTCAGGAGATTCTGCTCATTGAACGACTTGTAGGCATCGGACTTGAACGTCTCCTGCAACGCGGCGAGCAGCTTGTCCTTGACGTTCTGCGGAGTGCCCTTCGGTGCAGCGACCGCGCGGTACTGGGCCACGGGAACGTCGTAGCCCGATTCCTTGGCGGTGGGCGTGTCCGGCAGGAAGGAGTTGCGCTCCTCGGAGAAGACCAGCAGCGGGGTCACTTTGCCGGCCTTGATCTGCGGCATCGCCTCCCCGAGCTGCACCGTTGCCAGTTCGACCTGGTTTCCCAGGACGGCCGTCAGGGCCGGCTTGCCGCTGTCGAAGGGCACGTCCGTTCCCTGCACGTTTGCCTGCTTGAACAGCACCTTCTGGGCCAGCTGGCTGCCGGTCCCCACGCCGGTGGTGCCGAAAGTGATGTTTCGGCCCGCCCCGGTCACATCCTTGATGGACTTGAACCCGGATTGCCCGCTGGCCACGAGCACGTAGTCGTCCTGCGACAACCCGGCGATAACGTCGAAGTCGTCAATGTTTACGGCCTCGTCCGCTGTTACGGCCAGCGGGGTGATGGTGATCAAGGAGGCGTTGAGCAAGACCAAGTTCTGGCCATCGGCCGGCTTGCCCGCCACTTCCTTGCTGGCCAGCGCACCGTTGGCGCCGGGCTTGTTCACCACGGGCATCGGCGCCCCGAGGGTCTTGGTGGCGCCTTCCGAGATCGCCCGGGCAATGAGGTCGGTGCTGCCACCCGGCGCCTGGCCAACGGTGAAGTTGACGGGCCCATTGGGGTATTTGGTGGAGTCGGTACTGCCGCCTGCGACGTTGCCGCAGGCAGTCATTGCCAGCAGCGCGACGGCGGATGCCGCACCGAGGACGGCACGGCGCGAAGGGAAGTGCATCATTGGAACTCCTCGTTGGTGGTCGGGGCCGGGCCCCGGAAAGCATGTGAACCGCATCACTCAGGTTCGCTGAATCGAGTGTAGGGAGCGCTATGATGCATGTCTAAGCCCAAATATGCATCGAGTGATACCCGGAAGGCATTATGTTTACCTTTGACCAGCTGGCCGGATTCATCGCAGTGGCTGAGGAGCTTCACTTCGGCCGCGCGGCGGAACGCCTGAACATGACCCAGCCGCCGCTGAGCCGGCAGATCCAGAAGCTGGAGCGGAGCGTCGGTGCCGAACTCCTCGAACGCGACAACCGGAAGGTTCAGCTGACCCACGCCGGCGTGGCCTTCCTCGACGAGGCCAGGCGCCTGCTGGCGCTCGCCGAACGTGCCCCTTTGACCGCGCGGCGCATCGCCTCGGGCCGCTCGGGGCTGCTGCGCATCGGGTTCACCGCCGCCAGCGGCCTCAGCATCCTGGGCCCCCTGCTGGAGGAAATCTCCACCAGACTGCCCGACGTCGACATCGACCTCCAGGAACTGGTGTCCGGCGAGCAGGTCCAGGCACTGCAGACCGGGGAACTGGATCTGGGATTGGCTAGGCCACCCTTCGACGGCGAAATCTTCGATTCCCACCTGCTGTACCGCGAGTCCCTTGTGCTCGCCGTCCCGTCCGGCCACCGGCTGGCCGGCCTGGGCCGGGAGATCGACAACGACGAACTCAAAGACGAGCCGCTCATCATGCACTCACCGCAGCAGGCCCGGTACTTCTACGACCTCGTGGTCCGTACTTTTCCCATCCAGCATGGAAACGTCGTCCATACCGTCAGCCAGATCCTCACCATGGTTGCGCTGGTTGCGGCCAAGCGCGGAGTCGCCTTCGTGCCGCACTCCGCCACGGCCTTGGGGATCCAGGCTGTTGAGTTCCTGCCGCTGAGCGGAAGCCAGGGGGAACCCGTGGAACTTCATGCCATCTGGAACCGCAAGGTGACGAACCCCGCCCTGGGTCGCCTGCTCACGGAACTTGAGTATCAAATGGACTAATCGCACAAGCGATGCACGCAGGGTATCAATACATACAAAAATGAACTTAGACAGGCATGGCAGCCGAGCCTACGCTGAAGGGGAACTACACCCACTTGCGCCGATCACGGCGCCCATCCGGAGGAAACATCGTGGCAAAATACACACCCCAGGAACTGGCCAACGCCCTCAAGGAGGGCCTGCTCTCCTTCCCCGTCACGTCGTTCGATGCGCAGTTGCAGTTCGACGAGGAGAACTACCGCAAGCACCTGGCCTGGCAGGCCAGTTTCCCCGTTGCGGGACTGTTCGCTGCAGGCGGTACCGGCGAGGGCTTCTCCCTGACGCCGGCCGAATCCGAGCGCGTGGTCCGCGCCGCCGTCGACGAGGTCGGCGCGCTTGTTCCGGTGCTGGCCTCGGCGGGCGGCTCCACCGCCCAGGCCATCGAGAACGCGCAGGCCGCCGAAGCCGCGGGCGCGGACGGCCTCCTACTCCTCCCGCCCTACCTGACGGAGGCGGACCAGGGCGGACTGATCGAGCACGTCAGCGCCATCTGCAGCGCCACCTCGCTGGGTGTCATCATCTACAACCGTGCCAACGCGATCTACAAGGACACCACGGTCGCCACCCTGGCGGACCGCCACGAAAACCTCATCGGGTTCAAGGACGGCGTGGGCGACCTGGAACACGACGCCCGCGTCTACGCCAAGCTCGGCGACCGCCTGTTCTACCTCGGCGGTCTCCCCACGGCGGAAACGTTCGCCCTCCCGCTCCTGCAGCTGGGCATGAGCACCTACTCCAGCGCGATGTACAACTTCGTCCCGCAGTTCGCCCTGGACTTCTACCAGGACGTCCGCAACAACGACCGGGTTGCCGTGAACAAGAAGCTCAACGACTTCGTCATCCCGTACCTGGACATCCGGGACCGGGTCAAGGGCTACTCCGTCTCCATCGTCAAGGGCGGGCTCGACGCGATTGGCCGCTCCGCCGGCGGCGTCCGGCCCCCGCTGCAGAACCTCGCCCCGCAGGATCTTGCGGACCTCACTGCCCTCATCGCAAAAGTTTCCTAGGAGGAACCTGTGACCCTTACCGGACACTCCCTGATCGCCGGCCGTCCCGTCCCCGGCGACGGCAAAACCACTTTCGGCGTCAACCCCGCGAGCAACCAGCGCCTCGAACCGGAGTACACGCTGCTTACGGAGGAACAACTCGCGACGGCGACCTTGGCCGCCGCGGCCGCCTTTGAATCCTTCAGCACGCTCGATCCCGAGACGCACGCCGGGTTCCTGGATGCCATCGCCAGCAACATCGAGGCAATCGGCGACGAGCTGATCATTCGGGCCGGCCAGGAGACCGGCCTGCCCGCGGCCCGGCTGCAGGGCGAGCGTGCGCGCACCACCGGCCAGTTGCGGCTTTTCGCGAACGTCGTGCGGCACGGAGATTTCCGCGGCGTCCGGATCGACCCGGCGCTGCCGGACCGCGCTCCCCTGCCCCGCGCCGACATCCGCCAGCGCCAGATCCCGCTGGGACCCGTCGCTGTCTTCGGCGCCAGCAACTTCCCGCTCGCCTTCTCGACGGCGGGCGGAGACACCGCCTCCGCGCTTGCCGCAGGCTGTCCCGTGGTCTTCAAGGCCCACAACGCCCACCCGGGCACAGGGGAACTCGTCGGGCAGGCAATCGCCAAGGCAGTGACGGACTTCGGCCTCCACCCCGGCGTGTTCTCGCTGGTCTACGGCCCCGGCAGCAGCATTGGCCAGGCCCTCGTGGCGGATCCTGCGATCAAAGCAGTGGGATTCACGGGCTCGCAGTCCGCCGGCATCGCCCTGATGCGCACCGCGGCCGCACGGCCGGAACCGATTCCGGTGTATGCGGAAATGTCCTCGCTCAACCCGGTGTTCGTCTTCCCCGGCGCCCTCGCCGGCAACGCCGAAGACATCAGCGCACTGGCACAGCAGTATGTTGCCGCCGTCACCGGCAGCTCCGGCCAGTTGTGCACCTCCCCCGGACTCCTCTTCGCCCCCGCTGGCGAGGCCGGAGACAAACTGGCTGCCGCCGTCGGGCGGGCAGTATCCGCCTGTGCCGGCCAGACCATGCTGACCGCAGGCATCGCCGGATCCTGGAACGACGGCGCCGACGCACTCGGCTCTGCCGACAACGTGACCGTCGTCGGACGGGGTTCCGCCGGTGCCACCGAAAACGCGCCGGCACCGACGATTTTCGGCACCGGAATCGCCCACTTCATCAGCAACCACGTGCTGCATGCGGAAATCTTTGGTGCAGCGAGCCTCGTCATCCGGTATTCCACCGCCGAGGAGCTGATCGACGCGGCCCGCAGCATGGAGGGCCAGCTCACCGCGTCCCTGCAGCTGACCGAAGCGGACTATCCAACGGCGGCGCGGCTTCTTCCGGCACTGGAACAGAAAGTCGGCCGCATCATCGTCAACGGCTGGCCCACAGGCGTGGAGGTCGGGCATGCCATGGTCCACGGCGGCCCCTTCCCCGCCACGTCGGACACCCGCACCACCTCCGTCGGCACCCTGGCCATCAACCGCTTCCTGCGGCCCGTCGCGTACCAGAACCTGCCGCAGGAACTGCTCCCTGCGGCCCTTCGGGACGGCAATCCGTGGCGGCTGAACCGCAGGATCGACGGCGTCGTTGAAGATGCCGCGGCAACAGCGAAAGCAGAGGTCAACGCGTGACCACGCAGCCCACCATTGCCCATGTTGAAGTGGTCCCGGTCGCCGGGCACGACAGCATGCTGATGAACCTCAGCGGCGCGCACGGCCCGTTCTTTACCCGCAACATCGTGATCGTGACGGACTCGGACGGCCGCACAGGACTCGGTGAAGTACCCGGCGGGGAAAAGATCCGCAGCACCATCGAGGAAGCCGGCAAGCTGATCAACGGGCAGCCGGTGGCGCGGTACCGCTCCCTGCTGCGCGGGATTTCGGCAGAGTTCGCGGACCGCGACGCCGGCGGCCGGGGCCTCCAGACCTTCGACCTGCGCACCACCGTCCACGCCGTCACCGCCGTCGAATCGGCACTCCTGGACCTGCACGGCCAGTTCCTCGGCGTCCCCGTCGCGGAACTCCTGGGCGACGGGCAGCAGCGGAGTTCGGTGCCGATGCTCGGATACCTCTTCTTCGTTGGCGACCACGAGCGGACGGACCTTCCGTACCTCGTGGAGGCAGCGCCGTCGGACCGGTGGGAAGCGCTGCGCCGCCAGGAGGCCATGACCCCCGACGCCGTTGTGGCCCTGGCCGAAGCCGCGCAGGAGCGCTATGGCTTCAGCGACTTCAAGCTCAAGGGCGGCGTGCTCTCCGGCGACGCCGAAGTTGATGTCGTCACGGCTTTGGCCAAGCGCTTCCCGGAGGCCCGGATCACCCTCGACCCCAACGGCGGCTGGCTCCTGGAGGAGGCCATCCGGCTGGGCAAGCGGATGCAGGGTGTTGTGGCGTACGCCGAGGACCCCTGCGGCGCCGAGGGCCGGTTCTCCGGCCGCGAGGTGATGGCGGAGTTCCGCCGGGCCACCGGGCTCAGGACGGCGACCAACATGATTGCGACGGACTGGCGGGAAATGTCCCATGCGATCCGGAGCAACGCCGTCGACATTCCGCTGGCGGACCCGCATTTCTGGACCATGCACGGCTCCGTCCGCGTGGCGCAGATGTGCCACGAATTCGGCCTGACCTGGGGCTCGCACTCGAACAACCACTTCGATATTTCCCTCGCCATGTTCACCCACACCGGAGCGGCCGCTCCGGGTGAGATCACGGCGCTCGACACGCACTGGATCTGGCAGGACGGCCAGGGACTGACCAAGCAACCGCTGCAGATCCGGGACGGCGCCATCGACGTGCCGGTTGCCCCGGGCCTTGGCATCGAGCTGGACCGCGACGCCCTCGCCAAGGCACACCAGCTGTACCTCGAACACGGGCTCGATGCCCGCGACGACAGCATCGGCATGCAGTACTACGTCGACGGCTGGGCCTTCGACCCGAAGCGGCCCTGCCTCGTCCGCTAGGCAGCGTCCGGTAGGCAGCATCCTTTCCCCATCCTTCCGCACGGCCCGCCCTCCCTCAATCATGGGGAGAGGGCCGTGCGGAATCCCACCCTGGCCGGGTCCCGGCCCGCAGCTACCTTTGAAGGGCCTATTTTGGGCGGCGTTGTCTCCGGAATCCTGATCGTCTCCGCCGTCATCGCCGTCGGCTATTTCGCCGCCCGGCTGCGGGTCCTGGGACCCGAGGTCCAGGGTGCCCTCACCCGCACAGCCTTCTACGTCACCAACCCGGCGCTGCTGTTCACCGTCGTGGCCGGCAGCGACATCCGCGCCGCGCTCGGTACGGACGCCCCGCTGGCGCTGCTTTCCGCGGCGGCCGTGGGGCTTCTCTATTGCCTGCTCAGCTTCCTGTTCTTCCGGCGGCCCGTCGCCGAAACCGCCGTCGGCGCCATGGCCAGCAGCTACGCAAACGCCAACAACATCGGCATCCCCGTGTCGCTCTACGCCGTGGGGACGGCCCAGCACGTGGCCCCGGTGCTGCTGGTGCAGATCCTGGTCATGGCCCCGTTCTACCTCACCGTCCTGGGACTGGCCGGAGGCGCCAGGATCTCATGGAAAAAGCTGCTGATCCAGCCCATCGCGAATCCGATGATCATCGCCTCCGGACTGGGCGCCGCCGTGGCCCTGACCGGGTGGAGCCCTCCGGAGCTCCTGCAGAAACCCATCGACATGCTGGCCGGCGGGGCTGTTCCCATGGTCCTGCTCGCCTTTGGCCTCTCACTGGCCGGCAGGGCGCCGCTGCAAAAGGGGGACGACCGGACTGAGACGCTGGTCGCCACCGCCCTGAAAATTGCCGGAATGCCGCTCATCGTCTGGGCGCTGGGCCGCTTCGTGTTCGGGCTGGAGGGCCAGCACCTGCTCGCCAGCGTCATCATGGCGGCCCTGCCGACCGCCCAGAATGTCTTCCTCTTCGCCTCCCCCTACGGCCGCGGCGTCACGATGGCCCGCGACGTGATCCTCTGCACCACCGTCCTCAGTGTCGGCGCGCTGCTGGTTGTCGCGTGGCTGCTGGACTGACTGTCCGTCAAGAGCCACTTGTTATACAAGCTTACAACTTGTACTATAAGTATCTGTCGGGCGTCGCAGCCCGGCAATCACTTTCCAGGGAGAATCCATGACCAGCGTTGATCTGATCCGCCACGTAAAGCTGTCCACCGCGAGGCTGCCGCTCGCCGTTCCCATCAGCGACGCGAAGGTGTTCACCGGGCGCCAGAAGCCCATGACCGAGGTGGTCTTCCTCTTCGCCGAAATCACCACCGAGCAGGGCCACAGCGGCATCGGCTTCAGCTACTCCAAGCGCGCCGGCGGCCCGGCCCAGTACGCCCATGCGCGGGAAGTCGCCGAAGGCATCATCGGCGAGGACCCGAACGACATCGGCAAGCTTTACACCAAACTGCTCTGGGCGGGCGCCTCCGTGGGCCGCTCCGGCGTCGCCACCCAGGCACTCGCCGCCATCGACATCGCCCTCTACGACCTCAAGTCCAAGCGCGCCGGACTGCCGCTGGCCAAATTCCTCGGCTCCTACCGGGACTCCGTGCAGACCTACAACACCTCCGGCGGTTTCCTGAACGCCTCCCTCGACGAGGTCAAGGCACGCGCCAGCGTCCTCCTGGACGAGGGAATCGGCGGCATCAAGATCAAGGTGGGCCTGCCGGACACGGCCGAGGACCTCCGCCGGGTTGCCGGCATCCGTGAACACATCGGCTGGGACGTCCCGCTTATGGTGGACGCCAACCAGCAGTGGGACCGCGCCACCGCCTTGCGGATGGGCCGCCAGCTGGAGGAATTCAACCTCGTCTGGATCGAAGAGCCCCTCGACGCCTACGACTTTGAAGGCCACGCGCACCTCGCCCAGATCCTCGACACCCCCATCGCCACGGGAGAAATGCTGGCGTCCGTCGCCGAACACAAGGGCCTCATCACTGCCAACGGCTGCGACATCATCCAGCCCGACGCGCCGCGCGTCGGCGGCATCACGCAGTTCCTCCGGCTCGCAGCCCTCGCGGACGAGCGCGGCCTCGGCCTGGCGCCGCACTTTGCCATGGAAATCCACCTCCACCTCGCCGCGGCCTACCCGCGCGAACCATGGGTGGAGCACTTCGACTGGCTGGACCCGCTCTTCAACGAACGCCTCGAAACCAAGAAAGGCCGCATGCTGGTCCCGGACCGCCCCGGCCTGGGCATTACGCTCAGCGACCAGGCGCGGGCCTGGACGACGGAGTCGGTGGCATTCGGCAAGTAACCTAGACCCATGAGCCGGAACCTGACCGCGGACCTCGCCGCCGATCTTCGCATGCGTATTGTTGACGGCGTCATCCAGCCGGGCGACAAACTCCCCAGCGAAAACACCCTGATCGGCGAATTCGGAGTCAGCCGGACAGTGGTCCGTTCCGCGCTCACCCGTCTGCAGGCGGAAGGACTCGTCGAAACTGAACGGGGGCGGGGCAGCTTCGCGCTGACTCCTCCCCCGTCGGACGCGCAGCCGGCCCCCGGGAGCCGGCCTGTGGCCAGTATGGAAGACCGCGAAAAGCTGCTTGAGTTCCGCATCGGCGTCGAATCCGAGGCCGCTGCCCTGGCGGCCCGGAACCACTCGGAACGCCAACTGCAGGCGGTCCGGACGGCGCTGGAAGARTTCACCGCCAGCGGCGCCCACCCGGCGCACGCCATGAAATCGGACTACGAATTCCACCGGGCCATCGCCGCGGCCACCGGCAACCCGTTCTATTCCGACTGCCTGGCCTCGCTGGGACAGACGATGATCGCGATGCCCCGGACCCGCCTCATGACCGGCGGGGAGCACTATGTGCGGGAGCATTTCGAGCAGGTGGTGCTGGAACACGGGTCCATCTACGCCGCCATCGCGGAAGGCGACGGACCGTCGTCGTCGGCCGCCATGCGGAACCACCTGGCAAACTCCCGACGCCGGCTCCGCGCGCCCGCGTCCGGCCGCCGGGACGAAAACTAAGGACCCCTCCGCATGCAGTCTGTCGACACCGCCGTCACGGACGTGGCGACCGCCACGAAGAAGTTCTTTAAACGCGTGCTGCCCATTCTGCTGGTCATGCTCGTCTGCAACCAGCTCAACCGGTCCAACATCGGCTACGCCCAGGCACAGCTGGAAGCCGACGTGGGCATCGGTGCCGCGGCCTACGGCCTCGGTGCCGGACTATTCTTCATCGCCTATGCCATCTTCGAGCTGCCCAGCAACGTCATGATGGAAAAGTACGGTGCAAAGATCTGGTTGTCCCGGATCATGGTCAGCTGGGGCATCGTCGCGTTCCTGATGGCATTCGTGCAGGACGAGGCGATGTTCTACGCACTCCGCTTCCTTCTGGGCGCCGCCGAGGCGGGCTTCTTCCCCGCCGTCATCTTCTACTTCGCCCGCTGGGTCCCGGCCGGCCAGCGCGGCAAGGCTACGGCAATCTTCATCGCCGGGTCCTCCGTCGCCGCGGCCATCTCGGGGCCGATCGCCGGGCTGCTGCTCAGTCTGCACAACGTCCTGGGCCTGCGTGGCTGGCAGTGGCTGTTCGGGTTTGAGGGTTTGCTCTCCGTGGTGGTCGGGGCCGTTGTGTTCTTCCTGCTCGACGCTAAGGTCCAGGACGCCAAGTGGCTCAGTGACGGTGAAAAGTCAGCCCTGGGCGCTGCCATCGCGGAAGAGGACGCCCGGCACGCCGGCGTGGAGCCAGGACGGCTGAACCGCTGGAAGATGCTCCTGAATCCGCAAATCCTGCTGCTGTGCGGCATCTACTTCGCCATCCAGCTCTCCGTCTACGCCAACACCTTCTGGCTCCCCAGCATCATCAGGCGGATCCCGGGAACCACTGACCTCAGTGTGGGATTCCTGTCCGCCGTTCCATGGGTCTGCGCCATAGTCGCCATGTACTTTGCCGCAAGGTGGCAGGACAAAGCGAAATCCAGGCGGCCCCTGCTGGCCGTTGCCCTGCTGGTCGCCGCGGCCGGAACGCTCGCTGCCGCCATCGCCACCCCGGCCCTCGCGTTGGTCTTCCTGTCCGTCGCAGCGATGGGCTTCAAGAGTGCGACTCCCCTGTTTTGGACCATCCCCCAGTCGGGCCTGCATCCTC
Source organism: Arthrobacter sp. YAF17 (assembly GCF_052113365.1). Lineage (NCBI taxonomy): Bacteria > Bacillati > Actinomycetota > Actinomycetes > Micrococcales > Micrococcaceae > Arthrobacter > Arthrobacter sp. YAF17. The sequence goes on along the minus strand of NZ_JBFRDB010000001.1, from coordinate 154,357 downwards.
TGGTCCTCGCGCCGGCCATCGCCATCATCAACTCGCTGGGAAACCTGGGCGGGTTCGTGGCCCCCTTAGGTTTCGGCATCATCAAGGAACAGACAGGAAGCGTGGTGCCCGGGCTCTTCGCCCTCGCGGCGGCGTCCACCCTTGCCGCCGGACTCGTCTGTTTCGTGAAGGAACGCCGGACCGAAAGGGGCCCGGGGGCCCAGCGCGGGGCCGGGCGAATGGCTCAGGAAGCCGTCACCGTCGCGTAGCGGCCAGCACGGCCTCCCGCAGGGACGTTGTGGGCCGGCCGATGAGCCGGCTCAGGTCACCGCTGGTCACCAGCAGCTCGCCGCGGGCGATGCCACGGTCGCTGTCCGCGAGGATGGCCGCGTACGCCTCCGGCAGCCCCACCCCCACGAGCACCTCCGCGTACTGCTCCTCGGGAAGATCCTGGTACGTCACCGGCTGCCCGGCGGCGGAGCTGACTTCCTCAGCCAGCTCGCGCAGGGTGAAGGGAACGTCGCCGCCCAACTCGTACACCGTTCCGGCCTGGCCTTCGAGGAGCAGAACCGACGCGGCGGCGCGGGCGTAGTCGGCGCGGGTGGCGGCACTGACGCGTCCCTCACCGGCGCTCCCGAGCACGGCTCCGTGCTGGACGTAGCTGCCCAGCTGATCGGTGTAGTTCTCCAGGTACCAGCCGTTGCGGAGAAGTGTGAACGGCACGCCGGACTCTTCCAGGGCCAACTCGGTGGCCTCATGCTCAGCCGCCAGCTGCAGGCCGGTGCTGCCGGCATTGGCGATGCTGGTGTAGGCGATCAGCCCAACGCCGGCATCCTTGGCGGCCGCGATGGCGTTCCGGTGCTGCTCCAGCCGCCGGCCGACCTCGCTGCCGGAGATCAGGAGCACCTTTTCGGCGCCGGCAAATGCCTGGCGCAGCGAATCCGGGTCGCTGTAGTCGACCTTCTTGACCTGGACGCCCCGGTCGGCGAGGTCCGCGACTTTGGCTATGTCCCGGCCCGCGGCAACGATGTGCCCCGCAGGAACGTTCTGATCGAGGAGGGCTTCAACAACAAGGCGTCCGAGCTGTCCGGTGGCGCCGGTGATAACAATGGTCATGATGGTCCTTTTCACCAGGGGGAATGGCTGACACCCATAGCAACGGCACCGGATCGGCAAAGCTTCCCGGAAGAGAGTACGCACCTTAAAGTAAGGTACTGGTATGGAAGTAAGTACAGGGCCGGGCACGTCCGCCATCGATGGCGCGGACGGGATCTTTCCCGCCGGTTGTCCCAGCCGGACGGTCCTCGATCATGTCTCCAGCAAATGGGGCGTGCTGATCCTGGTCGCGCTGTGGAACGGCCCTCAGCGCTGGAGCGAACTGCGGCGCCGAGCTGAGGGCATCAGCGAGAAGATGCTCGCCCAAACGCTCAGGACGCTGGAGGGGGACGGCTTTCTCCGCCGCGATGCCCAGGCGGTCATTCCGCCCAGGGTCGACTACAGCCTCACCGACCGCGGCCGCGGGCTTGTTGGCGTCCTGCTCCCCCTGGTGACCTGGATCGCCGATCATGCGGGCGAAATCGTCGACGGCCAAGGCACCGCGGGCGCCGTGAACGGAAAACCGGCGCCGTGACCGGCCTCGATCTCGACGTGCGCTGGTACGCGGGGACGCGGTCCCGCGGAAGCAGTGCGGCGCCGCCGATCCAGGTGCACATGGCCGCGCCCCACACGGTGCTGCTCCGGCAGAGCTTCGCGAGCAATTTCGAGGCACCTTTCCTCTACCTGCTGTTCGGCGAGGATCGCGCCTTCCTCCTTGATTCAGGCGCGACGCCGGAAGCCACCGAATTTCCGCTCCGGGCCACAGTCGACACGCTCATTGAGGACTGGCTGCGCGGCCACCCCAAGGACAGTTACGAACTCGTCGTAGCCCACTCACACGCCCACGGGGACCATGTCGCCGCGGACGGACAGTTCACCGGCAGGCCCCACACGCGGGTCGTGGGACACTCAGCCGGCGAGGTAGCGGCGTTCTTCGGAATCGACAACTGGCCCCACGGCACGGCCCGAATGGACCTTGGCGGACGGGTGCTCGAGGTGATCGCGACGCCGGGGCACCATCCTTCCGCCGTCGCCGTCTACGACGAGGCCACAGGAATGCTGCTCACCGGCGACACGGTCTACCCTGGCCGGCTCTACGTGCAGGACTTTCCGGCGTTCCAGGATTCGCTGCGCAGGCTCTGCGATTTCAGCGCTTCGCACCCGGTCAGTGTGGTGCTCGGCGCCCACATCGAAATGCCGGCCCGGCCGTTCAGGGATTTTCCGCTCGGCTCGACCTGGCACCCCGGGGAAGCGCCGCTCCCCCTGACGGCCGGGGACCTGGAGTCGGTTCGGGATGCGGCCGCCCGGGTCGCCGGCCGCCCCGGGGCGCACCGGTTCGCCAACTTCATCATCTGGAACGGGCCTTGCCGGCGGGAGTCCGCGGTCCAGGCCGTCAGGCTCGTTCTGTTTAGAGCAATTGGCCTGTTCAGGGCCTTTGACCGGTAGCGCTCCCCGAGGCCAGGGACGAACGGTGGAAGTCCGTGTTCCACACATCAATGGGTCGCCCGCTGCCGTCGGTGACGACGTATTCGGGCCAGCGGTCGAAGGCCGAGCAGGGGTGGGAGATCCCGAAGTCGACCATATCCGTGACGTCCAGCCCGCTCGCCCCGGTGAGGACTGCGTGATGGTCGTAAAGATTGCGCACGACGGCGGCCGCCCCGGCCTTGGGGGCGCCGTCCGCGGTGCGGGCTGACAGGAAGAGCGGCAGTCCGGCGTCGTAGGGCAGGTCCCGCTTACCGGCACCGACCACGGCCATTCCCTCCTCCGGGACGGAGAGGACAACGGTCCGGACCGACAGTGCGGGAACGAGGCCCGGTACCGGACTGACGGCCGCGTAGGTGCCGTGATCGTGGGTGACGTAGCAGCCGGACCGGAGGATCCTCCGGGTCCCGGGGACCAGGCGGTCATCGGGAAGGTGTTCCACCATGCGGTCCGGGAACGCGGACCCGCCCATGGAGTAGATCGGGGCGGGAATCTCAAAGTATCGTGCGGCTGCCACGAACACGTCCCGCACCAGCCGGCAGTGCCGGTCGACGGCTTCAATCGTGGACTCCGCCCTGGTGTTGGGCACCACTCCCTCGTACCCGGCAACGCCGGCGAGCCGGAGGCCGGGCGTCCCGTGGACCAGCTCGGCCAGGCGAAGGGCGTCGCCCAGGCTCCGGGCTCCGGTGCGGCCGCCCGGTGTTCCGACGTCGACCAGTACCTCAAGGCTGACGGCAGCTCCAGCGAACACCCGGGCCGCCGCGTCAATGCCGGGAGCCGAATCGACGAAGCAGCGGATTTCCCGTCCGGAATCTTGTTCCAGCCATGAGCGGAGGCGCATCAGGCCGTGCCGATCGACCACTTCATTGGCGATGAGGACGTGCCGGTGTCCCCAGTCCAGTGCCAAACCGGCCTGGTCCACGGTGGCCACGGTGACGCCGACGGCGCCGGACGCCACCTGGCGCGCGATGATCGGTGCGGACATCGTTGTCTTGACGTGCGGGGCAAGGTCCACGCCCCGCTGCCGGCACCAGGACGCCATCACCCGGATGTTGTTGTCGAGGGCATCGATATCGAGCCTCAGCTGCGGGTATGCCGGGGCGGTAAGGCTCCCTGCCGCCGCGTCCCTATCAGGTCCGTTCTGGTGCTGGATCGGGCTGCTCACGAGGCTCCTTTTGTGGTGACGGGACTGGTCCGCCGGCCGAAGGATGCGGCAGCGGGAGTCCGATGCGGGCGTTGCGTTGATTGTGTCATGCGCCTTTCCGCGTCGAACCGGCGGGCACACCGCAGGGCGTCCGGATTCCGCCGCCCGGTGGATGGTTGCCCGGGTGGATAATGGCCCAGGTGGATAATGGCACCGTCGGATAGTGGCACTGGAACCAACGGCCGGCAGGGACGGGAGGGAGACCGGATGCAGTCTGCTCCGCGGATGACGGTGGAGGTGCCGGTGCTCGCCATCGGCTCCGGCTCCTCCGACTACCAGGAACTGGGTGGCCGCGTCGACGGGCTGCGCAGGCAACAGGGCCTCCACTTAACCCTGCTGCACGTCGGCGTCCTGGCAGACTTCGCCCAGGACGTCGCGGACTGGACCAAGGGCATCACGACTGCCGCGGAGGCGGCCAGCGCGACGGTTGCCTGGCTGGAGGGACTGCCGGCGCTGGGAGGTTTCACCGCGAGCTCCGGGAGGCTGGTCCTGCTCGGCGGCGGGCGCGTAAGCGGCCTGGAAGTGGATGTGCCGCAACATGTGCGTGACTACCAGGTCTCCCTGGTGACGGCGCTGCACGAGCTGTTGGACGAGCTGCTGGTGGACAATGTGGACGACTTCATCCTCGGCTCGCGGGCCCTCGGATTTCGGTATCCGCGCTGGACACCGCATATTGCCGTGGGCCGGCCCAAGACACGGGAGCGCGGACCGTGGGAGATTGAGCCGCTGGCTCTCCAGTTCGGGGAGTCTCGGATCAGGAACCGACAGTTCCTCCCGGCCGCCGGTGCCGGAGCCGGCGACGGAGGGGACCATGCCCCCGGGCCGCCCGGAGGCGGTGGCACGCAATGACGGTCAGGAGCGCAGGTATCCTGCTCTACCGCCGGGGCGCCGGAGCGGACGTGGAGGTGTGGATAGCCCATATGGGCGGGCCATTCTGGGCGCGCAAGGATGCCCGCGCCTGGTCGATTCCCAAAGGCGAATACCTCGACGACGAGGACCCCCTGGCCGCGGCGCGGCGCGAGTTCGCCGAAGAAATGGGAACCCCCGCACCGTCCGTCGAGTACCTCCAGCTGGGCGCCTTCCGGCAACCCTCGGGAAAGGTCATCACGGTCTTCACTGCAGAGGCCGGCTTCTATGCTCCCGAGCAGATCGTGAGCAACACCTTTGCCTTGGAGTGGCCGAAGGGATCCGGCGTGGTCCGGAACTACCCAGAGGTGGACGGCGCCAAGTGGGCCGGAGAGCCCGAGGCCCGCACCAAGCTGGTCAAGGGCCAACTGCCGATCCTCGACGCCCTTAAGGACTACTTGGCCGGCGCCGCTCAGTGACCGGCGCTGTTCCCGCCCGGCTCCCGGGTGGGCCCGCCGGGCATTGCTGGCCCGGCGGCTGACTGCCATCCTTGGGTAATCCGCACTCCCGGACGCGAAAGAAGGGAAAGACGATGCCGCTCTACCTGTCGAAGTTCAGCTACACCCCTGAGACCTGGGCCAGGATGATCAGCAACCCGGAGGACCGCGGGAAGGCCGCCCAGGCCTACATCGAATCAGTGGGAGGAAAACTCCACGGCTTCTGGTACGCCTTCGGCAGCCACGACGGCTACAACCTCTGGGAGGCCCCCAACAACGTCTCCATGGCCGCGGTGGCGCTGGCAATCTGCGGTGGCGGTGCCCTGAGCTCAATGGAGACAACGGTGCTGTTGACCGTCGACGAAACGCTCGAAGCCCTGCGTATGGCCGGGGACGTCGGGTACCGGGCTCCCGGCGCCTGACGGCCCCGCCCAGCACAAGGAGGCCTTCGATGGATACGACCGAACCGACCGGGCGCCCGGAGCCGACCGCCAGCCAGCGCGCGGCAAGCCTCAAGGAGCGCGTCTACATCAGCTTCACCAGCCTGGCCGTGGTGCTGGCGCTGCGGAGCCACGCAGACGAGACGACACCCGCCGCGGCAGCCGCCACGCTGACGATCGTCGTCGTCGGTTCCCTGCTGGGCATCTTCGTCGCCGACCTGCTGAGCCACCTGACGGTCCATGCGCAGCTTCCCAGCGGCCCGGAGATGCAGCACATGGTCGCCGTCTGCACGGGGTCACTCACCGTCCTGGTGACTCCGCTCCTGCTCCTCACTGCGGCCGGCCTCGGCCTTTGGTCCACGGCCGTGGCCCTTCAATGGGCCATCGTGGTCCTCGTTGTCACGCTCTTCGTCATCGGCTACCTGGCGATCCGCCGGCTCGAGCTGCCGTTCCACCACAAAGCCGTGATTGTGTGCGCCGAAGTAGTGTTGAGCCTTTTGGTCATCGGTCTCGAGCTGCTGGCCCACAACCTCTGAGGGGATCAACCGGCGTGTTCATTCGTTGGGTCAGGTAGCCCCCACCACGCAACACCTGAAGGAGCCTGCTTTTTTGCTGATCGTACTCACGGGAATTGACGGCTCGGGAAAGACGACGGCGGCCGAGGCGACCGTCGCGGCCGCCCGCCAGGCGGGGACCGAAGCCCGGCTCTTCCGCAACTACGCCGGCCGCCGCAGGATGTCCCTGCTCGGCGCCAGGCTCGGCGTGCAACTGCCACCACGGGCCGCGGATGTCATTGAAAGTGCAGTGCGCACCTTCAATGTCCTGAATTCCCACCGCCGGGCCCGGAAATTCCACACCCTGGTGGTCATGGACCGGCATCTCCACTGCCAGCTTGCGCTCCGCGGGATGCACGGACTTCCGCGGGGACGCTTCATTCCCTGGCTCATCCGGACGCTCCCTGCGCCGGACCTGGTCATCTACCTGGACATTGAACCCCGCGAGGCACACGCAAGAATCCTCGCACGGGCCACCGACGCGGAACGGCTTGAGGACCTGGTGTCGCTGCGCGACGCCTATCGATCCCTGCCAGAATTTTCCGGGTTCACCCACATCCCTGCGGGCGGGTCGACCGGCGAGGTCCTCTCCCTGGTGCAAGCCGCCATCTCGGGCGCCGGCAGACAGCGGAAGGAATGCGGCACGGCCGGCCCGCGCCGGCCGTGCCCGCGTCCTCCGGATCGGCGACGGGCTGGTCCGCGCCTGCCGATCCTGCATCCTGCGGGCCCGCATCCTCCGGCGCCGTGCCCGGTGCCTAGCGGGCCAGATACTCCTCGTGCTGGCGGTGCGCTTCCGCGACCAGCTCCCGGATCTTGTCGATGTCCTTGGCCTTGTCCCGGTACTTCAGGTCCATGGTCATGATCTGGGCTTCCTCCGCGGTCAGCATCCGGTAGATGCGCTCGCGTTCAGTCGCGTCAGCGGTGTATTCGAGGTCGAGGTAGTTGACGGCGTGCCGCCGCGCATTGTTGATCGACGTCTGTGCCTTGCCGGCCTTGCTCAACAGCGAGGCCACGACGGTGATCACAAGCACTCCGATGATGACGGTGAGGGACAGCCCGGTGCTGATCTCGACGACGGGAACCGGCTCGCCGTCGTTAATGAATGGCAGGTTGTTCTCGTGCAGGGCGTGGAGCACCAGCTTGACGCCGATGAAGGCAAGGATGGCCGCCAGGCCGTACGCAAGGTAGATGAKGCGGTCCAGGAGCCCGTCGATCAGGAAGTAGAGCTGACGCAGGCCCATCAGGGAGAACGCCGTGGCGGTGAAGACGATATACACGTTCTGGGTCAGCCCGAAAATGGCCGGGATGGAGTCGAGGGCGAAGAGAATGTCGGTCCCGCCGATCGCCACCATCACCAGCAGCATCGGCGTGAGCGCCCGCTTGCCGTCCTGGATGGTGAAGAGCTTGTCCCCGTCGTAGCGATCCGTGGTGTGGAAGAGCTTCCTGGCAATCCTGATGATGAAGTTGTCGGCATGTTCGTCGCCGTGGGCATTCGGCCGGAGCAGGTTGCCCGCGGTGATCAGCAGGATCAGGCCGAAGATGTAGAACACCCACGCGAAGGAATTGATCAGCGCGGCTCCGAGGAAGATGAACCCGGTGCGGGCGATCAGCGAGAAGACGATGCCGAAGAGCAGCACCTTCTGCTGGTCCTCGCGGGGCACGCGGAAGCTCGCAATGATAATCAGGAAGACAAACAGGTTGTCGACGGAGAGAGCTTTCTCCGTGATGTAGCCCGCGAAATATTCCGACCCCATCGCGGTGCCACCGAAGATCCACACCAGGATGCCGAAGACCACGGCCAGGCCCACGTAGAGGCTGGACCACGCGGCAGCCTCCTTCAGCGTGGGCACATGTGCTTTGCGGATGTGGAAGAAGTAGTCGAAGGCCAGCAGGGCCAGGATGACGACGATGGTGGCTGCCCAGATGAGGGGTGAAACTGTCATGTCTGCTCAACTTCCGTAAAGGGACTGGCCCGTGGGCCCAGCGCTGTCCGGTGTTCAGATGGTCTTAGGTATCTAGGCACTGGTGGCATCCTGGACCTCACCCACGAGTTCCTCGATGATGTCCTCGAGGAACAGCACACCTGTGGTCACGCCGTGGGCATCGAAGACCCGGGCAACATGCGCCCCGGTGCGGCGCATCACGGCCAGGGCGTCTTCGAGTTCGCTGCCGCTGAATGCGGAGGCGAGCTTGCGGATCCGCTTGGCGGGAACCGCCTCGTTGAACGCCGCCGGCGTCGTTAGGTCCATAACGTCTTTCAGGTGCAGGTAGCCCGTGGGGGCGCCGTCGTCGTTGGTGAGGATGTACCGGGAGTAGCCATGTTCGGCGACTGCCCGCTGGATGTCGGCCGGGGTGGCAGCTGACGGCAGCAGGACCATGGAGCGAATCGGCACCGCCACATCGGCCACCGTCTTGGCGGTGAATTCGAAAGCCGCGGTCAGGGTGCCGCTGGTGTCCGTCAGCATCCCGTCGCGGGTGGATTGCTCCACAATGTTTGCGACCTCGTCGAGGGTGTAGGCGCTCGTGGCCTCGTCCTTCGGCTCGACCTTGAAGAGGCGAAGGATCGAGTTGGCAATGCCGTTCAGCGTCCAGATGACGGGGTTGAAGACACGGGCCACCACCACCAGCGGCGGGGCCAGGATGAGCGCCGCCCGGGTCGGGACGGAGAAGGAGATGTTCTTCGGCACCATTTCGCCAAAGACCACGTGCAGGAACGTCACGAGGAGCAAGGCCACGATAAATGCAACGATACTGATCGTCTCGGCGGACAGCGAGGTCAGTCCCAGGGGGATTTCCAGCAGGTGGTGGATCGCCGGTTCCGAGACGTTGAGGATGACCAGGGAACAGACCGTGATGCCCAGTTGGCTGGTGGCCAGCATGAGGGTGGCGTGTTCCATCGCCCAGAGGGTGGTCTTGGCGGCCTTGCTGCCGGCCTCGGCTTTGGGTTCGATTTGCGAACGCCGGGCCGAGATGACGGCGAATTCGGCGCCGACGAAGAACGCATTCACTGCCAGCAGGACAACGAGCCAGAGGATTCCTGGCAGATATTCACTCATGGGTCAGCTCCTGCGTGAGGTTGTCGATGATCCGGTCATGCGCGCTCCGGGGCGGCTCCGTGGACTCGTCCGGCGTAAAGCGAAGACGCTCGACGTGCGTGCCCGCCACACGTTCCACCCGCAGCGTTCCGCCGTCGATGGCTACTGCATCACCGAGTTCGGGGATCCGGTCCAGCCGGTCGGTAACGAAACCGGCCATGGTGTCGTACTCCTCGCCGTCCGGGACGGCGATGCCTGTCCGGTCCAGGAGTTCGTCCGGCCGGAGGGCTGCATCGAACGTCACGGACCGGCCGGTCCGCACGACGCCGGTCCTGGCCCGGTCGTGCTCGTCTTCCAACTCCCCCACGATTTCCTCGACAAGATCCTCGAGCGTGACGATGCCGGCCGTGCCGCCATGCTCGTCCGAGACAATTGCCACCTGCAGGCCCTGCCTGCGGAGCAGCCCCAGGAGGGTGTCGACCCCCATGGACTCGGGCACCCGCAGCGGCTCGATCATAAGATCGGCTGCCTGCACGCCCGCCCGGTCGTTGAGGGCCACCGCAAAGGCCTGCTTGACGTGCAGCACACCAAGCACGTCGTCCCGGTCCCGCCCGATCACCGGGAACCGCGAGTAACCGGTGGCGGTTGCCAGGCTGACGATATGTTCCGCGGTCTCGTCGGCTCCGATCGTCGCCATCCGCACCCGCGGCGTCATTACATCCGCTGCGCTGTGGTCGGAGAACCGCAGGGTCCGGTGCAGCAGGGCGGCGTGGTCGAGGTCGAGGACGCCTTCCACCGCCGAGCGGCGCACCAGGGAACTCAATTCCTCGGCGCTGCGCGCTCCGGAGAGTTCTTCCTTGGGTTCAATGCCGAATGACCTGATGATGGAATTGGCAGTGTTGTTGAACAGGACAATCACAGGCTTGAAGACCGTCGTGAACAGCGTCTGGAACGGGACGACGACTTTGGCGGTGGCCAGCGGAAGCGCGAGGGCGAAGTTCTTTGGAACCAGTTCGCCGATCACCATGGAGAAGACCGTGGCGATGAAGATACCCGCGACGGCGCCCACTCCGGGGACGAACGCTTCGGGGAGCCCTGCTGCCGTCAAGGGCCCGCTGAGCATCTTGCTGATGGCCGGCTCGAAGGTGTAGCCGGTGAGCAGCGTGGTCAACGTGATGCCGAGCTGCGCGCCGGAAAGGTGCGTCGACGTGATCTTGAGCGCCTTGATGGTGGGGGCGAGCCGTTTCTCCCCGCGCGCCTGGCGCGTTTCAAGATCGTTGCGGTCCAGGTTGACGAGGGCAAACTCGGAGGCAACGAACAAACCGGTGCCAACCGTAAGGAGGAGGCCGACGCCGATCAGAATCCATTCATACATTCGGGCGCCCCTCTCCTGCGTTGGCCGGGAATCCGGTCAGGAAGTCGAGGGGCGAGGGCATATGTGAAGGAGGGTCATCCATAGTGCACGCCAGTCTATCCGGACTGGCGGTGGCCCGGGGGGGGTCCGTCCGCCGCAGGCGAACCTTTCGTCTGGTCTCCCTTGGCACCCGATTCGCACAGCACTTTCACAGCTAACCGCTATTGAAGATACAGCGGGATCCACGAGAATGAATGCAACTGATAGTGCGATCCGTGGACTCAATGACGGCCGCGGACCTGCTCAGCATCAGTCGCGAGCGTCCTGACCTTTCGGCCTGAAACCGACCAACGACGGGTTTCCCAGCATGTTGACTCTGCGCAGGCATGTACTTCCTTCGATCCTGGCCGTGTTGCTGCTGTCTGCGACGGCCTGCACTTCCGAGAACGCGGCCGGCTCCCCGCCTGACGTAGTGACCACCGGCCCGGGGACCTCCGCGGCCCCTCGATCCACGAGCCCCAGCGCCCAGGCTCCGCGGCTGGAGCCTGTGGGCGGGGTGGACGCGCGGTCGGTACTGGAAGATTTCAAGGGCCGGGGCATGATGGGTCACCTTGAGGCGCTGCAGCGGATCGCCGATGACAACGGCGGGAACCGCGCGGCGGGCACGTCCGGCTATGAGGCATCCGGCCGGTATGTCGAGGAGCAGCTGCGCGCCGCCGGATACTCCCCGGTCCGGCAGACGTTCACGTACCGCGGTGACCGCAAGAAGCAGGTGGAGACTTTCAACATCCTGGCCGAGACCGGCGGCAGTGCCGATCACACCGTGGTGGTGGGCGCGCATCTGGACTCCGTGCCAGAGGGGCCGGGAATCAACGACAACGGCAGCGGCGTCGCGGCCATCCTCGAGACGGCAAAGTGGATGAAGGAGAAAGGGATCACTCCGGTGAACCGGGTGGTGTTCGCGTTCTGGGGCGCCGAGGAGAATGACCTCGACGGATCCCGGCATTACGTTAACGAGTTGAGCAAGGCCGGGAAGGAGCAGACTGCGGCCTACCTGAACGTGGATATGGCCGCCTCGCCGAACGGTGTACGGTCCTTCCACGACGGCGACGGGTCCGATTCCGGACCTGCCGGGCCCAAAGGCTCCGACGGGATTGAGGCCGTCTACGAGCGCTACTTCAAGGAGAACTCGCTTCCGGCGGAAACAACGCCCTTTGTCGACGGCGACTCCGATTACGACCCGTTCCTCAGGGCAGGCATTCCCGGTGGCGGGCTGTTCACCGGCGAGGTGAAGAAAAAGACCCAAGCCCAGGTGCAGGCCTACGGCGGGGAGGCCGGCAAGGTCCTCGATTCGTGCTACCACAAGGCCTGCGACACCACAAGGAACATCAAAGCGGACCTATTCAAGGAAATGTCCGGCGCCATGGCCTACGCCACCGCCACCTACGCCCTGGCGGCCCCGGGCTGACCGCTGGACCCGCGGACCTGAAGTTCGCTGGAGACCAGATGCAGCCGCTGCGGCACGTCCGGACTGCCGAGACGTTCCAGAATGAATTTGCCGGCCTGGACGCCGGAGCCTGCCGATTTCATCCGGTCCCTGCAGGTGCGCGACGCGCCGGTGGCCCAGGGCAAGCAGGTGCGCCGTCGCGGCTCGCGGGCGCCGGCTTCGTCGTCGTTGACGACGACGTCGACCCCCGGCAGGGCGGGACCGCGGGTTCCTGCGAGGACGACGGGAACGGCGGCCGCCGCGGTTTCGATCCCGGCGGACTCCGTGGTGGTTCCGGCCGAAACGATCCATTATGGGGCAAGCCTCACCCCGGGCACTGTCGCTGAGCCGGTCTAAGCTGCAGCGGATCATTTCCGCAAGGCCATGGCCGGACCCGGGGCCGAGCAGGTACAACTGAGTCATGACGACCACTCCCCTGCTGCTCGGCCCCATGATGCGGTACGTGGATGAGACCTCGGCGAGTGTCTGGGTGGAGACCCGGTCTGCTGCCCGGGTCTCCATCCGTGCCGGCGGCAGGCAGTGGGAGGCCGGCACTTTCGCAGTTCACGGCCACCACTACGCGCTGGTGGAGCTGGACGGGCTGGAGCCTGGAACGGTGACGCCGTACCTCCTCGACATCAACGGAACCCAGGCCTGGCCCGAACCCGGGCAGGGGTTTCCGCCGTCCATGGTCGCGACGCTGGCAACCGGCAAGCCGCTCCGGATGGCCTACGGCTCCTGCCGGACCAGCGTCCCGCACGATAAGTCCGGAAACCGGACCCACGGCGTCGACTCACTGCGCGCCTACGCACTGGAAATGGCCTCCGGCGGCGACCTGCCGTGGCCGGATCTGGTGGCCTTCCTCGGCGACCAGGTGTACGCCGACCTGACCAGCGACCAGATGCAGGAATTCATCCGTGCCCGGCGCGACATCGAGGCGCCTCCCGGCGAGGAGCTCAAGGACTACGAGGAATACGCCCACCTCTACTATCTGGCCTGGTCCGACCCCGCCAACCGGTGGCTGCTGTCCACCCTGCCCAGCGCCATGATCTTCGATGACCACGACATCCGCGATGACTGGAACACCTCGCTCAGCTGGAAGAAGGAGATGGAAGCCACCTCCTGGTGGCATGAACGGATTGTCGCGGGGCTCGCCTCGTACTGGGTGTACCAGCACCTGGGGAATCTTTCACCGCAAGAGCGCGACGAGGATGCCATCTGGCAGCAGATCGCCGCGCACGAGGGCCCGGACGAGATCGATGTCAGCGCAGCCCTGGACAGTTTCGCGGACCGGGCAGATCAGGACCCGGGATCGTACCGGTGGAGCTACTGCCGGGACTTCGGAGACACTCGGCTGATCGTGGTGGATTCCCGGGCGGCCCGGGACCTGACACCAGACCACCGCGCCCTCGTCGACAAGGCGGAAATGGCTTGGCTCGACGGCCGGATGCGCGGCGGATTCCGCCACCTGCTGGTGGCAACGTCGTTGCCTTTCCTGCTGCCGATGGGCCTGCATTACGTCGAGTCCTGGAACGAGGCAATTTCCCAAGGTGCATGGGGAACCCGTGCCGCCCGGGCCGGCGAAACGCTGCGCCAGGCGGTGGACCTGGAACACTGGGGGGCCTTCCAGAACAGTTTCCGGGAGGTCGCGGCCATGGTGACAGAGGTCGCCGACGGCCAGCGAGGCCCCGCCCCGGAAACCATCGCCTTCCTCTCCGGGGACGTCCACTACTCCTATGTTTCGGAGGTGGAGCGGACCTCCGGCAGCCGGATCGTGCAGGCCGTTTGCTCCCCCATCCGCAATCCGCTGCCGCGGCTGATGAGGTCCTTCGCGGCCGTTATGTCGTACGGCCTGGCCACGCCGGTCGGCGCCCTGGTGGCCCGCTCTGCCAAGGTCCCGGACCCTCCGTTCCGCTGGTCCGGCGTGAAGGGGCCATGGTTCGACAACAACCTGGCCTGCCTGGAGGTGGCTCCCGAGGGGCTGAAACTGTGGTGGCAGAGCGGCGTCGTGAACGGCGGAGACCAGCTGCATCCCGGGCTGAAACGCGTCGCCTCTGTCACCTTGGCGCCGCGGGGCACCGGGGCCGACGGCGGACACCTGTGAAAGATCCACACCCGTGAAAGAGCAGGGCAGCGGCCTACTGCCGGGCAACGCCGATACCGTGCTGGACCGGGCACTGTTTGTGTTCAGTGGTTTGGCCGCCGTCTGGCTCGCCACCTTGCTACTGGAAGAGAGCCTGCGGCCGGGCATGGCCTGGTTCGCGGTAGTGTTCTGGGCCGCCCTGGCGTACTTGGTGCTGCCACGTGTTCACCGGATCCTGACCAGGATTTATCTCCCGGATTACTTCATTGGCCGGGCCCGGACCAGCGACGGCCTGCTGGGTGACCCGGTCAACATCGCCTTGCTCGGCAGCGAGGATCAGGTCCACGCCGCCATGCGCCGGGCGGGCTGGACCCAGGCCGACGACGTCGATCTGGCGAGCAGCCGGCGGATCATCGTGTCTACCCTGACCCGGCGAAGCTACGAGGAGGCGCCGGTCAGTCCGCTGTTCATCTTTGGCCGCCAGCAGGACTTTGCCTATCAGCAGGAGGTCGACGGGAGCCCGGGCAAACGCCATCACGTCCGCTTCTGGCAATGCCCGCCCGGGTGGGTGCTGCCGGGCGGCGTCCGGGTCGACTGGCTTGCCGCCGGCACGTACGACCGTGCCGTAGGGTTGTCGCTGTTCACTCTGCAGATCACGCACAAGATCGGGGAGAACACCGACGACGAAAGAGACCACGTCCTGGCCGCCCTGAGGAAGGCCGCACCCGGGGCCGAGGTCACGGTCATCCGGGATTTTTCCACCGGATACCATGCACGTAATGGAGGCGGTGACACGATTTCCACCGACGGGGACCTGCCGGTGGTCGACCTCGCGTCCGTGGCCGCGCCGGCAGGGCCTCCCCGCGGGCCGGAGCGCAGCCGCGCCAGGCGGCCAGCCCCTACCTTGTTCGGCGGGGTTCTCGTCTTTTTTCGCGGAGTCGCCGCGCTAGTCCTCGCGGCCTCGCTGCTGGCCGGTGTCAATCCCGCCATCGAAGCAGGACAGGCCGGCCCGTCGACGGCCGGTGCAACCGCACTAGCGGTGTTCGGCATCGGAGAGATCCTCCTGGCCTGGGGCGTTTTGCGAGGCGGAAACCTCGCCAGGGTCGCGGCCATGCTTCTCAGCGCCGCCGCCATCATTGCCCAGGCCGCCAGCGTCCTCAACGGCGGCCCGGCAGTCGACTTCGGGACCAACCTTCTGGGCCTCTCGCTGGACATCCTCCTCATCATCGCCCTCTCCAGTCAGCATTCCCGCGCCTACGCCAGGAATTCCAGACAGGGCAGGGTCCCGCGCAGTCGAGTCACCGCCGCGTGAACGCCAGGTCAAACCACAGGTCACACCCGGGGACTCGGGTCTGTCGACCGTAGCGGCCCGTTTGTCGCCGCGGCCGGCTCGTATCGCTGCAGCGCCGTGCCTCCGGCCACGATCTTCCTCAGTTCGGCGAGCCCGCCTGACAGTTCGCCGGCGGCGCGGGCCTGAACCAGCACGTTCCCGAGGGCGGTCGCCTCAACCGGCCCGGCGATCACGGGCTTGCCGGTGGCGTTGGCGGTCAGCTGGGATAGGAGCCGGTTTTGCGAGCCGCCGCCCACCACGTGCACGACGTCGACGGCCCGGCCGGCGAGGCGTTCGGCGTCGCTGATGGTCCGGGCGTAGCCGTCGGCGAGGCTGTCCAGGATGCAGCGGACGATCGCCGCGGGCTCGTCCGGCAGGATGGCGCCCGACGAGCCCGCCGCGGCGCGGATCCTTGCGGGCATGTTGCCGGGCGCGGTGAAGGCCGGGTCATCGGCGTCGATCAGGGGTCCGCCGTCCGGCAGCGCCGCGGCTCCGTCGAGCAGTTCGGCAAGGGAAAACGTGGGGCCGTTCGCGGCCCAGGTGCGCTGGCATTCGCTGAGCAGCCAGAGCCCGCCGACGTTGCGCAGGTAGCGGATGGTGCCGTCGACGCCGCGTTCGTTGGTGAAGTTCGCCAGGCGGCTGGCCTCCGTGAGGACGGGATGCTGGAGCTCCACCCCCACCAGGGACCAGGTGCCGGACGAGATGTAGGCAAAGTCCTCGGTCTCCGCGGGGACCGCGGCGACGGCCGACGCGGTGTCGTGCGAGCCGACGGCGACCACACTGGTCCCTGCCGCAAGACCGGTCTGCCCGGCAATGGCAGGGAGCAGCGTGCCGACGGTTTCCCCGGGCTGGACCAGCGGCGGGAACAGATCCAGGGGCAGCCCCAGTGCGGTCAGGAATTCCGTGGCCCACTCCCCTGCCACGGCGTCGAACAGACCCGTGGTAGACGCGTTCGTTGCCTCGGTGCGGCGCCGGCCGGTCAGGAGGAAGGCGATCAGGTCCGGAATGAGCAGTGTCTGGACGCCGTCTAGGTCCGCTTCGCTCGCGAGCTGGTAGATGGTGTTGAATTCCAGGAACTGCAGCCCGGTTGTCGCGTACAGGCGTTGCGGGTCGAGACGCCCGTGGACTCCCGCCACCGCACCGCGGCTCCGGCCGTCCCGGTAGCTGAAGGGCTGCGCCACGAGCTCGCCGGCGGCGTTCACCCGTCCGTAGTCCACGGCCCAGGTGTCGATTCCGATGCTGGCGATCGTTTCCCCGTGCGCCGCCGCGCTGGCGGCCGCGGCCCCCAGCCCGGTGAGCACTTCGGCGAACAGCGCGGTGAAGTCCCAGCGCAGGCCGCCGTCAGAGTCCTGCACTCCGTTGGGGAACCGGTGGACAGTTTCCAGGCTCACCTCCGGGGTCCCGGCGTCACGGGAGATCCTGCCCAGAATCACCCGTCCGGAGGAGGCACCGATATCGACGGCGGCGAACACGCTGCCTCCAGCCACCGTCCCGGCCCCGGCCGGGACGGTGGCTGGAGGTGGTTCCTGCCCCGTCATCGAAGGAAGGCGGTGGCGACGCCGGCGTCCACCGGAATGTGCAGTCCGGTGGTGTGCGACAGTTCGCTGCCGGTGAGGACGGCGACGGCGTTGGCGACGTTTTCCGGGAGGACCTCCCGTTTGAGCAGGGTGCGCTGGGCGTAGTACTTCCCCAGGTCCTGCTCTTCGACGCCGTAAACGGCGGCGCGTTTGGCGCCCCAGCCGCCGGCGAAGATCCCGGAGCCGCGGACGACGCCGTCGGGGTTGATGCCGTTGACCCGGATGCCGTACTCGCCCAGTTCCGCCGCGAGCAGCCGGACCTGGTGGGCCTGGTCGGCCTTCGTGGCGGAGTAGGCGATGTTGTTCGGACCGGCGAACACGGAGTTCTTGGAGGAAATGTAGACGATGTCTCCGCCCATGCCCTGGTCGATCAGGACCTTCGCCGCGGCCTTGGACACCAGGAACGAGCCCTTGGCCATGACGTTGTGCTGAAGGTCCCAGTCCTGCTCCGTGGTTTCCAGCAGGGGTTTGGAGATGGAGAGCCCGGCGTTGTTGACCACCAGGTCCAGGCCGCCGAAGGCAAGGACGGCGGCGCTCACCGCGGCCACGACCTGGGCCTCGTCCGTGACATCGGCCTGGATCCCGACGGCGACGTCGGAACCGCCAAGCTCGGCCGCGACGGCTTGCGCGTTCTCAAGGTTCAGGTCCACGATGACGACGCAGGCGCCTTCGGCCGCTAGGCGCGTGGCGATGGCCTTGCCGATGCCCGACGCTGCCCCGGTCACCAGGGCGATGCGGGTGGCATGGGTCTTGGGTTTGGGCATCCGGGCGAGCTTGGCTTCCTCCAGGGCCCAGTATTCGATCCGGAATTTCTCGTATTCCTCGATCGGGGCGTAGCTGGAGATGGCTTCGGCTCCGCGCATGACGTTGATCGCGTTGAGGTAGTACTCGCCGGCGACCCGGGCGGTCTGCTTGTCCTTGCCGTAGGAGAACATGCCCACCCCCGGGATCAGGACTATGGCGGGGTCCGCGCCGCGCAGGGCAGGTGAGTCTGCGTCGGCGTGCCGGTCGTAGTACGCCTGGTAGTCCTCGCGGTAGGCGGCATGGAGTTCCTTGAGCCGGGCGATGGAATCCTCGACGGACGCGTCCCCCGGCAGGTCCAGGACCAGGGGCTTGACCTTGGTGCGCAGGAAGTGGTCCGGGCAGGAGGTGCCCAGCCCGCCCAGGCGCGGATGTTCGGCGCCCTCGAGGAAGTCCAGCACCGAGGCGTCATCGCTGAAATGCCCGACAGCAGGCTTGTCGCTGGACGCCAGCCCGCGGATCACCGGCGCCAGCGCGGCGGCCTTCGCCCGGCGTTCCGCCTCCGGCAGGGCGCTGTAGCCGGGCAGTTTCGGTCCGAAAGGTTCGGGCCGGCCGTGTTCGGCGATGTACTTTTCGGCCTGTTCGATGATCCACAGGGAGTTCGTTTCGGCTTCTTCGCTGGTGGCGCCCCAGGCGGTGGTGCCGTGGCCGCCCAGGATGGTGCCGACGGCCTGCGGGTTGGCGTCCTTGATTGCGGCGATGTCCAAGCCCAGCTGGAAACCGGGGCGGCGCCATGGAACCCAGGCCACCTTTTCGCCGAAGATCTGCTTGGTGAGGGCTTCGCCGTCGGCCGCCGTGGCGATTGCGATGCCCGCGTCCGGGTGGAGGTGGTCCACGTGGGCTGCGTCCACCAGCCCGTGCATCGCGGTGTCGATGGAGGGGGCTGCGCCGCCCTTGCCGAACAGGCAGTAATCGAACGCGGCCACCATCTCGTCTTCGTGCTCGACGCCGGGGTACACGTCTTTCAGGGCCTGCAGCCGGTCCAGTCGCAGCACGGCCAGGCCATCGGCCTTCAGTGTGCCGAGGTCCCCGCCGGAACCTTTGACCCACAGGAGCTGGACGTCTTCCCCGGTCACCGGGTCCTTGCCGGTGCCCTTGGCGGAGGTGTTGCCACCGGCGAAATTGGTGTTCCCCTTGTCGGCGCCGAGGCGGTTGGAGCGGGCAATCAGCTGGTCAACAGTTGGATTGGTCATGGTCTTAGGCTCCCCATCCGGCCTGGTGGCCGCCTTGGCGCCCGGCATTGATTTTCTCCTGGTATCCGCTGGCGGCGAAGGCCGCCATTGGATCGGCCGGCAGGCCCCGTGCTTCGCGCCATTGCGCCAGGCCGGGTCGGACATCGGTGTAGAAGGCGTCCATCAGCACCGCGTTGGCGGCGAGGACATCCCCCGCGTTCTGGGCCGCGTCAAGGGCGGCGGTGTCGACCAGGAGGGCCCGGGCCGTCATCTCCTGGACATTGAGCACGGAGCGGATCTGGCCGGGGATCTTGCCCTCGATGTTGTGGCACTGGTCCAGCATGAACGCCACCCCGGCGGCCGGTTCTAGACCGCCGCCGCGGACCACTTCCGTCATGATCCGGAACAGCTGGAACGGGTCCGCGGCTCCCACAATCAGGTCATCATCGGCATAGAAGCGTGAGTTGAAGTCGAAGGACCCGAGCTTCCCGAGGCGCAGGAGCTGCGCGACGATGAACTCGATGTTGGTCCCCGGCGCGTGGTGTCCGGTGTCGAGGCAGACCTTGGCCTTCTCGCCCAGTGCGGCGCAGTGCACGTAAGAGGTGCCCCAGTCCGGAACGTCGGTGTGGTAGAAAGCCGGTTCGAAGAATTTGTACTCCAGCACCATCCGCTGGTCGTCGCCGAGCCGGTCGTAGACCTTGCGCAGGGATTCGGCCAGCCAGTCCTGGCGGGAGCGCATATTGCCCTGCCCCGGGTAGTTGGTCCCGTCGGCCAGCCAGATTTTCAGGTCCTGCGAGCCGGTCATGTTCATGACTTCAAGGCACTCGTACATGTGGTCCACGGCCTTTTGGCGCACGGCCGGATCGCTGTGCGTGAGGCTGCCGAACTTGTAGTCGTCGTCCTGGAAGGTGTTGCTGTTGATCGTCCCGAGCCTGACGCCGAGACCGTCCGCGTATTTCGCGAGTGCCGCGTAGTCGTCTACCTTGTCCCACGGAATGTGCAGGGCCACCGAAGGGGCCAGCCCCGTCAGGGCGTTGACCTGGGCGGCGTCGGCAAGCTTTTCCTCGATGGTGCGGGGCGTTCCCGGGGTGGCGAACACTTTGAACCGGGTGCCGGAGTTGCCGAAGGCCCAGGAGGGCAATTCGATGCTTTGGTGTTCGAGCGTGGTCAGAACGGCGGTGGGGATAGACACGTCAGTCTCCTAGGGACTTGGACTGGGTGAGGGCGGACGTGGCGGCAGCCAGCTGGTCCTCGAGGTTGAATACTTCGGTCAATTGGAGGAATCCCGCATCCGGGGTTCCGTGCAGGTCTTCGAAGAAGCCGGACATTTCGGCCTGCCAGCGGGCGTTGACGTCCGTGGCTGCCATCCGGGCCTGGGCCCCCTCGAGGTTCTCGGTTTCGAAGTAGCCGATCAGCAGCCCGTCGGGGCGGAGGAAAAGGGAATAGTTGTTCCAGCCTGAAGCTTTCAGGGCCTGGAGCATGTCCGGCCACACGGCGGCGTGGCGGCGGGTGTATTCGGGGATAAGTCCGGGTTTCACCTGGAGCTGGAAGCAGACTCGTTGCATGCTCATGAGAGCACCACGTGCCGGTGTTCGATGCCGAGCAGCGAGGCGGCCGCCTTGATGTCCGCCGCGCGGTGTCCGACGCAGAGCGCCCAGTGGTGGCCGATGCCGGTCTGGCTCCAGTGGTCCACCCAGAGTCCCGGGTCACCGCCGAAATCCACCCGCGAGGTGGTGTTGCCGATCGCCAGGAGCGGGCCTGGCACCACTTCGCCCTCGGAGGTCACAAAGACGTAGCTGCCGTCCGGGTCCTGGCCGAGACCGAACGTGGTGACCGGGCCGGAACGGACGTCGAATTCCACCGAGACGCCCCAGCCGCGTTTGCCGTGGAAGACGCCGAGCCCGCGCAGCAGGGGTTCCTGCGCCGACACGGCCAGGTGGGCGGGGCCGTCGTGGCCCATTTCCACCACGTTGTCGAAGAAGTTCAGGGCCTGGATTTCGGTGAACGAACCGCCGGCACCGATCGCCTGCGCGGCGAGCATGGCGATGGAGGTCCGCAGTTCGAACTCGCCCGCCATCGGGATTCCCCGGGCCGTGAGGATGGAGGACCCCAGGATCATCCCTGCGCCGAGCCGTTCGTGCTGTTCGCCGGCGAGGCCGCGGTGGTAGTAGGCCACGGAGTCGAGATCGAAGTCCTCCACGAGCCGGTCGAGGCCGACGGAAACCTTGGCGCCCCAGGCGAAGTCGTCGTCGTTGACGGAGTCGTCGAGGACAAACAGGACCCGGGCCAGGTCGAGGCGCTCAGCGACCTCAGAGGAGGACACCTCGTTCACGCGCTCCCGGAGGTCGTCGAATTCCAGGACTTCCACGTGGGAGCCGAAGGTCGTGGAGACGCTGGTGAGGTCGGTGGCGACGTCGAGCATGCCCGGGTACAGGTGGCCCATGAGCCCGTGCCGGGCGTTGCGAAGCCTGGCGCGGACGCCGGCCGCGTGCACCCACCCGGTGATGCGGTCCCAGGCGGATTCCTGCTTGAGGTGTCCGGAGACGGAGCGGAACTCGATTCCGGCCCGGCGGAAGACGTTGGCGACCTCGGGGACCGGGCACTGCCCGCAGTAGGCGAGCCATTTGCCGGTGTCGAAGTTGGCGTGGTCCATGGCCTCGGTGGGCTGCAGGTCGATCACGAGGACCGGGGTCTTGGCGCGCTGGGCGATCGGCAGCACCATCGACGAGGTCAGGTAGGTGGTCAGGAAGATGACGATGAGGTCGCAGTCGGCGACCCGCAGCTTTTCGCCGGCCGCGGCGGCTTCCTGGGCGTCGGAGATGAAGCCGGTGTCAACGACGTCGGCGTCGAGCTCCTCGAAGCGGGCCGTGACGTAGCGGACGGATTCCTGCAGCTGCGGCAGCAGCTCCGGGAACTGGGGCCAGTAGGCGCCGAGGCCGCCGGAGACCAATCCGATGCGAGTGGGCCGGCGGCGGTGCGGTTTCAGCAGCCGGTCAGCCGGTTGTTTCTGGTTCATTGTGGGGCCTTCCGGCATGGAAAAGGAACTCGTGGGGCTCAGTGCGGTGGTGGCGCCGGGCAGGCTGTTGCCAGCCTGCCCGGCGGCCCAGCGCGGGTGACTCAGTGCGTTCGACTCAGTGCGGGCAGCTCAGGAGCAGCGGCCCGGACTGCTCAGAAGTTGTACTTGTCGATGTTCTCGGCATTGAAGACCGTCGGCGGCCCAACAATCACGAGGCCGCCCTTTTCGACCTTCCGTTCGCCCAGCTCGCCGGCGGTGAAGGTGTCCCCTTCGGCGCCGGTGATCTTGCCGTCCGCAAGCGCCTTGCCCGCGAAGGCCGCAACGTAGCCCAGCTGGGCCGGATCCCAGAGGGCAAATTCCTTCACGGTTCCGTCCTTGACGAAGGGGCGCATTTCATTGGGCAGGCCCAATCCGGTGAGTGCGACTTTGCCCTTGTACTCGGAGGTTGAGAGGTACCGGGCGGTGGCCGCGATGCCGACGGTGGTCGGCGAGATGATGCCCTTCAGGTTCGGATGGGCCTGCATGAGGCCCTGGGCTTCCTGGAAGGACTTGGTGTCGTTGTCGTCACCGTAGACCTTGGCCACGAGTTTGATGTCCTTGTAGGCGGGATTGGAAGCCAGTTCCTCCTCCATGAACTTGATCCATTCGTTCTGGTTGGTGGCGTTGGCCGTGGCCGAGAGGATGGCGATTTCGCCGCTGCCGCCGATCTGCTGGGAAATCAGCTTGGTCTGGATCAGCGCCACCTCCTTGGCCACGACCTGGCTGATGAAGATGTCGCGGCAATCCGGGTTGGCGTCCGAGTCGAACGCTACGATTTTGGCGCCGGCGGTACGGGCCTCGCCGAGGGCCGTGCAGACGGCGTCGGGGTCGTTCGCGGCGATCGTGATGACCTTGGTTCCGGCCTGCGTCTCGGCATTGATGAAGGACACCTGGCTGGAGGCGGACGCCTCGAGCGGTCCGACCACCTGGGAGGAGGCGAAGCCGGCTTCCGTGGCACCCTTCTTGCCGCCGCCCAGGACAACGTCGGTGTAGGGGTTGTTGAGCTGCTTGGGGATGAAGGTGATCTTCAGGTCCCCGCCCGCGGCGGGGCTGCTGCCTCCGGCAGATCCCGAGCCGCTGTTGCAGGCGGTCAGGGCTAGCGCGGCGGCGGCAGCGATGGCCACCATGCCCGCCAAACGGCCGGTCTGGCCTGTGCTCTTGCGGTTCAACATCATTGTTCTTCCTTTTCCTTCGTGCGGTCGGAACAGCCGGTCCGGTCTGGACGCGGCAGCTTTGGTGCGGTGGGCAGGTTTCAGGTGGTGCTGCCGGTGAAACTTCGGCGGACGCGCCTGGTGTGGCGCCATTGTTTGATCGCGGAACCGACGCTTGGCGCCACCACGGAGACGATCAGCAAAAGCCCCGTCACGGTGATGAGGACGACGTCGGATACGCGGGCCAGGCGGAGGGCGTAGTTGAGGGACCCGATCAGCAGGACACCGGCAATGACGCCCGGGATGGACCCCTTCCCGCCGAAGATCGAGACGCCGCCGAGGAGGACTGCGGCGATGACGGCCAGCTCCAGGCCGGACGCGTTGTCGCTGCGGGCGCTGGTGTAGCGCAGCGTCCAGTAGATTCCGGCCAGGGCCGAGACGGCACCGGATGCGACGTAGAGCCAGAACTTGCTGCGGGCCACCTCGATGCCCACAAAGCTGGCGGCCTCCTTGCTGTAGCCGATGGCGAACAGCCCGCGGCCGAAGGGCGTGAAGTGCAGGAGGACCCCGAAGAAGGCAATGATGAGCACGACGCCGATCATGACGGTGGGGATGCCCGTGCCGCCAAGCTTGGAGGTGAAGAAGGCCGTCAGCGCTTTCGGGAAGTTGGCCACTGCGTTGTCGCCGATGATGACGAGGGCCAGGCCGCGGAAGAGGGCCAGGGTGCCGATCGTGACTGCCAGCGAGGGCAGTCCGAGGACCGCGATCAGGAAGCCGTTGAACATACCGGCCGCGATGCCGGCCAGCAGGCTGATTGTCAGCACCAGCCAGATGTCCATGCCGCCTGCCCAGAGCACGCCCATCAGGGCGCTGGTCAGCCCCGCAATGCTCGCGACGGACAGGTCGATCTCGCCGGTGATAATGATCAGGGTCATCGGCATGGCGATCAGCAACACCGGAATCACGTCCAGCAGCAGGAATCCGGTGGTGACCGGTGAGGCGAAACGCGGGATGGTGACGGCGGCGTAGATGAGGAACGCAATCAGGGCGTAGACGGTGATGGCGTCCCGGCCGGCGAGGATCCGCGCCGCTCCGGTTTTGCCCTTGGGCTCGGAGGCCAGCGGCTTGGTGTTGTCAGCCACGGTGGCCGGAGCCGTGCCGGGTTTCGACGTGGTTTCAGACATTGCGCGCCTCGCTTATCCGCAGTTTCTTGGCTGTGCGCAGGCTTGCCACGCGGTCGATGATGATGGCCGTGAGAATCAGCACGCCGACGATTGCCTGCTGCCAGAACTTGTCGACCCGCAGGGCGGTCAGGGAACTGGTGATCGTGGTCAGAAGCAGGGCGCCGAGCGCCGCTCCGGTGACCGATCCGCTGCCGCCGAAGATGGCCACTCCCCCGACGACGGCGGCGGCCACCACGGTCAGTTCCATGCCGGTGCCGGTGGTGGCGCCGACGGAGTTGAAGCGGCTGGCGTAGAGCACACCGGCCAGTCCGGCCAGGGCTCCGTTGGCCAGAAAGGCGAGGAAAACCCGCTTTGACACCTTGATGCCGAAGGCGGTGGCCGCATCCGGATCTGAACCGATGGCGTACAGGTCCCGGCCCGGACGGGTGCCGGCCATGTAGACCGCCACCGCGGCGACCACCAGGATGGCCACCAGCGTGATGATGGGGAACCCCAGCACGGTGTCCACGGAGAGCGCACCGAAGGCATCCGGCCGGTCACCGGCAAAGTACTGCTTGCCGCCGGCCCACGCGTTGTTCAGGCCGCGGAACACGTAGAGCGTGCCGAGCGTGATGACGAGGGCAGGCACCTTGGCCGCTGTCACCAGGAGGCCGTTGATCGCCCCGAGCAGTGCGCCGAAGGCCATGCCGATCACGAACACCGCGAAAATCGGAATATCGGGCATCGCGGCGAAGATGGAGCCGGTGCCGAAGGCGACCAGCCCCAGCATGGAGCCGACGGACAGGTCGATGTTCCGGGTGATGATCAGCAGGGTCTGCCCGGCGGCCAGGATCATTACGATGGTGGCGTTCAGCAGGAGGTCCTTGACGCCCTGGGGCGTGAGGAACAGTGGGTTGATCAGGTAGGTGACGAGCACCAGCAGCGCCAGTGCGATGATGACGGGCAGTTCCCGCAGCCGCAGCACGGAGGCTACGGCGCCCCGGGCACTGCCGGCGGGCGCCGTCGTCGCCGGCTTCTTGTGGTCCAGAGCTGAGCTCACGGGGTTCCTCCTGCGGACGACGTGGCGGCGTGCATAACTGACTCGGGGTTCGCGCCGGCGCGGTCGAGTTCGGCGGTGATGCGCCCCTCGCGCATCACCAGGACCCGGTCCGCCATCCCCAGGACTTCGGGCAGTTCGGAGGAGATCATGAGGATGGCGATCCCCCGCCCTGCAAGGTCGGAGATGAGCCGGTGGACCTCGCTTTTGGTGCCGACGTCGATGCCTCGGGTGGGTTCGTCGATGATCAGGAGCCGCGGGTCGGTGGCGAGCCACTTGGCCAGCACCACCTTCTGCTGGTTTCCGCCGGAGAGGGTGGAGACCGCGTGCTCCTGCGACCCGGCTTTGACCTGGAGCCGTTTGCTCCACTCCTGGGCTGCACGGCGCTCCGCGGCGCCGTTGATCAGTCCCGCCGTCGCCAACTTGTTGCGCAGCGTGAGTGTGACGTTGCGGGCCACGGAGAGGTTCATGACCAGTCCCTGCTTGCGGCGGTCCTCGGGGACGAACCCCATGCCCGCGGTGATGGCCGCCTGCGGATCGCGTGGTTTGAGTCTGCTTCCCTTGAAGCTGATCTCACCGGTGTCGTAGGGGTCGATGCCGAAGACGGCGCGTGCCACTTCCGTGCGGCCGGCGCCCACGAGGCCTGCCAGTGCCACTATCTCGCCGGCGCGGACTTCGAAGCTGATGTCGCGGAAGACCCCTGCCCGGCTGAGTCCGTCGACTTTCAGGACGGTATCCCCGATTTCGGCAACCGTCTTGGGGAACAGCGCCTCGATGTCACGGCCCACCATCTCGCGGACGATCTCCGCGACGGTGACGTCGGCGGTCCCGTGGGTGGCAATGTACCGGCCGTCCCGCATGACGGTGATCCGGTTACACAGAGCGAAGACCTCGTCGAAGCGGTGCGAGATGAAGAGGATGCCGGTTCCCTTGTCCCGGAGGCTGCGGGCGACGGCGAAGAGGCGCTCGACTTCAACACCGCTCAGGGCAGCAGTCGGCTCATCCATGACGAGCACTTTGGCGTCGAGCGAGATGGCCTTGGCGATTTCAATGATCTGCTGGTCCGCGATGGAGAGGCCCTCGGCAATCCGCGTCGGATCGATGGGGACGCCGAGCCGCTCGAAGAGCTTGGCCGCCTCCCTGACCATGGTTGCCTTGCTGATCAGGCCGAACCGGCCCTTGGGCTGGCGGCCGACGAAGATGTTCTCTGCGACGCTGAGGTCCGGAAAGAGCGTTGGCTCCTGGTAGATGACGGAGATTCCGGCGGCCTTGCTGTCGCCGACGTTGCGGAACTGGACGCTCTCGCCGCTGATTCTGAAGTCGCCCGAATCCGGGTGGTGCAAGCCGGCGAGGATCTTGACCAGGGTGGACTTGCCGGCGCCGTTTTCGCCGACCAGTGCGTGAATTTCGCCCGCCCGGATTTCAACGGTGCCGTCGGCCAGGGCGACCACCGGGCCGAAGGTTTTGGCCGCGTGGGAAAGGGAAAGTACTGGCCCCGTTCCGTCCTCCGTGGGACCGGACCGGGAACTGTCTGTCTGCTGCATCTAATAACCGCACCTTTGGGGCTGAGTGAACTTCATAATGAATCGTTTCAGAGCTGCTGTGATTTGAATCATAGGAGCACCGCGGCCCGCCCGTCAAGAGATGTCAGAATCTCACGGGAGGACTTTTTGATTCGTTTCATTGAAAGGGTTCAAAACAGGCCCCGGACGGGTATCCTGAGGGCACCAACAGGTACGTCCCGCTCGCCCTCCCCCGGCAGCGACGTGCGCATTCAGGAGCTCAGGAATGAATTCAGCCAGCGTCAAGGACGTCGCGGCACTGGCCGGCGTCTCCGTCGGGACGGTCTCCAATGTGCTGAACCGCCCGGAAAAGGTGTCCACGGAAGTCACAACACGGGTGCAGGCAGCAATCGACAAGCTTGGCTTCGTGCGCAACGACGCCGCCCGCCAGCTCCGCGCCGGCATGAGCCACAGCGTCGGCCTGGTGGTGCTGGATGCCGCAAACCCCTTCTTCACGGAACTGGCCAGAGGAGCGGAGGACCGGGCCGCCGCCGAGCATTTCACCGTGCTGGTGGGGAACAGCAGTGACGACGCGGGGCGGGAGGCGGCCTACCTTGACCTCTTTGAACAGCAGCGCGTCCGCGGCGTGCTGATCTCCCCCGTGGGCAACGTGATCCCCCGGCTCGAACAGCTGCGCCGGCGGGGCATCCCCACCGTTCTGGTGGACCGGCAGGCGGACAACGCAAGTTTCTCCTCCGTCGCCGTGGACGACCTGGCCGGCGGAGAGATGGCCGTCGAGCATCTGCTGTCCGTGGGCCGGCGTCGGATCGCATTCGTGGGCGGCCCGGAGAGTATCCGCCAGGTGGCCGACCGGCTGTCCGGGGCCCGGAAGGCCATGCAGGCGGCACCCGATGCCAGCCTGGAAGTAATCGAAACGGAGTCGCTGACAGTGCTGTCCGGCCGTGCCGCCGGTGAAGCCATCCGTCGGCGGCCGGCTGGAGAACGGCCCGATGCGATCTTCGCGGCCAACGATCTGCTCGCCGTGGGTGTCCTGCAGGGCCTGATGCTGATGGGCGGTGTGCAGGTACCGCAGGAAATTGCGCTGATCGGCTACGACGATATCGAGTTTGCCGCGGCCGCTGTGGTCCCGCTGTCATCGATCCGGCAGCCCAGTGCCCTGATTGGTTCGACAGCCCTGGAGCTGCTGCTCCGGGAGGCCGGCCCGGAAGCAGGTTTCGTCCCACGCCAGGTCGTTTTTCCGCCCGAACTGGTGGTCCGGGCGTCCACGCTGAGCTGACGGCGCGGGGCTGGACCCCGGGGCCTTACCGCCCGGAGGCGCGTCTAGGGTCGGGACTCTGCGTCAGCGCGGGGCCAGGACGCAGAACTCGTTGTCTTCTGGGTCCGCGAGGCAGACCCATGGCACATCGCCCTGGCCGACGTCGGCATCAGTGGCACCCAGTGCGCGCAGCCGGGCCACCTCTGCCGCCTGGTAGTCGCCAGGGTAGGGCATCAGGTCGAGGTGGACGCGGCCCCACACGGACTTCGCAGCCGGCGTGCGAATGAACTCGAGATAGGGCCCCACGCCCTTGGCCGACCCCAGCCTCGAATGGTCGTCGGTCACCTCGTGCAGGGTCCAGTCCATCGCCTCGCCCCAGAACCGGGCCATGGCCCGCGGATCCGCACAGTGGACCACTACCGCGGCGATCGGTCCGGTGTCCCGGTAGATTGAGCGGGGCTCCAGCACGCGGAACAGGTTCCCCTCCGGGTCGGCCAGTACCGTCCATGGTGTATCCCTCTGGCCCGTGCCTGCGGGTGTCGCACCGAGCTTTAGCAGGTGCGCGACCAGCTCCGCCTGATGGGCTGCAGAGGTGGTGGCGAGGTCGAGGTGCGCGCGGTACCTCACAGTCTCTGGGTCCGGGACAGTGACGACATCGACGCAGACGGCGACGGGGTCCGGCCACACGAAGCCCACGGGTTCAACATTGGTCACACCGGGTCCCTCGCTGGAGACACCCCAGCCGAGCGCCTCCGCCCAAAACCGGCCGAGCGTGGAGTCATCCCGAGCCTTGAAATTCACCTGAACAAGTCGCAGCGCCATACCGCCCGACCCTATACCCTTCCGACAGCGCGGCAGGCCTGCACCTCGTCCGGCGCCTCGGCATGCATGGGATGAAGCCTGACGCCGGCAGGCTTCTAGGTTCCGCAGAACGTCCGGTAAGGGCCGAAATCCTTCGGCGCGGCAGCGGCGTAGCGCTCCAGCTCCGGCCGCTCGTCGTAGGGGTTGGTCACGGCCTCGAGGAGACGCATGAACGGATCCAGGTCGCCCGCCGTAGCGGCATCGAGGGCCTCCTCGACGAGGTGGTTCCGCGGGATGTAGGCGGGGTTGACCCGGTCCATGGCGTCGGCGTCGGGACCCAGGGCGCTCCAGCGCACGGCCCAAGCGTCGAAAGCGGCCGGGTCGGTAAACAGGCTCCGCACGCGGGCGGAGCGGCCGCGGGCCGCCTCGGCCAGGCTCCGGAAGAACGTTGTGTGGTCCGCTTGGCCCGCCTGCAGAAGGCTGAGCAGCTCGTCCACGAGGGCCGAGGCGACGCCGTCGTCGACGTCGCCGGGCAGGCCGATTTTGGCCTGCAGCCCGGCCGACCAGGCCGCGCTGTACTGCCGGCGGAACGTCGCGAGCGAGTCCTGCGCCAGGGCGACCGCCTGCTCCTGCTCCTCGTGGAAGAGGGGCAGGAGCGCCTCGGCAAGGCGGGTGAGGTTCCATTCCGCCACCAGCGGCTGGTTGCGGTAGGCGTAGCGCCCGGTCTCGTCTATCGAGCTGTAGACCGCGGCCGGGTCGAAGGCGTCCAGGAAGGCGCAGGGTCCGTAGTCGATGGTTTCGCCGGAAATCGTCATGTTGTCGGTGTTCATGACCCCGTGGACGAAGCCCACCAGCATCCACCGGGCCACCAGCGAGGCCTGGGCACCTATCACCGCCTGGAGCAGCGCGACGTAAGGGTTTCCGGCCTCCGCCGCGGCGGGGAAGTGACGGTCGATCGCATGATCGGCAAGGCGGCGCAGGAGGCCGGTGTCGTCCGTGGCGCGGGCGTACTGGAAGCTGCCGACGCGCAGATGGCTGCTGGCGACGCGTGTAAGCACCGCTCCGGGCAGCATGGTCTCGCGGAGCACGGGACGCCCGGTTGCCACGACGGCAAGGGACCGGGTGGTGGGGATGCCCATGGCGTGCATCGCTTCGCTCACGATGAACTCGCGGAGCATCGGGCCGACGGCGGCAAGGCCGTCACCGCCGCGGGCGAAGGGCGTTCGCCCCGAGCCTTTGAGGTGGATATCGCGGAGATGGCCCTCCTCGTCGGTGATTTCACCGAGGAGAAGCGCACGCCCGTCACCGAGGCGGGGGGCCAACCAGCCGAACTGGTGCCCGGCATAGGCCTGTGCCACGGGGGTGGCACCGCCGGGGACAAGGTTCCCCGTCAGCAGAAGCAAGCCGTCCGCACCCTGCAGATAAGCGGGATCAAGGCCCAGCTCGGCGGCCAGCGGCTCATTGAGCACCAAAAGCCGCGGGTCCGGAACCTGCTCCGCCTGCCAGGGAATGGCCATTTCGGCGAGGTCCCGGGCAAATAGTCCGTTCAGAGTGACGGTGGAGGGAGCCGCGGCAGTCATACCACCAGACTATCCCCCGGCGCCTTCGCCGGGTTCAGGGTGCGGGCACCTGCTCGACGGCGACCGTCTCGATGATCCTGGTTGACGGCTCGCCGACCAGCGCCGGCGCCGTCACCCCGGTTTTCCAGGTGTCGTTCTGCAGCCGGCCCAGGAAGTCCACGGCGGCCGCCTGCGTGTCGAAATCCATCTCCAGCATCACGTAATCCTCCTGGTCCAGGGGGCGCGAGATCCGGTACGACCGCACCCCCGAGCCGGCGCGGTTCAGTGGGTCGCTGTCGAAGGCCCTCCTCCACATGTCGAAGTCCCGGACCTGGTGTTCGATCTGCAGGGTAATCATGTGGCCACTCCTGTCGACAGTGCTGGAAGCCCAACTGTAGGCCTGAAAGGGCCCTCTAGGTAAGGAGACGGGCCGGAGTGATTTGCAGTGGCCGCACAGGGCTCACCGCGACGGTTGAACTACCATTGCCGAGCCGCCTCCGCGCCGCACAGGTTCAGCCGCGGCGATCATGCGCCCGCCGGGCAGGAACTCGATTGCCGTCGCCGCGCCGATCTCTGCCGCCGAGGTAAACGCGTCACCCGACGGAGTGAGCTCATGACCGTACCGTGCAAGCTTCTTCCCATAGGCCGCGATGAACTCCGGCTCGGCCGTTACCTTCGCGGTGTTCCGTTGGGATGCACGCGGTGCGGCGATGGCGTCAGGGATGCTCATCCCCAGGTCCACCCTGTTCAGGATTGTCTGCAGGACGGTGGTGATGATCGTCGAGCCGCCGGGTGAGCCGAGCGCGAGGTACGGATCGCCGTCCTTCAGGATGATGGTGGGCGACATCGAAGACCGGGGGCGCTTCCCCGGCTCGATCCGGTTCGGGTCGGCCGGGTCGTACACGGTGGAGAAGTCGGTCAGTTCGTTGTTGAGCAGGAACCCGCGGCCGGGCACCACAATGCCGGATCCGCCGGTCTGCTCGATCGTGAGCGTGTATTCCACCACGTTCCCCCACCGGTCCGCCACCGTCAGGTTGGTGGTCGAAATATTCTCCGTGTCCTTCTCATCGGCGAGCGCGGCCGGCTTTGCCGGGCACGCGCCGTCGTACGTGGACACATCTCCCGGAGCCACCGGCTTCGTGGCCGCCTTCGCGGGATCGATCGCACACGCGCGTTCCTTCCCGAACAGCGGATCCGTGAGTTCCCCGGTGGGGACATCGACGAACGCCGGGTCGCCCACGTACTTGGCGCGGTCCGCGAAGGCGAGGGCGCTCGCCTCCAGATAGTGGTGCAGGGCGCCCGGCGTGGACATCTCGGACAGGTTGACCGTGTCCAGTATTTTCAGCGACTCGCCGACGGTGGTGCCGCCGCTGCTCGACGGTGCCATCCCGTACACGTCCAGTCCGCGGTACTCAACATGCGTGGGTGCCTGGTCCAGGGCGCTGTAGGCGGCGAGGTCCTTCGTCGTCATATGGCCGGGCGGAACAGGCAGCGTCGTGGTGGTTGACTTGGGCGGAGCCTGGACAGCGGCCACGATCTCCTCCGCGAGCGGGCCGCGGTAGAAGCCCCGTGTGCCCTCCTCTGCGAGCAGCCAGTAGGTTTCGGCAAGATCGGAGTTCCGGAAGACACTGCCGACGGCGGGCGCGTCGCCGCCCGGGAGGAACAGGCTGCTCGTCGACGTGAAGGCCTCGAAGCGAAGCTTGTTGTCGAGGGTCTGCTGACGGAAGGTTTCGTCCACCACGAAGCCGCGGGTCGCGACGTCAATGGCGGGTTCGAGGGCGTCCCGGAGGTCCAGGGTCCCCCATCGGTCGAGGGCGCGGGCCCACGTGGCCGGCGTGCCCGGGACGCCCACCGAGACTCCGCTCGTGACGAGCTCGGGCGTGAAGGGGTAGGGCTTGCCCGTGCCGGGGTCAATGAAGGCGTCCTTCGGCATGGCTTTGGGGGCGGTTTCCCGGCCGTCGATGGTGCCGACCTTGCCGTTTCTTGCGTTGTAGAAGACAAAGTAGCCACCTCCGCCGATCCCGGCGCTGTACGGCTCTGTCACCCCCAGCGTCGCGGCGGCGGCGACGGCGGCATCCGCCGCGTTGCCTCCGTCGCGGAGGATCCTGATCGCCGCTGCCGATGCCTCCGGGTCCACAGTGCTCACCGCGCCGCCGTAGCCGGTGGCGGTCGGGGCCTTGTCAGTCTTCTGCGAATCTGCGACGGCGGGACTGGCGACGGCCGGGCTGGCGACGGCGCCGCCCGTCATGCTCATGGCAAGAACTGCCATGAGGGCAGCCAGTTGGCGTTTCATGGATGGCATGGTCGCTCCCGAGTCAGCGTGGTGCGGGTTGTTGGCGGTGGGGCAACACTACTCCGCCGTGTTGGGCCACTCAATGGATGATCGGCTCATCCGCTCCGGATGATGCCGCCTGCCGCCCGGGCGCGCTACGTTGCAACCGGTGGCGGCGATGATCGTTCCTCGCGCCACTTTGCCCACACCCGCCGCGACCAGATGGAGACATAATCATGGCCGAAGAAGAAACCCCCGTCCTCGACGCCCTCGCCGAGATCACCGCCGTATCACTCGACCGCTGCAACCTCGAGGACCGCGAGATCATGCTGGCCCGGATCGCGGCGCTCGTGGCAGTCGACGCCCCGCCCGCCTCCTACCTGCTCAACGCCGGCACCGCGAGCGACGTCGGCATCACCCTGGAGGACGTCCAGGGCATCCTCATCGCGGTGGCTCCCGTCGTCGGCACACCCAGGGTCGTGGCGGCGGCCGGCAACCTCACACAGGCACTGGGCTTCGCAGTAGCAGTGATCGAGGCGGAACTCGACGCCGAACTTGAGGCCGAGTCCGAGACCACGGGCTGACCCGCCCTGGCGACGACGGACACCGGCAGGCGTGTGCCATCCCTTGTCGGTCTTTCAGGGTGTCCGAGAGGTCAGGGCGGACGCCGGGTCTTACGTCCGTTGCCGGGCCCTTCCGGCCCTGACGAAGCCGATGCCGGCGAGGATGGCGCCGGCGGCCTCGGCGACTGCGCTAAGAGACTTCTCGAAGAACCAGACCGGTTCGTACATGGCTGGGAACGGGCCGAATGCCGGGATGTTCACATAACGGTAAACAACAACGGCAGCAAAAGCGCTCAGGGAAACGATCAGCGCGGCGCCGTAAGCGGTCCGGCTTCCACGCAGAAGCACGTAGAGGGCTGCCAGGACCGCTGCGGCTGCCTCGATCAGGAACAGGTTCCCCTGGCCAATTCCGGCAGGATTCCCGGCCTGATAGCCGGGGGCGAGATGGATATGGACGCCGGCATCAATGAAAAGGGCGAGGGAGGTGCATACCCGCAGGGCCATATCGCTTCTTCGCACACCCGCGACAGCGCCCGAATGGCTTCGGACGCTCACTTGACCGTCAGCGTCCCGTGCATGTTCGGGTGGTAAGTGCAATGGAATTCATAGGTCCCGGGCTGGGAGGGGGCCGTAAAGGTGGCAGTGCCCCCGCCTTTGACCTCCACGTCAAACGCCTGGCCCTGGTCCGCGGTCACGGTATGTTCCGCAGTGTCCTGGTTAGTCACCGTCACCGTAGCGCCGGGGGACACCGTGAGCGGATTCCCAAAGGCAAAGTCCTTGATGGTGATGGCTGCCGCTGCGGAACCTGGCATCCCCTGGGTCGTCGAGGGCATCGTGGAGGACGATTCCATCGGCATACTTGCGGAGGCGGAGGCGGAGGCGGTGCCTGCCGACGTCGACGTCGGGGCAGGCGACCCGCCGGAGGCGCAACCGGCCAGCCCGGTCAAGAGCGCTGCCAAAAAGAGCGAAGTCCTTACTTTCCCAGTATTCATAGCGTGCCGTCCTCGGTCCCGGCGGATAAACGTTGGATGAGATTCCCCTGACTACCATTCTGCTCCTGGCCGCTACCAAATGACACCCGGAATCCCTAAAGGGCCTTGGCCCGGAGAGAGCATTCTCCTGCTGCCGCCGGCCGTCGTGGCCCTCTGGCGACCGGGAACTACTGGGCGGCGGACCGCCTCACTTCTGGGAGGTTCCGGGCCCTTGTCCCCCGCCTCGAGCTCGGCGATGAGGGCGGTGAGGGCAGCGGCGCGGTCGCGGCAGTCAGGAGCGCAACCCGGGGTAGGCTGACCCCGGGGCCGGGTAGGTACCAGGGCTGCTAGCGCTGGAAGATATTGAGGATGTTGCCCTCGGTGTCAAGGAACCAGGCGGCTTTGCCCACCGGGGTGGTCGCTATCCCGTTCTCAGTCTTCAGGCCCGGGAAGTCGTACTCCTCGAACACAACGCCGCGGCCGCGCAGGTCCGCCACCTCGGCGTCGATGTCGGCGGTTCCCCAGCCCAACTGGGTGTTTTTTGCGGTGCCCGCATTGTCGGTCGCGTAGAGCAGGAAGGAAGTTCCCTTCCCGCAGCGGTAGATGAGATTCTCCTCATCCATGGAGTCGTCGGCGGGCTCCAGGCCCAGGACGT
This sequence comes from Arthrobacter sp. YAF17, assembly GCF_052113365.1. Lineage (NCBI taxonomy): Bacteria > Bacillati > Actinomycetota > Actinomycetes > Micrococcales > Micrococcaceae > Arthrobacter > Arthrobacter sp. YAF17. Next base: position 119,397 of record NZ_JBFRDB010000001.1, on the reverse strand, counting down.
CACGGTAGAAAGCCTTCGCCCGGGCGATGTCCTTGGCGGGGAGGACTGCGGTGATTTCGAGATCCTTCAACATGACTGTTTCTCCCTATGGATCAGCATTGATCAGGTTCCTGGATGCCACCCAGCTTCCATCCACACTAAATCGTAGGCTCGGGGCCGGGAGAGTCAAGACTGCGCGGAATCCGCCGCCGTCGAGGCGCTGGCCAGGTCCGCCCGGGGGTGCTGCCGCCGGCTCGCCAGCAGGAAGGGCACCGCGATCAGCTCGATGATGCCGCCAATCGCCACTGAGGCGGGGTACCCGTACACGTCGGCCGCCCGGCCGAGCACCGGCTGTACCACCACTCCGCCGCTTGATCCCATGAGCGAGTCGAAGCTGAGCACTGTTGCCCGCTGCTTCGAGGGGATCATGTCGTTCAGGTAAGCCTGCCGCACTGGTGTGCCCGCCGAGGCGACCAGTGCCCAGAGCGCCAGCAGCGCCAGCGCCACCCAAAATTCCCGTGTGAACCCCAGCACCACGAGCAGCAGTGCGCTCACCGCGCTGCTCAGGATCAACACGGTGGTGCGCTTGCGGACGAGGCTCCGCAGGCGGGGTGCCAGCCAGCCGCCAAGCACCTGGGCGCCGGCCACCAGGGCCGCCGCCAGGCCCGCCACGGAGTAGGCCCGGGGGTCGCCATAGAGTTCCAGCAAGTAGGGCTGGAGGGCGTAGAAGACATAGATCCCGACGCCGGAACTGAACGGCGCCGCCAGCATCACATACCGCACTGGCGGGTGCTTCAATCCGTTCTCGATCGAGGCATTGAGTACGGCACGGGTTGCCTGAAGGGGATGAGTTGAGCGCTCGGGGGTGAATCCGACGTCGCGCATCAGCCAGAAGGCGACGGCGAACATGACCAGCAGCACCCCAACCCGCAGCAGGAACGGCACGCCGAGGTTGGTGGCCTGCGCGATCACACCGCCGGCCACCGAGCCGGCGAGCATCGCCACACCGGAGACCATCAGACCCCGGCCGAGCACCGTCTCCAGCCCGCCCTCGTACCCCGAAAAGCGCAATGCGTCGACCAGCCACGCCTCCACCGCCCCCGAGAAGAACGTGAATCCCAGCCCCAGCAAGACCGACACCACCGCCCACGCCCAGAAGGGCGCGGAGAGCTGCCACAGCAGGTAGTAGAGGTAGGTCGCTGCGGCCAGTGTTGCGGTGCCGAGCAGGAACGAAACGCGGCGGCCCCACCCGTCGGCAACCACTCCGGTGGGCACCTCGAACAGGACCATACCGGCCGTGAAGAAGGCATTCGCGGCAAAAGCCTCAAGATTGCTGAGCCCGGCGTCGAGCAGGAACAGCGTGTTGATCCCCCAGATGAACGAGGCCGCAAGGGTATTGCCCAGCGTCAATGTCAGGTAGATGCGCTGGATCTTTCGGGCGGCGGCGTTCATCACTTCGCCGTCCCCGCCGGGGCGAGGAGGGAGCACCAGCCCATTCTCGTCTCCACCGCCCGCCCGCGCCAGAGCAGGAAGTCCTCACGCGGGAGCAGCGGCGGCCCTAGAGCGAACCGCCGGCCACCTCCGGCGTGCCGGTGTCCTCCGGAGGGCCGCCATGGGCGCCTCCGTGACCGTGGTGACCCCCGCGCCCCGCTCCCCCAGCCCGGCCGGCGTCGCCCACGCGCTCCCGGGCCAGGAAGGTCTCGACGTCGAACAGGTTGTCCGCCCGGCGGGCGACGTTGAGCAGCGTCGACATTGATGCCACCTCCTCGACCTGCTCCTTGAGGAACCAGAGCATGAACTGTTCTCCCAGGGGGTCGTTCTCCGCCCGGGCCGCGGCGAACAGTTCCTTGATGCGGTCCGTGACCTCAACCTCCTGGGCGAGGGCAAGGACCAGGGGTTCCTCCGCCGAAGAGAAGTCGTTCCGGACCGGATCGATGCCGGGGATGGTGATCTTAATGCCGCGGTCCAGGCTGTACCGGACCATCATCATGGCGTGGTTCCGTTCCTCCAGCGACTGGCGGTAGAAGTGCTTGGCGAGCTGGGGAAGGTCCTGCCCGTCGAACCAGGCGGCGATGGCGATGTACTGCTGCGACGCTGCGAACTCATTGCCGACCTGGCGGGTCAGCAGCTCGTTGAAGTTTGGGCTCATGGTGCTCTCCTCGAGTCGGTGTTCAAGGGTGCGGACCTGGGGCGCCAAGGTTATGCCGGGCCGGGGGCTGCCGGAGGCCCTGTAACGACACTCCTCCGCTTCGGTTCTCCGCGTCAAGATGATGCTTTTCACCTAAAGATGCGACCGGCGGATGGCAAGGGCAGGCCATGAGGACCGGTCCCGGATCCAGTGCTCAATGACGGATGGCCGGATGTCTCAGAGCCCGCGGCGGCCGTTTTCCTCGATGACGGTCTTTAGCTGGCCTCTGCGGGACATGGCCGGCAGGGGCGGCCCGTCCAAACACTCGACCCGCGCGGCCGCCACACCTAGACTGAAAGGGCTGGGACTACGGCGCCGGACGGACTCTGGCCGGGGACGGCGCGGCTGCGGCCCGCTCCTTGTCCGCACCGGCACACGGCGGTGTCATGCGATCCACAACCAGTGTCCTGGCGGGCGCAGCCGCGGCCCTGATGCTGACTCTCAGCGCGTGCACGGGAGAAATCCCGGCCCCGCCTCCTTCATTTGGTGCAACGCCCGCACCCACCGAGTCGCTCGACTTCACGATGCGCTCATTCATGAATCAGGGCGCCGTCGCCGTCGTTGCCGAGGTGAGATGGCCGGGTGGCACGTGGTCCAGGGCCTACGGCGTCCGGGATCTGGAAGCCGGGCAGCCCGCGACGACGGGCGACCGCGTCTCGGTGGCCAGCGTTACCAAGTCCATGACCGCCGTCGCCGTGCTGAGACTTGTTGACGACGGCCTCATCGGGCTCGACGACCCGGTCAACGGCCTGTTGGACAGTTTCGCGACGGTCCTCCGACCTCCCGGCCCCATCACCGTCCGGCAACTGCTCGCCCACACCTCCGGCATGCCATCGTTTCAGGAGGCGAGCGAGAAGAGCATCGACGACGTAGCCCGGGCTTTCAGCGAAGACATGAGCACACAACGAGGGCTGGAGCTCACAGCGACACTGCCCTGGGAAGCGAAAGACGTGGGTTCGTTCCGCTACTCCGACTCGAACTACCTCGCGCTGGGGCAGCTGATGGAGAAGCTCCGGGGGAAGCCCTTTGCGCAGGTGCTCCGCGACGACGTGATCAACCGGCTTGGCCTAGAGGACACGTCCATCGACCAGGCCGTGCGCGGGGAACCCGACATGATCCATGGCTACATCACTTTGCGCGGTGAACGCCTCGACGTCACGCAGCCGCCGGCCGACCTCGGCTCACCGGCGTTCGGCGCCATCTCCACCATGCACGACGTCAACGACTTCTTCGAAGCGCTCTTCCGGGGCGACATGGTGTCGGACACCGCGGTCAAGGAAATGACCACGACCGGCAGCTTCCCCTACTACGGCCTGGGGCTCTGGAAATGGCACCAGGGCTGCACGGAAGATCACCGGTACGGCGGGCATGGCGCCTTTCCGTCTTACCGCACAACCGCAATCAGCAGCACCGACGGGCAGCAGCAAGCCACCATGACGCTGGTCCCTCCTCCGATTCCCACATCCCTCGAGGACCCTGCGTCGGAGGACAAACTCAGGTTGTGGGACGGCCAAATGGCCTCCGCACTCCAGGAAACCCTGGACCGGCTCTGCTGATCTGGCAATGAGTACATCGACGAGGGGAGAAAAGAGATGAGTCATGTGGTGGACCGGCTTGTGTCCGCGATGAACGCCCATGATCTTGAAGCCGCAGCAGCGCTCTTCCATGAGGAATACCGCAGCGAACAACCCGCCCATCCCGGCAGGGCCTTCACGGGGAGGGCGCAAATGCATGCGAACTGGGCGGCGATGTTCGCCGGGATTCCCGACTTCCATGCGGAGACGGTCAGCACCATCGACGCGGGGAACACCACCTGGAGCGAATGGTCGTGGACCGGTCACCGCACCGATGGGAAGCCGTTCCACAACCGGGGAGTGACAATCTTCGAGATAGCTGACGGCCTGATTGTGGCCGGCAGGCTCTACATGGAAGATGTCGAACGGAATGGGGGCGGCATCGAGGACGCGGTGGAGGCCCGGTCGGGCCGCCGGCCCCGCCGTCCCGGAGAGAAGTGATGAGGACGACCCATGGTGGCTGACGGCACCACCCCGGGACCGCCGGGCGAAAGTGTCGCTGCGGGCAGGCCACCCCGCGGCCTGGCGTCGGCCGTCACCACGATGATGGGCCGGGGCGGGGTCCCGGGCCTCTCCCTGGCCGTAACCGACCGCGGCGGCGTGCTTCTCGCCGCCGGTTACGGTTGCGCCGACCTGGCAGCGTATACGACGGCGACCGCGTCGACGTCGTACTTGTGGTTTTCGATGTCCAAGATCGTGACCGCGACGGCGGCGCTCCGGCTCGTTGACGAGGGCCGCCTCGACCTGGACGCCCCGGCCGGCAACTACGTCGATTACCTCCGGGCGCCAGGGACAACGACGCCGAGCGTGGGCCAGTTGCTCAACCACACCGCCGGTTTCGGCAACCCGCTGCCGATTCGCTGGGTCCACCCGGCCGACGCGGATCCGCCCGACCCCGGGGCCCTGCTCCGCCGCCTGGTGGGCGGGCGCCGCGCCTACCGCTACCCGGCGGGGCAGGAAGCCAGGTACTCCAACGTCGGCTACCTTGCCGCCGGACAGGTGATCGCCGCCGCGTCGGGGATGCCCTTCGAGGACTACGTCCGCACCTCAGTCCTGCGGGCTGCGGGCATGGAACACACCGGGTTCCGCTATCAGGCCGGCGCGGCCAAGGCGACCGGGTACGTCAAGGCGCCCAGGATCGCGGACCCCCTGCTGCGCGGCTTGCTGCCCCGCGGGATCGCAGGAGAGCGCCGCGGGCCATACCTGTCGCTGAACCCTTTCTACGTGGACGGCCCCGCCTACGGCGGCCTGGTGGGCGACGTTCTGGATTCGGCCAGATTCCTTCGCATGCACCTTCGCGACGGCGAGATCGACGGCGTCCGGGTTCTCTCCCCTGAGTCGGCGCGCCGCATGCGCATCATCGACCAGGCGGGCAAGCCGTTCGACCACGGAACCGGCTGGTTTCGACAGCCCACCCAGCCTTCAGGGCAGTGGGTGGAGCACTTCGGCGCCGGCGCGGGCTTCTGGAACGTCATGCGCCTCTACCCGGAGCGGGGTCTCGGCGTCGTTGTTATGAGCAACAGCACGCGCATGCTCGACTTCGAACCCCTCTTCGCTCTCCTGGCAGCCGCGTCCTGGCCGTAGCAGCCGTGGCCGCCTGGCCGGCGGTCCGGCCGGAAGCGCCGGCATCCCGCCCTGATAGGAATAAGCTATAAGCGCTCCAGCGCAGCAGCTTCCGTTCCCGCAGGAATGGAACTTCGACCGCGCCGGAAGCACATGGACCGGACCGGCAAGGAGCAGGCATGGACACGCGAAAGCTGAAGTATTTCCTGGCCGTCGTTGATCACGACGGATTCAACCGCGCAGCAGAACATCTGCTAATTGCCCAGCCTTCCCTCTCCCAGACCATCGCGGGCCTGGAGAAGGATCTCGGCGTGCCGCTCTTCCACCGCATCGGCCGCCGTGCGGTCCTCAGCGAAGCCGGCAAGGAACTCATCGGACCGGCTCGACTGGTCATGCGCGACCTCGACGCGGCGCAGTCCGCGGTCCAGGCACTGAAGGGGGTGCGCAGCGGACGGCTGGACATCATCACCATGCCCTCCCCCGGAATCGAACCGCTGACATCGATGATCGCAGCCTTCACCAAACTGCATCCCTCGGTGCGCCTCAACGTCAGCGCCGCGTTCACTCCGGAGGAAGCCATCGAATCCGTGCGCACCGGCAGCACAGAGATTGGCGTTGCCGGATCACCCAACCCCATCCGGGTCCCGGGCGTCCAGGTCTTGGAACTGGAGCGCCAGCCGCTGATCCTCATCGTCAACCCCCACGCGGATGCGTTCGGCACAGCGACGGCCATCCAGCGCGAGGATCTGGGCGGGCACCGGCTGATTGCCAGCCAGCGCGGCTCCCTGATGCGTTGGCTGGTCGACGATGCCTTGGCCCGCGGCGTCAGCACCGAAATCGTCGTGGAGGTCGCGCACCGGACCTCGATCCTGCCGCTGGTTCTGGCCGGCGTCGGGCACGCGGTGATGCCGTCCTCCTGGGCGCCGTTGGCGCACAAATCCGGACTGCGGACCCTGCTCATCGAACCGGTCTCCAATCTGCATGTCGCCATCCTGAGCCGGAAGGAAGACCTGACGCCGGCAGCCCGCGCCTTCCTCGACGTCGCAGCCCTGCACGCCACGTAACCGAGTGTCGATTGCTCCGGTAACGCCCTTTTGACTGTCCCAACGGGCACCGTCTCAGCAGTCGATGGAATGGGATCAATAGGCTGGGCCTATTTGCCGTATCGAATCTTGGTCTTGGACGGCACATGGCGCCGGATCGTCTACTTGAAGAGGACAAGCAGTGTGACGCTGCTAACACACTCAACGAGGAGGTAGGCACATGAGCGCCACCCAGAAATTCAGCATCGCATCCATCCCCGCAGACGGAGTCGGCAAGGAAGTAGTCTCGGCAGGCCGCCGCGTCTTGGACGCCCTCGCGGAAAACTCCGGCGGCAAGTTCGCCTTCGAATGGACCGAGTTCCCCTGGGGCTGCGGCTACTTCGAAAAGACCGGCCAGATGATGGACCCGGCAGGACTTGAGAAACTCAAGGACTTCGACGCCATCTACTTCGGCGCCGTCGGCTGGGAAAACGTCCCGGACCACATCAGCCTCTGGGGGCTGCGCCTGAACATCACGCAGAACTTCGACCAGTGGGCCAACATCCGCCCCGTGAAGTTCCTTCCCGGCATCCAGTCACCGCTGCGCAAGGCCGACCACACCGAACTCGATTGGATAGTTGTCCGAGAAAACAGCGAGGGCGAATACGCAGGTCTCGGCGGACGCAACCTCAGCGGCCGCGGCCCGGGCAACGAGGTCGCCCTGCAGACCGCGCTGTTCACGGAAAAGGGCTGCGAGCGCATCATGCGCTTCGCCTTCGACCTGGCCCGGACGCGCACGGTGAAGAAGGTCTCCTCGGTCACCAAGTCCAACGCGCAGCAGTACGGCATGGTGCTCTGGGACGAAACCTTCCAGCGCGTGGCCTTGGACTACCCGGACGTGGCCACCGAGAGCGTCCTGGTTGATGCGATGAGCGCCAAGTTCATCCTGCACCCCGAGGACCTCTCGGTAGTGGTCGCCTCGAACCTCAACGCCGACATCCTCTCGGACCTCGGCTCGGCCCTGGCCGGAAGCCTCGGCCTGGCCGCCAGCGCGAACCTGAACCCGGAGCGACGCTTCCCGTCCATGTTCGAACCGGTCCACGGCTCCGCCCCGGACATTGCCGGCAAGGGCATCAGCAACCCCATCGGCGCGATCGCCAGCGCCGCCCTGATGCTGGACCACTTCGGCCTGCACACCGAGGCCCGCCTCGTCGAAGCGGCCATCGAGCAGACCACAGCCGCCGGATACCTGACCCGCGACGTCGGCGGGGAAGCGAACACCGACGACGTCACCGAAGCCATCATCGCGGCGCTGGCCCGCAGCCTGGCCGCCGTCTAGCGCTAACACTCGACCGGCCGGCCGAGCCGGCGGTCAGTACAAAGCCCGGAGTGGACGGCGGTGCACCAAAAACCGCCGCCGTTCACTCCGTCACGCTCTCCTTCATCAAGCACCACTCCAGCGACATTCCACAACGAGGTAGGAATCATGGAACACATCACCACCGCCGGCCCGGCCAGCCCGGCCCAGCCGGGGCCAGCCAAGAAGCAGTCAGGCGGGAACGCAGCCCCCAAGACATGCTGGTACCGGCAGCTGTACTTCTGGGTACTGACCGCCATAGTCTGCGGCATCCTCGTCGGCTGGCTCGCACCGGCCGTCGGCATTGCCATGGAACCCATCGGCACCACCTTCGTCAATTCGATGAAGATGCTCATCGGCCCGATCGTGTTCCTGACCATCGTCGGCGGCATTGCCAGCGTCGCGGACCTGAAGAAGGTCGGCATGACCGGCCTGAAAGCCTTGACCTACTTCCAGGTCGGCACCATCTTTGCCATGGTCTTCGGCCTGGTCGCGATCAACCTCTTCCGGCTGGGCGACGGAGTGAACGCCGACGCGGACTCGATCCAGACGTCCGCTTCAGCCGCCAAGCTCATCGATGCCGGGCAGAACCAGGAATGGTGGCAGTTCCTCACCCACATCATCCCCAACAGCATCGCGGGACCCTTCGTTGAAGGAGACATCCTCCAGATCATCTTCATCGCGGTGGTCTTCGGCATCGCCCTGAACGCCATGGGCAAGGTCGGAGCCCCCGTCCTGGACGGCGTGCAGCGCCTGACCGGGGTCATGTTCAAGATCCTTGGCTTCATCATGAAGGCCGCCCCGATCGGCGCCTTCGGTGCGATGGCCTACGCAGTGGGCAAATTCGGCGTCTCCTCACTGACCAGCATGGGCGGACTGATTGCCCTCTTCTACGTCACCTCCATCCTCTTCGTCGTCATTGTTCTCGGCTCGGTTATGGCCTTCCTGAAGCTGAACATCTTCACGATGATTCGCCACCTCAAAGAGGAGTACATGCTCATCCTGGGCACCTCCACCGCAGAACCGGCCCTCCCTGGTCTCATGCGCAAGCTGGAGCACGCCGGCGTGAAGAAGGAAACCGTGGGACTCGTCGTCCCCACCGGCTACAGCTTCAACCTCGACGGCGCAGCCATCTACCTCTCCCTGGCCGCCCTCTATATCGCCCAGGCCACCAACACAGACCTGACCATCGGCCAGCAGCTCGGCCTGCTCGCCGTCATGCTGCTGACCTCCAAAGGCGCGGCGGGCGTCGCCGGCGGCGGCTTCATCGCGCTGACGGCCACCCTGACCACCCTTGGTACCATCCCGGCCGCGGGCATCATGCTCATCTTCGGAATCGACAAGTTCATGTCCGAGTGCCGGGCCCTGGTCAATTTCACCGGCAACGCTGTCGCCACGTTGTTCATCGCCTGGTGGGACCGCACCCTGGACGCGGACCGCGCCCGCCGCGTCTTCGCCGGCGAAACCGTTGAGCCCATGCCGGGCGCGGAGCAGACGCAGCCCGACGGCGCCACGGACCTCGACGATGAATTGAGCGAAATCAGCTGCAACGGGCCCGAGGAGGCCGGCCCCCGGCACGCGGGACCCGCTGATTCCCCCGCGAAGGACCGCACCCCTGCCTACTCGGAGACCGTCTGACATGCACAACGCCACCGCCCCGAGAACCGTCCGCGCCCTCATCGCACCCGACAAGTTCAAAGGCAGCCTCACCGCCGGCGAAGTAGCGGATGCCCTGGCCGCCGGGCTCCGCTCGGCAGCCAGCTCCACCGGCACGGCCGGAGCGGTCCACTGCGAACTGCTCCCTTTGGCAGACGGAGGCGACGGCAGTGTTGACGCCGCCGTCGCCTCCGGCTTCAGCAGGCGCAGCCACACCGTCGCCGGACCCACCGGCCAGCACGTCCCGGCCAGCATCGCGTTCAACGGCGTCACCGCCGTCGTCGAGGTCGCCAACACCTGCGGTCTCGCGCTCCTGCCGGACGGACAGCTGGCGCCGCTGGACGCCTCAAGCCGAGGCTTCGGCGAAGCAATCCTGTTCGCACTCAGCCTCAACCCGGCCCGGATAGTACTGGCCCTGGGCGGCAGCGCCAGCACGGACGGCGGCATGGGGATGCTCGCCGCCCTCGGCTATGGGTTCCGCGCCGCCGACGGCCGGCAGCTGTACGGCAGCGGCAGGGAACTTGCCCAAATCTCCACCGTCCATGGGTCCCCGCTTCCTAAACTGGCCGGCACTGACCTCATCGTCGCGAGCGATGTCCACAACACGTTGCTCGGCCCCCAGGGCGCGCCCGCGGTCTTTGGACCCCAGAAGGGCGCCGGACCCGGCGACATCGCAGCCCTGGACCAAGGCTTGGGCTATTTGGTTGCCAAGATGACGGCAGCAGGGTTTCCCAACGCGGCGGCTCTCGCCGGGCACCCAGGAGCCGGAAGCGCCGGAGGCATCGGCTACGCCTGCCTGCTGCTGGGCGCGCAGCAGGTCTCCGGCGCCGACTACTTCCTGGACCTGTTGGACTTCAACACCCGCAAGGACAACTGCGACGTCGTCATCACCGGCGAGGGCAGGATCGACGAACAGACGCTGGCCGGGAAGCTGCCCGCCGCCGTCGCACGCCGGTCCGGTCAACGCCCGATCATCGCCGTTGCGGGCCGCTCCCTGCTCCCCCCGGATCGGTGGTCCGATCTGGACCTGACGCGGGTCTACACCCTGGCCGATTACACCGACCAGGATTCCGCCAAGGACCCTGGGCTTTCCGCCGCCCTACTTCGCCGGATCGGACGCGACATCGGAACCAGCCTCCTGTAGCTTCACCGGCGGCAGAAGCGCCCGTCCGGGGGGGGGGTAACACGGGCGGGCGCCTCAACAGTGGCGCCGGCGCGCTCATTGCAGCCGGTCGAGAGCCTCGAGGAGCCGTCCGACCGAGCCGCCAAGGTTCCACTCGGTCGCGAGACGCTCCAGTTCGGCACGCGCATCGCCCGCGACAGGCCGCAGCTGCGCGCCCGCCTCCTCAAGCGTGGGCAGTTCGAGGTCACGGACGACATTCACGACGGCGGGCGCCACCGCAAGGTAGTCGGCGGCCGCTGCGAGCTTCGACCGCACGGACGCGGACAGCCCACTTCCGGGATCGGCCGCCGCCGCGAGCAGCCCGTCGAGGGTGCCGTATTCGCCAAGCAGCGACGCGGCGGTCTTTTCACCGACGCCGGCGACGCCCGGCAGTCCGTCGGAAGAGTCGCCGCGGAGGGTCGCGAAGTCGGCGTACTGCCCGGGCAGCACACGGTACTTGCCCACGACCACCGCGTCGGTGAGGACCTCGAGGTTTCTCATGCCGCGCGCCGTGTAGATCACCCGCACCTGCCTGGCGTCGTCGACGATCTGGAAGAGGTCGCGGTCCCCCGTCACGACGTCGACGGGAAGCCCGGCGTGGCTGGCGTAGGTGCCGACGACGTCGTCGGCCTCATGCTCGGCAGCCCCCACGACGGCGATGCCGGCGAGGTCGAGCACCTGCCGGATCAGCGGAATCTGCACCTGAAGCGCGTCGGGCACGACCTCCACATCGGGGGCACCCGCCACCACCTCGGCAACCCGGTGCGACTTGTAGCTCGGGATTAGGTCCACGCGCCACTGCGGACGCCAGTCATCGTCCCAGCACGCCACGAGATGCGTCGCCTCGTAGTCGGTGGTGAGGCGGGCGATCATGTCGAGCAGCCCGCGGACGGCGTTCACGGGCGTGCCGTCGGCGCGGCGAATCGTGTCGGGAACGCCGTAGAAGGCACGGAAGTACAGCGACGCGGTGTCGAGCAATATCAGACGTGGGGCCATGACTGATCCTGACACGGCGGTGCCTGTTCGCGCTGGACCGTCCCTTCCGTGTTGTCATCGGCGGTCAAGAGGGACGAACGCGCCCGTCCAGCCGGCCGCTATGCGTCCTTTTCCTGGGCGGCCTCGGTGAACAGGGCTCCCTGTGCAGCTTCGGAACCCGACGTCCCGCCCCCTGCGCCGCGCAGAATGAAGGCGATTCCGACGGCGGCCGCTGCGCCGGCCAGTGGCCCGGCGACATACACCCAGTAGTGGCTGAAATTTCCGCCTACAAGATCGGGCCCGAAAGTCCGTGCCGGGTTCATCGATGTGCCGGAGATGGGACTGCCCCACAGCCCTGCCAGGGCGATGTAGCCGCCTACCGCGAACGCCCCGAGCAGTCCGATGTTCTGGGCCCCGGACGCGGTTCCGAGGATGACGCTTACCAGCGCCAGCGTCAGCAGCGCCTCCATCCAGAACGCGGCGACCGCCGGGTAGTCGGCGGCCGGGTAGTTCGAACCGAAGGTGGCGGAGACGCCGATGACGGCCTGCAGCAGCAGACAGGCGAGCGTCGCGCCGAGGAGCTGAACGACGATGTAGCCCGGCACCCGGCGCCACGGGAAGTCACCGCGGAGCGCGAACGCAAGGCTGACCGCGGGGTTCAAATGGGCACCCGAGACCTTGCCCATGAACAGGATGATCCCCATCACCATCAAGCCTGGAGCCACCACAGCCGACGTGCGGCTGATGACGCCGGGGAAGGCCTGGCTCATCATGCCACCCCCGGCAGCCACGATGACAAGCAGAAATGTGCCGTACAGCTCCGAGAACAGGCGCCGCCATTCCTGGCGTGGATCATCGAAATCCTGGATTCGTAGCAGGAGGTTCTGCTCGACAGTTCCCAGCTCGCTGGCGAGGTTTCGCTCATGCACGTGGGCTTCACGCGCACTCTTGCGTCCGTTTCCGTCCTTGCCCTGCTTTTCCGCCATGGCCTTCGCCTCCGCCGGTGCTGGCTTCGTGACCTGCCGTGCCCTCCGCGGGCCGGCACCCCGAGAAGCCCAATGTACCGCTGCCGGCGGTCTGCTGTCATCGCAGTTCCCCTTTCTGTTCGGGGAAGGTAGCGCTGGCGTCCCCCGAAAGGATCTGGCCGGCCGGTTCCTGAGGACATCCGGGAAACAAAGTCCTACGATTCAGCCATGAAGCAAGAGACGTGGAAGAAGTATTCCGAGTGGCCCCTCGTCGGTGCGGCATTTCTTTTCCTGGCGGCGTATTCCATTCTGATCATTGCGGAACCGCCCGCCCCCTATGCGGACGCTCTGGTCATTGTCATCTGGTCAACATGGGCTGCCTTCGGAGTCGACTACGTCGTGAAATTGCTCCTGGCGCCCCGGCCTGGTCGATGGTTCATCTGCCACCCTTTGGAGTTGCTGATGGTGGTGCTTCCGGTGATGCGTCCATTACGGCTCCTGCGGCCCTTCACGTTGCGTCAAGTCATGGACCGGGCACCGGGCACTGCCATCAGATCGCGCGTCCTGGCCTACGTCATTGCCTCCGCCGTCATTCTTGTCTACACCGTGGCCCTGAGCGTCCTCAGCTTCGAAAAGAGCGCCGCGAACGCGAATATCACCACGATGGGTGATTCCCTGTGGTGGGCGGTGGTCACGATCACAACGATCGGTTACGGCGACTTTTATCCCGTCACTGTGCCGGGCCGTTGGGCTGCCGCCGCGCTGATGATCGGCGGGTTTGTAGTCTTGAGCATGGTTACCGCGACTGTGTCTTCCTGGCTGGTTGAAAGTGTCACCGCCGCAACCAATGCGCGGACGAAAGCGGGCGAATTCGCAAGGAGCGAGGAGCTCGCCCGGCTCACGGCGCAGATCGAGAGGCTCCATCACCGGCTGGCCCTCGGCCCGGAGGAAACAGGCAGTGGCCCCACGGAACTCAAGCCACGCCAGGAACCAGGTTAGGGGCTGCAATGTTGGCAGCCGGGCGGGCGGCGCGTCGGCAAAGAGCGGTGCGCCAGCAGTGCGTTGACGATTTAGCGCCGCAGGGCCACAATCGCATTGTGACGGCGGTCAAGATACGTGACTACGCAGCCATTTTGATGAGCACGGAGCCAAGGCGCCTTTGCGCGCTCAGCCTGGACCGGCGTCGGGCACTTAGTGCCGGCGGCGGTTCCTGAGGTAAGTGGGAGGTCGCCGATCATGGCCGAAACCAAAGTCAAGCACCCGAGCGTCGAAAAACGTCGCGCAAAGGGTAAAGGGTCCCGGGAGAAGACGCCCGTCTCCAGCCACGCAGGCTGGACTCCCGCCCCCGACCGCCCGGATCCGGTCGCGTTGCTTGAGGAACAGAACCTCACCCGGGAACAGGACCTGGTACCGGTGCGTCACGGCCGGATGCTGGTTTCACCGTTCACGTTTTACCGTGGTGCGGCCAAGATCATGGCCGCCGATCTGAAAGACACCCCGAGGGCCGGCCTCGTGTCCCAGCTGTGCGGGGACGCCCACCTTTCCAACTTTGGGGTCTTCGCGTCGCCAGAGCGGAATTTGTTGTTCGACCTGAACGACTTCGACGAGACCCTCCCGGGCCCGTTCGAGTATGACGTCAAGCGGATGGCCGCGAGTTTCACGATTGCGGCGCGGAACAACGCGTTCACCAAGGAAGAAACGCGCGAGGCGACTCTCACCGGGGTTCGGGCGTACCGCGAGGCCATGACGGAGTTCGCGCAGATGGGCACCCTGGACATCTGGTATGCCCGCCTGTCCGAGGAGCAACTGATGGAAACCCTCGGGCTGGCCGTGGCAAGCCAAAAGGGCAAGGCCCTCAAGAAGGCCGCCGCGGGCATGGAAAAGACGGCGCGACAGAACGTCGCAAAGGCCCACACCCGTGACAGCCTGCAGGCGCTCTCCAAGCTCGCCGAGCGCGTGGATGGGAAGTACCGCATCGTCAGTCAGCCGCCGATCGTCATCCCGGTCCGGGATCTGGGTGAGTCATACGGCATGTCTGGCGATGAACTTCAGCGGGTGATTCGTTCGCAGCTTCGTTCCTACCGGGCCACACTGCCAGATGACCGGCGTATCCTGCTTGAACGCTTCGAAGTCATCGACGTGGCCCGCAAGGTGGTGGGCGTCGGCAGCGTCGGCACCCGGGCGTTTATCGCCTTGCTCCAGGGGCGCGATGACCAGGATCCGTTGTTCCTGCAGGTCAAGGAGGCCACGAGATCAGTGCTCGAGGACCATTTGCCGAAGAGCCGCTTCAAGCAGCCTGGCGAGCGTGTGGTGCAAGGGCAGCGGATGATGCAGGCCGCGAGCGACATCTTCCTGGGGTGGACCAAAGGGGCGCAGGAAAACCGGTACCTGTACTGGCGCCAGCTGCGTGACATGAAGGGGTCAGCCATTGTGGAAGCGATGAAGCCCCTCGGCATGAACTTCTATGCCAACGCATGCGGGTGGACGCTGGCGCGTGCCCACGCCCGGTCGGGCGACCCGGTTGCTATCGCTTCCTACCTCGGCAAGAGCGACAAGTTCGACCGATCCATCACCGATTTTTCCGAGCGTTACGCCGACCAGAACGAAAAGGATTACGAGGCCTTCGCCGACGCGGTTCGTACGGGCCGACTGGAGGCAACCGACACCATTTAGGCCTCCACGAGGTCAGGGGCCGGGCGGGAGCGGCGGGGCGTGGTCATCCCTTTTGGCCACCTTTTCCGGGCACTGTGCGGCAATTGCGCGCCGCCCCCTGCCCAGGACGACGACGGCGGCCAGACCGGAGGCTGCGAGGAGTGCCACGCCCCAAGCCGTCAGCATTGCGCCAAGGCGGGCGACCGACTGCCCGGCCAGTGCCTGCACCGTGAGCAGTGCAACGCAGCTGGGCAACCTCCTCGCCGGGTTCGCCCCGATGGTCGCCGCGATGCTCCTGACCACCGGTCCGATGGGCTGGCTGCCGGTGCGATTTTTGGGGCCGCTGCCGCCGGCATCGCGGCCATTGCGGTGATCCGGATGCCCGAGACCGCGAAGATTCCGACGGAGTCGCTCGGTGGCCCACGGGCGACTGCCGTGACCAGCCGGCCAAACCCGGATGAGCTCCTCCAGCCTGCCCACACACTGGCCGACTAGGGGAAAGCGGCTGACGGCACTGTTCGTAAGCAGCGGCCCGGAGCTGAGCCGCTCACTCCGGGCCGCTGCTCCGCTGGGCTGCAAAGGCGGGTAGCAGGGTGGTGACGAGCCGCTTGCCAAAACCGTCGTCCATGGGCGCGCCGCTCAGGAAGAATCGGTAGTAGATGGGGCCAAGCAGGAGATCGGTGACCATTTCCGGGTCGAGGTCGGCCCGGAGTTCTCCCCTGGCAATGCCGTGGGCAACCAAGGCGCCCACGTCAGCCAGCCGGTGGCTGACCACCCGCTCCCGGTAGACCCTCGCGAGTTCGGGATCGGCGGCTACCTCCGACACCAGGCCCTTCATGATCCGGCCCATCACGGTGGAGCTCATGAGCTCTACCGTCCTGTCCACAAGTTTCGTCAGCTCAGTGCCCGCATCCTCAGCGTAGGGCCGCGTGCTGACGTCGCCGACCATGTCCAGCAGGACAGCCAGGGCCAGATCATTCCTGGACCGGTAGCGGCGATAGATCGTTGTCTTGGCTACTCCGGCCCGCGCGGCAACACCTTCCACCGTCAGGCTGCCGAATGCGGCCTCCCCCAGTAACTCGCGCGTGGCGTCGAGGATCAACCGCTCGGACCGGGCGCGGCGCCCCGCATGCCCGGACCCTGCGGGCTGCTTCACCGCTGCCAGGTCTGCCGGCGACCCGCCGGCCCCCTTAGAGAAATTCATTTCCTAAACCTACCTTCCGCAGACAGCTCCTTCGGTGATAATCTAGTTACGCAACGTAGCGTTTCGCCAATACCAGCGAGATGCGTGACGGACTAGCCAAAAGGAAGACCGAGATGACCACAGATCGCTACCAGCGCGGGCTCGACCGCATGATGGAGCTCGTCTCCACCGAACACACCAACACTTTCGACCACGCCAAACTCGTGGAGTCCTACCAGAGCCTGGACGCGGACCTGTCCGACTACATCGTCTCTTTCGCTTTCGGGGACATCTACTCCCGGGACAGCCTCACCCAGCAGGAGCAGACGATGGTGACCATCTCCACGCTGGTCGCTCTGGGCACCGAGCCACAGCTGAAGCTGCACATCAACACCGGCTTCAACGTGGGCCTGACAAAAGAGAAGATCGTCGGCGCCCTGATCCACTGCATCCCCTACATCGGGTTCCCCCGCGTCCTGAACGCTCTGACCCTCGTCAAGGCCGTCATGGCCGAGAGGGGCCTCACCCCGGCGTCATCCACGGACTGAGACAGGTCCTGCACCCCGCCGGCCGCGCGGCACCCGCCGGCAGCACGCCTGCCGCGCCGGGGAATTCCCAGCCATACCCTCCCCGCTCACAGCAAAGGAAAGCTCATGCATTTAGTAATTGGCCTCGGCCCCATCGGCGGAAACATCGGCGCACGCCTCGCCGAGCTGGGTCAAGGGGTCTACGGCTACGACTTCAACCAGGACCGCATCCGCGAGTGGTCAGAGGAGAACAAGTCAGCCGCCGGCAGCGACCTGGCAGCTGTTGACTGGCCGTCAATCGACAGCGTGCACATTGCCGTGAGATTGGCGGACCAGGTCTCCTCAGTGCTCGCGGCCCTCCAGGCCCATACCGACAAGCCGCTGACAGTCTTTGTCCACACGACCCTCGCCCCGGAGGATGCCCGCAGGATCCTCCCCTCGGCCCCCGGCGCCTGGCGGGCGTTCGAGGCCCCCGTCTCGGGCGGCCCCCACGGTGCACGCCATGGCTCGATGACCGTCTTCCTCGCCGGACCGGCCGCCACGCCGGCAGAGGACAAGCTACTGGCCGACATTGCCGGCAGCGTTTTCCGGATGGCGTCCTACGGCCAGCCCGCCCTTGTGAAGCTTTTCAACAATGCCCTGGCCACCTACAACCTGGCCGCCACCGCCCGGATGCTCAATCTGGCGGCGGATCACGGAGTGCCGGCCCGGGACCTCCTGGAAGTTGTCGGCGTGTCCACCGGCCAGAGCTGGATGAGCGACAACTTGTCCGACGTCCAGTACGACCTGCTCCTCAAGGACGTGGGACTGCTCCGGGGCGAACTCGGCTCACTGCCCACCGCCAAACTCGACGGCGACGTCGAACACGCGATCCTTCGCGCACGCTCCCTTCTGAGCCCTGATTCCCCAAACCAATAACCGCGAAACGGACGCGGCGGCGACAGCGAAATCCAAGGTAGTACCATCCACCGGCGCCAGCGTGCTCCTTTCCCGGACGCAAGCTGCTGAACATTGTCGCGGGAATACCCCATCTCTCCTGATTGTTGAAGATTCAATAAAGCACGTTGTGCCCACTACCAATCAGGAGCCTCCATGAGCATTCCCGAAGCACCCGGCGCCGCAGGCACTCCACCCGTCTGCCCGCCACCCGCAGTGGCCACGGCCGGGTCCTCCGACCCGGCGGCGCCACTCGTGATCCTGCTGCACGGCCGCGGTTCCAGCGAACGCGAAATCATCGCCCTCGCCGACCACCTCCCGGCCGGCCCGGCCTACGCCGCAGTTCGGGCGCCGATAGCGGAGGGCGGAGGCTATGCCTGGTTCGCCAACCGCGGCATCGGCCGCCCGGTTGCGGAATCGCTGGCCACCTCCATGGCCTGGTTCCGCACCTGGCTCGACACCGCCGCCCCCGCGGGCCGGCCCGTAACACTGGTCGGATTCAGCGGGGGTGCAGCATTCGCCGGCGGGCTGATACTTGACGATCCGCAGCGCTACTCCGGAGCGGCCATTTTGTATGGCACCCTCCCGTTCGACGCCGGGGTCCCCGTCACGCCGGACCGGCTGGCCGGCCTTCCGGTCTTCGTCGCCCAGGGCGACCAGGACACAGTGATCCCCCCGGAACTGCTGGCCCGCACCTGGCAATACCTGCAGACGGAATCTGCCGCCCGCACCCACACCCGCCGCGACCCCGGAGGGCACCGCATTACGGAACAGACGCTGGGCGAACTCGGGGACTGGATCCACGAAACCTCGCCCTTCCCTGAAGCCGCCGGGACCCTCCACCCCTGAGCCCCTGGGCCAACGCCAACAGCTTCCGGAAGCCCTTCCGCCAAAATACTTGACGCTTCAACTTTTCAGGAGTACGTTAGTTGTAGCTTCAACTAACGCTCCCTCAGTAGAACAGAATCTGATGAAAACCCTCCTGGCCCGCATTTTCGGAAAGAAGACCCCCATGACGAACCTCACCATCATCGGCAACGGCAACATGGCCCGCGGCATCGCAACCCGTGCCCTCGCCGGCGGCCAGACCGTCGAGATCCTCGGACAGGACGCCGCCAAGGCGCAGGAACTGGCCGCCGAGCTCGGCGCCGGCGTCACCTTCGGCACCACGGTTGACGCTCCTCAGGGCGACATCGTGGTCCTGGCCGTCCCGTTCGACGCCGCGAAGTCCATTGTCAGGGCCTATGGCGATGCTTTGGCCGGCAAGACCGTCGTGGACATCACCAACCCGGTGAACTTCGAGACGTTCGATTCCTTGGTTGTTGAGCCCGGGAACTCCGCCGCCGAGGAAATTGCGCAGCTTGCCCCCGCCGGAGCCCACGTGGTCAAGGCCTTCAACACGACCTTCGCCGGCACCCTGGTGGCCGGCCAGTCAGGCGGACAGCCGCTGGACGTCTTCATCGCCGGTGACAATGCAGCAGCCAACGCTGCTGTCAGCACCTTCGTCGGCGCAGGCGGAATGCGCCCCCTGGTGGTCGGTCCGCTCAAGCGCGCTCGCGAGCTGGAAGGCTTCCAGTTCGTCCTCATGACCATGCAGGCCAACCCGGAGTTCGCCGACTTCAACTGGGACACAGGACTCCAGGTCACCAAGTAGCAGTAACCGGCTGCTGGCAGCAGCCGGAACCAAGAGCACGACGGCGGGAAGTTTCCCGTCGTCGTGCTCTATCGTTTGCCGCTGGCGAGCCCCTCCCTCCGTGCGGGATGCTGCCAATGGAGCGCAAAGCCGCCGCACTTCCCTACTGACAGGCTAAGCAGGCGTCGGATAAAATCGGGGTCCCACGGTCCATCAACCCGACGCCCCGACGGTACGGCCAGACCGACAGATCGCCGGGCTGAGCAGAGAGGCCAGCCATGGACTTCGTCCCCGCCACCGGGCAACCGCTGGATCCGTTTCCCCAGTACGAGCGGATGAGGGAATCCACACCAGTCTTTCTCGACGAGCAATCGGGAAGTTGGCATGTTTTCCGTTACGACGACGTGCAGCGGGTGCTGTCCGAGCACGCCAGTTTTTCCTCGCGAATGGGCGGCGACGAGTCGTCCGAGGCCGGTCACTTGTTCGCGTCGAGCCTGATCACGACAGACCCGCCGCGGCACCGGCAGCTACGCTCGCTGGTCACCCAGGCCTTCACGCCGAAAGCTGTGGATGCACTTGCTCCCCGCATCTCGGAGCTCACGGCCGCGCTTCTTGAGGAGATCACTTCCCGCGGAACCGCGGACCTGATCGGGGCGCTGGCGTACCCGCTGCCGGTCATCGTGATCTCGGAACTGATGGGGATTCCCGCGGAGGACCGTGACCGCTTCAAGCGGTGGTCCGATGTGATCGTGAGCCAGACGCGGACCGGCGCGGCGACTGAGGACCACCAGGCCGCGAACCAGGAGATGACCGAGTACTTCCTGGACCTGATCGAACAGCGGCGGAGACGGCCAGGCGATGATTTGATCAGCAACCTGCTTGCCGCCGAGATTGACGGGCAGAGGCTGAACGTGGGTGAACTGCTGGGCTTCTGCGCCCTGCTGCTCGTCGCGGGCAATGAGACAACCACCAACCTGATCGGCAACGCGGTTCTTTGCTTCACCGAAGTGCCCGGCACCATTGATCGGTTGTTGCAGGAGCCGGCGTTGCTTCCCCAGGCCATAGAAGAAGTGCTCCGCTTTCGCTCCCCCGTCCAGTCCATGTACCGGGTGACCGTTGCTGACACCATCCTGGGCGACGTCCAGATCCCGGCCGGCGCCCCGGTGGTGGCCTGGATCGGCTCCGCGAACCGAGACGAGCGGCAGTTCGAGCGGCCCGCCCAGTTCGACGTCGACCGCGGCCAGATCCGGCAACTGGCGTTCGGCCACGGCATTCACTTCTGCCTTGGTGCCCCGCTGGCACGGCTCGAGGCACGGATCGCGCTGGAGGCCACCCTGACCCGGCTGCCCGGGCTGACCCTCGCCCCGGGTGCCCGGCTGGAACGGATGGACAGCACCATCGTCTACGGAGTGAAGTCGCTTCCGGTCAGCTGGAACGCGGCCTGAATGAACCCGTCGAAGACGCCGGCCGAGATCCTTAGTATTGCCGGCGCCGAGGTGAGTATCTCCAGTCCGGACAAGATGGTGTTCCCCGAGCCCGGGCTGACGAAGCTCGATGTGGTCCGCTACTACCTCACCGTCGCTGATGGTGCGCTGCACGGCGCCGGCGGACGGCCCATGGTGCTCAAGCGCTTCCCGAAAGGGATCGACGCCGAGCCGTTCTTCCAAAAGCGTGTACCGGAAAACCATCCCGGCTTCGTCGACACGGCGACGCTGCACTATGCGTCGGGGACTTCAGCCGAGGAGGCCGTCATCCGGGATGCTGCGGGCTTGGCATGGGTCGTGAATCTGGGATGCCTGGACCTCAACCCGCACCCCGTGCGCGCCGAAGATCTCGAGCACCCTGACGAGCTCCGGGTCGACCTCGACCCGATGCCGGGGGTCGACTGGAAGCAAATCGTCGACGTCGCCTATGTCGCACGGGAGGTGCTCAACGACGTCGGACTGGTGGGGTGGCCCAAAACGAGCGGCTCACGGGGACTCCACATCCTGGTGCGCATCGCGCCCCGGTGGTCGTACCGCGATGTGCGGCTCGCCGCCGAGACCCTCGCCCGGGAGGTCGAAAACCGGGCTCCGGGCCTCGCCACCGCGCGGTGGTGGAAGGAGGAACGCGGGGAGAGTGTGTTCGTCGACTTCAACCAGAACGCCAAAGACCGCACCGTGGCATCGGCGTATTCGATCCGGTCCCTGCCCGACGCCCGGGTCTCGACTCCGCTCACCTGGGCCGAGGTCACCTCCACCCGGCCGGAACAATTCACCGTACTCACGGTTCCCGAGCGGTTCGCCGACGTCGGCGACCCCCACTCCGGCATTGACGACGCGGCCGGTTCGCTCGACGGCCTGCTCGGTTTGGCTGCCGAGCTCGGCCCCGCCGAGAAGCCGCCGCGCAGCGGCGACGGCGCGGGCCGCCGGCAGTCGGTGATGCCGCTGGTCGAGGTGGCACGCACCAAGACCAAGCCCGAGGCGATTGCGGCGCTCGACGAATGGAAGACCACGCATGCGGGCCTCGTCCCTGCCCTGCATCCGGCCGACATACTCGTCGACGGAATGCGCGGATCGAGTTCCCTCTGGTACCGGGTGCGGGTGAACCTGCAGCACGTCCCCGAAAATCAACGTCCGCCTCTGGAAGACCTCATCGCTGACTACAACCCCTGGGCGGGCAAGGAGTGGCCGGGGCGCACCGGGCCCTGACACCACCGCGTCCGACATACTGGTTACATGCAGGCTACGACGGTGTTGGTCGAGGGCGAGAGTGACCGGCTGGCGGTCGAGACGCTGGCTATTCGCCGTGGCTTTGACCTGACAGCCTTGCGGGTGTCGGTCGTGCCGATGGGAGGTGCGACCAGCGTCGTCCGGTTCCTCGACCGCTACGGCCCGAATGGCGCAGACCACCGGTTGCTCGGCCTGTGCGATGAGGGCGAATCCCGTGGCATCGCCCGCGCGCTCGGTCGTGCAGGTATCGGGCCCGGTCCGCTGGCTGAGCTTGGGTTCCATGTCTGTCGGGCCGATCTAGAGGACGAACTCATCCGCTGCCTGGGGATCGACGCTGTGCTCAACGTCATCGCGGCTCAAGGCGAGCTCGCGTCGTTTCGGCTCCTGCAACGCCAGCCGTCACTGCGGGAGCGGCCTGTAACGGAGCAGTTGCAACGGTTCTTCGGAGGACGCAGCGGCAACAAGGTCCGGTACGCCCCGTTGCTGGTCGACGCACTGCCGGCCGGGCATGCGCCTCCGCCGCTCGCCCGGCTCGTTGCATCATTGGTCGTGTGATCGCCCGGCTCGGCTCCGGAAAATGGCCTGCCGCTCCATCCTTGACCTGCCCGAGGTCAGCGGCCGGCGCCCACCGGAAGGGGCATTGATAACGCGGCGTCCGGCCACTACCGTTACGTGACGTGGACGTGACTTTCAGCGCGGATGTGTTCGAATGGCGTGGCCCCGCGCCCTTCTACTGGGTGTCGCCGCCCGCGGACGTATGTGACTACCTGCGGGCGGAGGCAGCGGCCGTCACCTACGGGTGGGGAGCCATCCCGGTGTGCGTGCGGATCGGCGGCACCGTATGGGAGACCTCGCTGCTGCCGCGCAACGGTGGGTACGTCCTGCCGGTAAAAAAGGCGGTCCGCGCACAGGAACATTTCGGCGGTGGCGACACCGTGTCGGTGGCCATGAGCGTGGCTCCCCGCGGGGGTCGTGCCGCCAATGGCACCGGCCCAACCGTGTGAGGCACCGGCGGAAAGCACCAAGACCTGATCCCTGACAGTTCACCTGCTGGCCATGGGCAGTTCGATGCGGGTGCACAAAGTTTCGAGAGCCTAGGTGGGCGTGACCGGCACTTGCCGGTTCGGAACAGGAAGAGGTTTTACATGCGTCGCACAGAACGCGTGCTCGGGATCGTCACGGGGTTGGCAGTGGCCGCCCTAAGTGCCTTCACCGCACCGGCCGCGCAGGCCGCCCAGAGCATGGCACAGGGCAACGGGCCTCATTCCACCGTCCAGGTCATCGCCCACCGGGGATCCAGTGGCGCAGCCCCCGAAAACACCCTCGCAGCCGTTGAACTCGCGCTGCAGCAGGACGCCGACGTGGTCGAGAACGACATCCAGCGCACCGCCGACGGCGCCCTTGTGATCGTTCACGACACGACTTTGGCCCGCACCACCGACGTCGAGACTGTCTTTCCCGACCGGGCACCGTGGAACGTCCGCGACTTCACCCTCGCCGAGATCAAGAAGCTCGACGCCGGCTCGTGGTTCGCGCCCGAGTTCGCCGGCCAGCGCGTGCCGACGCTCGCGGAGTGGGCGCACGCCGTCGGCCGTCAAACCGGCATGCTGCTGGAGGTCAAGTCGCCCGAGCTCTACCCGGGCATTGAGATCGATGTCGACAGGGAACTGCGAGCCCTTCCCGAATTCACCCAAGCCCTGCGGCACGGCCGGGTAATGATGCAGTCCTTCAACCACGAGTGGCTGCGCGCCTATGATGCTTTAGCGGTCGACGTGCCGGTCGGTCTGCTCTTCGCCGGTGGCCCGCCGTCCGAGGCGCAACTCGCCGACGCCGCCACCTGGGCGCAGGCTGCCAACCCGGCACTCGGCGACATCACGCAAAACACCGTCGCGATGATCCATAGCTACGGCCTGAAGACGTACACCTGGACCGTGAACGGCGGCCAGGACATGCGCCGCGCCATTAATTGGGGCGTCGACGGGGTCATCACCAACTACCCACAGGTGCTGCGCGACATCCTCTAGACTCGGCGCCGACACTTGCGGCTTAACAAGTCCGGTGCCGGCTTCGAGGAAGGCTCCGTCCGTTTCGGACGGAGCCTTCCTTGGCACTTCCTCCCCCGCGTTCGCGGTGCCCTTCCAGCGGAGGATGACACCATGGGGACATGACTCCTGCTCCAGGCGTATCCGGCTTCTTTCGGCGTCCCCAGCCCATCAAACCCAAGGCGGGTCAGGAATCGGTGTGGGACTACCCGCGGCCGCCAAGGGTCGAGCCGCGATCCGAACGGGTCATCGTGCGGCTGGGCGGGCAGATGATTGCCGACACCACCGAGGCAGTGCGCGTCCTGGAGACGAGTCATCCGCCTGTCTACTACTTGCCATTGAGTGCATTCCCTCCCGGTGTACTCGTCCCGGTCGAGGGCACCAGCTTCTGCGAGTTCAAGGGAGAAGCGCAGTACTTCGACGTCGTTGCCGGCGGAGTCGTTGTTCCCCGTGCCGGGTGGACTTATCCAAATCCGGCGCCGGGGTTCGAGTCGCTCAGTAGCCGGGTGGCCCTCTACCCGCGTCACATGGACTCCTGCGAGGTCGACGGCGAGCTGGTGACTTTCCAGGACGGTGACTTCTACGGCGGTTGGATCACCGGGCAGGTCGTTGGTCCGTTCAAGGGCGGCCCGGGCACGGCCGGGTGGTGAGCACACCGCCCTAGCGCCGGCAAGACTGGCACGTCCTCCGGCTGGCGGCCGCCCCGTCGCCGGGGCGGCCGCCAAGTTCAGTGCGCTGTTAGTGCTCCGCTTCTGCGGCAGCCTTCTTGGCGTTTTTCTCGGCGTCCTTCTCGGCCCGCAGAGTCTCTGTCTCGTGCTGTTCCTCGGCTTTTTCCTGGCGGATGACCGCTGCGAAGAGCTTCTCCATCTCCTTGGCCACGCCGGCGGCTGAGGCCGGGTTCTGACCGGTCACCAGCCGGTCGTCGACCACAACCTTTTCCTCGAAGACACCAGCGGAGACGTGGGTGGCGCCTTGTTCCTCGAGCCGGTCTGCCAAAAAGAACGGGATGACCTTGTCCTTCCCCGCGGCAACTTCCTCGTCGTTGGTGAAGGCGGCGACCTTCCGGCCCTCGACCAGGCGAAGCCCGTTCTCCAGTTCCACGTTCAGCAGGCCGGCCGGTCCGTGGCAGACCGCGCCCACCAAGCCGCCGGCGTTGTAGACGCTCGCCACCAGATGCTGCAAGCCTTCACTGTCGGGGAAGTCCCACATGGTGCCGTGCCCGCCCACGAGATAGACGGCGTCGTACTGGTCGGGATCAACGACGTCGACGCGGGCAGTGTTGTAGAGACCTGCGCGCGTGGTCTCGTCCTCTGTGAAGGCGACCTGGAGAGGATCTTCCGAGTCCACCTCGTCGCGCGGGGGCTGGCCGCCCTGGATGGACGCGAAGTCGACGAAATGCCCGGAATCCTTGAAGACCTTCCAGGGATGGGCAGCCTCGGCCACGTTGTAGCCGGTCTTCTCCCCTGTATCGCCGATCTCGGAAACGCTGGTCAGTACCATGAGGATCTTCTTCATGAAATGCTCCTTTCGTCCGACTTCCACCCTACGCCCAGCCCAATTTCCCGACTGGATGCTGCCGTGGCCTTCGGCCGTCGCACCCCTGGCGCGCTCCTGCTTGCAGCTCTTCTGCGGCGGCCGACCATATCCGTGCCGGCGCCGGAAGAGGCGTTCCGACGGTTACGCGAATTTGCCGGGGCGAACCATCAGACTCTGCACGACACGGCAACGCACGTCATCAACCGCACGCTCAGTCTGTAGCCGGCCTGTAGCCCGGCGGCATGGGCGAATGGCCCGCCGTCAGAGCTCGCGATAGTAGTACAACATGGGGTCCGTCTGATTGGGTTCGGTGTTGCTGAACCCGCGTACTTCATAGAACCGGCGTGCGTCGGTGTCCTCGCCGTCGACGTTTATTTCCATTAGCTCGCCGCCCCGGTCTCGAACCAAGTCGCACGCTGCATCCAAAAGTGCGCTGCCCAGGCGACGGCCGCGCAGGCCTGGACGAACGTAGAGCTCGTCGAGGATCGCGACCGGACCTGGGTACCAGACGTTGGGCCGGAAACTAAGCACGGCAAGACCGCCCGCTGGCTCGCCGATGAGCAGCCCGACCACGTCGTCCCCCGCCAAGAGCAGTCCCAGCCGCGCTCGAAGCTCGTCCGGGTCCGGCGTCGGAGTCGAAAACTCGCTGTTGAAAGCATGAAGCAACCGGGCAACGGCAGCGGCGTCGGCCGGCGTCGCCCGCCGCGGCCTCTGGACGCTGGCCGAATCGTCGGGGGTCATGGCTTCATCATGAGGAGCAGGCGAGGCGAAGTCCACCATGACCGCGCACAATCGGTGGACCCCCGCCTGCCGGTTTCCCGTTGACTCCTGGTTCGAGAGGAATCCTGTTTGCGTTTCCGGTTTAGGAGTTTGGCGGGGTTTCTCCGGTCCGTAGCTCGTCGCCGTGGGCGATGACCGCGTAGATGATCAGCACGTCGATGGCGATGACGATCAGGGACCACCATGGCTGCGCCGGAATGAGCATCAGTTGGACGACCGCACTGACGCCCGCAACGACGACAGCAACGATTCGGGCCCACGTTGCACCGGAGAAGAGCGCGACCGCGGTGAGGATCAAAAGCACCCCAAGGGCCACGTTCCACCAGCCCCACCCCTTGGCATCGAAGAGGAAAAGAGCGTTAGGCGTGGACAAATAGTAGCTGTCGGGCCCTGTGAGCGCGACGAGGCCTTGAAGGCCGCTGAAAACGCCATTGATTATCAATATGACTCCGGCGAAACGGACCCAACCGGTCCAGCCAGTCGAAGCGACAGGATGATGGGCAGTACTCATTTTGCCGACCTCTTTCCGTTGAATGCTCTGTCGTCGGCCTCAGGGTCGGCGCAGTCGTGTCGTGAAGCCCGTACCGATTCCGGTTATGTTCCTCGCAGTCCGGGCCGGTCAACCTAGATCCGAAGGTCCTCCGCTACTCCATCCTGCGCCTCGGTGAAATGCGGCACCTCATCCGCGACGGGGGATCTCAGACCAAGATACTGATCCAGCAGGCCCATCGTTCACCATTGCGTAGCAGGAGGAACGAGCTGCCGCCGAGCACGGCGGTGACAAAGCTGGCTGCAATTGCGACGAAAGGTCCCCGTCGCAGGAATGGTTCCTCAATAACGTCACGGCGCAGGTGGGACCGTTTGGTTCCGGCCATCACGGTGGCATCCCAGCGGAAGATGACACCATGGGGACATGACTCCTGCTCCAGGCGTATCCGGCTTATTCCGGCGTCCCCAGCCCATCAACCCCAAGGCCGGTCAAGAATCGGTGTGGGACTACCCGCGGCCGCCAAGAGTCGAGCCGCGATCCGAACGGGTTCAAGGGAGAAGCGCACTACTTCGACGTCGTTGCCGGCGGAGTCGTCCTTCCCCGTGCCGGGTGGACCTACCCGGCACCCGCCCGCGGTTTTGAGGCACTCAGTACCCGAGTGGCCCTCTACCCCGGTCACAGGACTCTTGCGAGGTCAACGGTGAGCGGGTTTCCGCGCAAGATGGCGACTTCTATGGCGGTTGGACCACCGGGCAGATCGTTGGTCCGTTCAAGGGTGGCCCGGGCACGGCCGGGTGGTGAGCACAGCGCTCTTGCGCCTGGCGCCGCAGGCCTGAAAAGCAGTGCCGCCGTCTGGCCCGGCCGGGGCCGCCGCGGGCTCTTGACGCGGCCCGGGCCACGAGGGTAGACAAAGGCCATGCTGGTGTCGCGGGGCCAGGACCGCAAATCAAACGCGGGCGGCGCGGGGACCGTCATTGTGACCCAGGGCGGAGCAGCGGAGTGAGGTGTGAGCGATGACCGGATTAGCTGCCCTCCGCTTCGCGGCGCTCGGCTGGGCAGGCTTCGTCGCCGCGGAAGCGGGGATTGCGGACGATTGGGGGTATTACTTCGGGGTCTTCGTGATTGTGCTGGCCCAGTGCGCCGGTGTCCCGCTTCCCGCCGTGGCCGTACTGCTTGGGGCCTACGCCTCGGCTCGCCACGGCGATCTGAACCTCGTTGCCGTTATCGCGGTCGGCAGCCTCGGCGCCATGCTCGGGAGCACCATTGGCTACATACTTGGGCGCGTGGGAGGCCGTCCGTTGATGCTGCGACTTGCGCAGCGCTTCCACGCAGACGAGAACCGCATCGTCCAACTGGAGTCGTTCTTCGACCGGCACGGCGGCTCGGCATTGTTCTTCGGCCGCTGGGTCATTGTCGTCCGGCTCTGGGGCGCCATTGCCGCGGGGGCCGCCAAGATGCCGTGGCCCAAGTTCCTGCTGTGGACCATCACAGGGTGCATTGCCTGGGTCGCCAGCCTCAGCGTTCTCGCCTATCTGGCCGGGGCGGTTGCCCATGCGATCGGTGACGCCCTCGACATCGGCGGCTGGGTGCTGGTCCCCATCCTGGCGCTTGGCCTAGTGTTTGTCTGGCGCCGGCGCAGACGCCGGAAGCTCAAGTCAGCGGAAGGGGCAGGGGACGGCGTGCCCGACGCCGACTGAAGGCCGGGGCTTCATTGTCCCGCCGGGATCAACGCCGGCCCCGCCCTGAACGCTAGTCCCCGGCGTTGAGGCGTCCTGCTGTGATGGTGGCGAGGTCGTCACGGAACAGTTCGGGCTCGCTCTCCGTGGGGAGGTCCACAAGGTCTTCGGCCGCGTCGAGGGATTCCCCTGAGTCTGGAGTGAGGGCGGCGAAGACGGTGGTGAGCTCGTCTTGTTCCGGTCCCAAGTCAGCAATGAGTTCGAGAGTTTTGTGGTTGGCGGCGTCAATGTCAAGGCTGTCGATGAGGACCCGGGCGATTTGGTCCCGGGCGATGACACCGTCAGCGGGTGAGCCGGACTGTCGCCCGTCGCCCTGGAGCATAACGATCTTTCGCTGGTCGGGCTGGTTGTAATCGAACCACCCGGGGCGCACGATCGTGTACGGATTGCCGCTGGCGCGGATGAGCCGCTCGCTGCGCAGCTTCCACTGGGCGTAAGCGACGCCGGGCCGGGTGGTGCCGATGGCGGTCATAAGGGCAATCCGCGCCTGGCGGGGGCCCAGAGCGCGGAGGACGTTCGCGACGCCGGTGTAGTCGTTGTCGCGCACGTCCCGTTCACTAGTGGTGGTTCCATGGGTGAATACGATCGCGTCGACTCCCTCGACGGCCGGGCCGAGGGTTTCGGGACGGGTCAGCTCCCCGATCACCAGGTCCACGCCTTCTGGGAGAATGCCGGCGGCGCGGGCCTGGTCGCGCACGAGCGCCCGCACCGTGTAGCCCTGTTGCAGCGCCGCGGCCACGGCGTAGCGGCCGATGCTTCCGGTGGCACCGACAATCAGAACAGTGGAGGGACGGCGGCTCATTTCTTCTCCTTGACTGTGGCCCTTGTCGTTTCACCCTGGGTGGCGGCCCAACTGGCCAGGACTTTCAGCGCGTCCTCGGAGGGTGTGCCGGGATCTGCTGTGTACACATTGATACGCAGTCCCGGGTCTGCGGGGAGTTCCAACGCTTCAAAGCTCAAGTCCAGATCCCCGACGATCGGGTGGTGGAGCCGTTTGCGGCCGGCACGGTGATACTTCACGTCGTGCCGGGCCCACCGGGCGCGGAACTCCTCGCTTCGGGTTGAGAGTTCACCGATCAGGTCAGTGAGGTCCTTGTCGTACGGGTTCTTCCCGGCTGTGGACCGCAGGACRGCGACGATGTCATCCGCCGCCCGTTCCCAATCGGCGAAGAACTCCCGCGCTTTCGGGTTCAGGAAGGTGAACCGTGCACTGTTCGGCGGAGTGGTCTGTTCGGCCATCAAGTCCAGATACAGGGCACGGCCCAATTCGTTGGCAGCGAGGACATCACCGCGGTCGTTGCGGACCCAGGCCGGCGCCGTCGTGATCGCCTCGATGACGCGTTGCACACTCGGCCGCACTGTCTGCGGACTGCGCTTGCGCCGCACCCGTGGGGAGGCTGTGGCCGCGCGGGCCAGGTCAAAAAGGTGGGCCGTTTCGGCGTCGTCAAGCTTCAGGGCCCGCCCGAGGGCTTCGAGGACGCTGTCCGAGGCGCCGGAGAGGTTTCCCCGCTCCAGCCGGATGTAGTAGTCGATGCTCATTCCGGCGAGCATGGCGACTTCCTCGCGTCGCAGCCCGGCAACGCGCCGGTTGCCTCCATAGACCGGCAGGCCGGCTTCATCCGGGGTGATCCTTGCGCGGCGGGAGGTCAGGAATTTCCGCACGTCGTCGCTGTGTGTCATGGCTTCCACGCTACCCGCGGCCGCTGGCGCGAGGGAGGCACTGCCATTACCCGGAACGGCTGTGACTCCCAGCCCGTGCGGAATCGGGGTTGCATTGAAAGCATGAAACCTGAACCCACAACCGCTCCCCACCCGGCAGCGATCTTGGCGATCATCCTCGTCAGCTACTTCATGATCCTGCTGGACAACTCGGTCATCTTCACCGCCCTGCCGAGCCTGCAGGCTGACCTGCGGCTGAGCACCGGTGAGCTGTCCTGGGTTCAGGATGCGTACACGCTGGTCTTTGGCGGCCTGCTGCTCCTCGGCGCCCGGGCAGGAGACCTTCTCGGACGCCGGCGGGTCTTCGTCGTCGGGCTGGTGGTGTTTTCTATCGCGTCCCTGCTGATCGGGCTGGCACCGGCTGGCTGGTGGGCGATCGCCGGCCGCGCCGTCCAGGGTATCGGGGCGGCGATCGTGGCACCCGCCTCACTGTCCCTGCTTACCGCGAGCTTCCCGGAAGGCCGTGAGCGAAACCGGGCGGTGGCGTTGTACGGCGCTACCGCAGGGATCGGCGCCAGCCTCGGTCTGGTTATCGGCGGGGCGCTGGCCCACTGGATCTCCTGGCGGGCCGGGTTCTTCGTCAACGTACCCATTGGCGCCGCGATGATCGCACTCGCACCCCGGTTCCTCCCGGAAACAGGCCGGGCCACCGGCCGCTTCGACGTGTTCGGCGCGCTCAGCGCGACACTGGGCGTCGGCGCCCTCGTGTTCGGGATCATCAACACCGTCGATGCGGGATGGACTTCCCCGGTGACGGTCACGGCCGTCAGCGCCGGCGTCGTGCTCCTGGCCATGTTCGTGCTGATCGAGCGCCGCGTGGCCCAGCCGATCCTGCCGTTGCGGCTGTTCGCGAGCCGCCGCCGCACCGGCGCCTATGTTGCGCGCTTCCTGTACCTGGGCGCGATGATCGCATTCTTTTTCTTCACCACCCAGTTCCTGCAGGAAGTACTGGGCTTCGACCCCCTGCAGGCCGGTCTGGGATTCCTGCCCATGACCGCAGTCAACTTCGCTGTTGCAATGAGTATCCCGAAGCTCATGGGGAAAATGCCGGGTTCAATTCCGCTCGTGACCGGCATCCTGGTCACACTCGCCGGGATGTTCTGGCTCAGCCGTGTCGGCGTCGACTCCGGCTATCTGGCCGGTGTGGCCCTGCCGATGGTCCTCATTGGCGCGGGCCAGGGCCTCGCGTTTGCGCCACTGACCTCGTTCGGCATCGTCGGCGCCCCTGCGGCCGACGCCGGAGCGGCGTCGGGACTGGTCAACACCTTCCACCAGGTCGGCACCTGCCTTGGGCTTGGCATCGCGGTCGCGGCGGCAGCGACCGTCCCGACGGCGGGTTCCGCAGTCGCGTACCTGGCCGCGCAGGTCAGCGCCGCGCTCACCACCGGCAGCATCCTCCTGCTCCTGGCGCTGGCAGTCGCCGCGGCGCTCATCCTGCCCGCAGAATTGGCCGGGCGCCGTAAACGGACGTTGCCCGCGGCGCGGCCCGTGGAACTGGCCGAGATCGCCAGCTGAACCACCAAACCCGAAGGGGGCCCTGTCAGTACCCTGATCGGCCGTGACTCCCACGAAGTACGTGACCGGAGTTGACTGGAATATATCCGACAACCAAGTAAGGAATTTCACCATGCGAGCAACACTGATGTACGGCGCCGGCGACGTGCGCGTCGAAACCGTTCCGGCCGGCTACCAGGCCATGGCCCGCCGCGAAGCGCTCAAAGTGCTCGTCCGCCCGTAAGCGAAGGAACAGGACAAACCATGAACATCACACTCAACAACGGGGTCATCATGCCCGCTATCGGGCTCGGCGTCTTCCAAAGCGCTCCCGAACTGACAACCGCCGCCGTCGAGGCCGCGCTGGCCACCGGCTACCGGCACATCGACACCGCAGCCGCCTACGGCAACGAGCGGGAAGTCGGGCAGGGGATCCGCACCTCCGGCCTTGACCGTGCCGAGGTGTTCATCGAGACCAAGGTCTGGGTCAGTGACTACGGCTACGACCAGACACTGCGTGCCTGGGATAAGGCGACGGGCAAACTCCGCGTCGACTATCTGGACCTGCTCATCCTGCACCAGCCCGCCCCCGACCGGTTCGAAAAGACCATCGCTGCCTATAAGGCGCTGGAGGCGCTGCTTGCTGACGGACGGGTGCGGGCGATCGGTGTCAGCAACTTCATGCCGCACACCACCTGCAGCAGCTGCTCGACGCGACCGACGTCGTCCCGGCCGTAAACCAGATCGAACTACACCCGTACTTCACCCAGCCCGACGTCCAGGCCGCCGATGCCCGGAACGGGATCCTTACCCAGGCCTGGTCACCGATCGGCGGGATCACCTTTTACCCAGGGTGGGGTGAGGAGCGGCGCAACGTCATGGAAGACCCCACAATCGCCGCCATCGCGCAGGCCCACGGGAAGAGTCCCGCGCAGGTCATGCTCCGCTGGCACCTGCAGCTCGGACGCTCAGCCATACCGAAATCCACGAATCCGGCACGCATCGCCGAAAACTTCGACGTGTTCACCTTCGAACTCAGTGCCGGCGAACTCGCCGCCATCGACGCGCTCGACACCGGAATGCGCAACGGCCCGGACCCGGACCAGGCCCGCGAAGAGCGCTTCGCCATGGTCATCCCCGAAGCCTAAGACAGAGACAAGGAATCATCATGGAATACCGTCCCCTCGGCCGCACCGGTGTGCAGGTCAGTCCCTTGTGCCTGGGCGCGATGATGTTCGGCCCCTGGGGCAACAAGGACACCGCCGATTCCGTCCGCATCATCCACCATGCCCTCGACGCGGGCATCAACTTCATCGACACTGCCGACGTCTACTCCGGCGGGGCGTCCGAGGAAATCGTCGGGCAGGCACTGGAAGGCCGGCGCGATGACGTGTTCCTCGCGACTAAGTTCTTCATGCCCATGAGCGAAGACCCCAACCAGCGCGGCGGATCCCGCCGCTGGATCATCCGCGAAGTCGAAAACTCCCTCCGCCGCCTGAACACGGACTACATCGACCTCTACCAGGTCCACCGGCCCAGCCCGGACACCGACGTCGAGGAGACGCTCGGTGCCCTCACCGACCTCGTCCGCCAAGGCAAGGTCCGCTACATCGGTTCGTCGTCGTACTCGGGATCCCAGATTGTGGAGGCCCAATGGGCCTCCCGGGAACGCAACCTGGAGCGGTTCGTCACCGAGCAGCCGCCCTACTCGGTCCTGGTCCGCGGCATCGAGGAAGACATCCTCCCGACAGTGCAACGCCACGGCATGGGGACCCTCACCTACAGCCCGCTCAGCGGCGGGTGGCTCTCAGGGCGCTGGCGCAAAGACTCGGCGTCCGCACCCACGTCGTCAGCCCGCCCGAGCGCGCGGTTCGATATGACAAGTCCGGCCAACCAGCGAAAACTCGACATCGTCGAAGACCTCGCCCAGCTCGCCGAACAAACCGGGCTGACGCTCATCGAACTGGCCATCGCGTTCGTGATCCACCACCCGGGCGTCACGGCAGCGATCGTGGGACCGCGCACCATGGAACAGCTCGAGTCGTACCTGCCCGCAGCGGACATCAGGCTGGGTGCCGACGTGCTGGACCGCATCGACCAACTCGTCGCCCCCGGCGTGACCGTCAACCCCGACGACAACAGCTACGGCGCGCACGAGCTCACGCCCCAGGCACGACGGCGGTGACCGACGTGACCGCCACGGCCCCGAAGTTGCTCCACACCGCGTGGTGCCAGGCGATGGTTTCCGGGGACCTGACGCTGCGCTCCTGGTTCGAACCCCGCGGAGACGGCTGGGTCATCACACGCACCGTGGCATCCACCTGGTAAGTCCCACTTCGGAGTCCAAATTGAAAGAAGGATCATCATGAATGACCAACCCAAGCAGCTCGGAGGTGGCCGAAAAATGTTCGGCGACTTCGCACCGAAACTCGCCGAGCTCACCGACGATGTGCTTTTCGAGGACGTCTGGAACCGGCCAGAACTCAGCGCCCGCGATCGCAGCCTCATCACCGTGGCCGTACTCACCGCCGGCGGGAACACCGGCCAGCTGGGCTTCCACCTCGGCCGCGCCCTCGAAAACGGCGTAACCCAGGAGGAGCTCATCGAAGCCATCACCCATGTCACCCTCTACGCCGGCTGGCCCAAGGGCATGTCGGCAATGGGCGTCGCCAAGCAACTCTTCACGGACAACGGCTAAGGAAAATCATGAACATCGAACCTTCAGCGCCGACCACGAAGAACCCGGCGGCCCAATTCGCCGGCGACGTGTGGCTTGACCCGATCGCACTACCCCACGAGAGCGACCAGACGATGGTCGTCGCGACCGTCCGCTTCGCCCCCGGAGCCCGCACCGCCTGGCACTCCCACGAGCACGGCCAGTACCTGCGCGTCACCCAAGGTGTGGGCCGATTTGGTACCCGGGACGGAGGGATCATCGAAGTCCACCCCGGCCAGACGCTTTACACCCCGCCCGGTGAGGAGCATTGGCACGCGGCCGCGCCCGGCTGCTTCATGGAACACATTGCCATGCTCCAAAACGGTGAAGACCCGTCCAAGACCACGACTTGGAACGAGCACATCACAGACGAGGAGTACAACGGCCGCTAGGAGCCGGATCACCGGCCCAAGCCGTGGAGGGGGCTTGTCCCCTCGACGTTCAGGCACCAGCCGCGGCCCAGCATCATCGACGGTTCCGGTGCGGAGGATTTGGCCGTGCTGGCGGATCTGGACAGTCGCTCCGATAAGCCGGCGCCAATTGACGTACTGGCGGAGCATGATCCGCTCTCCGACGGCAACTGCCTGCCGGTTGTTGGGTGCGGTTGATGGGGTCATGGTGCGGTCAGGGCAGATGCCACTGCTTTGCCCAGTTCTTCTGTGGTGGCGTTGCCGCCCATGTCGGGTGTGAGGGCTTTTTGCCCGTGGGCGAGCACGGTTTCCATGGCGGTGGTGATGGCTGCCGCGGCTTCGGGTTCTCCCAGGTGTTCGAGCATCATGGCCGCGCACCAGATTTGCCCGATGGGGTTGGCGATGCCCTTGCCGGCGATGTCCGGGGCGGAGCCGTGGACGGGTTCGAAGAGGCTGGGGAATTTGCGTTCGGGGTTGATGTTGCCGCTGGGGGCAATGCCGATGGTTCCGGTGCAGGCCGGTCCGAGGTCGGAGAGGATATCGCCGAAGAGGTTGCTGGCGACGACGACGTCGAACCAGTCGGGGTGCATGACAAAGTTAGCGGCCAGGATGTCGATGTGGTACTTGTCCACGTTGATCCCTGGGTAGGCGGCGGCCATGGCCTGCACCCGCTCATCCCAGTAGGGCATGGTGATGGAGATGCCGTTGCTCTTCGTGGCGGAGGTCAGGTGCTTCTTGGGCCGGCTTTGCGCCAGTTCGAAGGCGTATTTGAGGATCCGGTCCACGCCGGTGCGGGTCATGACGGTTTCCTGGAGCACCGTTTCGCGGTCGGTGCCTTCGAAGATCTTCCCGCCGATGCTGGAGTATTCGCCTTCGGTGTTTTCGCGCACGACGTAGAAGTCGACGTCGCCCGGGACCCTGCCAATCAGAGGGCTGGACACGCCGGGCAGGAGTTTGGCCGGTCGGAGGCTGACGTACTGGTCGAAGTGGCGGCGGAACTGCAGGAGACTGCCCCACAGCGATACGTGGTCGGGGACGACGTCGGGCCATCCGACGGCGCCGAAGAAGATGGAATCGAACTGGTTCAGTTCCTCGAACCATCCGTCTGGCAGCATTTTTCCGTGCCGGGTGTAGTAATCGGCCGAGGCGTAGTCGAAGTGTTCGTAGGTGAGGTTCAGGTCGAAGGCTGAGGCTGCAGCGTCCAAAACGCGCAGCCCTTCGGGCACGACTTCGGCGCCGATTCCGTCGCCGGGAATGACTGCGATGCGGTGGGGTTTCGACATGAGGATCCTTCTTCGTCTTTATCGGGTGTTCGTATTAGCGGTCGACCGGGTGTGCCGGTTCGCGGTCTTCCAGGACGTCGATGACAGCGTGCGCGGCGGCCAGTCCGGCCCGTGTCCGGGCTTCGGCTGTCTGGCCGGCGAGGTGGGAGGTGATGAGCACGTTGTCCAGGCCCCGAAGAGGGCTGTCGCCGGGCAGGGGTTCGCTCTCAAGCACGTCCAGCGCGGCGCCGGCAATGGTGCCGTCGGAAAGTGCCTTTGCCAGGGCCTCTTCATCAATGAGTGAGCCGCGGGCCGTGTTGATGAGGACGGCGGTGTGTTTCATTGCGTGCAGCCGGGGCGCGTCGATGAGTTTGCCGATGCCCTGGCCTCCACGAGTGTGCAGGGAAAGGTAGTCAGCATCGCGGATGACGGTGTCGAGATCGGTGAACTGTACCGCGCTGTTATGGCGGTCGGGGTGGGCAGTGCTGACCAGGACGGTCATGCCGACGGCGACGCCCAGGCTTGCGGTGGCGCGTCCGCTGGGGCCGTAGCCGATGATGCCCAGGGCTGAACCGCGCAGTTCGTGGCCGGCTTCCCGGGGCCAGCGGCCTTGGCGTACCGCGGTTGTGACCTCCAAGAGGCGGCGTGCGGCCACGATGATCAGTCCGATGGTCAGTTCGGCCACGGAGTGGTGGTTTGTTCCGGGGGCGTTGCAGACCCTGATTCCTTGTGCGGCCGCGGCCTGGACGTCGATGGAGTCGTACCCCACGCCGCTGCGGGCGATGACTTGCAGGGAGGCAGCGCCGGTGAGCATGCCGGCCGTGACTGGCTCGCTGGCGAGGATCGCGCCGGATATGCCGTCGAACAACGAGCGACGTTCCTCAGGGGTCCGTGGCCCGCGGGATGGTGAGTAGACCGGTTCCAGACCGCGTTCGCGCAGGAGCTGGTCAACGGTATCTCCCGGGTGGAGGTAGTCGGTGGTGATCAGGATGCGTGGGGCCATGGTGCGGGTGGCTTCCTATTTTTGTTTGGTGCGGATGAGCTGCCGTCAACGGGCGGGGGTTATGGTTTGCGCGGCTCGGGGCCGCCGCGGTGTGCGCGGCGGCCCTGCCGGGTGCGGTGTTAGTGGACGTCGACCTTGTCCGCTTCCACAACGGTCGGTGGCTTTGATTCGATTTCGTTTTTCTTCTGGCCTGAGGCGTGCAGGGCGTTGCGGGCCTGTTCGGGATCGTAGTCCTTTTCCCATTTGCCGACGACGACGGCTGCCATCACGTTGCCAAGGACGTTGATGAACACCCGGCCTTCGTTCAGGAGCCGGTCGATGCCTACGATGAGGGCGAGGGCTGCCAGYGGGATGCCGCCGACTGAGCTCAGGGTGCTGGCCAGGACGATGAACGCGCCGCCGGCGATTCCCGCCGTGCCTTTGCTGGTGAGCATCATGACGCCGACCATGACGAGCTGCTGTTCCCAGGAGAGGTCCATGCCGACGGCCTGGGCCAGGAAGACTGAGGCCATGGTCAGGTAGACGGCGGACCCGTCGAGATTGAAGGAGAACCCGGACGGGATCACGATGCCTACTGTGGACTTGCCGACGCCCATGGCTTCGAGCTTCTTGATCAGCTGCGGGAGGACCGCTTCGCTCGAGCAGGTGCTCAGCGCAATCAGCAGCTCGGCCTTGAAGTAGCGCATCACAGTGAAGATGTTCAGTCCGCAGGCACGGGCGATGGTGCCCAGGACCACGAGGACGTAGAGGATGCAGGTCGCGGTGAACAGCAGGACGAGGTAACCCAATTGCTGAAGGCTGGCTGTTCCGTAGTTGGCCACCACGGCCGCGAGTGCGCCGAAAGTTCCGATGGGGGCAAGGCGCATGACCCAGTTGACGATCTTGAAGATGACCACGGACAGGGCCTGGATGCCCTTGGTGAGGAAGGCGCCGGATTCTCCGGAGACGTTCATGGCGGCACCGAACACGATGGAGACCATCAGCGCGGCGATGATGGTGTGGCCGGTCAGGGCGCCAAACAGCGATTCGGGAATGATGTTGTTGACGAACTCGAGGCCATCGAAGCCCTTATTAGCGGCCGCTGGCACCTTGCTGGCGTCCAGCTTGTCCGGGTCGATGTTCATACCTTCGCCGGGGCGGAAGACGTTGGCGACGATCAGGCCGATCAGCATCGAAACCAACGACAGGGCGATGAAGTAGCCCAGTGCCTTGACGCCGATGCGGCCGGCTTTGCGCAGGCTGTCCATCGAGGCGATGCCCAGGGACACCACGCAGAAAACCACAGGGATCACGATCATTTTCACCAGGGCGATGAACCAGTCGCTGAGCGGGGTGAGCTGTTTGCCGACTTCCGGCAGGAGAAAGCCGACGGCTATGCCCAGGACGGCACCCAGGACGACTTGGAACCAAAGTTCGCGCAGCAGCCGGCCGAACCGGGATCGTTGCTTCGGGGGGTGGACGGAATGTTGCGGGTTCTGCATGGTGTGGGACGACATCTTGGGTGCTCCTTTGCACGGCAGACAGAGAAAATTGGGGAGGTGCGGTCCCGGGCAGTGATGCTGCCCGGGACCGGGGCACTACCGGATTGGTCAGTTGTGCAGTGCGCGCAGGACCTTGTAGAACTCGGCCTTCCCTTCGAGCCCGATGCCCGGCAGATCGCCCGGGGCCACGCGGCTGTTGACGATGACGGCATCGTCGGTGAAGCCGCCGGTGGGCTGGAACTCGCCCGGGTAGGACTCGTTGCCGCCGAGCTTGAGGGCGGCGGCGATGTGCAGGGAGAACTGGTGCCCGCCGTGGGGGATGCAACGACGTGAGGACCAGCCGTGCTGGGACAGCATGTCCTGGATCCGGCGGTATTCGGTCAGGCCGTAGCTGAGGGCAGGGTCGACCTGGATGAAGTCGCGGTCCGGGCGCATCCCGCCGTAGCGGACCAGGTTGCGGGCGTCCTGGAGCGAGAACAGGTTCTCTCCGGTCGCGATCGGGTTCTTGTAGTGCTCGGAGAGGGTGGCGTTCAGGGCGTAGTCCAGCGGGTCGCCGACTTCCTCGTACCAGAACAGCCCGTACTGGTCGATGGCCTTGCCGTAAGCCAGCGCGGTCTCCAGGTCGAACTTGCCGTTGACGTCCACCATCAGGCGGGAGCCGTCGCCGTCGAGGACCTCGATCACGGCTTCGATGCGGCGGAGGTCCTCGGCGAGGTCGGCGCCGCCGATCTTCATTTTGACCACGTTGTAGCCTTTGGCGAGGAACCCGCGCATTTCGTTCTGCAGGTCCACCAGGCTCTTGCCGGGTGCGTAGTAGCCGCCGGCTGCGTAAACGAAGACGTCCTCGTCCGGGTTTCCGTCGCCGTAGTGATCTGAGATCCACCGGTACAGCGGCACACCGGCGATCTTGGCGGCCAGGTCGTGCAGGGCCATGTCGGCGACGCCGACGGCAACCGAACGCTCACCGTGGCCGCCGGGCTTCTCGTTGGACATCATCAGGTCCCATGCCTTCTCCGGCGAGAGCTGGCCGTCCGCATCAAGAAGGTCTTCGGACGGGGCATCCATGATGCGCGGCAGAATGCGGTCTGTCAGGATGCCCGTGGCGTTGTAGCGGCCGTTGGAGTTGAAGCCATAGCCAACCAGAGGCTTTCCATCGACGAACACGTCACTGACGAGGGCGATGATCGTGCAGTCCATCTTGGTGAAGTCAATGAACGCGTTCCGGATCGAGGAACTGATGGGAATGGTGCCGACGTGGGCGGAAACGATTTTCATCTTTGAATCTCTCCTAAGTCAATATCTTATTTCTTATAAGATTGGGCTTTGAGGGTTAGCCGAGCTATTGATGGGCGCGATACCCCCCGAGCGAATATCTTATAAGAACTTGGCTTCAAGRCTAGCTCGACAGTAACGGGAGGCACAAGCCCCTCCGAGGATTTCTTATAAGATGTTTCCGGACTACACTGAAGTGACGGGGGCCAGCACCCCAGTGACAGAACCGGAGCGGCGCATGAGCACGACGAACGTTTTTTCCAGCAAGGGCAGTCTGGCGTACAACGAACTCCGCCAGCTGATCCTCTCCGGCGGCCTTGCCCCGGGCTCCCGCATCTCCCAGTACGAACTGGCGGAGAACATGCAGATGAGCATCACTCCCCTGCGTGAAGCGATCCGGCGGCTCTCAAGCGAGGGGTTGATCATCATGGACACGCACCGGGATTCCAGGGTGGCCACCATGAGCGCCTCCGAAGCACGAGAACTCCTCGAAGTCCGCCTCTCACTCGAACCATCAGCAACGGAACTGGCAGCCTCCCGCCGGACTGACGCTGATATCGCCGCGATGCGCGCAGCAGCCGGGAAGCTGCTCCCCATCACACGAGTTTGGGGCGAGGACGCGATCACAGTGCATCGGGAATTCCACCGGGCCGTCTACGCTGCCTCGCACAACACCGTCTTGATCAAGCTCCTGGATGACTTGTGGGACAAGTCCGACCGATACCGCCGCATTGGCCTCGAGCTCCCTTCCGGGGATGAGCCCCGCACGATCGATCTGAACCAGCACCACCAGATCCTCGAGCTCGTCATCGCCGGCGACGGCGCAGGCGCCGCCGACCTCGCCCGCACCCACATCGCCAACAGCCTCACAGCCTCAGTAACCGGAGCCCTGGAGGAACGCGAGAACCTCCAGCCAGTAACTCTGGAGGAAACCGCCTAGTATCCGCCGAATTCCCTCCGGTCGTCAGGAACCGGCCGCTGCCGGCTCTTGTCCTGCACCGGCTTTCAGCCCGGGCATCTACGGGACCGACGGTGCGGAACTCACGCCCTAGCGCGCTCTTCATCGCGACAGCACGGTCATTGATGAGTTCAAGGTCGTCCACACCAGCCGTATGCCGTGCCTATTCAACCGGGCGCCCTACGTATGAGCACAGCGCTTTGACTCATCCACGCGCGAGCCGTCGAGTGCCCGCACGATTTCCGAGATCGTGAACCCCTGGTCGCGCAGGTGTGCGGCGTAGGCAATTTCCGTCCGATCGACCACCCCGGGCCGTTCGCTTCGTTGCCTTGGCCGGCGGCAACGGTACGGACGTTGCCGGCCGACGACGTCGGCTCCCAAGCTGGGTCATTGGTGATGCGACGTGGCCCCGCTCTCGCGATCCGTCGGATTTTGGCTGGCGGTTTCGCGAGCTTCCGCGCCAAGCGGACACGACGTCAACACTTCGGACAGAACACCTCCGGGTATTGCTTATGCAAGTTGTGCGGCGGCGTAACGGCCCCGCTTGCCTTGACGACTTCCGCCCATAGCGTGTTTATGGCCGAAGGAGCTTCCGACGGCCAGAGCGTCGCGCCAGCGACTCGGTTCGGCACGCAAACATGAAATCAGTGACTAAGGCGCGGGGATCGCCAACATGGCGCTCGTTGAACGACGGCAATTCGACGGCCCGGATCGACGTGACGTACCTTCCCCTCGGTGCGAGAATGTCTGCATGCCCACCTTCCTGGAGACTGAACGCCTCCTGCTCCGGCAGTTCACCCGCGATGATGCCGAGCTACTCGTGGAACTGGACAGCGATCCGCGCGTTATGCGGTACATCACCGGCGGTATCCCCACCTCCCGGGCCGAGATAGAAGGCGACTACCTCCCGGCATTCCTCGACTACTACCAGCGCTTTCCCGGCTACGGGTTATGGGCCGCACTCGAGAAGACGACCGGGGAATTCCTGGGCTGGTTCCACTTCCGGCCTGGCCCCGATGACCCACAAGATCAGCCGGAACTGGGATACCGGCTGCGCCACGCGGCCTGGGGAAAGGGACACGCGACGGAGGGATCGCGGGCGCTGATCGCGAAGGGGTTCGCCGAGTTCGGCGTGCAACGAATCGTCGCATCGACAATGGCAGTCAACACGGCATCCCGAAGGGTGATGGAGAAATCCGGGATGCGCCTCGTGCGGGCTTTCATCGCCGACTGGCCGGTATCCGTTCCGGGCGATGAGCACGGCGACGTCGAGTACGCGATCACCCGGGATGAATGGGAGGCTGACAATTCCCTCCTTCGTCCCCAGTGACCCGGCAGGTATCAGGCGGCCCGACCTAAGGCGCCGCAGCGAGGTCCGCGATTGACTCTGAGGGAACTCAACCCGGCTAGGCCAGCGCAAAATGCACAGCGGCGAGGCCGAGATGTCGGGCACGACCTCGGGCCGGCCCGTAGGCCGTGAGCTCCTGCCCTGGATGCCCGCTCCGCCCAGTCCTGACAACCACACCGGCGGTCGGCGCCAGGACAGCCGAACGGGTCGTCACCGAAGTCGTCCGCAAGAACTTCCCCACCGCCGGGTTCATAGATTCGCTGCCCCTTGGCCGGAGAACTCGATTCCAAGCTGGTTCCGGATAGCGTCGGCAACGCCCATGGTCCGGATTGATTCGGCGAGCGGCCGCCTTGGCGAGGTCAGCCAGGGTGGGCTCGGTCGCCGGTCCAATTTGCTTCTCCGTCACGATCACCCCGCGTGGTTCGCCCGTCCTCCATCAGGTGCAGCCCGTGGATCCCCACTTCGTCGATGCGAGGGCCCGACGGCCTCCCCTCGGTCACCTCCACTTCGGCGATCACGCGAGCCCACCAGCTCCGGTGTCCGGCGGCGCTCCCAACTGCCGCCTCCACACCGGCCAGTGTCAGCTCACCGGTCAGCATCATCCCAATAGGACCGCCTCCGCTGGTCCCGGGTGAATCTTCCGGCCTGCATGTCGAGGACTGCCCGGCTGCCATGTTCTCCCACGCCCAACAGTTGACCTACGCGACGGATTGCTTCGTCCACGTCCTCGGAATCGTCAATCACCTGGAAGACCTCGTCGCGCCGATCCATCGCCTGCACCAGA
Source organism: Arthrobacter sp. YAF17 (assembly GCF_052113365.1). NCBI lineage: Bacteria > Bacillati > Actinomycetota > Actinomycetes > Micrococcales > Micrococcaceae > Arthrobacter > Arthrobacter sp. YAF17. The sequence continues at coordinate 76,283 of NZ_JBFRDB010000001.1, read as the reverse complement.
GCCTCGACGATCATCAACTGCTGCTCCCTCATCTGCCGCTCATGATCATCCATGCCGCGATTCTTGCACGACCGGCAGTCTTTGCGGCATTTCCGACCAGTTTGGGCATCCTTGGCCGGGCATCACGGGTCGCGCGCCGCCGGTTCAGGCAGCCAGCGTCGCCCAGATGAGCCCGGCAGTGCATACGACCGCCCACTGTCGCCGCGACGAGGGCCCAAGAGGTGGTGCGAATTCGCTCGGACATCCGCTGATCGAGTCTGGCACTCGTTTTGTCCTCCTGGTTCTCCTGGGAATATAGTCTGAGCGTACTCAGTTATGAGTGTAATCACTAACGTAATGGGCGCGGCGGCAAGTCTTAGCGTCCACGGGGCCGAACTTCGGCTGGATGGCGGTGATGCTCTGATACATCTAACGCATAAGGACTAACCCATGACCCTTTCCTCACTATGGCAACCACTGACACTTGGCCGCCTTGCCTTATCCCATCGACTGGCACTGGCACCCATGACCCGGAGCCGCTCCAACCCGGATGGTACGCCGGGTGACTTGGCGGCCGAGTACTACGGGCAGCGCTCCTCATTGGGGTTGATCATTACCGAGGGCACGCAGCCGTCGGCAGACGGGCAGGGCTATGCAAACACGCCGGGGATTTACACTCCCGAGCATGTCGAGGGCTGGCGAAGCGTCACCGAAGCAGTTCACGCCCGGGGTGCGGCGGTGTTCATCCAGCTCATGCATGTGGGCCGCATGTCCCACCCGGACAACACTCCTCACCACCGTCAGCCCGTGGCGCCTTCCGCAATCTCGGCAGATCAGGATATTTTCACGCCCACCGGACCCCAGAAGACGCCGACACCGCGAGAGCTGACCACGGAGGATATCCAGACCACCGTGGCTGACTTCCGACTCGCGGCAGCTTCGGCCATTGCAGCCGGCGCCGACGGAGTTGAAATTCATGGGGCCAACGGTTATCTCCTGCACCAATTCCTCTCCCCTAGCGCAAACCACCGCACCGACGCATATGGCGGATCAATAGGAAACCGGTCGAGGTTCGTGATCGAACTCGCCCACGCCCTGGCCGATGAAATCGGCGCAGACAGGGTGGGTATCCGCCTCTCCCCCGCCATGCCATTAGGTGGAATCAACGAGGGCGACACCGAGAGTGTGCGCGCTCAGTACCGGCACGTGGTAGGCAAGCTCGCGACCCTGAACCTGGCGTATCTGCACCTTCACCATGTAGGCGACGACGAACTGCTCCGCTCCCTCAGGGATATATAGCCTACGGCGGTGCTCGTGGTCCGCTATGGACGCAACCGCGGGCAGATAGCCGACGACGTCGCGGCCGGCCTTGCGGACGTTGCCCCACTGGGCCGTTATGCGCTGGCCAATCCCGACATCGTTGAGCGCCTGCGTTCAAACGCCCGCCCTAACGAGGTGGACCCCAGCACACTCTACGGCGGCGGGGCAGCCGGATACACCGACCACCCGGCCCTTGCCCACGCCTAATCCCGCACCATCCACGCCGACCGGCGCGGATGGAAATCAGCACAAGAAAGTTCGTGAAATGCACTCACTCAATGGAGCAGTCGTCCTCGTCACCGGCGCAAACGGCGGCATCGGAACCCACTTCGTCCACGGCGCCCTCGCACGCGGCGCCAGGAAGGTTTACGCCACCGCCCGGACCCCGCGCACCTGGGAGGACGAGCGCGTCGTCCCGCTCACCCTCGACATCACAGACCCGGACTCAATACGGGCTGCAGTCGATGCTGCTGGCGACGTCACAGTGTTGATCAACAACGCCGGAGCCAGCGTTGCAACCCCAGGCATCCTTACCCACACCGACGCGGAAATCCGGACCAATGTCGAGACGAACTTCCTCGGCCCCCTATTCGTCGCCCGCGCCTTCGCACCGATCCTGTCTGCGAAGGCCAAATCCGTAATCATCGACATCCACTCCGCAATGAGCTGGTACGCCGTCGGTGGCATTTACAGTGCCACCAAGGCCGCCCTTTGGTCGGCCACCAACTCGCTACGCCTGGAGCTCGCCCCCGAAGGGGTTCACGTGGTGGGCGTCCATGTCGGCTACGTTGACACGGCGATGGCTGCGCATGCCACCGACCCCAAGGTAGACCCGGCTGATCTGGTCACCACAGTATTGGATGCCGTCGAAGCCGGTGAGTACGAGGTTCTCGCCGACGAGACGTCTGTGCAGCTCAAGGCTGGACTCAGCGCCCCCATCGAGGCGCTCTACCCCCAACTTGCACTCAGCAAGTCCTAGACAGCGGCAGCGSCGTGGCGATGAATCCAGCTCATCACCACGGCGCTTTCCGTTACCGCTTGACAATTAACTGAGTTTAGTCATAATTGATTGTAGTCACTTTATCGAGACATCGCCCCCACGGCGAAGTTGCTGGTACCAACTACAAGAACATCCACCCAGAAGGAGCATCGCGGCATGCGGGCATTCGTTATCAACAAGTACAAGGACCCGCTGAGCGAAGCCGAGGTTGCTGAACCCACCGTCGCCGAACGGGACGTGCTCGTGCAGGTGCAAGCTGCCGGCCTGAACCAGCTGGACGAGAAGATCCGCCTGGGTGAGTTCAAACAGATCCTTCCCTACAAGCTCCAGCTGGTCCTCGGCAACGACCTAGCCGGCACCGTGCTGCGCGTCGGGGAAGGAGTGAAGGGGTTCAAGCCCGGCGATGAGGTCTACGCTCGTCCCAACGAGGACCGCATCGGCACATTTGCTGAACGTATTGCCGTCGCAGAGGAGGACCTTGCGCTCAAGCCCGTATCGGCCAGCATGGAGGAAGCCGGTTCGCTGCCACTGGTGGCTCTTACCGCATGGCAGGCCCTCGTCGAGCAGGGCAATGTGCAGCCAGGGCAGAAAGTTCTCATTCATGCCGGTGCAGGCGGAGTCGGTTCTATCGCCATCCAGCTGGCCAAGCATCTCGGCGCGACCGTTGCAACCACCGCCAGCAGCTCTAACGCCGGGTTCGTGCGGGACCTCGGCGCTGACATCGTTATCGACTATCGCACCCAGGACTTCGAGCAGCTTCTGAGCGGATACGATCTGGTGCTGGATAGCCTCGGAGGGCAAACCCTGCACAAATCACTCCGCATCCTCAAGCCCGGCGGGAAGGCGATTGGGATCGCCGGCCCGCCCGATCCGGTATTCGCCCGCAAAGCAGGCCTCAACCCCGTGCTGCGCCTGGCGATCACCGGGCTGAGCAGCAAGATTCGGAGGCAAGCCAGGAAGCTCGACGTCAGCTATGAGTTTCTCTTCATGCGTGCCAGCGGCGACCAACTACGTCAGATCAGCGCCCTAGTTGACGCCGGCGTACTGCGCCCCATCGTAGGGAAGGTCTTCACCTTCGGCCAGGCTCCAGAGGCACTCCAATCCCTGGCCGCAGGGGGCTTTCGGGGCAAAGCAGTGCTCACCGCCACCAGCTGACCCGCCGATAGCCACTATTCACGCAGAGAATCCAGGAGAACAGCCGTCATGGGCAACACCGACGCCCCCAACGAATCAGTCGTCACCTCGTACGCGAAGGCACCTGCCAGCACTGTAACCGCCGGAGGTGTCAGATACGCCTATCGCGAGCTTGGGCCGAAGGGCGGCATCCCCGTCGTGTTCTTCGTGCACCTGGCAGCCACCCTTGATAACTGGGACCCCCGTATCATCGACCCCATCGCCAAGAACCGCCACGTCATTACCTTCGACCAGCCCGGTGTCGGCGCTTCCACAGGACAAGTTCCCAACAGTATCGAAGCAATGGCCGACGACGCCTACACCTTCATCAATGCCCTCGGATTCGACAAGATAGATGTTTTCTCCTTCTCACTGGGCGGCATGGTCGCCCAGGATCTAACCATCAAACATCCCAATCTCGTCCGCAAGCTCGTGCTGACCGGAACCGGTCCGCGAGGAGGCAAAGACATCGACAAGGTCGTCGGCACCACCTACTGGGATATCCTCCGGGCAACCCTGACCCGGTCCGACCCCAAGGAATTCCTGTTCTTCAACCGCAACACCACCGGCAAACCCTCTGCGAAAGCCTTCATCAAACGCCTTGAGGAGCGAACTGAGAACCGTGACAAGCCAATCAGCCCCCGCGCATTTCAGACGCAGCTAAAGGCAATCCAGAAGTTCGGCCGCTCGGCCCCGTCTGACCTGTCCACCCTCAGTCAACCCACGCTCATCGCCAATGGCGACAACGACCGCATGGTGCCCTYGGCGCTCTCCGAAGAGCTGCATCACCGCATCGAGGGATCCGAATTGATCATCTACCCCGACTCCGGCCACGGTGGTATCTTCCAGTACCACACCCAGTTCGCACCCGCCGTCGCCGAATTCCTCGCCCCCTGACCACCACGCCCGCGATATGAAGGCATCAAAGGGGCGGCTCACCACCAACCACCGGACCGCACCTGGAACAGCACTTCACGTCCTCAGTCCTGTCATGGGTGCGCCGCGAGCAGTCCCGACAAACCGACATGGACTACTGGAAAGGCCCGCAACCACCGGGGTGGAGACCACCATCCCTGCGGACCGGAAGATCGACGGCATGGCGGAAGTCACCTTCCAATCGGCGCTTTCGCCGCTCAAGGGGCGCAAGCAGACCGCCTTGGCGTATAAGGACGAGGTCAACGCATTCCGCCGCACCCTCCTCTACGCCGGTCCGCCGAAAACTTCGCACTGGTATGACGTCACGTCCCCGGCAGAGACTGTCGGCGCTCGCGCGATCATTTACCTCCGCCGCCGCCCCGGTGTCCGCCCGACCGATTTCCGGCGGCTCGTGAAGAAGGGAATTGTTCCTGCCCTGGCTGACACTGGGATGCTGAAGGAATTGCGCACTCAGTCATTCATGCCATGGATTGAGAAGATGTGGGACACCCCAACGTCGCCCACGACAACCCGGCGGACCAACGCATCAATCATCCTGGGATTTGCCGACTCGGCAGCCTGCGCGGCCTTCAGCGGCAGCACTACTGTCTGGGAGGGCCCGGTCTGCGCAGCTTCGATATACTCATTATTGAGTCCAGTCAGTTTACGTCCAGAGGAAACCACATGCCTGTCACATCCCAGCCGATCGGACGGCGCGAGCGGAACAAGCAGGAGAAGCTGGACCGCATCACAGCCGCAGCCAGTGAGCTGTTCGCCGAATACGGGGTCGAGGACGTCACCACCCAGCAGATTGCCGACAAAGCCGACATCGGCACCGGAACCCTTTTCCTCTACGCCAAAACCAAGGGAGAACTCCTCCTCCTCGTTCAGAACGCCCACTACGCCGAAGCTCTCGAGCGGGGCCGGGCGGATGCTCAAACCATCCAGGATGCTCTGGGTGCGGTGATGGCCGTAGTGCGGCCCATCGTGGAGTGCAACCGAACCCAGATCGACAACGGACGCTTCTATCTGCGGGAAATGGTCTTCGGCGACCCTACGGAGCCACACCACAGCGCAGCTCTATCCATCGTTGCGCAGACCGAGGAGGCCATTGCCGCCATACTGGGCCGGGAAGAACTGGCCGGCGCGGGTGATGCCGCGACGACGGCGCGCATCGTCTCGGCGATCATGTTTGTCAGCATGGCGGCAAGTGTGAACGCTGGATTGGGAATTGAGGCACTGGTGCAGGACATCAGGACACAAATCAAACTGCTGATGCCCCGCTGACGCGGCCGCAAAATCGATCTGGACGCAGCCACTCGTTACGTTTGCGGTCGAGCGCACAATGCGCACCCATATTTGCCGTTCCAGAGCGCCGCAGACCATGTCGAAGGGATGCGGCCCTAACTGGGAGTCATTCTTCGATGGCGGGACTTTTCAGGAGACCGGCGGACTCTGTGACTTCATCGAGTGTGCTTTGGCTGAGATGAATTGTCGGATCCATGTGGCGGTCTCTGGATGGTCGAGATGCAGGCCGTGACGTGCGCCGCGAACCCGCACGAGGGTGGAGCAGCGGATGTGTTGATGGTCTCGTGGATCCACCGGCCCCCTGGCATTCACTGCCATGGGCCTTCAGCCCGTGGACTCATTCGGCGGTGCCCGTCTTCACGGCGTAGGCGGTGGCTTGGGTCCGCACCTGGCGAATGTAGGGATCGGACTGGTTGTAGGAGTAGATGGCGTCGGTCCATCCTTGGGCGGTTGAGAGGTCACGGCCGTGGGCGCATAGATAGGTCGCCGCGCTGAGGGCGGCGTCGTCGATGTTGAACGGGTCCGCTGTTCCGTCCCCGTTCCCGTCCCGGCCGACAAGCTGCCAGGTAGTGGGAATGAACTGCATGGGTCCGACGGCGTGGTCCCAGCGGGAGTCGCCGTCCAGGGCACCCGCGTCCGTGTCGGCGATGGCGGCGAATCCGTTGCCATCGAGGCTCGGGCCCACAATTGGGCCACTCGCCTGCCCTGCGGCGTTGACGCTGCCTCCGCCGTAAGTTCCGTGCGCTGATTCGACCGAGCCGACAGCTGCCACGGTGTTCCAGCCAATCCCGCACATCGGAGCGGAATCGTTGGCCGTGGCGGCCGCAGCAACATAGGCCCGGAGCGCGCGGGCCGGAATCCCGGTCTGCGCGGCAGCCCCGATGAGCCACTGGGCATCCGGGCTTGGCGTTACGTTCACGGCGGTGGTGATGCCGGTGGACAGCATTTCAAGTTTCGCCCCCGCTCGCGGGGGTGCAGAAAGAGCCCCGTAGGCGTCTGCGCCGGGCTGCCTGGTTACCCAGAACGAGAATGCGGTGATGACGCACACCGCGAACAGGCTGACAACCATAAGGCGTTTTAGACGGAGCACTGACTAATCAAACCATCCCAGCTCCCAGACCGAGTGCCGAACCGGTCCACGTCGGATCAAGAAGGCCGTCGGGTCGGTCTCGGATGCTTTGGCATAAGCCACGCAGGAGGCAGCTCCCCACGGCACATCGCCTCCCAAATCCAGCGTCATGTAGCAGACGCCGCAGGCAGGTCCAGAGGGCGCGAGACCAGGTTGCGAAGACCTATGACGATCTGGTCAAGGCGAGTCAGGACGTCGCGAGAGACGGGGTGGACGCCATTCAAGCGGCAGAAAACAAGTCGATCGGGCCGTCAAGGACGTTCCCGACGATGCCACGCTGACCCAGGCGGTCAACTCCCTGCGGGACGAAGCAGCCAACGTCCAGGCCGCGGTCAGCGACCTGCAAACGGCGGCCAAGTGCTAAATCTCGGAAGTTGGTCCGTCATGGCTGGTGAGGCACGGGCGGCCTGGCGCGGCTAGCCGGGCGTGGTTGCGTAGTGCTTCAGGAACAATGCCAGGGACTCGGCCAAGGCGCTGATCTCACTGGGCTCCACGCTTTCGTTCGGTGCGTGAATGAGGGCGAGGGGTTCCTCGACCCCTAGCAGGATGATCTCCGCATCCGGGTAGGTGTCGGCGAAGACGTTGCAGAGCGGGATAGATCCCCCTTGCCCCAGGGTTGCCATGGGCCGCCCATAGGCTTCCGACATCGCGGCGCTGATCGCTTCGAAGGCCGGGCCGCCGACTTCCGCCTGGAACGGCGATCCGATGGCCTCGAGGTCCACCGTGACGTGGACACCCCAGGGCGCTGCAGCCCGGAGATGGGTGACCAGGGCCGTGTGGGCGTCCGCTGCGGCCGTGCCGGGCGGGACACGCAGGTTCAGGCGCGCCGATGCCCGGGGCACGATCGACGCCGTCGAGCCGGTCACCGCCGGGCAGTCAATGCCGAGCACGGTGATGGCCGGCCGCGCCCAGAGCATGTCGGACACGCTGCCGTCTCCCAACAATGAGACGCCCTCGAGCACACCGGCGTCGTCGCGGAACTGCTCGGGCGGATAGGGCGCGCCGGTCCAGGTCTGGGCGTTGTCCAATCCGCTGACGGTTGTGTTGCCGTGCTTGTCCCGCAACGATCCCAGCATGGAGATCAGCGCGGCCAGCGCGTCCGGGGCTGCCCCGCCGAACATGCCGGAGTGGAGTTCGGATGCCATCGCCTCCACCGTCACGACCACATTGACCATTCCGCGCAGGGTCACGGTCGCCGCGGGGTGTCCCACGGCGGCGTTACCGGTGTCGCAGACCAGGATGCTGTCGGCCCGGAGCAGATCAGGGTGACTCTCGACGAAGGCCTCAAGTCCCCCGGTCCCCTGTTCCTCCGACCCCTCCACGACCAGCTTCAGGTTCACCGGCACGTCGTCGCCAAGCGCCCTGAGTGCAATCAGGTGGGCAAGTATGTTGCCCTTGCAGTCGGCGGAGCCGCGCCCGTACCAGCGGCCGCCCACTTCCGTGAGTTCGAAGGGCGGGGTCCGCCATGCTGCATCGTCGAGGGGCGGCTGAACGTCGTAGTGCGCGTAGAGGAGCACTGTCGGCGCGTCGGGATCGGGTCCCGGTCTCGAGCCGACGACGGCGTCTGAGCCGTCCGGTGTCCGCTCAAGGCGGGCATCCGAAAAGCCGAGCTCGGCGAATTTTTCGAGTACCCAGTGCGCCGCCCTTGCGCACTCCTCCGGGGGAAACTGCCGCGGGTCCGCCACAGAGCGGATGGCCACAAATTCGGCGAGCTCCCCCTGCGCCGGACGCATCAGATCGGCAATGCGGGAGCGTATGTCCACGGCTCACCCACCGCCCGACGTGTAGGTATTAAGGCCGTCGATGAACTGCTGGAAGTCAGCCAGCTTGTCCGGGCAATAGATCTTGATAATCGCGAGCTCGCCTCTGGCGACGCGGTCGCTCGCGATCACCGGCCTGTTTCCGGGCCCGGTTGCGCCGTTCGTCAGCTGGCTGTGGAAGATGGCCTGGCTCAACGCGTCGTTCGGGTTCGCGCAGACCGCGCCGCCGTCGTCGCCAAGCACCCGGGCAATCTGTTCGCGCGATGGGGCCGTTCCCCCGGCGGCATTGATCTCCGCGATCAGCTGGTCGGCCTTCGCCAGGGACTGCTGAGTCTCCCTCGCCGACCTGAAGTTCAGCAGGGCGACAACGGCGAATATCACGAGCAAGATCATGGAGACGATGTAAACGACCGAGCGGCCGCGCTTGGTGGAGGACTCCATATGGGTGCTCATGACTCCGGCACTCCCTTCTGCGCCGCGTCGTCAGGCAGCTTCCACGACGGTTTGCGGAACCTGTAGAAGAGGAACGGCACGAGCAGGCCAAGCCCCAGCGCGCCGCCGCCGACAATCAGGAAATAGACAATCGGATCGCCGTTGCCGAACTGCGACGGCGGGACGAACCCGACGAGCAGAGCGGCCAGGGATGCGGCAAACCCGACGCCGCACAGCCCGATCAGCATCGGCGCGCGGTAGCCGCGCGGGTGGTCCGGATCGTTGCGGCGGAGCCGGACGGCTGCCACGAACATCAGCAGGTACATGATCAGGTAGACCTGCGTGGTGATCACCGAGAAGATCCAGTACGCGCTGGAGACATCCGGGATCAGTGCGTAGCCGAGCGCGATCACGGTGGTGACAAGCCCTTGGACCACCAGGAGGTTCTGCTGAATGCCGTTCTTGTTCAGCTTTTGCAGGAACGGCGGGAGGTAGCCTTCCTCACGTGAGATCAGCAGCAGGCCCTTGGACGGACCGGCCAGCCAGGTCAGCATGCCGCCGAGGGAGGCAGCGACCAGCATGATTCCAAGGATCGGCGTGAGGGCTTGCAGGCTGAAAGACGCCAGCACTGCGTCGAAGGCCTGCATGACGCCCGCAGTGAGGGAGAGCTCCTCAGCCGGGACGATCCAGCTGATCGCCAAAGCCGGAAGGATGAAGATCAGGAGTACGAGTCCCATGGCCAGGAACATCGACTTCGGGTACTCCTTGGCCGGGTCCTTCAGCGAGGATACATGCACCGCATTCATTTCCATGCCGCTGTAGGACAGGAAGTTGTTCACGATCAGCACCAGACTGGCCAGCCCGGCCCATTCGGGGAGGAAGTTGGCCGCGGTCATCGGGGCGGCCGACTCGTTGCCCTGACCGAGGAACATGACGCCCAGGAAAACGAGTAGCGCGCCCGGGATCAGGGTCCCGATGATCAAACCTCCGCTGGCCAGGCCGGCCACACCCTTCGTGCCCCGGGAGGAGACATACACGCCGGCCCAGTAGAACACCACAATCACCAGCGCGGTCCAGACACCGTTGCTGGCCAGGTCCGGGTTGAACACATAGGCGAGCGTGCTCGCGACGAAACCCAGCAGAGTCGGGTAGTAGAAAATAGTCATCGCGAACTGGCACCAAACCGCCAGGAAACCCATGGGCTTGGAAATGCCCGTCGCGACCCACTTGTAGATACCGCCCTTCCACCCGGACGCCAGCTCGGCGGACACGAGAGAGGTGGGCAGCAGGAAGACGATGGCGGGAACCACGTACAGGAAGACGGAAGCGAGTCCGTAGACGGCCATGGTCGGGGCGGCTCGAAGGCTGGCCACCGAACTGGTGGTCATCAGCGCAAGGGCCACCCAGGAGATCCACACGGCGGTGGGCACTTTCGGGCGGGCCATAGTCTGATCGCTCACGGCAACCACATCCCGGGGCGCTCCGCGGTGGCAGCCACAGGCCAGACGGGGCTCACCCGCCTGGGGCATGTAGTCAACGGCTTGAACATGCCACTACCCCCTTATCGCACAGTGTGCTCGGTGTCTACAGCATGGACCTAGGAATTAGCCGCGAATAGTATCCATCTCCTCTTATTGACCGGCCGCCGCGGTGCTATTCTGGCCGCCCTCGGAGGCGCTTCCAGAGCAGGTCGGCGATCAGGCCAGTCGGGCAAACTACTGGACGATTCTCATCTCGCGCGAGGTCTGGTTGAGTCGCCGTCCGCCGTCGGGAACGACCGTCACAATGTCCTCGATCCGTACGCCGAACCTGCCCGGCAGGTAGATACCGGGCTCGATCGAGAAGCACATGCCGGGGTGGAGGATCTGGGTTTCGCCCTCGACCATGTACGGTGGCTCGTGAGTGGTCAGTCCGATTCCGTGCCCGACGCGGTGAATAAAGTAGTCGCCGTAGCCGGCTTCAGTGATCACCGCCCGGGACACGCGGTCAATCTCCTGGCACTCGACGCCCGGCCGCACGGCCTCGAACCCGGCCTGCTGTGCGAGTCTGACGACGTCGTGAACCTCGCGCTCCTCGGCGGTAGGTTCACCGACGTGCACGGTCCGCGTCGTGTCTGATCCGTAGCCGTGCTTGAGGCCGCCGAAGTCGAGCACCACCATGTCGCCGTCCTCGATGATCCGCGGGCCGATCTCGTGGTGAGGGTTGGCGCCGTTCGGGCCCGAGCCGACAACGGTGAAGTCCACCTGCGAATGACCGAATTGGCGAAGCAGGGCGGCGAGATCAGAGCCGACGTCGGTCTCGCTGCGCCCAGCGAACCGCACAGTGACGATCTCCTCGTACGCCTGGTCTGCGGCGGCGCCGGCCGCCGCCAGCCGCTCGATCTCATCGTCATCCTTGATCGCCCGAAGCATCGGCAGGGCGGTTGTCATCGAAACGTAGGACGACTTGGGCAGTCGATCCTGCAGGCCGAGGAGGTGCATGGCCCAAGCCGAGTCAGAGACGGCATAGCGTCCCGCGCCGGCCATCAGCGTCGCAGATTCCGTGTAGGGGTCGCTCCCGTCGGTCCAGTCGGTGATCCGCAGAATCGAGGCGCCGGCGGCCGCTTCCGCGTCGGGCCGCTCGAGCTTCGGAACGAAGATGGCAGGCTCCGCGTCGACGGGGATCACGAGCATGGTTATGCGTTCAGTGATGGCCACGGGTGCATACCCGGTCAGGTACAGGAGGTCCGGTCCGGGAGTGACCAGGATGCCGTCGAGCCCGGCATCCTGGGCGGCGTTGGCTGCTCGCCGCAACCGCTCAGCGAAGTCATCCGCGGTGAACGGAGCCGGCTCGGAAAGGCTGCGATGATCACTCATGGTTCGCATTTTCGTGCGCCGGGCAGCACTGGTCAACCCATCGCCCGGACGGCCTCTCCAGTAGCTCTGCATCACCCGTCGCAGGGACCGAGCAACAACGGACCGGCGGACCGGCGCCGCCGGTCAACCGCACTGGCTTTTAGTCCTTCTTCGCAGCGGACACGTCGATGCATACGATTCCCTGGTTGCCGTCCTGTTCGGCAAGCACGGTGAGCGAGGGCGCATTGCTGGCATCGACGACGGTCCCGCCCGCGGCGAGGGCGGCGGCGATCCGTTGTTCAGCCACCTCGGGCGCCACATATACCTCGATGTGGAACCGCTGACGCGAGGTCTCGTGCTAGTCGGCGTCCCCGAACCACAGGCACGGTACCCGTCCCGTGGCGTCCCGGATTGCGTCCGCAAGGTCGACTCCGCCAAAGCGATCGACGCGCGGCTCAACGACCTCGTTCCGAGCTCATAAGAAAGATCCTCGTCTGCACCGCCGCGAGCGAAGTCCAGTTCCGGCAGCTGTTCGTCGACGCCGCGCGTTAGCATCGGCTCAGACATCGCACCCGCTCCCCTGGCATAAAGCGCACCGGTCGGCCGTGCAGCCCATGCCAGTACGGCACGGCGGGGCGGCAGCTCCTCGAATTCAGCCGGCGTTCCGCGGCGCGAACATGATGATGGCGACTCCCGCAAGGCAAACGACGGAACCAGCGACATCCCACCGATCGGGGCGGAAACCGTCAAAAACCATGCCCCAGGCAAGAGACCCGGCCACAAACACTCCACCGTAAGCCGCGAGGATGCGGCCAAAATGCGCGTCAGGCTGAAGCGTGGCAACAAATCCATAAATACCCAGTGCGATGACCCCCAACCCTGCCCACCACCACGACTTGCCCTCCCGCACGGCCTGCCAGACCAGCCAGGCCCCACCAATCTCGGCAGCAGCGGCAAGTATAAAAAGTAGTACGGATTTTGCGATCGTCATGGATCCATCATCGCCTGCCCGTCCCTGCCTCAGCCGACCAGCAGCTTTATGTGGCGAGACTACCCGGCACGTGGAAGCGACGTAGTCAGTGTTGTCCGGGAACATCCCCGCGGAGTCGAACTGCAACCCACAAGCCACAGCACCCGCATATGTAGCAAGGTTCCGACCCTTGAGCGTGGCGCCAATGGTCCCGTGCACAATCCCATGCGGATTGGTTCGGCCGAACATCGCCGACACGTCGGCAACTAATGGCCCGGATAGGTCAATCAAGTCGCTGACCGCGGCGCGGGGCGACACGACTGGAGAAGTCCAGGGACTAGGATCTACGAAATGATTCAAGGCCGAATTGCTGCCGCCGGCGGGAAGAATTCTCTCTGCGTGGTCGCAGGGATAGTGGTAAGCGTCTGGCGGCCTGGTTCCTTTGTGGATGTCGACGACGCCCGGGACGCCATGCTTGCTGTGGAGCGCATCAGCGGTGGGACTCCGATGCCAATGCTCTCGCACATGACCGACGTTGAGTTCAGCGCAGCGGCTCGATATGCCTTCGCGCAAAGTACGGGTGTCCTGGCTATCGCCGTCCTTGGGTCCAGCGCTGTTGACCGGGTCATGGCCGCCGGCACCAGCCGTCAAACCACCTACCCACACCGATTTTTCCTGTCCGAGGAGGCCGCCAAAGCCTGGTTGACCGGGATCGCCAGAGGCGGCGAGTAGGCAGCCGGGCCACAGTGTTTCATCCGCGTCTTAGCGGGACAGCCAGCGAGGGGCGCCAGCCACCTAACGCACGACGGCGGCCCTCACCGTTCGGCGAGGGCCGCCGTCGTAGTTGAGTGCGGGTGGGGGTGGAAGCGTTAGCGGACGAGCGTTCTGCGGAGGCCCCTCATGAAGACCACAACCTTAATCAAGTTGTTCCTCACGAACAAGACCCTTTGAAACAGGGTATGAACGATTGCGCCAGCTTCCTCTTTCGAATTAGAAGGCCCCTAATACCCGACGACCTTTTTGAGGCAATCCGGAGATACAACCCTTTTAGTGCCGGCTGGGTTGTTGGCCAGGGCGGCAACAGGCCGGATGGGGCGACGCTGAAGATCTCCCCCGCAGTTTGGACAAGACCGATGCGGGAAGCGTTCGACGCAGGCCGGACACCAGGTGCACTCAAACGTGCAAATGTAGGCCTCGTCAGAGGGAGAAATATCGCGGTCGCAGCATTCGCAATTTGGGCGGATCTCAAGCATCCAGCAACTCTACCTCTGGGAAACCGCCTTGGATGAGGGCTCGGCTTTGAGCCCACGCAGCATCTTGAGGAATATCAAACCACTGGTTTGCAGACGACCGTATTCGGCGTGGGGTCCGTTCGGGGGGGATCCTCCACCGGGAAGCTCGGTTGAAAAGCGGACCGAAGCTATGGCATCCAGATCCAGGGCAGTTAAGGTGGCTCCATGAGGGACAGGAAGCTGCCGATCGTATGCGGGACGACAGCGTTCAATGACGCCCTCCACCACCACGAGACGGAAGGCTGGCGCCGTGCGGAAACTGATCTACGGCATGAATCTGACCCTGGACGGCTACATCGCCGCGGCCGGCGACGACATCGGCTGGGGCGGGCCGAGCTCCGAATTGTTCCAGTGGTGGCTCGACCAGGAACGGGCTAGCGGCCTGTCGCTGTATGGCCGCAAGCTCTGGGAGACCATGAGCTCCTACTGGCCCACCGGCGACCAGCAGCCCAACGCCACCCCGGCGGAGATCGAGTTCGCGCGGAACTGGCGGGACACACCAAAGATTGTGTTCTCCTCGACGATCGACAAGGTCGACTGGAACACCCGTCTGGTCACCGGCGACGCGATCACCGAGATCACCCGGCTCAAGGCCGAGGACGGCGGCCCGATGAGCATCGGCGGCGCAACGCTCGCCGCGGCTGCCATGCGGGCCGGGCTGATCGACGAATACGCCCTGGCCACCCATCCGGTCCTGGTGGGCGGCGGCACCCCGTTCTTCACCTCGCTGGACAACTGGGTGAACCTGAACCTGGTGGAGACGCGGACGTTTCCCGACGGCGTTACCCTGACCAGGTACGAGACGAGGCACTGAGGGCAATCCCTCCGCGCGGCCGGCCTTCCTCCTGAACCGTTCGACGGCGGACGACAGTCCCGCAGCTCTAGGTATCGGGGTATGTCCACCCCCGCCGGATTGCCAGTTTCAGAAGTCGTCTACACCAAGGGTTCCGCCAGTACTTTATCTGCCTGCTCGGCGCGTGGCCCTGTACGGTTCATTGCGCCATCGACCCACCGGGTGGTTAGGCTGTGTGGATGGCGACAGTTATTCTCGTGCGGCACGGCCGCACCACAGCCAATGCCACTGGTCTCCTGGCCGGTCGGGCCGTCGGCGTCAGCCTGGACGAGGTCGGGCGCGACCAGGCGGCTGTGACCGGAGACCGGATCGCTGCCGTGCCCGTAGTCGGGGTGGTGTCGAGCCCTCTTGAGCGTTGTCAGCAGACCGCCCAGCTCATCCTCGATCGCCAGGCTGGCACGCCGTACGCGCCGGTCGATCCGGCTCTTACCGAATGCGATTACGGCCAATGGCAGGGCCGCACGCTCAGTGATCTCGCGACCGAGGATTTGTGGCCCGCTGTGCAGTCGCAACCGTCCGCCGTCGTCTTTCCCGGCGGTGAATCCATGGCAGCAATGCAGGCTCGGTCGGTCGCAGCGATTCGACGCCACGATGCAGCCTTCGAGGCCGAATACGGGCCAGGGGCAGTGTGGGTGGCAGTGAGCCACGGTGACATCATCAAGTCAATCCTGGCCGACGCGTTCGGCATGCACCTTGACCTGTTCCAGCGCATTAACGTGGGCCCCGCCTCCGTATCGATCGTGCGCTACGGCGCTAGCCGGCCGATCGTTTACGCGACCAACACCGACGCGGGTGATCTGTCGTGGCTGTCGAACGGCCTCCACTCTGGCGATGCGCCGGTGGGCGGCGGTGCAGGGCAAAAGCTGCCATGAACCTCGTGCGCCTAGAATATTGACATGCCTACACGTGTACACGAGTTTGCCTGGCCCGATCGGGTCGTCGTTGGCACCATTGGCCGTCCGGGGGCGCGTACGTTTTACCTGCAGGTGCGAGCAGGGACGCAGATCGTGAGTATCGCACTGGAAAAGCAGCAGTCCGCTCTGCTCGCGGAGAAGGTCGACGAAATTCTCGACCAACTCGGCACCGTCGAGGGCAACCCCTTCAGCGTTCCCACGAGTACTCCCATTGAACTAGTCGACAATGACCCGCTCGAGGCCGTCCAGGAGCAGTTCCGCACCGGCGCCATGACCCTGGGGTGGGACCCAACCACTGCCCAGGTCGTCATCGAGGCCCACCCCATTACCGATGTCGATGCCGATGACAACGACGAATCGCTGGACGAGCACGGCGCTAACGAGCCAGAAATGCTGCTGGTGCGAATGCCGGTCGGCACCGCCCGCGCATTCGCCAAGCGCACCCGTGAGATCGTGGGCGCAGGGCGTCCCACGTGCCCGCTCTGCGGTAACCCCATGGACGCCGACGGGCACATCTGCACCTTTCCCGAGGTCTGATGCCCGTGCCGGACCTCGTGACCGCCGAGCTGATGCTCACCGGCCGCATCACGACGGCGTCAAACGCTACATTTCTGGGCAGTATCGGCGACGTGGTGGTCGTCTATAAACCGATTGCAGGGGAAAGCCCGCTGTGGGATTTTCCCCGCGGCACCCTGGCTCACCGGGAGGTGGCCGCCTACCTGGTTTCGCAGGCCTTTGGCTGGGACGTTGTGCCGCACACCTGGCTGCGCGGGGGTCCGTTGGGCGAAGGAATGGTGCAGCTCTGGCAAGAGCAAGACCCCGCCCAAGTCGCCGTGAACCTGGTCGCGACGGACCAGGTGCCGGAAACTGGGTGGAAACACGTTCTGGAGGGACGAGATGAGAACGGACGGATGGTCGCCCTCATTCACGAAGACTCGCCAGCGCTGAGACGAATGGCAGTGTTCGACATGGTCGTCAACAACGCCGACCGCAAAGGCGACCACATTCTTGCCATGACCGACGGACACCGGCACGGCGTAGACCACGGGCTCACCTTTCACCGTGACCACAAGCTGCGCACGGTGCTGTGGGGATGGCTGGGAGACGCTCTGACCGCCGAGGAACGCGACGGCATTGATCGTGTCAGTGAAGGACTGCACGGTGGACTGGGCCGAGCCTTGGCGGACCTGCTCAGCGCCGAAGAAATCGCATCCCTCGCCGCGCGCTGCGCCCGGTTGCGTCTGGCAGGGCGTTTTCCGGCTCCGAGCGGCGGGATGCCGGCGGTGCCATGGCCGCTGTTCTAACGTAATTGCGGCAAAGGGCTTCGCAGGCTGCACGTACTCGCCCTGCCGGTGACGACGGGAACCACTTTTCCTTATCAGGAAAGTGCCTAATCGAGAGTTGACTTGCAATTTTTGTCCATTGTTCAGGTCTTGTTTGTCTGGATCACGTATCAAGGGTCGGTGAGCATTGATCCCGGTATTCCCGGTCGGGCGCCGCGCCCGTCATCCCGCACCCTAGCCGAGCTCGGTTCCATTGCAGTGGTTTTTTCCGGGGATTCGCCGTCCATTGAGATCGAGGCTCTTTTCCGTGCGGACCGGGGACTCCGCGCCGTCGTGATCGACGTGCACGGCACCCTCTGCCTGTTGACGCGTGATCAGGTCGATGACCGCATGACCGGTCGGCTGGGTTACGGGCGGGCTCTGAATACTCGGGTCAAGGCCGCCGCCCTGCTGCCGAAGAACCGTTTCATAGTCGAACCCTCCATGGATCTCCGGACCGCTGCGGCCGTCATCCTGGGCAGGCCTGAGGAAACGCGCTATGAAGATCTGTTGGTCCCGTCGGCGAGAGGACCTCGGATCGTGCCCGTCTCGGAAGTTTTCGAGGGCCTGTCAGAGGCTTTCGAGCAGGACGCGCTCCATGACCCGCTCACCGGGCTGGCGAACCGCCGGCTCCTGGACGAACACGGCCCCGCACTGGTCGGTGCCGCGGGATCGTCGTCGGTGGCTGTCCTTTATATTGATCTCGATGACTTCAAGATCATCAACGACACGTTTGGTCACCGTATCGGCGACGCGGTGCTCTCCGCCTTTGCGGCCAGACTCCAAACGTGCACGAGGCCCGCAGATCTTACCGCCAGGATTGGCGGCGATGAATTCGCCGTGCTGCTGGTCGACGTCGATGAATCCACTGCCCGCGCAATCGCCGCACGCTTCCTGGAAACGCTCGAAAATCCTTTCACCCATGATGGGCACGAGCTCCATCTCTCGGCGACGCTCGGCCTGGCCATGGCCGCGGACGTCGACGGCGAGAACCCAGCTGCGCGGCTGGAGTACCTGCTCCGCCACGCAGACACGGCCATGCTTCAAGCCAAACACGATGGCAAACGCCGCCTGGGCCGGATCGACCCCTGCCGTCCTCCCACCCGGTTCGCCCGCCAGGCGCTGATCCGCCGTCGCCTGCCCCACGCCCTCGCAACCTCAGGGCTAACGCTCGTCTATCAACCACTGATGGATATTGCTACCGGCGCTTGTGGGGGCGCTGAGGCCTTGCTGCGATGGGAAGACCCCGACCTGGGCCGCGTGGGTCCCGACGAATTCATCCATGTGGCCGAGCACACCGGCGAAATCCACGCGATCGGCCGCTGGGTAATCGATCAGGCCTGCGCCCAGGCCCGCCGGTGGTCGGACGCCGGCACCCCCAGGGCAATCTCGGTGAACATCTCCCCCGTCCAGCTAAGCTCCGGGACCCTGGTCCCGGATCTTCTCGCGGCTCTGCGGCGTTACGGGCTGCCGGCTTCCCTGTTAAACATTGAAATCACCGAGACCGCCGCCGTCGCGGACCTCCGATCGGCTGCTGCGCAGCTGCGCGAATTGACCGACGTCGGGATCGGTGTCGCCCTCGATGACTACGGAACGGCATATTCGTCCCTCGCCATGCTCCGCGACCTTCCGCTCACCTGCCTCAAGCTCGACAAATCCTTCATCGACACCATCGACTCCGACCCCGTCTCTGCCATCCTTGTCTCCGGCGTCATCGCCCCGGCCAAGGCCCTGGGCCTCACCACCACCGCCGAGGGCGTGGAACGACAAACCCAACTGGCCATCCTGCAGGAGCTCGGCTGCGACACCGCCCAGGGCTACCTCATCTCACGCCCGCTCCCGGCGGACCAACTCGACGCCGTCCTGCGGGCTATGCAAGCGAATGCTGCATGTAAGCCCACCTCCGAGCAGCCAGTTCCCATCCGCGCTGCATTCGCCAACAGCAGGGTTTAGCGCCTTCCTCGGACCGGAGAGGATCACGGCTGCCCGAACAGCCGTTCAGCCCGCGCACCCTCAGACCACGACCTCTCCAGCCACAACGGCGGGCGGACGCTTGGCGCCTACTGGGGTCGCCCATGGAATTTCTGCCTGGCACCGAGGCACGGGTACCCGGAGCGACTCTGGGAGACCGCGGTAGAGCCGGCCACCTCGCTGCACGTGGGGGCGCCGCCGACAATTCCACCGTGATATTAACCGAGCGATCAAACTTCCGTACCGAGATCCCGGGTGCGAGTGCCCCGTTCCGGCAGCGCACGTCGACGACTGGCCGGCGCGGGCCCGGCCAAGGCGACCTCGGACGGCAGCTGGTTTCGTTGACCGCAGCCCAGTCCGCGGCTGACACTGGACAGATGAGCGATGGAGAAAGCGAATCAACCATCCGCAAGGTTGTCGAGCGCCTGGCCGCAAGGTTTCCCGGTGCTCCCAACACTCGTATCGAGGGCGTCGTTCGGGAAGAATTTCAATCGCTGGCTTCAGGGCGGATCAGGATCTACATTCCGACCCTGGTCGAGAACGCCGCCAGGGACCGGCTTCATCGAGAGTTCGCCAGCGCGCCCAGCATTGATTGACCGTCCCCCGGAGCTCGTCCGGAACTGTCCCGGACGTTCTCCTGCGGAGCATCCAGCCTGACTTCGGCAAGAAGAACCGCGGGCCCCTCTCTACCGATCACCGCTCCAGGGCTGTCGCAGAGGTGGCTGGCGAACTCGTCAGAAGAGCCCGGTAAACACCCGGTTGGCGGCGGCAGCGCCCCGGAACGCAAGGTTCAAACTAGGCGCCGGTTATCCCGGATACCCACCCAGAGAGTTCGACAGATCCTCCCTGTAGCTGGCACCAAAAAGTCCCGTCCCGCAGCCCGGCTGGCCGAAACCACCCAAATGTCACGCACGTCTGAAAGGATTCGCCCATGACAACTCACCGCATCGAAGACTTCATCAGCTCACTCATCACGCCCGGACTCTCCGAAAAGATCCGTGGCCAGCTCGCCGCCGCAGAAATTGTCGTCGCCGGGGAGGCCAAAGCGTCCGAATTCCACAGCGTGCAGTCCTGGCCGTCCGGCGCCTCCCGGTACCACCTGGTGTATAACGATGCCTCGGCTGTTCTCTTCCGCGACGGCATCCTGTTCGGCGTCGCAAAGTTCGACCGGAAGCTGCTCTCGAAGAAGAACCCCGCCAAGAGGTTCCGTCTCCCACTGCCCGCCGGCGTTGCCGAAGACGGCCTATAGGCACGCAGTGTGCTTACCGGATCTGTCGGTGAGTTCCAGCCCGTTCCCGCCTCGTCAGGCACATCCACCATCCACGCGCGAACTTTTGGGGGCACATTTTTGAAGCTATTGCTTACATCAGGCGGCGTGACGAACCCGAGCATCCACTCGGCGCTCGTGCAGCTTCTCGGCAAGCCGATCGCCGAATGCCACGCCCTGGTCGTCCCAACCGCCCAGTGGGGTCACCCTATGTGCGGACCGGCATCGGTGCGGGGCCTCCTGGCCGCCGACCACGACTCCCGTCACTTGGCCGGCCTGGGCTGGGCGTCGCTCGGCGTTCTCGAGCTCACCGCGCTGCCCACCATCGGCACGGACCGCTGGGTCCCCTGGCTTCGGGAGGCCGACGTGCTCTTGGTCGACGGCGGCGACGCGACGTACCTGTCCCATTGGATGCGGGAGTCCGGGCTGGCCGAGCTGCTGCCGTCACTTCCCGACACAGTGTGGGTGGGGGTGAGTGCCGGAAGCATGGTGATGACGCCCCGGATCGGGGAATACTTCGTCGAGTGGCCGTCCGCTCCGGACGATCGCACCCTGGGGGTAGTGGACTTTTCGATCTTCCCGGCGCTTTCCCGGGGAACTCCCTGGCCCACGCAGAGCGGTGGGCCGCCGACATAGGCGTCCCTGCCTACGCCATCGACGAACAGACAGCCATCAAGGTCGTGGACGGCTCCGTCGAGGTGGTCTCGGAAGGACAATGGAGGAAGTTCGGGTCATAGCCGCCCGGCATTCGTGACGAAGCGTTGTTGAAAGTGGCCTCGACGCGCCGGGGTTGTACGGCGTGACTGCCCCCGCGAGGCTCCCGAGCGTTATCGGCTAGCTCGCTGACACATCGATCAGCACCTTGCCGATGACGCTCTCTTCCACCGCCGTGTGGGCCGCAGACGTGTCAGCCAGGGCAAAGCGATGCAGCGGCAGACCTGCGGCTTCCCCGACCGGAAGGGCACCGTCGGCGATGGCCGCATTGATGTCCTCGGCGGCGTCATGTACCGCAGCCATGCCAACGGTGTAGAGCAGCACGAACTGGTAGCGGACGTTGAGGCTGAAGTGCCTGCGCACGTCCAGGGTCACCCGATCGCCGCCGTTGTTGGCGTAGACCGCGATGGAGCCGCGGTTGCGGATTACTGCCAGGTCGAGTTCCGCGTTCTGCGCGGGCGCCACCTCCACGATTTGGTCGACTCCCTCGGGAGCGATCCTACGGATCTCCGCGGCGGCGTGGCTTTCCCGGTAATTGATGACGTGATCGGCGCCGGCGGCCGTTGCCAGCGCTGCCTTCGCCGGTCCGCTCACGGTCGTGATCACGACGGCGCCGGCCCACTTGGCGAGCTGAATCGCCGCATGGCCCACGGCGCCGGCCCCTCCGGAAACAAGAACTACCTTGCCGTCCAAGGCTCCCGGGCGCAGCCGCCGCGGGCCGTCCTCGGCGATGGTCAGGGCCCTGTGGGCGGTGATCGCGGGAACGCCCAGGCTTGCACCGAGGTCGAACCCGGCCATCTTCGGCAACGGGAAGACCCGCTCGGCAGGCAGGACGGTGAACTCCTGGGCTGTCCCGCCGTCGGCGCGCTGGTAGGCCGCCAAGGCCACCCAGACCCTGTCACCGACGTGGAGATGCTCGACGCCGGGTCCGACGGCGTCCACGGTTCCGGCGCCGTCTTGGTTCGGCACGACCTCCGCGAAGGGCAAGGGCTCGCCCGGTCTGGCGCCGCGGCGTGACTTCCAATCGGTGGGGTTTACCGCAGAGACCATGATCCGCACGCGGACCTCCCCGCGCCCAGGGTCGCGGCTCTCGCGGTCGACGAGTTCGAGAACAGACGGATCACCCGTGGCACGGTACACGATTGCTTTCATACTCAGACCTAACGCCGGCCCGGACCGAAAATTCCCGCCGTGTCGCGATAAACTGGACCGATCATGATCGGTGCCCCGCTCCGTCTTCTGGTCTGGTTGGTCGTCCTAGCTACCCTCCTCCTCTCGGCCTGCGCGCCGACGATCAGACTCGATGAGGCCACCACGGATCCACCGGTCCAGTCCTCCTCGGCTCCGCCGGCCGCACGCGATGACGTCCCCGCTTCTTACGGGCCCCTGTCCCCCACCCCGACGCCCGTTCCCACGCAGCCTCCGGTGCCCCAGGCGTTCGCCCTCAACCTCTTCCAGGAGGGGGACTTCGTGCCGCAGTACACCTTTGAGTGGTGTGTGGCGGCGAGCATCCAGATGATGCACAACCTCATCGACGACACCGGGGCCGGCACGTGGACCGACCGCGTCCAGCAGGGGGAACTCTGGGAAATGGCCCGGGCACGGTCGTTCAACTCGTTCAACGGTGCAAACCCCCTGGGTTGGGCGGAAGTGCTGACCGCCGTCGGGATGGGGCCGTACGCCGTCGTGAGCGTCGCCGACTATGAGCAGGCGCTGCAGACCGCGGCGCGCGCCATTGCCGACACGGGCCGGCCGGTCGGGCTGGTCATGTGGCACGGCCGCCACGTATGGGTGATGAGCGGCTTCGAGTCTCTCGGTGACCCCGGCCAGTTCCCGGTGTTCCCGGTCACCGGCATCCGTGTCCAGGATCCGCTCTACCCGTTCGGCGACGACAAGTGGGGACCGTCCCCCGCGCCCAACGCCCTGCTCACCCCCGAACAGCTGGCGACGCAGTTCGTCGTCCGCGAGCCGCGACGCTGGAGCAGCGATATGCCGGCCGGCTACATGCTGGTGCTGCCGATCGCCAACGCCTGATCAGCCCCACCCGAGGAGGTCACCATGACGGTCACTTTCAACCACACCATCGTCTACGCAACGGACAAGCGCCATTCGGCGGAGTTCCTCGCCAACGTGCTCGGACTGCCGACACCCCAGGCCATGTGGTCTTTCATGACCGTGCCCCTCGACCACGGAGTGGCCCTCGATTTCGCCACGGCAGGCCGGCCTATCTCACCGCAGCACTACGCATTCCTGGTCAGCGAGGAGGACTTTGACGGAATCTTCGCAAGGATTCAGGCCCAGGGCATCCCCTACTGGGCAGACCCGGGACGGTCTCGCCCGCAGCAGATCAACCACAACGACGGCGGACGCGGCGTCTATTTCGCGGATCCTGACGGACATTTTCTCGAAGCGATCACGCGTCCGTACGGATCGGGGGCTGCATGAAAGGAGGCACCGTGGACGCGACCGAAGCGCTGCAGCACTACGAGTCAATCCGCACGGATCAGGAGGACTTCTACAAGGACCTCCACCAAAACCCCGAGCTCTCACACCAGGAACACCGCACCGCCGCCAACGTGGTGCGCAGCATGAGTTCCTACGGCTTCCAACGGAGAACGGGATCGGAGGAACAGGAGTCGCTGTGGTGCTGCACAACGGCAGCGGGCCAACGGTCTTGCTTCGCGCGGACATGGACGCGCTGCCCCTGCAGGAACGGACCGGCGCAGACTACGCAAGCACGGTCATAGCGCAGGACCAGGGTGGGGACCATGTGCCCGTCATGCACGCCTGCGGACACGACATCCACGTCGCATGCCTGCTGGGTGCCTCCAGACTGCTTGCCGACCATCAGGACCAGTGGCGCGGCACGCTCCTGGCCCTATTCCAGCCGGCCGAGGAGGCCAGCGACGGGGCCCGCGGGATGCTCGCCGATGCTCTCCTGGACCGTATCCCGGCGCCCGACGTCGCCCTCCCCCAGCACGTGCTGCCCGACGTGGCGGGCCACGTCTCCACCCTGTCCGGCCCGGTCCAGCAGGACGACCCGATTCGAAGCCCAGGGTGGGCAAATTGCGCACACCCTCCTTATCCCTTGCAGGGACAACCGAATACGTCAGAAATGGCTGAGACATACGCCATCCGACGGGCGCCACCCGCGTCCGGTGTCAAACGCCGCTGGCTCTCCTTCCAGCCAGTTGCTGCCATGGATACATCCGGGAAGTTTTGCGACAATCAGCGGAAGCGTTTCTGCTTGCCATTCGGACTTATCAGTGAGGTTTTGCGGCACAGGTGAAATCCCCCCAGTCAACAGCACGCATAGGCAAGGACCTCACTTGGTCGCGCCCTTCACCGGATGACCGTTCCAGTTCCTTGGAACGATGACTTGGGCTTTGTCTTTTCGATCTCCCGCTGGCCCAGCACAGTCACAATGTCAGCCAGATCCGCCGTACTCCGGCCCAGCCTGGTGAGGTCGTAACCTGCATAAATAAGCAAACCAGAATTGCCGCGCGAGTCCTTTCGCTGAGCTTGGTCGGACGCGGATTCGCTGCCTCGCGGAGTATCCTGAACGTCTCCTCATGGGAAAGACAGGTTTGCGCCATGATCACCACCACCAGGCCCATCATCTTCGTGGTTTCGGCGCAGTCGAGGAGTTCTCGCTTCTCACGTTTAGTCCAGCGATTCTCAGGGCAATCCGGAGGGACACCGCGAAAGCCGGAACCGATGAGCCGGAATGTCGGAGCGTTCCCGGGCCTGACCCGCGCGGCACGACCCGCGGCGCTGCTTCTGGCTGGTGTCCTCGCCATGGCCGCCACAGGGTGTGAGCCCTCGCCGCCGGCGGCCGGAGCATCGGCGGGCCCGAGCGAGAAAGCGTCCCAGTCCCCACAGGCGTCTGGGAAGCCCGGTCACGTCTTCGTGATCAACCTGGAGAACAAGAATTACGACGAAGTCTGGGGCGCCGGCTCGGCGGCCGCGTACTTGTCGAAGACCCTGCGCGCACAGGGCGTGCTGCTCTCCCGGTATTACGGGACAGACCACAATTCCCTCCCCAACTATCTGGCGCAGATTTCCGGGCAAGGCTCGAACACCATGACACGCCTCGATTGCCCGGTATATGCCAGGTTCAAACAAACCGGAACATCCGAGCCGGGCCAGGTGATGGGTACTGGCTGCGTGTACCCGGCCTCGGTTCCCACCCTTGCAGGCCAACTCAGTTCCGCCGGCAAGACCTGGAAAGGCTACATGGAAGACATGGGAGCTCCCTGCCAGCATCCCGAACCCGCCTCCAAAGACGATCACCACAGAGCCAAGGTCGGCGACCAGTACGCCACGCGCCACAACCCGTTCGTGTATTTTGAGGAAGTCACATCGTCCCCGGACTGCCAGAACAACATTGTGGACTACACCCATTTAGCTGATGACCTGAGGTCCGTGGACACGACACCGAACCTTTCCTACATCACACCCAACCTGTGCAACGACGGCCACGACACCCCCTGCGTCGACGGGAGCCCGGGCGGTCTCGAAAGTGCCGACAGTTGGCTGCAGCAGCAAGTCCCGGCCATCCTGGCCTCCCCGGCCTTCAAACAGGACGGGGTGCTGGTGATCACCTTCGACGAAACCGAAGCCAGAATCTCCGCTCCGTCGGGGGTCCCCGGAGGCACTGCGGGCGGCCGGATCGGCGCGCTGGTGATCTCGCCGTTTACCAATGGGGCAACGACGTCGGACAAGATGTACAACCACTACAGCCTGCTCGCCAGCATCGAGGACATCTTTTCGTTACCGCGACTTGGATACGCGGGGGCTCCCGGCCTGAACACCTTCGGACCTGACGTCTTCAACGCGGGGTAACTGCCGGCGACGCTGAAACCCTCCCCGCACTTCCGTTCCCCATCCGGGGCCCTTCGACCAACAAACCTTCTCCCCTGGCGGGCCTGAGCTAGTCGTTTCGGAGAAGACACCCACTGATGAGCAAACCCGGGCACAGAAATACTCGACACAACCACCTCCGCGACGGCCGCTGAAATTTCCTCGCGTTATTTCTTCAGGCTCCGGAAGGTTCCAATCGGCACGTCGTCGTGCGAGCCTCAGCCCTGCGACGGACAGCACTGGACCCCACAGCCGGCCGCGCCAGCGGACGCCCGATCCGCTGCTGTTGCTGTTGCTGTTGCTGTTGCTGTTGCTGTTGCGAAAGGCAAAAGGATCGGCCGGCCCAGCGTGATCGATCCAGCGAAGCTTGCCTATGCCATACAC
Organism: Arthrobacter sp. YAF17; assembly: GCF_052113365.1. Taxonomy (NCBI): domain Bacteria; kingdom Bacillati; phylum Actinomycetota; class Actinomycetes; order Micrococcales; family Micrococcaceae; genus Arthrobacter; species Arthrobacter sp. YAF17. The sequence continues at coordinate 49,883 of NZ_JBFRDB010000001.1, read as the reverse complement.
TTTCGCGACGAGCTCCGAGATCGCCAAAGCCACGGGTATCACCCGCTCCAGCCTCTACCGTTACCTCCTGCTCTGTCCGCCGGAGGCGCTGGCCGCCGAGACCCAGCCAACCGCATAAAAGCCCCGAATTTTGGTGGCGGTTCATTTTAGGCGCGACTTCGACACAATGATGGTTAGTACGAATTCAAACAAGACGATACCCAAGGAGATGGCATGAAGTTTAGATTCGACGTAGGTGATCGCGTTGATCGGCTCGACTACCACGGGCCGCTTGGAGCGGCTGGCACAGTCGTCTGTCGGGAAGACTCCTATGGCTTCCGCTCTTACGAGGTGGCCTGGGATGAAAGCCCCACTATGTCCAAAGAAATCGAAAGTGTGCTCGTTCCACTCACTGAGTCGCTTCCAACCTGGCCATCTGCAGATCAGCATTTCCCACCCCGCAAAGCACCGCGCCTCGCTATACACGAGCCGCCCCACGTTGAAGAGTCGCCATGACCGCGCGGAACGTACATCCATCGCCGCCGGCCAACCCTTCCCCACAGTCGCCGGGACTGCTCCGGCTTTTGTTGACTCGGGATCTTAGGCCGCAAAGAGCCCGGTCCGGTTGCTTGATTCATATTCGATCGGCGTAAGTTTTCCCAGCCGTCTTTGCCGTCGCCGGCGGTGGTACGTCCTTTCGAACCAGGTGGTGATAGCCCGGCAGAGCTCCTGGCGGGTGAGCCATCTCTGGCGGTCTAGGACGCTTTTCTGCAGCAGCGAGAAGCCGGCCGCCCCCTGTCTTCGCACCCCCAAACGGCGCTGTGACTCCTCTGGCAGCTGAAATGACAAGCGGTGTGGACCCGGAGTTTTCAACCCGGATTGGCCGAGATGTCGGCGGCAACCTGTGGACTTCGGAGCTTTTTGGCGGTGTTTTGTTGGCGCTCTTTGTCGTTGGTTGCCGATGACGAGGGTGCTGGTGGCTGCTTCGATGACGTCGTCGGTAATGGTTTCGAGTTGGTTGATCTTCAGTACGCGGGTGATCTGGGGGAAGAGCCGCTCGAGGAGCCGGAAGTTTCCGCGGGTGATTCGTTCGATCGCGGCGATTGCCTGGGCGTCGGTGAAGTCGTCCGGGTCGAGTGATCGGCCGAGTCGTTTCCAGTGCCGATCGAGGACGAACAAGAGCTCGTCGCGACCGAGTGCCCTGTAGCGGTGGGAAAAGCCGAGACGGCTGTAGAGCTGAGGGTAATGGCGGAATCGTTGATCGATGCCGGGCATGCCGATGAGGATGATTCCGAGGTGGGTGCGGTCGTGGTTGTCGCGGAGGATTTCCAGTGCGGTTGGGGTGAGGCGTTCGGCTTCGTCGATGATGAGCAGTTCGACCAGTTTGGTGATGCCGTTCATGATGCGAGGGGTTGTTGGGTCGTTTCGGTGGAGGTGGCCATCGATGCAGGATGCGATCCGGACCTGGGAGCGGTGGATTTCTGCCATAAGTTCTCGGGGGCGGCAGAGTACTTCCGGGGTGTAGAAGACGGCGCGGGATCTGTTTGCCAGTGAGAAGTGCTTGGCATCTTCCTCTGCGTCGCGGGACCGCCACTCTGTTATGTAGGGTCCCAGGGCATCCCAGTTTGCGTAGCGCCGGGCGGAGTAGGTTTTACCGACGCCGGCGTCGCCATGGCAGATGCCTATGGTGCGTTCCTTTCGCACGGCGTTGGCGAACTCGGTGAAACGCCGGTGTTCTTTGGTCACGATGAATGGTTGGTCCATCATTCGTCCTCTTCGTAAGTGCGAAGCCGCGGCCGGCGGCGCGCTGGTTCAGCGGTTCGGGGTTGTTCGCGGGCAGCAACGATCGGGATTAGGTCGTTGATGGTGCGGCGCAGTTCGCGCCGACGTGCGCGGCGTGCGGCTTCGACGTCCCGCAAACTCAGCCGGAGATTCGGGTGGTCCTCGTCGATGGCGGTGCAGATGAAGGTGCCATGGTCGTAGACGCGTATCTCGGAGATGTCGCGGGGGTCGTAGCGGATGGTGATGGTGCGCCCGACGAATGGTGCCAGGGTGGGCGAGAGATAGCGCTGGCCTTGGAAATGGATGCCATCGCGTTGCACGACGCGGTTCTTCGGGACGGTGAGGAGGAGCCCGTCGAGTTCTTCGAGGGTGTCGGGCATGCGTGGAAGCCAGCCGTCAGCAACCCAGGCGTCCCGAGGTGATATGCCGAGTTCGCTGTGTGTCCGGTCGTTGTACGTGGTGATGAATGCCCCAATCTCGCGGTCGAGTGCGGGCAGGTCGAGCGCGGGCTGTGGTGTGCGGGTTCCGGGTCCCATGCGTCCTGGCAGCGCGGCGAGCACTTCGGTGTTGATCGTTCGAAAGAAACGCTCGATCTTGCCGCGGCCTTGAGGCCGGCCGACGGTGGAGTGGATGGTTCGGATGTGCAGCGCGACGGCGGTGCGTTCAAGGTGGTGGCTGGTGAAGTCAGAACCGTGATCGACGTGCAGGATGTCGGGCAGTCCGCACGTCACCCAGGACGGATTCTGTTTTCGCCAGATCGCCTGCCGCAGTGCGAGTGCTGTATTCAGGGCTGAGGGTGCGCCGGTAAAGACGGTGTATCCGCAGATTGCCCGGGAATAGTCGTCCATCACGGCGGTCAGCCAGGGACGGTCCGGTTTACCGTTTGCCCCGATGATGAGGATGTCGAGCTCGGTGTGGTCTGCCTGCCATATCTGGTTCGGCCGTTCCGCCCGCCGGCGGTACACGAGTTCGTGCCGATCACGGTATGAGGCCGGCCCCTCAAGAGCGAGGGTGACGAGCCCGGGGTCTAGGGCTGTAACGATGTCCCGGACGGTTGAATGGCCTGGTGCTGGGGCGTTTCTTTGTCGGGCGTCGGCGACGGCGAGCCGGTGCAGTGTCGCAAGGCTCGGGCGCGGCTTTGTTAGAGCGAGCCGTTCGATGAACGCCACGGTCTCCGCTGCCGTGTGGCGCGTGCCGGCATCGACGCGGGGCCGCGGGTCCAGCGCTGCGATCCCGCCTTCCTGGAACAACCCGTGCCAGCGCTCAAGAGTGCGCAGGCTGACCTTCGTTTCCCGGGCCAGCTCCGCGAGTGGGATCTCATCTTCGACGTGCAGTCGAAGGATCCGCCACCGCTCCGCGCCGTCCATGCCCCGGCTACATCTTGGTGCTCTCGCGGGTGGCGAGGGCCTGTTGGTGACGGTAAAGAGTTGCCCGGCTCCACCCGACGAGCCGGGCTGCTTCTTCGGCGGTGCGGCCCTTGGCCCGCGCGTCGGTCACGATCCGAAGCTTGTCGGCTATCACGACCGGATCGGAGAGTGGCCGACCGAACCGGGTTCCGCCCTGCCGCGCCGCGGCAATGTCCGCGTTCACGCGTTCGACGATCAGCTCCCGCTCGTACTCGGCCAGAGTCGCAAGCATGTTCAGCATCAGACGGCCCGACGTTGTGGTGGGATCAATACCGTCCGAAATGGATCTCAGGTACACACCGCGTTCCCGCAGCAGGTTCACCGTGTTCAACACATCGATCAAGGACCGGCCGAGCCGGTCCACCCGCCACACGACGACCGTGTCACCCGGCTCCACATACGCGAGGAGTTTCTTCATCCCCGGACGCTCAACGGCTGCCTTGCTTCCGGACGTGACGTCAGCGAAAACATCACGCTTCTGCACCCCGGCATCGACAAGCGCGTCGAGCTGCAGCTTCGCGTCCTGGCCCGACGTACTCACACGCGTATACCCAAGATGTCTCACCCGGTCATTGTGCCTCAGAAACCCCCGGCCAGCACCCATCTGAGACGATCGGCGGTGAGACATCTTTCCAAGACACGGGCCGGCCCGGTACGACGCCGATTCCTTAGGTACTCCAAGACACGAAGGCCGTGTCTCGAAAAACTGTAGTTTTTCGAGACGTGATCTGCCTCCCACTCTGTCGGGAAGCTCGAGGAAGTCACAAACCCGGTCCTGCAGGACACCGTCACCACTCTGGGGTGGGCGCGGAATTACATCGCCCACTTCGGGTCAGGTTGCCGTGGAGCCTTGCCCGTTGATGATGTCATCTGCGTTCTGGATGGCCCAGGCGGCGAGAGGAACGAGCAGCGTGCTCAGCTCGTGGCCGAGGTCGGTCAGGCTGTAGTCCACGCGCGCGGGGATGGTGGCCTGGGCGTGTCGGCGGACAAGGCCGTCTCGCTCGAGGGTCTTTAGTGTCTGTGCCAGCATCTTCTCGCTGATGCCGTCAGCACGCCGGCGGAGGGCACTCCAGCGTTGCTCGCCCTCGGATAGGGCGATCAGCAGAAGAAGGCCCCACTTGCTGGTGACGTGTTCCAGTACTGTCCGGCTGGGGCAGCCCGCCAGAAAGACGCCGTCGGTGAAGATCGCAGGGAAGCTCACTGAGGAGGTACTAACTGTCATATATGCACCTTACCTCAAAGTGCGTACTAACTATTGGGAAGTTAATCCTGAATGGGGTGGTTGTGAGCAATGACAACGTAAGAACCTCGAAAGGAAACACCGTGACTATCGTCATCACCGGCGCGACCGGCAAGCTCGGCCGCCACGTTCTTCAGGCACTGCTGGAGAGCAACGTTCCCGCAGCCGAGATCGTCGCCGCAGGCCGCTCCATCGAGAAGCTTGAGGACTTCGCCGCCCAGGACGTGCGCGTCACGGCGATGGATTACGACGACCCGGCCTCCGTGGCCGCGGCCCTCGCCGGCGCCAGCAAGGTCTTGTTGATTGCCAGCTCCGAGGTGGRCAAGGATCGCCCTGGGCAGCACCGCACTGTGATCGAGGCCGCGAAGGCGGAGGGTGTCGAGCTGCTTGCGTACACGAGCAACGCGAACGCCGACACCAATGCGACGGTGCTGGGGAAGGACCACAAGGCGACCGAGGCGATCCTCGCTGACGCCGGAGTTCCCTACGCCCTCCTGCGCAACGGCTACTACTTCGAGAACTGGACCGACCAGCTTCAGGGAACCCTCGCGCAGGGCGCACTCGTGGGCAGCGGCGGTGATGGTCGGGTCAATGCTGCGACCCGTCGGGACTTCGCAGAGGCCGCCGTGGCCGTCCTGCTCGGCGAGGACCAAGCGGGCAAGGTCTACGAGCTCGGCGGCGACGTCGCGTTCACACTGACCGACTTCGCTGCGGAGATCACGGCCGTCACCGGCACCACCGTCGTTTACAACGACCTCCCCGCCGCGGAGTACGTAGCCTTGCTGACGTCCTTCGGCATCCCGGAGGCCTTCGCCGGGATCCTCGCGGGCTCGGATCAGGGACTCGCCCGCGGTGACCTCCTGGTCAAGGGCGATGACCTCCGCACGCTCATCGGACGACCGACCACCACCCCCGCCGAGGCCGTGCGCTCGGCCGTCAACGGCTCGTAGCGTGAACATCACGATCATCGGCGCCTCCGCCGGAGTCGGACCCGAGACAGTGCACGCCGCGCTGGCCCGCGGACACAGGGTGACCACCCTGTCGCGGTCGGTCTACGCACTGCCGGCCAGTGAGCACCTGACCGTCGTCCAGGGCACCGCCACGTCAGTAGAGCACGTCCGCCAGGCAACCGTCGATGCGGACGCCGTCCTCGTCACCCTCGGCACCAAGAAACTCGGTGCGACGACGCTGTTCAGCGACACGGCGTCCGCACTCGTCGAGGCGATGGCAGGGCGAAAGGAACCGATGATCGTGGTGTCCGGGTTCGGAACTGGCGACAGCGCACAGCTCCAGAATCCGGTCACCCGGATCTTCATGAAGGCTCTGCTTGGCCGGATGTACGCCGACAAGGCGCGGATGGAGGACATCCTCACCGCCACGAGCCTGCAGTGGGAGATCGTACGACCGGGCACCCTGTCCAACACCGGCACCGTCACCACGACGACCGGAATCACCTCATTCCGCAAAGGAATGAAAGTACCGGGGATCAGCCGGAAGAACCTCGCCGCCTTCTTGGTCGACGAGGCGGAAGAACGGCGCTACCCGCACCAGTTCGTCCTCCCCACCGTCCGCCCCTAGCGACCGACATCTCAGCGGCGGCGCACCGGCCGGCCGGACGCGAGGAACGTGAGGGGGCGGCGATCGTCGCCCCCTCACGAAGCCGCCGCCAGCATCCTCGACATCCGAGACTAGCGCCGCACACCGATCGCAGAACGCCGCCAGTTAACGGATCACCTCCACATCGATGGCCACTCGTTGGAAGAGCTGCCCTGCCGCGAGTTCGTACCGCCACTAACTCGTCGGCGTGGAGTGGGTCACGCCCGTGATGCTGAGTGTGGCGAGACCCAGGGATCTCTAGGGGGCTGATGTCATGGTTGTAGGGCTCAGGCCAGGACGATGACGTGTTTGCCGGGCTGGCCACCGCTCGTGAGTGCGCGGTGGGCCGCTGCGACACCCTCGAGCCCTTGATGGGTGCTGGCGATGGTGATGTGGAGTGTCCCTGCTTCGATCGCCCTTAGGTATTGATTGAGCGCGGTCGTAGGGAGGTCTCGCGCGGTGCCGGCGTAGCTGGTGAGGCGGACGCCGGTGGGGATGCTGAACGGTGAAAAGTTGGGGATGGTCCACTGCCCGTTGAGTGCTCCGACGAAGCAGACGGTGCCGCCTAGGCGGACGAGGGACATTGTGGAGGGGAGTGCGGTGGCGCCAACGAATTCGAGCGCCGCATCCAGCCCCTTTGGAGCGAGTCTTCGGACGGTGTCAGTGAGCGTGGCGTCGTCGAGGATGGAGTGGTCTGCACCGACGTGTTTGAGGAGGTCGAAGCTGTCGGGTTTGCGGGTTGTGGCGATAACGGTGGCACCGAGTTGGTGCGCGATGGCGATCGCTGTCAGGCCGACGGTGGAGGTCCCGCCGTGAACGAGGATGCTCTGCCCCTGTCGCAATTGCAGCGCGGTGGTGAGTGAGCCGTGCGCGGTCTGCACCATCTCGGGCAGGGCGCCGAGGATGTCCCACGGCAGCGAGGTCTCGAAAGGGATCACGTTCACAGCATCGACGAGCGTGTATTCGGCATAGCTGCCATCGATGGAGCGGCCGAGACCGCCCATCATCGTTGCGACCTTCTGCCCCGGTTTGAGGTCGACACCGTCTCCGACAGCGTCGATCACACCGACAGCTTCTATGCCCAGGATGCGGGGGAAGGTGAAGTCGGCGTCGGATTCGCCCTCGAGGCTGGTGGCCTCGGACTCGTTGATCCCGAACGCCATCACCCGGATGCGGACCCACCCAGGTCGCACCTCGGGGATCGGCACGTCGCTGACGGTGAGGCCGTCGATGTCGACGGGGCCGCTCAGGCGAATGGCACGCATCGTCTCAGGCATGGTTTTGCTCCTTCTTGTGGAACGGGTGATCGTCAGCGGGCAGTGCGACGAGAGCTTGGTAGGCCTGGCGCACCGTCTCGTCGTCGAGCTGACTGTCGGGGTGGATGACGCGGTGACTCCACCAGCCCCACAGCAGGGCATTGATGGCAAGGGCTGTGCGATCCGGGACTACGCGGTGGAGCATTGCGAGTGATTCCGCCTCGACCATGCGGAGGACGTCTTCCACGTCTTGGTTGCGGGCCCCGTAATGGCGTATTTCCTCGTAGAGGCGGATGTCGAGCAGGCTCGGGCTCGTTTCACCGATAGTCGCCGCGACGAGYGCCTCGACGACGTCTGCGCTGGTGCGCGCGGCCCGCAGTGGTGCTGCGTAACGGGGTTCGAGTTCGCTGCGGGTCGTGTCGAGGGCGCTCACGATGAGGCCCTCGAGGCTGGGGAAATAGTAGGTCATCGAGCCCAACGGCACCCCGGCGTGCGAGGCGATACGCCGATACGACACCGCTTGGATTCCGTCGGCCCTAATCACCTCGAGCGTCGCCTGCAGAATGCGGGACCTTCGTCCCGGGTCGTTCGGTTTACCCTTCCTCACGTGCTCCCCTTCACTGTAGAAAAAAGTATGTACGGCTGTACACACACTAGGATACGCTTGTTCCTGCCAGTCATGTTCATAGCAGTAATTTCAGGAGGGGCACCTTGGACGGTGACACGATCCAGCAGCACGCCCGCGACCGCGTTGAGGAGCTGCCAGGGGCTGAACTTGAGTACCCTTTCGGGCCCGACTGGGAGGTATTCAAAGTCCGCGGCAAGGTCTTCATGCTGATGACAGACACCACCGGGGAACCGATCGTCATCGTTAAGGCCGACCCGGAAGACAGCAAATCACTTCGCGAGAACCACAAGGACATTACGCCGGGTTACCACATGCACAAGAAACACTGGATCACCTTGAATCCAGGCGGAAACCTGCAAAAGGCGCTCGTCGAAGACCTCGTCACCGAGTCCTACCTGCTGGTGGTCGAGAATCTTCCTCGCGCCAAGCGCCCCGTCGATCCCGAGATCTTCGGCGACCGGAGGGGTCTGTGACACTTTCGGGCGAGCAGTTACAGCAGCATGCCCGCGATACCGCGGCATCTCTCCATTACGTCACCAACGGACGCCCGTTCACCGCGCACCTGGAAGTGTGGAAGGTGCATGAGAAGGTTTTCCTCATCGTCACTGACGATGATCCGAGGATGCAGATCATCACCGTGAAGGCCGATCCCCTCCACGGGGACGCGCTCCGCCGCAACTTCGACACGATCACCAGTGGTCGCTACTTTAACAAGCAACATTGGATCACTATCGGAGCCGGCGACGGGATCACCACTGAGCTGATCGGAGAGTTGGTGCACGATTCCTATGACCTCGCTGGCGACCTCTACCGGAAGCGGCTGTCGTGAGTGAGACGCCGTCGTTATTCGAGATAGACGACTCCTCGCGGCCTTTGGCTGACCGGCTCCGTCCGCGCAACCTGCAGGAGGTCGTCGGGCAAGACCATGTCCTTGGTGCGGACGCGCCTATCGGGCGAATGGTCAACTCGCAGCGGCTGATTTCGATGGTCTTATGGGGACCGCCCGGGTGCGGGAAGACCACTATCGCAAGGCTCCTCGCCGAGGAGACCAACCTTGCATTCGAACAGCTCTCCGCCACTTTCTCCGGCGTCGCGGACCTTCGCAAGGTGTTTGCGCTTGCGCAGCGTCGGCGTGAAATCGGCCAGGGAACGCTGCTGTTCGTCGACGAGATTCACCGCTTCAACCGCGCCCAACAAGACTCGTTCCTGCCCTACGTCGAAGACGGCACTGTTGTCCTCGTCGGCGCGACCACCGAGAACCCCAGCTTCGAACTCAACGGCGCACTGCTGTCCCGCTGCCAAGTTTTCGTTCTGAGGCGCCTCGACGACGCCGCGCTTAGCACTCTCATCACTCGCGCGGAAGCACTCATCGGCCGCCCGCTTCCGCTGACCGAAGAGGCACACGTAGCGCTGACGGCGATGGCCGACGGTGACGGCCGGTACCTGCTGAACATGATCGAGCAGGTGCAGGCCCTGCCCGCACCCGTCGACCCGGCCGCCCTCGCCGCGGCCGTGCAGAAACGGGCACCGCTGTACGACAAATCCCAGGAAGGCCACTACAACCTCATCTCCGCACTCCACAAATCGATGCGCGGTTCCGACCCCGACGCAGCCCTGTACTGGTTGGCGCGAATGCTCGACGGCGGTGAAGACCCCCTGTTCATCGCCCGCCRCATCACCCGATTCGCCACCGAAGACATCGGCATGGCCGACCCAAACGCCGTCCAACAAGCCCTCGCGGCATGGGACGTCTACGAACGCCTGGGCTCACCCGAGGGAGAACTCGCAATCGCCCAGGCCGTCATCTACCTGGCAACCGCACCGAAGTCGATCGGCGTGTACCGCGGCTTCAACAAGGCGCACGCCGCTGCCAAACGCACCGGCTCGCTCATGCCGCCTTCACACATCCTCAACGCCCCGACCCGACTCATGAAAGACCTCGGCTACGGCAAGGGCTACCAGTACGACCCGGACACGGAGACCGGATTCTCCGGCGCAAACTACTTCCCCGATGGCCTGCCCCGGGAGACGTTCTACGAACCCACCACACTGGGGTACGAGCGAGCCATCACCGAACGATTACACCACTGGAATCAGCTCCGGGACTCGTCCGCCAGTGACTCAACCCCCGAATCCGACGCCGACTAGATCACCTTTGAAAGGAAATCCCCTCATGACAAACCCTTCCCCGACACACACTGTGCGTTCCTGGCTCGGCGTCCCCTTCGCCACCGCGGATCGCTTCCACAGCCCCGTGTTGCTGCCCTTCAACCCTGACGCGCCCTACGACCAGAAGGGACCCGCCCCCCTCCAGGCAGGCGCCCCCACATGGCTGGAGGCCGACAACGGATTCAGCGAAGACTGCCTCAACCTCAACGTCTGGGCACCCGAAGACACCACCGAGGAACCTCTCCCCGTCATCGTCTACATCTACGGCGGCGGATTCGAGATGGGAGCGAACACCCAGACCACCTCAAACGCCTCCGGCCTCGCCGCAACCGGCCGCGCCGTCGGCGTCTCGCTGAACTACCGACTCGGCCCCTTCGGCTGGCTCTCCCTCTCCCACTACGGCGGAGCACTATAAGACGCCACGAACCTCGCCATCCAGGACATCATCACCGCCCTCCAGTGGGTGCGAGAGAACATCGCCCGCTTCGGCGGCGACCCGAACAATGTCACCGTCACCGGTCACAGCGCCGGCGCCTACTCGGCGACCGCGCTCCTCGCAGCCCCCGCAGCAGACGGCCTTTACCACCACATCGCCGCATTCTCCGGTGGAGCGTCCCGCATCGTCCCAGCCTGGTGGGCGGAAGAACTCGCCCTCGCGTTCCTCACCGAACTCGGAATCCAGGACGACCCCGAACAGATCCTCACCCTCGACGCCCAGCAACTCGCTGATACCTTCATCAAGGTCAGCCCGCGCGAGTTCGGGCAGCGGCAAAGCATTGACAACACCACGACCAGCATCGTCGACGACCATACCCAGCCCGGCGGCGTCCTCACCGCACACCCCATGCGTGCCATCGAGGCCGGGAGGCGCACCGATATCGACATCATCTTCAGCAGCACCACACACGAAGTCGACTGGTACGTCATCAACGACCCCGGGTTCGATCCCGGCAGCGTCGACAACATCGTCGACGTGTTCGCGTCGAAAGGCCGCATCCCACGCAGTCGCGCCCGTGCCATCGTCGCTGAATACGACACCGACGGGCGCACCCCCGCTCAGGTGCGCGCGGCGCTGTACACCGACTACTCCTTCACCCTGCCAGCCAACCGGGCGGCACTCGCACACGCAGCAGCCGGCGGCACCGCATACCGACTCAGCATCGGCTCGGCCGAAGGCGCCCACGCGGTGCACGGCACCGAGATGTACGGCATCGTCGGTCAACAACGCCCAGACCAAAGCGCAGAGCAAGCCACCCGCGACACTTTCGTCCGCGACACCCTCCTCACCCTCGCCGAAGGCACCACCAACTCACTATGGGACGCCGTCACCACCCAACCGACTACCCGCGGTATCGGTGATCAGCCGACCGATCCAACCACACATGCCCTGAACGTGCTGCGCATCTTCGAGGGGATCGAACGCACGTAAGCGCCACTGCCGGTTAGGTGCCAGGACACTGAAGACGACGTGGCCAAGGCTGCCCCAAGGCCTCAACATCTAACGATCACGACATCGATCGATCACAGAACACCGCCACAAAGCGATCCACTCCACAGCAACCGTCGTAGCATACTGTGGACGCAACCGGAGAGAGGACCCCCATGGCATGCGACGGCTGCACGACATCTTCAAAACTCGACTTCGATTTCAGCATGGCCTTCCAACCCATCTATGACGCCGTTGCCGATCGCGTATGGGGCTACGAGGCGCTGGTCCGAGGCTTGTCGGGCGAGAGTGCTTTTGAGGTCCTGTCAAAGGTCTCACCGGAACAGAAGTACCGCTTCGACCAGGACTGCCGCGTCAAGGCAATAGAGCTGGCAGCGCGCCTTTTTCCTCCAGACGAGAATCTAAAGCTGTCGATCAACTTCATGCCGAACGCGGTCTACGAACCGGCCGCATGCCTTCGTGCGACACTGCTTGCAGCCGCGCGCTGCAGCTTTCCGACGTCGTCCATCATGTTCGAGTTCACGGAGAATGAGGAGGTCTCGGACACCGCTCACCTCACGAACATCATCACCGAATATCGCAGGCATGGCTTCACCACCGCCATCGACGACTTCGGTGCCGGTCATGCGGGCCTGGGGCTCCTCGTCGACTTCCAGCCGGACCTGATCAAGATCGACATGAAGCTCATCCGCGGAATCGACACCAGCCCGGCCCGTCAGGCCGTCGTTGCCGGCATCCTCGGCATCGCCAAGAAGCTCAACATCACGGTGCTGGCAGAAGGGTCGAGACTGAGGCGGAGTTCCTGGTTTTGAAGGCAAACGGCATCCGCCTGTTCCAAGGATATTGGTTTGCTAAGCCAGCATTCGAGGAGCTTCCGCAGGTACATTCCGGTCCTGCCCTGGACATCACCGCGGTCGCTTAGCATTCAGCGAATTCCTCCAGAGGAGCACGTAAGCTCTCCGCCGGCCTGGTCGTAGGGCAGCGCCCGCGTCGGTCCCCGGCAGCGTTTGGGAATCCGGGCGGTATCTTTGAAGAGTCGTCGAACGGTTCGGCGCGGGCTCTGGGAGGACGAATACGTGGCACCGCTAATCGCGGACGGCGGCAAGTCAAGCATTGAATTGCGCGAGGACGGTTTTGTGCATCTGAGCTGGCAGCCGGGCGCCCACATCCAGGTTGAGGACGCCCACGCGGCGATGGCGAAAGTAAATGAGGTCTGCCAGCAGCAGCAGCGTCCCATGCTCGTTGACATGGCGGCAGTCGCTTCCGTCAGCAGGGAGGCCAGGGGCGTATGGTCCATCCCCTGCAGCGCTTCGCGAATTGCCCTGCTGGGCAAGTCTCCTGTCGACCGGGTGCTTGCGAACTTTTTTCTTGGGGTGCACATTCCGCCATGCCCGACACGCTTCTTTACCTCCCGCAGCGAGGCCCTGGACTGGCTGAACGCTGATGGATGAATCCCCGGATTCCTCCCCTGAAGTGACTACGGGAGGGCCCTCCCTCGTCGAATCAGGCAGCCGCGCCGGGGACCCGCGCCTGCAACAGCTGGTTGACGGCATCGTCCGGCTGGCAGCCGGCGAACTGGATGCGCGGATTGAGCCCTCAGAGCGCAGGGATGAGATTGATGCGGTCATCACTGGCGTGAACCTGCTGGGGGAAGAGCTCGGGCATATTTACAGGGATCTCGAGGAAAGAGTCGCGGCCCGAACCGCGATGCTGCGGCGAACGCAGGTCGAGCTGGAGCAGATGGCCAAGACGGACGCCCTGACGGGCCTCGCGAACAGGACACTGCTGAAGGAGCGGATCCGGGAAGCGCTCCACGCTTGCACACCCGGGCCGACCGCTCCGGCCGTGGTGTTCCTGGATCTTGATTCGTTCAAGGTCATCAACGACACCTTGGGTCACAGCGCCGGCGATGCGGCACTGGTGGAAGTGGCCAGCCGTCTGCGTTCGGCCGTCAGGGAAACCGATACGGTGGCACGTCTGGGCGGTGATGAGTTCGCCATCCTCATCAGCGAGGCAACACACGAAGAGATCCTTCAAATTGCAAACCGTGCTTCAGAGTCCCTGCGGGACAGCGTGCGTATCGGGACAGAAACGGTGTGGGCCATGGCCAGCATGGGAGTGTGTATCGGTGCGCCCGGATATCCGGCCGAAGCACTGATGCGCGACGCCGACATTGCCATGTATCAAGCCAAGGCGCGGGGCCGCAACAACGTTCAGCTCTTCCACCCGGACATGCTCGAGGCCGTTCGTGAACGGTCGCGCACAACCGCTGAACTGGGTTACGCAGTAGCCCGTGGAGAGCTGGCACTGTTGTATCAGCCGGTGGTCGACATGGCTTCCGGCGAGGTCGTGGGCATGGAAGCGCTGCTGCGCTGGAACCATCCGGTCCGAGGGACCATCACGCCTGATAGCTTCATCGGGATCGCAGAGGAAACGGGTCTCATTCATGAGCTGGGCCGGTGGGTGCTGCATGAAGGCATCGGGCAACTCAGCCACTGGAGACAGGCCGCCCCCGACCTTACGGACTTTTGCCTGCACATCAATCTTTCTGCAACTGAACTGCTGCGGAGCGGGCTGCTGGAGGATGTCAGAAACACCTTGGCCGCCCACAAGATCGAACCGCAGCGCTTGGTGCTGGAGATCACCGAGACCGTCCTGATGACCATGGGCACCGGGGAGCAACAGGTCCTGATGAAGTTGCGTCAGCTCGGCGTCGGGCTGCAAATCGATGACTTCGGTACGGGTTATTCATCCATCAGCTACCTCGGATCGCTTCCCGCAGAGACAGTCAAGGTCGACCAGTCCTTGATCAGGAACATGGGCCCGGATGCCCAGCAGCAGAGATTCGTGTCCGCCGTACTGCAGTTGATTTCCGCTGCAGGGCTGAACGCCATCGTGGAGGGAATCGAAACCGCCGACCAAGCCGAACAGCTACGCGCCATGGGCTGCCTCTACGGGCAGGGCTACTACTTCGCCCGCCCGCTGCCGGCCGTGGAAGCAATGGCCTATCTGCGCAGCTCTGCGCCGCGTCGGTAAGGTTGGGATATGTCGACTCTTTGGGACCGGATGCAGCTTGTTCCCTCAGTGGTGCGCCTTGCTTCACGGGCGCCAAAGGACCCTGACGCAGCTTGGGAACGTTACTGGCGCGGAGTCCGCTCCACCGGACGCACCGGAGACGTGCTGTGGGACTCCGGTTCCCCGGCTGAGCGCGCACAGTACGCTGAGCAGCTCCTAGCCCACTTCGATCCCACTCTCCCGGTCGTGGATGTTGGCTGCGGCAATGGGACCCACACCCGTTGGCTTGCCGGGCTATTTCCGAGCCTGCTCGGCGTGGATGTGTCAGCCGGTGCAGTCGACCGGGCCCGACAGGAGAGTGAAGACGTCCCCAACGCTGAATTTGCAGTTCTGGACGCTGCCGCCGCTGACGCTGGGGAGCTCCTCCTGGAGCGGCTGGGGCCGGCCAACGTCTTTGTCCGGGGAGTGTTCCACGTCCTGAAACCGAACAGACGGACAGCGTTGGCGGCGAACCTGCACACCGTCGTCGGGAACAGAGGCAGCCTCTTTCTGGCCGAGACCAACTTCCGCGGCAACAGCCTCGGATACTTGGCAGAACTCGGAGCCACCCGCGCAAACATGCCCAGCCAACTGCAGCGCGCCCTGGAAAACCTTCCACGGCCCGGGCATTTCGGGCCGCAAGAACGCGCCCGCGAATTCCCGGCCCCGAACTGGCGGTTGATCGTCGACGGCCCGGTAGAAATCGAAGTGGTCCCCATGAACCGTGCCGGTAACCCTCAACAGGTTCCCGGGTACTTTGCCATCCTGGCAGGCGGGGCCGCGCACCCGGCAGGCTGAGGCTACCCAGAGGAGCGGGGCATGAATCAAACACTCGCCCCTACTGCGCGGGGTTCGATATTTTTGCTCATCGCAGCTGTTCTGGGGGGCCGATCAAGCCTTCGCGCATGGGACCGAAGGCCTCGACGGCGATGAATGCAAACAGCTATGACCAGGGGACGCCTATGTAGTCACAAGCTGAAGCCGGATGAAACCAGGGTCCAGAGGGGAACAACCGCTGCGGCGATACCGAGCACGGCCATGAGGCATCGAAGAACGACTATTTTCCGCTCAGGACGAATCGTGGCACTCGCTGCTAGCAATGCAGCGAATAGCCCAATAATGACAACTGTTCCCCAAACTGCCGGACTCAAGCGGGCATCCGGAGCGCAGCTGGCCGGCGCAGGGTAGATTGCCGGGCAGATTGTCGGCAATTGTTGGGCGGTCCAAGTGAGCCACAGGGATGCACCGGCCACGAATGCCGCGCCCACGGTTCTGTGCCAGACGGGACGGGACTCAGGGACGGCCGTAAGTGACATGAATTCACCGTACCCTCCTTGCGTGGGAGCTGGCAGGCTCGATGTCCGCCAAATCCGATGCGGCGAGGGAGAGCGGTTTGAAGCCTGGCCTGTTTGGGAAACCTCCACTGGGACAGTCGCGCAAAGCAGCTAACGTAACCAGCATGGCTATGCACGACGATGAGTTGCACATTGACGAGCAACTCGCTCGTCGGCTGATCATCGACCAGTTTCCGGAATGGCGCCTTGAGCGTTTCCGTCGCATGACAACAGACGGCACGGTGAACGCCATCTTTCGAATCGGCGCCGACCTTACGGCACGATTCCCGCTGCGCTCCGCCAATCCAACGGATATGAGGGCGGAGCTCGCCCGGGAAGCCGCGGCAATGCGCGAGTTGTCCGAATATTGTCCGGTCGCCACACCGTCGCCCGTGGCCTTGGGCGATCCCGGTTTCGGCTATCCCTTGCCGTGGACCCTTCAGACCTGGATCCACGGGACTGTAGCAACACCCCACCACTTAGCGCACTCCGAAATGTTTGCCCATGACCTCGTGGACCTCATACGCTCGCTCCGCGCCGCCGACACGAAGGGACGCCACTTCGCCGGCTCCGGGCGTGGTGGAGACCTTCATGATTCCGACGCATGGATGGAAGTCTGCTTCCGGGAAAGTGACGGACTACTTCCGGTCAATCGGCTCCGCGCACTCTGGGCGGAATTCCGGAGCTTGCCCAAGGTTGCCTCCGATGCGATGACGCACGGTGATTTGATTCCCGGCAATCTCCTTGTCGAGGACGACCGATTGGTTGGCGTGCTGGATGGCGGGGGTTTCGCTCCAGCTGACCCGTCACTCGATCTTGTCGCCGCATGGCACATGCTCGATGACGAGAGGAGGTCAGTCCTCCGCAGTGAGCTGGCATGCGGTGACGTTGAGTGGTGGCGCGGAGCCGCGTGGGCATTCCAGCAGGCGATGGGCCTGGTGTGGTACTACCGGGAGACGAACCCAGGAATGAGCACGCTCGGGCAGACCACCCTGACGCGCATCCTCAATGACCCAGCACTTTCGGCGCCTATTTCAGCTCGCCCAGGTGCCCGTCAGTCGGTCGCTCACGGGGACGACTGACCGTCTTGGGCTCCAAGGTCTAGTGGCGTCGATATTGAGCGGCGAACACATTCTCCATGAGGGCGCCGAACATCTCGGTTATGTAGACGGCGACACTGGCATGCTGCGCAATCAGATCAGCACCGTCGCCGAGTGCCGCACGGGCTGGGTCCAGCGCTGGTGTGGCTGGGTCAGCGGCGGCGGCACGCAATAACTCCAGCCGCTGCAGACCGGAGGTATAGCCGAGTTCGAATAGCGTCCAGTGGAAAAGGTGCATCAGGGCGGTATCACTGTCGAAGCCGTCGTGATCGGGCATCGATGCTTCTTCCTCCGCGGTGAGGTCAAATTCGCGGTGAAGTGCCAGGCCGAAGTCCGTGAAGAGTAGTCTGCCCTCTCGAACGAGGATGTTTCCCGGGTGCACGTCAAAGTGCTGGAATCCCTGGCTGTTCATCCATGCTGTGGCTTCAAGAAGTTGGTCGACCACATCGGGGAAGACGGTCGCCCCGGTGCCCTCAGCTACACTCCTGCGCACCCAGGCGCCCAGCGTCTCGGGTACGTACTCAAGGAAGAACACCATGCTTTTGGATGCGGACTTCATCGCGGCAAGTTTGCTCTGCATTTGAGGCCAATGCGGACCCCACTGGCTGGGAGAATCATCGCCGTCGAACTCGCTCAGGTCCGCCTCACACTTCAGGTCCAACACACGCCAGTTGAGCAGCAGCGGGAAGAAATCCACGGTTCCTGCCTTAACCCACGTGGAGGTTGCTTGATGTGCTGCCAACTCTCGCCCGACCGCGTGGGTAGGGCTTCCTATGCCGTAGTGGGAGACAAAGGGAAGCTGAAGCCGGCTTGTGGTGGCGGTCGGATCAGCTTCTTCGACGCCCGTCAGTGGGAGCTGCTTCAGGAACGCAGTCCGATCACCGATCCGGACCTTCTTGGTTGTTCCCCCGATACCAACGCCTACCGGCTCAGCAGCATCGAGAAGCATCTGCACGCCGGCATCATCGAGCCCGGCAAGCAAAGTGGAAATGCTATGGGCTTCCTCTAAACGCGCCGTCATCACTACACCCTACGGCCCGGTGCTTGCCGCCCACGCCCTCGGGTCAATCCTTCGGGCTGTGTCGGAGCACCAGCGAGAAATCCGGAAAGCTCCGCCAGTACGCCGGTTCCTGAACGGGCAGCCTCGGGCGCGTAAGGGGAAGCTCGACCGTGCACAATTGACAGCTCGCTTCCGAATGAGACCGGAACGGTACCCATCGACGGGTTTTCTAGGCGCTGCAGGTGATAGGTCGTATCATCACAACCAGGACAGGATCGACAAACCAGCCCCGCCTCGTTTGGGTGACTTGTTAGGAGCTCACATGCCCAGGAGACCGTACAACTGGCAACCGGGCTTTGTGGCCGGCAGGGGCTCTGTTCTTCTGAGCGGAGCTGGCTGCAGCCTGAACTTCGCTGAGGTTTACCCCTTTGGTTTGTGGGTTCAGATGAGCGTCAGGTTTAAGGGCCCGTTGACACTTGAGCAGCAGCGGGACATCGGTCGCCAGGTCGGCGCCTATCTGCGGAATTCTCCGGCCGAGGGCCCTCAACTAGCTGTAGATCAAGATAGCTCCGGGCGTTCGACGGCGGAAATTGTCACGCATGAGGGGCACAACAACTTCTGGACCATGTCATTTTGGGTTGATCACGACGTCGCCGCAGGAGTGTTGTCGGTGGTGTTCACCTGGCCGGATCAGGATATCGAAAGGACGTTCTCAGTCACGGGCGACGACGTCGCTTCCGCCCCGGGTGCTGCGACAGAGCTCTGGAAGACATCATCGGTGGAGTACACCACCTTCTGAGCAGGGGGATTTAGCCGCTAGGACTGCTGCGGTGAGCCAGATAAGTCCCCGGTGTCCCTGCTCATTCGATGAAACTAGTGCAATCGAATACATGTGATCACCAGCCCCATCTTCCGCCCAGGTTTTGGCTTCCGACGAAGTCGCATCTGTTAGGTCGTAGATGCTGACCGAGTAGCAGGGCCCGGGCTCCTCAAGAAAGTACACGCGGAAAGCGCCCTGGTGTTGCTCCCAACGGCTGTCTCGTTCGTCGGACTTTTCGACGTGCATGCAGGTGATCTTACGCATGCCGGACGGCGGCGCCCTGCCAAATATGTGTGCCCGGTCACGCATAAACCCATCCTTGTCCGGTCCTGTTCCGAAGTACCAGTGGCCCCGTTCCGGGGCGCCAGCATCCCACGCTCGTGTATGAGGAGATCTATTCAATGAAGAAGACACTTCGCGTTCTGGCTGTCCCCACCCTGGCTTTGGCCGCCCTGGCTGTTTCCGGCTCCCCTGCCATGGCCCATGACGGATCAAACCACTATCAGTCGACCCTGGGCCAGCTCAACGGCAGTGCCGGCTCCGGCACCGTCACCGTTGACGTCACCGGCAACCAGGCCCACGTTGTCCTGAAAGTCGCCGGCATGCCTGCGACCTTCATGGACGCACCTTACCCGCACGTCCAGCACATCCACGGCGGAGCCCAGGGCATCTGCCCGGCCCCCTCTGCCGACAAGGACGGCGACCAGGTCATCTCGACCACCGAAGGCGGACCCTCCTACGGCGAAATCGTCACCACGCTGTCCACCAGCGGCGACACAAGCCCGGCGGCCGGCCTGGATCTGAAGGTCGGCGGCCAGGGGGCCGCGTACACCGTGGACCGGACGTTTGAACTGAACGCCGAAACGAAAGCAGCCCTGGAAGCCGGCACCGCAGTGGTCGTCGTCCACGGCCTTGATCCCGCGACCCTCAGCGCGGCAGGTCAGGCCGCCAAGAGCGACCTTGCCCCGACTCTCCCGCTGGCCGCGACCTCCCCCGCCCTTTGCGGGACCCTGAAGGTCGGGCAGATGAACATGCCGGTCGGCGGCGCCGACACCGGAGTCACGGAGGAAACCGGCACCGACACGGGCGCCCTCGCTGCCGGCGGCGGCCTCGCCCTGATCGCCCTCGCCGGCGGGGCCTACGTTGTCCGTCGTCGCACCGCCGGTGCAGCGGCCTAAGCACCCGCTGATCCGATCACTACCGTGAGAATCAAGAATCCAGGCCACCACGGCGGCGTCCTGGCCGCCGTGGTGGCCGGGATTCTGCTCTTGCTGCCCCTGGCCGGCTGCGCCAACGCTCCGAATGGGCCTGCTCCAACTGCTTCGGTCCCAGCTACGGGAGCATCGAGCGCCCCCGCGGCTCCGTCCCCGGCCACGGCCGCGCCACCATCCGGTCCCCCGGTGGCTCCGGCCACCGCGCAGCTTCCGGTGATGGCCGCGTCGGCGCCGGTCAGCTTGAGCATTCCCTCGATCGGGCTCCGGACGGACCTCCTCCATCAGGGGCTGCGCGAGAACGGTTCCCTGGATGTACCTCCCACCGCCGCCGGCGCGCCTGCCAGCTGGTACAACGGCTCCCCCGCCCCCGGGGAACGCGGGCCGGCGGTGATGCTTGGCCACGTGAACGCGCTCGGCGGCGCTAAGGGTGTCTTCGCGGACCTGCGCAAACTCACCCCGGGCTCCGAAATCAACGTTTCCCGAACCGACGGCAGCATCGCCGTGTTCACCGTTGACCGCGGCGCCGTCTACAGCAAGAACGAGTTCCCCACCCTCGAGGTCTACGGCAACACCGACGGCGCCGAACTCCGGCTCATCACGTGCGACGGCTACGACCCCGCCACCGGCCTGTTCGACGATAACTACGTCATCTACGCAAAACTCAAAGTTTGAACCACAGAATCCCGCTCCTCCTGGAAGCGGCTACTCGCGCGAATGGACTGGACATGACACACCGAAAGCAAGCCCTGGCTGCCTTGGCTGCCACGGCTCTACTCCTCTCCGGTTGCGGGGCAGCCTCCGGATCCTTGGGGCCGGGAAACTCCGCAGCCGTTCCCCCGCCGTCTTCAGCTGCCAACGAATCAGGGCACGCCGGCGGGCACGCTCACGGGTCCTCCTCATCCCCGGGCGCGCCCCAAGCCCAAGGTCCCAGCGACGCTGCCCTGATGGTGTGCGGGGACCAGCCGATGGACAGACTCACCTCCATCCTGGATCTCGATTCAAAACCGCACACGGTCAACGACTGGGCCGACAGCACCTTCACCTGCACGTACCATCTCAAAGAGGGTTCCTTGGAAATCTCCGTCAGGGAGGCAAAGGATCAGGCGTCGGCACTGACGTACTTTGACGCAATGCAGGCCCTGGCAAAGGACGCCCAACCCATCAAAGGCCTCGCCAACCTCGGGTTCCCGGCCTACGAAACCGCCGCCGGGTCAGCCGTATTCCAGAAGGGCAGCTTCGTCCTTGAGGTGGATGCCACCGACCTGCCGGCCACCTTGGGACCGGAGAGCATCAGCCGCAGAGCCCTGGCCTACCAGCTTTCCACCACCATCCTGGCCTGCTGGATCGAACATCACTGACACACCCGTTCCGGCACACCAGCACGGGGCCGAGGTTAAAGTCTTTCGGTATCGAACCGATGCCTGCCGTGCCGTCAGCACTCCAACTGCAGGGCCGCCCATATCGAGGCAATATCCACGGCTGTCCCGTCGGCAAATTCAAACCTTCCTGACGTCAGGAAACTGGTGCCGTTCAGGTCCGCGCGCGCGTCCTCCCCGCCAAGTCCGACGAGGGCGGCGTAGTCACCGTCCGCTGCAGCTCCGGAGGTGCCGATCCAGGGGATCGTCAGGTGCTCCCCCATCGGGTGCGGGGCTTTCCTGTCCCAGGTGCCGGCGTCGCCAAGGGTCCCGCCCCAAGGGAGGGCGCGGACTTCGCTGACGAGCCCCGACGCCGCATCCACTGGCCAGCCACCTATCCGCAGTGCCGCGGGCCTGCCCGGGGAGGTGCCCCGGACCCGGACCAGCCTCAGTTCCACGGCACCGCGCGTCAGCGAGACCACGGTGACTTCCGGTCCCGGCGTCGGGGTCCCCTTGGCACCGCTGCCGTGGTCCGGGCCGCCATCGGGGTCTGGCTCGATCCAGTTGACGGTGGCCCGGGAGGCGCCCATCTGCACGCCCCCGAGGTCTTCCTGGCCCAAGGACTCAAAACCGGTGCGGTGCGTCAGCCGGCCCAGGGCGTTGACCATCACGACGGCGTTGTCCAGGGATTCCGGTTCAACGTCCGGGAATGTGTGCGTGGAGTATCCCAGCCGGGCGTAAAGCGGGGAATCGGCGATCGCGGCTCCGGCCTTGGCGTGGTCGGTGCCGTGGTTGCGGATCCGGACGACGCCGTCGGCCGCTGTTCCGTCCACCTGCCAGCCTGGGGCCGCGATAAGCCGTTGGGTGTCACCGGCTTCCACCGGCAACGGTTCCTCGACGGCGGTCCACACCCGGTGGTCTGCCGGCAGGGCCAGTCCCAGGAAGCCCTTGGCGGCCCAGTAGGGAGATCCCGCACCGGAGTAGGACTGTTTCATGCCGACAAACTCGCCGTGCCAGCCGATGGAGAGCAGTCCGTCGTCGGTGACCGCTCCCTGCCGGACGAAATAGGCCAGCATGCCCGACGCCGCGCGCCGTCCCAGCCCCGGGGCCAACCGGGTGTGGCCCGAGAGTTCGCCCGCCCAGAATGGCGCCGCGGCGGCGAAGCGGTAGATCAGGCTGCGGCCCTGGATCAGCGGAGCCCCGTTCCCCCCGACGAGGTAGGCGGTGTCGTCGAGGAAGTCGGCGAGACGTTCGCCGTCGAGGGCTTTGCGGGCCTTGACCCGCGGATCCGTCGGGGCCATCAGCGCCCAGAGCTGCGGGTAGACCTGGAAGGCCCAGCCCACGTAGTGGTCGTAGGCGCGCTCGGGGCCGTCGGCGAACCAGCCGCGGCCGCGGTAGAGCGAATCGTGGATGGCCAGGCCGGCGTCGATGTCCTCGTCCGAGGAACGCCCGCCGATACTCGCAAGGAAGGTCTCCACCACAATCTGGAACCAGACCCAGTTGATGGGCGGGTACTCCTCGCCGATCACGGTTTCGAACCACGCAATGAGCTGCTCTTGGACCCGATGCGGGAGTTTGTCCCACAGCACGTCCCGGGTTAGCGCCAGCCCGACGGCGAGGGAAGCCGCTTCCACCTTTGCTTGGTCCAATTCGCCCGGCGTGGGCCAGCGGTCCGGGTTCGCCGGGTTGGTGCCGGCGTCGAGGCCCTGCGCGTACCACTCGGCGATCCAGCCCGTGCCCTGCGGGTCGCCGGCGATCCGGAAGGACGCCAGCAGGAAGGTCCTGGCAAAGGCCTCCAGCGAGTCGCTGCGCGGGCCGTACGCGCTGTTGGCGCCGGGCAGGTGGATGTTGGCGTGGTCCGCGGTGCCGTAGCGGTGGGCCGAGCGGAGCAGGTGGTCGGCGTAGCCGCTCCAGTGTTCCCGCGTCAGGCCGGTGTGCGGCGAGAGTCCGCGGTCCAGGGCCGGCAGGATCAAAGCAGAGGGAGTCGTTGTGGAAGACATTGTGTCCTAAGGGGTCAAGAGGCTTTCTGCTGCGAGCCAAGTGATGGCGCGCAGCAGAATTTCGCGGTGTTCGGGCGATTGGAAGGAGGCGGGGTCGTGGCCCAGCGCGTCGTAGAACGTCCGTCCCGGACGCCGGTCCTGGGACCACATGACGGGGTGCTCACGATCCCCGTGGGTGTGGGTCGCGTGGACGGTGATGGTGGGTGCTGTTTGCAGGTAGCTGTAACGCTCGTCCAGCAGCTCAAAGTCCACGATGCCTTCCATCAGGGCACCGCTCCCGGGAACGACGTGGATTGTCGCGGGTCCGTAGTCGGGATGCATGGATGTTCCGCGGACCCAGCGGCCGCCCAGAGCTTCCGCCCATGCAGGGGAATCGAGGAAGCTGGTGGAGCTGGCGTGGCTCGCGAGCAGCGGCCGGCCGTCCGCCAGCCAGCGCCGCAGCCCGGCGGCGGCCTCAGGGGTCCCGGGCGATGGGCGGTCATCGCGCGGAAGACCAATGTTCACCACCAAAAGGTCCGGCAGGCCCGCGTCGGCTGGTCCGTCCGGCGCCAGTCCCGGTGCTGCCATGCCTGCCAATGCGGCATCGACATCCTCGGCCAGCTCGACGCTGAACCCCGCCTCCTCCAGGAGGCCCGTCAGGGCCGCGGACGTCCCGGCGAACGGGTGCCAGGGGTCAGCGTACCGGCCCACGCCGCTCAGGAGCAGTGCCCGCGGAGCCGCCGGCTGGCCCGCCGTCACACGGATCCCTGGAGCACGCCCGACGCCGGGACCCGCGGCGCACCGATGGATGACTCCCGCAGGATCAGCTCCGGGTTCAGTTCGATCCGGTGCACCGGCCGCATGCGTCCTTCCGCGAGGCGCGCAGCCATGAGTTGGACGGCCACCTTGCCCACGTACTGCTTGGGCGGGCGGACGGCCGAGATGGCAGGCTCGGCAAGGTAGGCCACTTCGTCGTCGTATCCTACGATCGCCATGTCGCCCGGAACCTGGAGTCCCTTGTCCACGCAATGCTGCACAAAAGCCACCGCCTGGGTGTCCGAATGGACCAGCATGGCCGTGGTCCCCGTCTTTTTGCAGAGCTCCAGGACGTGGTCGAAGTGTGCGGCCCGGTCGCCGTTGGCCAGCTTGGCCGAGTCCTCCTGGACGGAGGCCTCCACCGGGATCTTTAGGGCGGCCATGGCCTGCCGCCAGCCGCGCACCACGTGCGGGCTTGTGGGGCTGGCGGAATCGGTCAGGCAGCCGATCTGCCGGTGGCCCTCCTGCCAGAGATGCCGGACCGCCATGCCGGCGCCGAACGCGTGGTCCGTGGCAACCCATTCGAGGCGGTGCGCCGGGTTTTCCACGGGCGAGCGCCGTTCGGCCAGCACCACCGGTATGGGCAGTGCGTTGAGCCAGCGGAGCAGCTCCTGCCCGTTTTCGCCGGTCATGTCCGGGGCGACGATCAGGCCGTCGATGTTCTGGGTGTCGAGCAGGGCCTGGACGTGCCGCCGGTTGTCGGCCGCGTCATAAGCCGAGCCGCGGACCAGGATCCGCATGTTCTGCACCTCGGCCTCAGCCCTGGCGCCGCTGATGGCCTGCGGCCAGTAATAGTCCAGGGACGGCACAACCATGCCGATGGAATAGCTGTGCTGCGGCGTCCGGCCCGCCGTCGCCGACCGGTCCAGCGGGCTGGGCAGCGTGGCGCCCCCATGGACCCGCGACACCAGGCCCTCATCGGCCAACAGGTTGACGTCCCGCCGGATGGTCAGCTCGCTGACGCCAAGCTTCACGGCAATGCCGCGGACCGTGATGGCTCCATGGGCACGCAGTTCCTCCATCAGCCGCTCGCGGCGCTGGAGCGAGAACAGGGATCTCCCGGAACCTTCGGATGGTTGGTCGGGGCTCATGGTGTTGCCTCCAATTTCAGGGTAAAGGTGCCGGCTGGGCGGTGTTCTTCGGGCAGGCGGAAGCGCAGGCGGGTCAGCCTTGCGCCCCACACCTCGAACAGCAGGGGGTCATCCAGCAGCCATTCATCCACCAGTACGACGGCGGCGCCCGGCTCCCAGCGCAGGCGGACTCCCCTGCCGTTCCCGGCTGTGGGGATGCCGTCCGGCAGGACGGTTGCTGAGCCGTCATCACCGAGGTGGACGGTGCCGGCCGCGATGTAGGTGATGTCGACGTCGGGCGTTGCCCTGTCCGGCACCTCCGGAAGATTCCAGCGGTCGGCGACGGCCACCCGCCGGGCTTTCCGGTCGAGCGAGGACGTCCGGATCCACTGCTCCGGCCGCAGTCCGTACGCTGCTCCGAGGGCCAGCTTGAGTGTTGGGTTGTCAGGTGTGGGCGTCTGCAGGACGTCCGCCGCGAAGTCCTTCCCGGTGCCCTGCTCCAGGCCGAACGGTGCGGGAACGCTGTGCCAGGCGCTTTGCATGGCACGGATCTCATACCGGTCCGGGCTGAAAGTCTTCGCCGTGTAGGTGGGCTGGCCGGCGTCGACCAGCAGCGGAACGCCGTCGACGGCAAC
The DNA here is from genome assembly GCF_052113365.1 of Arthrobacter sp. YAF17. Taxonomy (NCBI): domain Bacteria; kingdom Bacillati; phylum Actinomycetota; class Actinomycetes; order Micrococcales; family Micrococcaceae; genus Arthrobacter; species Arthrobacter sp. YAF17. The sequence continues at coordinate 24,003 of NZ_JBFRDB010000001.1, read as the reverse complement.
CACCAGGGAGCCGACATCGCGGTGGTTGTGGTGCTCCCCGTTATGCCCGCCCTTCGCGGCGAGCAGCAGGCCCCGGTCCGTGCCGGCCGCTTCCCGGGCGACCATGATCTGCACCGACGGAAGGTAGGTGAACGGCGCCAGCGGCGCGGGCCCGCCTTCCTCGGCTTCGCGCGTTTCCGTCCCGCGTTCTTCGGTCCCGCTCAGGAGCGCTTGCAGCACCCGGCCCAGTCCCGCCGTCGCCTCAGGCTGACCGGAGACGAAAGCCGCTGCGTGTCCTGCGGCGTCACTGTCATCCAGGCGCAGCGCCCATCGGCGCAGCATGTCCCACGGCAGACCGCTGGCTGCCCGGGCCGGACCGTCGGCAACGTTGAGGAACCAGTTTCCGCCCACATGCATCCCGTGCGGAAAAGCAACGAGCTGGCGGACTACGGGGAGATCGGCGCCGAGCGCACCGGCGGTTGCTTCCTCCAGCAGGGCGAGGCCCTCCAGCGCCCTGCCGGCCCCGTTCCACCAGTAGGCGAAGCCCTCATCAATGGCACCGTCCGCGGGCAGGGAAGCAAGGAAACGGTCCAGGCCCTCGATGCAGCGGGCAACGGTGGCTGCCTGGAGTTGGGGATCGTCCACCAGGAACAGCGCTGCCGCAATCAGGTTTGTGTGGATCCACGGGTTCCAGTTGTGGACGTCCCCGTCCAGCCCGAGCCAGTGCCAGTCCATCCGTTCGAGGAAGGGAATGATGACGCGTTCCTGGGTTTCCTGCCGGATCCTCCGGCGCAGGCCGGGCGTCCGGGCGTCCAGGGAGCCGCCCAGCACGAAATCCGTCCACGCCAGCTGGGCAGCGACTTCGCCGGCTCCGAGGTCCAGGTAGGGCCGGGACTTGTCCGGCACCACCTCGCCGCTGCGGCTGAAGACGTCGTCGTGCGCGGCCCAGCTCCAGGAGCTCTGTTCGCAGAGCAGGAACACGCCGTCGACGACCTCGTCCAGCCAGTCGACGGCGTCCGCGCCGCCGATGGAGGCGCTGCGGTGGCCCGCCCCACCGCCGCCCTCGGCACCTATTCCCCCGTCCCGTCCGGCGAGCAGGGCCATCACTACCGCACGCGACAGGCGCTGCTGCCGCGCTCCCACCAGCCCTTCGTAGGCGGTGCGGTTGCCGTCCCGGAAGTAGCGGGCGTAGTGCGAAACCAGGGGCTGCGGCCAGGCTTGCCCACGCTCCGTCCGCGCCTGGGCGGCCAGGCCGGCGGAGGCAGCCTCGCTGACGCCAAGCCAGGCGGCATCGCCAATCGGACGGATGCGGAGCCCGGACAGCCCGCCTGCCAGCAGGTCTGCGAGGCCGGAAGGAGTGGCGTTCACCCCCCAGGCCGAGGCGAGCGGGCGGGCGCCCGGAGTCGGGACCGACGCGCCGCTGGCAGGTGGTGCATTCATTGAAGACTCTTCTCGAATGTTCGAGTTAGATCGTTATAGATCGATACTGAACGAGGTGAATGATTTGTCTTGTTCATGAGTATCTACTGATTGTTAGATGTGATGCAAGACATGAAATCGCCCGTGAGGGCAACACCAAGAAACCGGAACGGAGGATCCCTGATGTCAGCCAAACCCAAGGCGCTGCTGGTCATGAATAGCGGAACCTTTGCAGATCAATTTGATTCCACCCGCCTGCAGCGGCTCGCCGGACTCGTTGACCTGGGTGAACAGCCGTGGACGGATTCGCTGGATTCCCCGGACCTCGCCGCACAGCTGGCAGACGTGGAAATCCTGCTCACCAGCTGGGGAGTTCCGCTGCTCACTTCCGAACGGCTCGACCGGATGCCCAAACTGCGTGCGGTCTTCCACTGCGCCGGCACGGTCCGCAGCTTCGTCAGCGACGACCTGTGGGAACGCGGCATCCTGGTTACCAACGGCGCGGACGCAAACGCCATCCCCGTCGCCGAGTTCACCTTCGCCTCCATCGTCCTTGCGGGCAAAAAGGCCCACGTCCTGGCTAACGATGCCCGCACGCACCGGGAAGACTGGAGCTACAGCACGCAGCGTGGCGAACTCGGCAACATCGGGCGCGTCATCGGCGTGATCGGTTTCTCCCGGATCGGCACCAAGGTGGTCCAGCTCGTCCAGCAACTCCAGGACGTCACCGTCCTCGTGAGCGATCCGCACGCCGACCCCCTCGCCGTCGAGGCAGCCGGCGGACGGCTCGTTCCGCTGGCGGAACTCCTTCCGGCCTCGGACATCGTGACGGTCCACGCACCCGCGCTGCCCGAAACCCGGCACATGATCGGGGCTCCTGAGCTTCGGGCCATGAAGGACCACTCAACCCTCATCAATACGGCCCGCGGATCGCTGGTGGACACCAGGGCGCTCGAGGTTGAGTGCGCCACCGGCCGGATCCACGCCCTGCTCGATGTCACGGAACCCGAGCCGCTGCCGCGTGACTCCGTGCTCTATGACCTCCCCAACGTGGTCATCACCCCGCACATCGCCGGCTCCCTGGGAACGGAAACCCGGAGGATGTCCGACGCGGCGCTGGATGACCTTGAACGGTACCTGACCGGTCAGGAACTCCTCGCCCAGGTGGTCCACGAAGACCTTTCACTCAGCGCCTGACCCCCACCAAAACGCCGCGCATGCGGCAGACTTAACACTCACCTTAGGAGAACGCAATGAAGCGCACAACCCTCGCCGCGATTGCCCTGGCCGTAACGGCCGGGCTTGGCATGACCGGTTGCGCAGGAGCCGCCGGACCGGCGGAGCCGCAGGCCCAAAACGGCAAGACCCGCCTGACAGTATCCGTGTGGAACTACCAAGGCACCCCGGAGTTCAAGGCCCTGTTCGATGCCTACGAAGCTGCCAACCCGACTGTTGACATCGAACCGGTGGACATCCTGGCCGATGACTACCCGCAGAAGGTCACCACCATGCTGGCCAGCGGCGACACCACCGACGTCCTCACCATGAAGAACGTGATCGACTACTCCCGCTATGCCAACAACGGCCAACTGCAGGAGATCAACAGCGTGGTGGACAAGGTGGGCAAGGACAACCTGGCCGGCATTGACGCCTTCGACATGGCCGGCAAGTACTTCGCGGCCCCGTACCGCCAGGACTTCTGGCTCCTGTATTACAACAAGGACCTCTTCAAGGCCGCCGGCATCGAAGAACCCAAGGACCTGACCTGGGAGAAGTACACCGAGATCGCCAAGAAGCTCACCACAGAAGCAGGCGGCAAGAAGGTCTACGGCACCTACCAGCACGTCTGGCGCTCAGTGATCCAAGCCATCGCAGCTGCACAGAACGGGGCCGACCAGAACAGCGGTGAGTACGGCTCCTTCGAGGACCAGTACAACACCGCCCTTGACCTGCAGAAGTCCGGCGCCACCTTGGACTTCGGCACGGCCAAGAGCCAGAAGACCAGTTACCGCACCATGTTCGAGACCGGCCAGGCAGCCATGATGCCCATGGGCACCTGGTACACGGCCGGCATCCTGCAGGCCAAAAAGGATGGTAAGACCACCGTCAACTGGGGCCTGGCTCCCCTGCCGCAGAAGGAATCCAACGGCAAGGTCACAACGTTCGGCTCCCCCACGGCTTTCGCCGTGAACAAGAACGCAACCCACTCCGATGAAGCCAAGAAGTTCATCGAATGGGCAGCCGGAGTAGAAGGCGCCAAGGCCATCTCCAAGATCGGTGTTGTCCCGGCACTGCAGAACGAGTCCGTCGCGGCTGAGTACTTCAAGCTGGAAGGCCTGCCCACCGACGAGCTCTCCAAGAAGGCCTTCACGCCGGACAAGACCGCTCTGGAAATGCCCGTCAGCGACAAGTCTGCTGCCACGGACAAGATCCTCAACCAGGAGCACGACCTCATCATGGTCGGCGAGCGCTCCGTCACCGATGGCATCGCTGAGATGGGCAAGCGCGTCACGAGCGAAGTCCTCGGCAAGTAGGGGTGCCAGCCAAGTAAGAGCGGCACTCTCCCGGTCCGGTGCTGCGTCCTTGGACGCAGCACCGGAACCGGACCTGAGCTCTCCTGATCCTGAAATGGAGGAACGCCCCCGCCCCGGGGAGCGGTCATCATGACTACAGAAACAATCACCCAGGCGCCTGCCCCCGTGCTCAGCCGCGGCAACAGGAAGCAAGCCAGGCGCAATACACTGATCGGCTGGTCGTTCATCCTTCCGAACTTCCTTGGCTTCCTGGCCTTCACCCTCATTCCAGTTGTGGCCGCTTTCGCGCTCTCCTTCATGGAATGGAGCTCATTCAGCGCCCCCAAATGGGTTGGCCTGGCCAACTTTGAACGCATGCTCGCCAGCGACTCCTTCTGGATCGCCCTGCGGAACACCGTTGTCTACGCGCTCGGCCACGTCCCACTCACCATGGCCCTCGCCCTCATCCTGGCGATGCTACTGAACCGCAAGCTCAAGGGCATCGGCTTTTTCCGGGTAGCCATTTTCTTCCCTTACATCACTTCCCTGGTGGCGGTCGCCGTCGTCTGGAACATGCTCTTCAGCCCTGACAGCGGCCCCATCAACCAGTTCCTGGGTGCCATCGGCATCGCCAACCCACCGGGCTGGACCTCCAGTTCTGATTGGGCCATGCCGGCCGTCATCATCACCAGTGTGTGGCGCGACATGGGCTACTACATGGTCCTGTACCTGGCCGGCCTGCAGGCCATCCCCACGGAATTGTACGAAGCCGCTGAAGTTGATGGCGCGAGTGCCTGGCAGCGCTTCTGGAATGTCACCATCCCGTCCCTGCGACCCACCACCTTCTTTGTAGTCGTGATGCTGACAGTATCCAGCTTCAAGGTGTTCGACCTGATCGTGGTCATGACCAACGGTGGCCCCGGCCGCTCCACCACGGTGCTGTCCCAGCTGATCTACCAGGAGGGCATCGGCGAGGGGAAGTTCGGCTACTCCTCGGCCATTTCGCTGGTCCTGTTCATGATCGTGCTGACGGTCACCGTCCTGCAGTTCAAGATCCAACAGCGGAGGGAACGCTGATGACCAACGTGGCCGAAGACCTCAAAGCAGAGGCACCCTTCTTGGGATCCAGCGCGCCAACCGCAGAAGACCGCCGTCGTACTGACCGCAAACGTTCCCCGCGCGAGCAGAAGAAGCGGACCGCGAACATCGTGATCTACGGCGTTCTGGTAGTGCTGGTGGTGGCGCTCCTGGTGCCCTTCATCTGGATGCTGTCCTCCTCGCTAAAAGTGAACAACCAGGTCCTCACGGTCCCCATCCAGTGGATCCCGAGCGAGTTCGTGTGGAGCAACTACACGGACATCTGGACCCGCATCCCGATGATGGGCTACCTGCAGAACTCCCTCTACCTTGCTGTGATCATCACCTGCCTGCAGGTCCTCACCGGGTCCATCGCAGCCTACGGCTTTTCGAAGGTCCGGTTCCCGGGCAGGGACGTGCTGTTCCTGGCCTACATCGGCACCATTGCGGTTCCGTGGCAGGCGTACATGGTGCCGCAGTACATCATGATGCAGCAACTAGGGCTCACCAACAGCTTCAACGCCCTCATCCTGCTCCAGGCCTTCGGCGCGTTCGGTGTGTTCCTGATGCGCCAGTACTACATGACCATCCCGGACGAACTCTGCGAGGCCGCCCGCATCGACGGCCTCAGCGAATACGGCATTTGGGCCCGGGTGATCCTGCCCCTGTCCAAGCCCGCCCTTGCCAGTCTGGCGCTGCTGACCTTCGTCAACACGTGGAACGATTACATGGGCCCGTTCATCTACCTCACGTCCAACCGTCTCTGGACCGTTCAGCTGGGCCTTCGTTCCTTCGTGGGACAGTTCGACGCCGAATACGCCATGATCATGACCGGTTCCGTCATATCGGTGATCCCGATCCTGATCATCTTTTTGGTGGGCCAGCGCTACTTCATCCAGGGCATCGCGACGAGCGGCATGAAAGGGTGACCTCCTTGGCAGGGCAGAAACCGCGCCGCTGGGCCGGGCCGGGGTTCGAAACCTTCGGGAGCATCTTCGGGTTCGTCTACACGTTCCTCGCCGGGAACGTGATGCTGGCCCTGGCCAACGCCCCGCTGGCGTTATGCCTCTCCCTCGTGGCTGATCCCATCGGCGCGTGGCCGTTCTTCCTGGCGCTCTCGGTGACGGTGCCGCCGTCGCTCGCCGGCCTGTTCGCTGCCTTTAAGGCACTGGACGACGACGGCGGCGCGGTCAAGCCGTTTGCTTCCTTCCTCCGGGGTTATGTGCGCAGCTTCCGGCGCACGGCGCCGCTGGGGCTGGCAGCGGTCGCGCTGCTGCTCTTCCTCGGCGTTGACCTCGTCGCCGTCCAGTCGATGCCGGCGGCAGCGGCGCTTGTCCCGGTCATCGTGGTGGCCGCGGCTGCCACGGTGACCGTGGCCGTACTGGTCACTGCCGGCGTCGTACTTCTCCCCGGCGCCCGGCTCAAGAGCCTGGCGAAGGCATCGCTCTACCTGTGCGTCCAGCGCTGGTACCTGAGTCTCGCCATGCTGCTGCTGCTCGGCATCATTGCCTCGGCCGCGCTGCTCCAGCCGGTGCTGGGTATGGCTCTGGCGCCTGCGCCGCTCCTGTTTGTGGTCTGGAGCAACGCCGCCTTCGCGTTCCATGCCGTCCTGCGCCAGGACTGACAGCAGTCCCTGCCCAGGCCGCCCCCAAGTCCACCCTGCGAATTCCCAAGGAACCCATGGATACCTTTGCCATCGGCGATCACGACTACCTGCTGAACGACGAGCCTTTCCGGATCCTCTCCGGCGCCATCCACTATTTCCGGGTACATCCGGACCTGTGGGAGGACCGAATCATGAAGGCGCGGCTGATGGGACTAAACACCATCGAGACCTACGTGCCGTGGAACGAGCACTCCCCCACGCCGGGGACATTCAGCGCTGAGGGGCGGCTGGACCTGGGCCGCTTCCTGGACCTGGTGGACGCTGCGGGAATGCGGGCTATCGTCCGGCCGGGACCGTATATCTGCGCAGAATGGGATAACGGGGGGCTGCCGGCGTGGCTGTTCAGCGACCCCACCGTGGGCGTCCGCAGCAGCGAGCCGGGCTACCTCGCCGCCGTCGGCTCCTACTTCGGTTCCCTGCTGCCCATCGTGGTGGAGCGGCAGGTCACGCGCGGCGGGCCCGTCATCCTGCTGCAGATCGAAAACGAATACGGCGCGTATGGCAAGGACAAGGCATACCTGCAGTACTTGGTGGACCTGGTAAATCGGCACGGCGTGGACATCCCGCTGTTCACCTGCGACCAGCCCATCGGCACCATGATCGAGGACGGGTCCCTGCCCGAACTTCACAAAACCGGCACGTTTGGTTCACGTTCCCTTGAGCGCCTGGCCTTCCTGCGCGAGCGGCAACCGGCGGGCCCGCTGATGTGCGCCGAGTTCTGGAACGGCTGGTTCGACAACTGGGGCACCCACCACCACACCACCGACGCCGCCGCTTCCGCCGCCGAACTCGATGCGCTTCTGACTGCTGGGGCTTCGGTGAATATCTATATGTTCCACGGGGGCACGAACTTTGGCTTCACCAACGGCGCCAACGACAAAGGCATCTACGAACCCACCATCACGTCCTACGACTACGACGCGCCCCTGAGCGAGGACGGCCATCCCACGGAAAAGTACTTCGCCTTCCGGGACGTCATCGCCAAACACTTCCCCGTACCCGATGACCGGCCCGCACTCCGACCCCGGCGGGGAACCTCCAGCCTGACCCTTGAGACCTCCATACCGTTGCTGGAAGCCGTGGAAATGCTGGGGCACTCGGCCACGGTCCCCGGTACGGTGCCTTCCTTTGACAGCACCGGGCACTACCGCGGGTTCTGCATTTATGAGAAAACCATTGACCACGGCGGCGTACTGACCGTCGCTGAAGTCCGGGACCGCGCGCAATTCTTCCTCAACGACGCCGCCGTAGGCGTACTCAGCCGTGAATTTGGAGAACGCGCTGTTACCATCCCGGGACCCGGCCGGCTTCGGATACTCGTGGAAGACCAGGGACGCGTCAACTACGGCCAGCGCATCGGGGAAGCCAAAGGGCTGCTCGGACCCGTCAGCCTGAACGGCAACGAACTCCTGCACTGGCAAATCACACCGCTGGATTTCGGGAACCTGGAGCTCCTCGCGGGACTTGCCAAACCACTATCACCGGAGGCAGGGGTCCCAGGGCCTTCGGTCTCTTTCGGAGGCTTCGAAGCCGACGGTCCTGAGGACAGGTACCTGCGGCTGGATGGCTGGACCAAGGGCAACGCCTTCATCAACGGGTTCAACCTCGGACGGTACTGGAGCCGCGGACCCCAGTACACGCTCTTCGTGCCCGGACCACTGATCCGGAATGGATACAACGAACTGGCAGTCTTGGAACTTCATGGCAGCATCAGTCCCGTGGCGCGATTTGTTGCCGCGCCCGACCTCGGCCCGGATGGAAAATAGATGAGCCAGTCCGGCCAAGGCAGGAGAGCACACCGGCCGTGAAAGGCAGCGCTTGCCGAGCCGGGGTCATGCTGCCATCGAACAGGCTCATCACCGCGATGACGGCCCCGATGGCTGTCCCCCAAACTGCCGCGGACTGCATTTTCCAGAAACTTTGCGAGACCGGCGTGCGGGTTGGGGTCCTCTTCGGAACCAGGCTGGAGAATCGCGTCCGAACAGGAATACGGGGCGCAAACGGCAACAGGAACGCTTCGCGACGGATGGCAGAGAGAACGGCGTCGGCGTGCACGCTGCCGTAAAGAGCTTCGGAAGCGTGCACGTTCGGCAGCTCGCGGCCCGCAAATTTGGCCTCGGCCACCACGACGATGAGGTATGTGGACGGACCCTGCACCGCTGGGTATGCGAACTGCCCGTTGGCCTTCCCCCTGGCGCCGGTAAACGCCGCGGTCACCCCACCGGACGGTACGCGGTACGCCGTCGTCAGCCACTCCCCCACAACCGAATTGGTCTACCCGGGACGCCACACACCCGGAACATCAGATCAGAGCCGAGAGTGTGGACACTTTCCACACGAAAGAAGACTGTAATGCCCCTGAACAGGGAAAACACGTGCCCGAGATCGGACTCGAAACGGGTTCCGGCCCTTGAATATCCGCCACTGCCCCGCAAACATCGCCAATCCGGCCCAGTCCTGCCGATATACGACCCGATCCGAAGCCCAGGGTGTGCACATTGTGCACACCCTCCTTCTTGCCCACTTCGCCACCCCCAACCACGCTGCTCAAACGGCCGTCCAGGCGGGGCAGTTGTGTCGTGCGCGCGATTTCGCTCCGATATGAAGAGTCGGACTCCGGAGCAGGACCGGCCCCCCGAACAAGCACCGCACAAGGGTGCGGCTCTCATGCTGGAAGTCGACGAACAGCATGGCGGCGGGTTCCTCCTTCCGAATATCTCATGGAGCGGCGAACAGCACCCTGCATGACCAACCAACAGGCCGACCCTTCACGAGGTGAGCCCGCAACAGCAACAGCGCAACGGAACAGACTGCAACGTCCGCTTTTCCCTAGCAAAGGGGTGCTCGACTGGCGGGCGGGCGGCAACTGATAGCGGACCTTGTGTCTGGGAGAGAACATGTGGGGTGTCGAGAGGTGTTAGGGCGTGCCGGCGGCCCTGTGGAGGAACGCGGCCATCGCATCCCGGTTCACGGGCTGCAGCGCCCGATAGGTGCGGGTCCCATTGGATTCGGTCCAGCCGGAACTGATGCCCYGCGCAGCSAGCCAGGACATCTCCTTGTAGAACAGCTGGTCCGTGCTCACATCCGCGAACGGCGACACCGCCGGCGGCGTGTACGTGGGAGATCCGGCGAACCGGTACAGGAACGCGGCCATCGCATCCCGGTTCACGGGCTGCAGCGCCCGATAGGWGCGGGTCCCATTGGATTCGGTCCAGCCGGAACTGATGCCCCGCGCAGCGAGCCAGGACATCTCCTTGTAGAACAGCTGGTCCGTGCTCACATCCGCGAACGGCGACACCGCCGGCGGCGTATACGGCGCCGGGGTGATCTTGAAGGTGGTGGCCCATTCGGTGGTCGCACCAGCCTGCAGGACGTAGCCGTCGGTGGCGCGCGCGGTGACCGTGACGGTCCCGGTGCCCGGGTACGAGCCGGCGGCCTTGACCGTCCCGCCGACCAGGTATTCCACGCCCTCAGCTGTGGGGATCGTGTAGGTGTCGTCCTTCGTGCCGTCCATATCCGCGAACACCACAGCACCTGGAGTGACGCCCGCGGAAGCAGTGGTGAAGGTCCAGGTCCGGTCCGACGCCAACGGGTTACCGGCAGCATCCTTCACACCAGTGGAGCCGCCCTTGATCGTCGCCGTGTACGTCGTACCCGCCGCCAGATCCGCCGTCGGGTTCAACGACGCAGCGTTGTTGGCGCTGTTGTACGACACAGCGGCCGGCACCGCCGTCGACGCGGTCGTCAACGTGAATGTGCCCGACGTAACGGTCGACGCATCCATCGCCTCCGAAAAGGTCCCCGTCACATTCGCCGAAACCGCCACACCCGTTGCGCCAGCCGACGGCGACGTGGCCGTCACCGTCGGGGCCGTGGTATCGCCCCCACCACCGCCGGGGCCAGGCTCATAAAAGTTCCAGTACCGGTTTGTGGCGTTCACATCGGCGAGCAGCAACACACCGCTGTTGGCCGTGCCCCACGCCGTACTGTTGAGGTTCTGTTTCGTCGACGTCACGTTGTGCACATACTGGTCGGCGTCCACGATACGAGCCGTCTTCGTGGTCGTGAAGTTGATGTTGTCCAGCGGCGTGGACTTCTCGTAGATCGCACCCCCCGAGCTGGTGCAGACACCGGCATTCGTCGTGCCGCTCGGCTTCGGATAGGTGGCGAAGGTGCGCAGCCTCTGCGTACCCTCATCAATGAGGACGAGGACTCGGTTCGGGCACTCCGACACGGTCGCGATCGTGTTCACGGACCACGTCGAACCATTGAATGACAGCAGCTGGATCAGCGGCTCAGAGGCCGACGTAAACGACGTCTTAATAGCGGCGAAGACCCGGCCACCGGAGGAGTCCAGCCACTTCAAGTTCATGTGGTCATCACCGCTGCGCTGCCCCTGCACCGCCGCTTCCGGAGTGCTCCAGGAGGTGTTGGACGCTCCATCGACGTGGTAGCTCCAATACATGCCATCGGTGGCGTCACCGACCTGCCGGCTCCACAGCACACCCATCTTCCCGTCGAACGCGATCAAAGCCGAGGTGTCATCCACAGACACGTTGCTCAATGACGCAGGATGCTGGAACGGCGTCCCCCACGTCACGCCGGCCGCGTTGGTGACGTTCATAAAGATCTTGTTTCCCTGCTGCCACGTGGCCCATACCCGGCCAGTCGAGTCCTTGTCGATGGTAAGGGTCTCAACGCGCTGATTGTTGATCTGTTCTGAACTCAGCAGCGTGTACGTCTTGGAACTCGGGTTGTAGCTGTAGCGCCGCATGGTCGTCGGGAAGTTCGGCTCAGCCGGCAGACCGTCGTTGACGAACCGATAGCTCGCCACGTACAGCGTCGCGCCGTCCCACAGCACGTCATGATGAGTGTTCGCCCGCGTGTCCGTCGCCACGCCCGTATCAACCCACGACCCCGTTGCACCGTTGTAACGGAAGATATGAAAAACCGAGCTGGCAGCGTCCCACAAGTTCCCCCACCAGGCCCCGTCATTGAACCACAACGCACTCGTTGCCCGCTTTGAACCTGTCGGCGTCCCCGTCCCCGAATGCGACAGACCCTCGTCTCCCACGTCACCTGGAGCCGCCGACGCCGCAACCGGTACCACCAGACAACCCAGCGCAAGCAGGAGCGCTACCAGCAGTGCTGACAGCAGTGCTTGGAGCAGATTCCGCGACCCGCGTAGACGAGGACCAGCCGAGAGGGCACCTCCGCGCCTTACGCCAAGCCAGGACCGTCCAACCGCATGCGCATTATGGTTGCTCATGTCTTCATCCTTCCGACATCCAATCTGGGAAACCTTGATGGTGCCGATCCACCGCGCCCCTTGCCAGTCCAGCAGGTGATGGCTTTCCGTAGCCGGGACCACCTCAGGTCGTGAGCGGGCTGCGGCCCGCGCAAGTCGCTGGCGGGCGTGAACGCCGAGATCGGATCCTGCACGGCCCAGTCCTCGGGGGTTGCTCCTACTGCTCTAGTCGCGCCCCCCGGTGTTCGGGTACGCGGCGCCAGAGCCACTGGCTCACGCACGCCGTAACCCGGGGCACATATTTTGGAACTAATGCGGATTTCGGGCTCTTCGCAGCCCACAGGTTTCAAGCATTGGGGGCCGAGCAACTGATTAAAGCCGCCCACCCGGCGGAGGACTTCACGCCGAAAGCACATGTTTGCGCCAATTACTTTCCTGACTTCGGACGCCGCCTTGGGCAGACCGCTGCGGCTGTAGCCCGATCCGGCCGAGCTCGCCACCGAAATGGGCCGGGCGGACATATGCCCACTCCGGTTCAACGCGCCCGCCCCGGTGTTACGCGCTGCGGAAAGTCCCACGGCGCCCCCAATCTTTCCCTGCGTCACGCCATCCACCTAGGACGTCGCCCATACGGCACCTCATTACGGTCGGCACAACAATGACCTCTTGGGGGACCAGCCTTTGGGCTCGAACCGAATGAATCTTACTGACGCCCTCGGTGACGAGAAGCGTAAGCTCGGAGAAACAAATTGAAAGCTGGGTGAGATTAGACAAATGCATCCTTACTTCATGACAATTACGGAAGATTAGACGCTGTCGCGCTTATCGAAGCGCGGTACTATGGCTTGTCGGCCATATTCTGATACATGGCCCCAGCTCTCTAAGCCATTCCCCGTGCCGTAGAGACTATGGTCGACCCCAATTGGTGTCACGAGTAGGCCATACTTGCTTTCCCGGCTGGGTCCACTCGGTAAGTACCGGGTTATTGGATCCTTCGTCCCCATGCGTGGTTCTGGCCAGCTGAGTCGACGGTCGGGCTGTTGTCGGTGTATTAGCGATGGTGCGACATCGGGTCTCGTTGAATGGCAGCAACTAAACACCCATTCCCGATCTGCCATGTCTACTTTGGTTAGGCTGTTAGCGCGACCTCGGCTTTCTCGCCCGTTCCATAAACGTTAGTGACGGGGTTACAGGGTTGCGGATCGCTTTCGAGTTTCGCAACTGCCTTGAATCGATCGAACTTTGGTCTCAAGTTCCGCGTTCTTTGGAACGTCTCTAAACCGGCGGCTGCCCATCAACTGTCACCTGCCAGGAAACGTCAGCCTGATGAAATGCCGTATTCCCATGGACTTCATCCTGCACCGCATGCGCAGCGGATACCGCGGTGCGCTGCGCGTGGGAGTTGAGCACGGGGCGTCGTGCGTCGCTGCTGTTGGGCGCTGATGGTGGCGCCGTTTGCGACCGGTGGGATGAGCATCGGCTGGATGGCGGGTTGGGGTTTCATCGCCGGCGAGAAGACGCTCCCGTGGAAGCGAATTACCAACCGCTCAGTTGCGGTGGCCCTGACTGTTATCGCGCAAGAGACCCTTCTATGGTGGTAAGTCAAGCTATAAGTGTCTGGAGTTGGCGGAAGATCTGCCTGGCGATGAACCACTTAAGGCAGCGGCGGATTTCCGTGGGCTCCTCCCTTCTGCGGCGCGTCGCTCGATGTAGGCACGGGTGTCGGGGTCTGTGAGGCTTCTGGTCCGGTCGATGACGTCCAGTGGCCGGGCCTCGCAGACGGCAAATCGCTCCATCTCGAGCAGGCGCGTCAGCCTTGTGGGCCAGACTCGCGGGCTCCTGACGTTTCTTACCGGGTTTATGCTGGGTTTGCCGGTTGCGCCCGGATCTCTGAGGCGCCTGGAACCTATGAGAGCGTGATACGCATGAACAGTTCAGACACTGTCGTGGCGGGCCTTGATTCGGAGCTCGGCTGGGTCCGGGAAATGTACACCCACCTGCACCGGCATCCCGAACTAAGCCTCAAGGAACATCAGACCTCCCAGCTGGTCCAAGAGAAACTCACCGCTTTCGGCTACAAAGTCACACGCATCGGCGGTACAGGTGTCGTCGGCGTCCTCACGAACGGGACTGGCCCGACAGTCCTGGCACGGGCCGACATGGATGCCCTGCCTGTCACGGAGGCCACCGGCCTGCCCTACTCCTCGGAGGTGGACGGGGTCATGCACGCGTGCGGGCACGACGTCCACGTAAGTACCTTGCTCGGCGCCGCCAAACTCATGGCGGACAACCGCGGGGCCTGGTCCGGGACCTACATCGCGCTGTTCCAGCCAGCGGAGGAGGTCGGCGCGGGGTCCAAGGCAATGGTCGACGACGGACTGATCACCAAAGTGCCGCGGCCCGACGTCGCCCTGGCCCAACACGTGATGCCCTTTGCTGCGGGAACCCTGGCCACCACGGCCGGGCCGGTCCTCTCCGCCGGAGATTCGCTCAAGATCACCGTGCATGGCATGGGCGCACACGGCTCCATGCCGCACATGTCAGTGGACCCGGTGGTGCTGGCCTCATCAATCGTTCTGCGGCTGCAGACGGTCGTCTCACGGGAGACCAAGCCGGGCGACTTCGCCGTCGTCACCGTCGGGGCCCTCAACGCCGGCACGACATCAAACATCATCCCTGACCGTGCCACGCTCCGGCTGAACATCCGCACCTACGACAACCAGGTCCGGTCCGCGGTGCTCGGCTCGATCGAGCGGATCGTGAAAGGCGAGTGCGTCGCCGCCGGATCACCACAGGAACCCGAGTTCGAGTACTACGACCAGTTCCCGCTGACCAGCAACGACAAATCCGTGACAGATCAGGTCACCGAAGCCTTCACCGCGCACTTCGGGGCCGACACCGTAAGCCGTGCCACGCCGCAAACCGCGTCGGAAGACTTCAGCCGCATTCCGGACGCCTTCGGCGTGCCATACACTTTCTGGCTCCTGGGCGGGGTGGACCCGGACACCTACCAGGCCGCTGTCGCCAAGGGGACCGTTTCACGGGACATTCCGGCGAACCACTCCCCCTTATTCGCCCCCGTGATCGAGCCGACGCTGTCCGTGGGCATCCAGACCCATGTCGTCGCCGCAATGACCTACCTCACCAAAGATGCCTAGATCATGGGCACTGTCCAGTCCTCAACCAAAACCGAAACCCAGTGGAAGCCCAACGATGCGTGGCTGATCGGCATTGTCCTGGCCGTCATCAACTTCCGGAACTTCTCGTGGGCTTTGTCGGCGCGGATCTTGCCGTTGGGGGCCGCGATCCATTCCTCGATCTTCGGCAGGAACGCATCGGTTACCCGGCCCCGGTATCGGCGCCCGGGAAAAAGCAGACGGGACCAGCACTGCCTGCCTGCACAGTGGTAACTACGCCTCTGAGGACGGTGGCCGCCCGGTCGCTTAGTATGGTGCCCCTGAGGGCTTGGCGGTGGCCTTTACTACGGTGCGGAACGCGTGCCTGCGTCCGTGCCCGACCCCGACGTGGGAACGAAGTTCCAGTCGAAAGACCCGTTGTCTCGGAGTGTCATCCGAAGGAACCCGTGGGTGTCGCTGAACCGCTTCACGATGTACGACGGACTGCTGGTGAAGGGGCGCAGATCGATACCTCCCGTGGAAACCTGGAACGCGGTCATTCCGTCACTGACGCACTCGTCGGCGTTGTTCACCGGACATGAGCGTTCGTAGTTGTGTTGTGACCCTGACAGGGTCAGACGGACCCGGTGCTTCCACATCACGTCGATCCACGGCTTGTGGTCAGAGGCCCGGTCATGCTCCCTCGTGTTCGACGTGAAGTACGGTTCGTGGTGCACGACTGCCAGGTGCTTACCCGCCGCTTTAGCAGCAGCGAGGTCGTTGTCCAGCCACGTCGTTAGCGCCTGAGCCTGCGAGGGGTTGTACCGCCAGTGCGCGGACGACAGGAACGCGAAGTGCCAGTTCCCGAAGTCCTTCGAGTACGGTTCCCCGTTCCTGATGAACCCACGCTGTTGGTTGATCGCAGCCTTCGCCGTAGATCCCGGGCATTGGCCATTCATGAAGTTGCCGAGGTCTTCGTTGCGGCCGGGTTTCCAGTCGTGGTTGGGTGCGGACACCCAGTACAACTTGGGCTTCGTGCCACCCCACAGCGGCGTCCAGTAATTCACGTAGTCAGCGCAGGACGCGGTGTCGTATTGGAAGTCCCCGAGCCCTAGGAACGCGTCAATCTCGTTGTTCTGCACGAGCCGGGTGATCGCCGCACCGTTCCGACCGGACGGGCTATCAGGCGCGTAGTTCCTGACGCCGTTCATGTCACCGACAGCAGCGATCCGAACATCAGTGATCCGACCGCCGATGGAGAGGGACACGGCCCAAAGGCAAGTGACGCCTAAGAGGAACGCGGAAACCCCAGCGATAACACGGTTGCGGCGCATGGGGGCCTCCCTTCGTTGGGGGTGCGGTGTGTACCACTTCGGGCATATCGGGGGGTCCGCCCTGTATGTCCGTTTTTCGAGTGTAGAACAACCCCGGACGCTGTTTACCTCGCCATGCCTCCGGCCCGGTAACCGAATCACTTGGTAAGGACCACGGCGATGACGTCATCAAGGCAGCGATTGCGGCTGGCCGGCCTCCGGAATCCACTTGAATGCGGAGTGTTCGCTTTGTACGGCCGCCGTTCTTCCGCCATACGGCACCGAAATCAACAAAAGAATGGCTTTTGTTCTCTACATGGACCTGGGTTTGCGGCTGGTCCAAAGTTTTCGCTCCGACCCCTGTTCATGCAGGACTACTGGGGCAAGGCAGCAAGTCATGTTGTACGCGGCCCTAGCCACCATGAACTGGTGAACGCGAAAACCCAACGGAAGGACGAACAAGGATGAACACCCAGCAGAGGCCGCACAAGGCGGTACGCGGTCCGCCGCAGTCGGCCACTCCCCCAGCCGTCCCTCGTCATTCCGGTAGGGCCGGAAGGGTTCCCTGATCCCTTACCGCAGCCACCCAAAGATATCGGAGGATGTCCTCGATTGCATGTCGGGTGTTCAACCGTCCGAGGCACTGAAGTTGGCTGATTTCGGCGAGCTGTTCTGCTCATTTGGACGAAATCTGCTGTGGGCCGCCATCCTCGGCTTTGYCGATGTGCCGGGTCTCATGGTCGCTTCGGTTTGGCTAGGTCACCGGCGGCTGCAGCGCAAGAAACAGCAGGGAACAACAACGACGGGACAACGAGGACTGGGCCAAGCGCCGTCAGGGAGGTGTGTCGCCAAATACGACAGCTTCCCTCTCCGTGCACACCCGGGGACCTCTAACCGTTCCGCACAGAAATTCCTCAGGCGATCCACACGGAGGACACAGTCGGCGAGCCCACCATTGTTCCAACGGGAGTAGCTGCGAACGCGACGGCGACCGCGACTTACCGGAGCGTCGGTGGCGAGCGGCAAGACCTTTAGCCGAAAGAGGACCGGCACTTATGCCGACTATAGATGTGAGGCTCAATGATCACTTTGCGCAAGCACCTACTCCCTCCAGTCCTCCAGACAGGTTGCTGTCGACGGAAGCCTGTACCACTGAAATCGCGGCCTCCAYGTCCGGCGGCATGACCAGTAGATCCGCCGGTTCAAGCCCCGAACAGTGAGGTGCCCCCGATGTCACCAAAACGCGAACCACGCTTCTGGAACCGTGAACACGCTCCCTTAATCATGCTCGGCGTCGGATGAAATGTTCCATCCCTGACAATTCATGAAGTACCTGCAAGAGAGGAACAATGGAAATGAATACTTCGAATCAGTGTCCCGTTGCTGGCTGCGGTGAGACAGGCGTGAAGTTGTCGCCTGATCACGACCCGTTTGAACTAATTACCTTTGACCGGCTAGCGGCTCGAACGATGGAACTTGCCTGTTCGCTTCATAGTGAAATCCTGTGGGAGCGATATAGGAAGGAAGTAAGTGCAGCCATGATGAGTGCCTCCCGACGTCGAACTGCTGCTGCGCCTGCTGATTCCGTGGCAACGGTTTCCTGGCGTCTGAACTCCCACAATGACCCCACATCAAAAGCAATCGCGTCCCTACTGGCACTGGGAGAGAGCGATGAATACTCGTTACCACTGGAGCAGTGAAACTGAGACACACGGCCGGCGGAGAAGTGTGGGGACAACCAAATTCCAAGGGTCCCGGCGTAGACCAAGCTGGACACATCGCCAGCCTTTAGTCGCCGGGATACTGCTTTTGCCGATGCCGACCGCACGGGCGGAGGGTTTGAGACCATCTCCTTGCTTGATCGAGGCCAGAAAACGGATACCTGCTGGAGACGTCGAACTCAAATACATATCGAATCACCTTGAAATAGGTGTTGCTTAGATCGACAGAATCCCCGGGGCTAAACAGCACATCCAAGTCCATGACCGGGCCCCCATCGGATACGCCCTCGTATCCTCGTACGACCAAGACCTTACCGCCCGGAAGAATGCCCCTGGTTGCTCTTGGAGTGTCGTCGGAGCAGACGTTCACGGACCAGGGACTCGCCGCTGCCGACCGGGCACACCTCGGGCTCAAGGAAGCGCTAGCCGCTTGACCGTCAACAAGACGTATCAAGTCATGCGCTTACCTGGCAACGTCGCCATGAACAGTCATGACATCAAGAAATGCAAACCAGCAAAGGCAGCACCGCTCCCCCAGCCAGCGTCCAGTCATGCAGCTGGCGGCACCCCGGGCCATGAACGAGTAAACAGCGCCACCGCTGCCCGAACCACGAGAAAAAGCCACCGGCCACAGCAACGGCACACCAACAAAAATAGGCCCCGGAGGGGCCCATAAGTGAACAGTTTGTGCACACTCAGAGGCCCTCAGGCCCCCTGAACAGAGAAAACACGTGCCCGAGGTGGGACTCGAACCGGGTTCCGACCATTGAATATCCGCCACTCCCCCGCAAACCTTGCCAATCCGGCCCAGTCCGGCCGATATACGACCCGATCCGAAGCCCAGGGTGTGCACAATGTGCACACCCTCTTTTCTGCCACGTCGGCGATCCCAACCGGGCTGTCAATACGGCCGCCCGGACGGGATGCGATTTCGCTCCAACATGCCTAGTGTGGTTCCGGAACCGGACCAGCCCCCAATGAGCACCGCAATACGGGGCGGCCCCATGCTGGAAATCGACGAACAGCATGGCGGCGGGTCCCTCCTCTCCGATCGTCTCATGGGGACACGGACAGCGACCTCCACGACCAACCGACGGGTCGGCCTCCAGGAAGTGAGCACACACCACGAACGACGTAGCGGAGCCCTCCGCCACGCCTGGCGACCCCAACTCACATTGCGGAACCCCGCCCCACATGCCGTCGGCATGGTCAACGTCCTTTCACGAGCACTCGCTCGTTATGTCAAATAGTCAACAAAACCGAGGGCAGTTCCAGTACCCGATGCAGGAGCCGCTGAAGGGGGTTGTCACGTTCCAGCGCCTCTTCGCACCCCCTTGGGTGATATTCCCGGGCGGCCCGTGGCGTTGTTGGACCAACTGCCGGCCGTCGCCGCGGAAGCCGCGCGGGTGAGCCGTGCAAGGCAAGTCGTCTGCCCCCGTGTCAAGATCAACGCGGCACAGGCCGTGCCGCTACCCAGGGAGCCGGTACTCCTCGGCCGTGAGGTGCCAAATGGTGCCGGTAGTGCTGACTATCAGCGTGTAGGTTCCCGGCTGCAGGGCGATGCCGGTCGCCCCGGCTCCGGCCTTGATCCGGGCAAGAATGGTGATGGCCGGTCCTTTCGCAGGCTGGAGGTAGGCCACGGCCGGGCCGGTGAAGGTGTACTCGATGTGAAGTTTGCCGGTGACGGTCACGACCGGCCCCGGGGGCTTGGTGCCGGAGGCCTCCGCGACGGTGACCCACTCTTTGACCGGTGGCGGCGGGGCCGGGTTCAGCAGCTCGTTCACCGCGGTGACGGTAGCGGTGATTGTCCCGGCGACAGGTTCCCCGGTGATGTAGGTCACCGCAGCCACGAGGGCGGCGGCCACGGCAATCGATGCCAGCCGCAGGCCGCGGCGCTGGGAATTGGTCCCGGCCAATGGCATGGACGCACCGTCGGCGGCGTATTCTTTGGTGATCCGGAACAGGTCAATGATCCACCAGATGCCGGCACCGCCGAGTGTCAGCAGCTTCAGGGTGCCGGTGACGGGCCGGCGGAGGTAGAACCGGTCGGCGCCGGTGAAGCCCAGGAACAACGCCAGCAGCCACGCGGTGCGGAGGGAACGAAGCGGCGGGACGTCGCCTTCGAAGAACAGCCCGTTCTGCCCGGGCAGGGGCACATCCTGATTTCCGGGCAGCCCGAATGGGATGTCCACGGTCTTTCGGGCCGGCCTGCGCAGGGCTGACGGGAGTCCCTGCCCGGGGTTCAGGGTGGGGTCCATGCGTCCCTACGGTTTCGCACACAGAGCCGTGCGTTCGACGTGAGGCTGCTTTGCGAAGTCATGATGCCTATGAAGCAGTCCTACATCGAACCGGAGGATTTTGACCGGTCCGATTGCAGACGCAGAGGTTGAGGCAGACGCTTGTCGTGGGGTAAGAACGTTCTCGACCAAGGCAGAGTGTCGCGGGCACTCGGCGGGTCTGAGCGTACGTCCGATACGTCCCGTGTTCGGCCGGATGAAGCGTTCATCCTGGCTTCGTGTCTGCTGAGCAGTTCGGAGCGTTTCTTGACGGCGTTGACGTACTCGGCGAAAGCCGGCTCAATATCGGGCAGGGTCTTCGAAAGCATGCCCAGGAGTGGGCCGGCAAAATCCTGTCTGACGTGCAAAAGCGTTTTTTCACCGTGGGACGTGAGCGTGAACGTGCACACGCCCTTGAGCAGGCCCAGGGCCAGGCGTCCGGTCCAGGTCATCGCTTCGCCCGGTATTTGCCGGACGCGTAGACGGTATGTACGGTTCCCGCCGGGCCGGCTCCGGACTCGAATCGTGGCCCCGTTGCGCAGTCCGCCGGAGATGTGGGTAATGCCGGAGTCCCAGACGGTATAGTTGCCGCCGTCGGTGATGATCTCCCATACCGTGGATTTCCGGGCACTGATCAGTGTCTTGGCCTCACAGGATCTCATGGCGCGCTCAGACCAGTACTTTGCCCTTGATCCTGTCAAACTCATCAGCACTGATAGTTCCAGAGTCCAGAAGAGCCCTGGCTTTGGCGATCTCCTCGCTTGGACTCGCTGCAGCGACCCCGCGGATGTACGCATCCGAGGCCTCCCGATGCTTTAGCGCCCGTTCCATGGACCTCTCAGTCATGCCTTTACCGCGGGCAATCAAGTACACCAGCAGGCTCAGAAAGGGCACGAATGCCAGGAAGATAACCCAGATGGCCTTCCACCAGCCGCTGAGCTTGTCGTCACGGAACAGGTCCCCAACGACGGCGAACAACGCCCAGAGCAAGGCGAAGAACGCATACACACAAAAAAACCACCAGAAAATGTTCCAAAAGTTTTCCCAGAAACTCATGTTGACTTCCCTGCTTTCAATTGGAGCGGCATTCGGCGCCAAGGCAGCCGGGCGCGTGAAATGGGCCTACCGCAGGTGAACAAAATCGCGGAACCTAGCACTTGGCCACGGTCCGCAAATCGCTGACCGCGGCCTGGACGTTGGTTGCTTCATCCCGCAGTGAGCCGACCGCCTGGGCCAGAGTGGCATCATCAGGAACATCCTTGACGGCCCGATCGAAGTTCTTTTCAGCCGCTTGAACGGCGTCCACTTCGTCTCTCGAGACGTCCTGACTGGCCTTGATCAGATCGTCGTAGGTCTTCGCGACCTGGTCTCGCGCCGAACGGATCTGCTCCACCGTTGCACCGGGCTTCAGGGTCTGCTTGAAGTTTGTCAGGGCCGCGGCATAGGCACTGGCAGCAGCGCACGCCTGCGAAACATTCTCTTGCGCCCGAGCGCTACTGACACTCGCCCCGGGACTGGAGGGGCTGCAGCCCGTGAGCAACGCGACGGATGCCGCGATTGCGATCGATCCTGCAAGGATCGGGTGCGGTCTCGACATTGGAGGCTCCGATCCGAAATGGGTTGCCGCAGGAGGCTCTGCCACCGGCGAGTACGACCATTCTCGGGCCGCACCAGGGGCCCGGACCTCATCCGGTGATGATGATTCCCGACGCGAATACCAGAGATCCGATGGCGGGCCGCCACCCTGAAACACCACCCCCGGAGACTCCAGCGTCCGGCACCCGGTACACCGCGGCTTCCGAAGACAACGCCCTGTCAGGCGACCGCCAGGCCAGGTTCCTTAGTCAATTTACGGAATTTTTCACCACGAACCGGCTCTGGTTCGAGCCAACAGAACGGACCCCGGATTACACGGGACAGATGTGCGCTAACCGGCACCCGAGCTGCGGTGACACGGCAGAACACAGCAGCAGCTAAAAACGTCTGACACCGATCATGCCGACCGGTAATCTGGTAGTGGTCCGGCAGCCGGCCACCGTGTTCTGTAGACAAGATAGCGTCTATGAACAGCAAACTTGATGTCCCGTCGCCGTGGACCTGGGTCCGGCACCATCACCATCACCCCGGCGGGGAAACTTAATCTCCGCAACGTCCACCGACTTCTTCCGGTCGTACGCCGCGCGGCATCACTCGCTCAGGACTTCAGTATCACCGTTGACCTGAGGGAACTGGTCGGAGCCGATCCGCGGGCCGTGCAACTACTAGTGATTACCTGTCCGCTGGATCTCCGGTTCCTCGGGCCGGACACTCATGACATCGTTCAGTCCAAACCCGGCAAACACCCGCTTCAAGGCACCCGGCGCACCGCTCACTGGCAAGGGGCGGCATGACCGTCCACTCCGAATACTGTGCAGGCAGGCCCAGAACGCCGCGCCAGCGGGCGCCTGCAATCCGGGTCAGGGTAAACCCGCCGACGCTTCTGAGTGCCGGACCCGGCAACGCCGTTGGCGGGGTCCGAGTTTCCGGCAGCGGGAGGGTTGCCGGCCGGGCGGCCTAGATCGCGGTCAGTGCGTCGGCGAGCCGACGCGCATCCCTTGCCCGCTCCTCATCTGTTGGCGGCGCTGTCCCGGCCTCGCTGACGCAGTTCAGCAGTGCTGCCGTGACCTCCGCGATAAGGTCCGGGAAGGGGCTTGACCTGTATGAATGGTTGTCCGAGGGATTCAGCGCATTGATGATGAATACGGCGGCCTGCGACCGGCGCGTCATGCCGAGTTTCCTCAATACGGCCGAGGTCATGGTCTTCACGGTCTTCTCTGCTACAAACAGCTCCCGGCTGATCTGGCGGTTGGTCAGCCCTTTCGTCAACCCGACGGCGACATTCATTTCCTGCCTCGTCAAGGTCAGCAGTAGCTCACCCTCGGGGTTGCGGCCCCGGAGCCGGGGGGCAGTAAGCGCGGGCAGGAATCGGCCGCTGTATGCCGTGTGCCCTGCCAGGGCGCGGCGGATGAGCCTGAGCAGTTCGCTGTTGTCGTCCTGCTTGGACAGGCGGCCCCACGCACCGGCCAGAATGGAGTCGATCAGCACCCCTTCGTCGCTCTCCCCGGTCATCATCACGCACCGGATGCCCGGGTCCGCCGCCGCAATATCCCGGCACACCCCGGCCCCGGAACCATCGTTGAGATCATCATCAACAATGACCAACTCGGGGCGAAGGGCACGGATCTGGCGCCGTGCTTTGCGCGCGGACGCGGACTCCCCGGCGATGCTCAGGCCCTCGGACTCCAAAAGCTGGCGCAGGCCCCGCCGCACTACCTCGTGGTCGTCCAGCAGATACACGCCCCGGCCCGTCAAGGGTCGATGCGGGTGGAATTCCACATCAGGGGTCATTTTCCAACACGTTCCTTCGTCTTGAGACCGAAAAACGTTGCTGGATGATCCCCCCGGTCACCCGCCAGCGCGCATTACGCGCACACTGGCCATCCTGTGCTCCCTAGGCTAAGCCCCGTATAGCCTCCTGCCAACAGGTCGCGTTGACTCATAAAAAACCTCCGCGTAGCCGGATACGTTGCCTCATGGGAAAAGCTCCGGGACGTTGGCCGCGGACATCCTTGAGGGATGGGATTGACGATGGGTGAGCGCAAGGCGGTGACGAAGCACCTGGCCGAGTCCTACCGG